>CAYUFS010000002.1:218283-263190 GCA_964443975.1 uncultured Myxococcales bacterium | reverse complement strand
ACCTGCTGTGGGTCGGCTGCGCCGGCGCCTACGACGACCGCATCAAGAAGCAGACGCTGGCCCTCGTGGACATCTTGAAGGAGGCCGCGGTCGACTTCGCGGTGCTCGGCCTCGAGGAGGGCTGCACCGGCGATCCGGCGCGGCGCTCCGGCAACGAGATGCTGTACCAGATGCAGGCGCAGCAAAACGTCGAGACGATGAACGCGAAGAAGGTGAAGAAGGTCATCACGGCGTGCCCGCACTGCCTGCACACGATCAAGAACGAGTACCCTCAGCTCGGCGGGAGCTTCGAGGTCCGCCACCATACCCAGGTGATCCGCGAGCTGGTGGCGTCCGGCAAGGTGCAGATCGACGCGGCGAAGACCCAGGGGCGGTCGATCGCGCTGCACGACCCCTGCTACCTCGGCCGCTGGAACGGCGAATACGACGCTCCTCGCGACGTCCTCGACGCGGTTCCCACCGCCACCCCGCGCGTCGAATTGCCGCGCAATCGCGAGAACGGGTTCTGCTGCGGGGCCGGCGGAGGACGGATGTGGATGGAGGAGAAGACGGGGACGCGCGTGAACCACAACCGCGTGGACGAGGTGTTGGCGGCGGGCGTCGACACCGTCGCCACCGCCTGCCCATTCTGCACGATCATGCTCACGGACGGCGTGAACGACCGCAACGCGGCCGAGCAGGTCCACGTCCTGAACGTCTCCGAGCTGGTCGCCCGCTCGATGCGGCGCAAGCAGGAGCTGACCGCCGCGACGGCCACGACGCCAATATCGTCAGGGTAGGAGGGCCACGGGCCTCCGGCCTCATGAATCGTCACATCTCCGCTTCTTGGTTCTGAGCGGGGCGGCGTTGCGCTCGCTGCGCGGGTCCTGCCGCCGCGGGACTCCTCCCCGCTGGGCCCGTGTGTCGGGGAGGCCAGGCCATCCGAGCGGGGACTTGCTTGGCGCACACTCGATGCCCCCTTGAACGATGCAACCGCGGCGCTGTCGGGCGCTCGTGACTCCTCTCAGCTCGCGGGACGCCCGAGGCCCGAGGTCCGAAGCCTGTTTTCGCGCGCCTTCCGGCGCGCCGCCACGAGGTACGCCGTGCACGCGGCCAGGCCGACGGCCGCCAGCCAGATCAGGGTGCGGGGCGCCTCGGTGAGCGTGAAGAACAGCATCCAGGTCGAGCCCCCCAGGTAGACGATCGCCGCCCCCACGACGAGCCACGACGGGCGGACAACGTCGTCGCGCCGGCTGAACCGCAAGCGCAGCAGCGCCGCGACGGTGAGCCCGGAGGTGAGCGTCAAGATCGAGCCCACCGACCGCAGCAGCTCCTCGAAGCCGTGCGTCGCGAGCAGCACCAGGGCGAGCGCGCTCTGCAGCAGGACCGAGCCGAACGGCGGGCGGCCGTCTCGCCCCGCCAGCGCCCGCGGCAGGAACCCTTCCCGCGCCATCGCGGCCGAGACGCGCGGGCCCACCATCGTCATCGAGATGACGGACGACACCAGCGACAGGATCACGAAGAGCGAGGCCAGCCGCGCCACGCCTCCCCCGGCCAGCTCGCCGATCAACAGGTGAGCCAGCGTGATGCGCGAGGTGTCCTCCTTCAGCCATCCCACCAGGCGATCGCCCGAGAGGTTCGCCACGAAGATCCAGTTCACGGCCAGGTACACCACGGCGACGAGGAACGTCCCGATCATCATCGCGCGCGGCACGGTATGCCGCGGATCGCGAAACTCCTCGGCAGCGTAGATCGCCGTGTTCCAGCCGCTGAACGCGAACGCAATGTAGACCAGCGACACCGCGAACGGCCGCAGCGGCAACGTCCCGGTCGCCTCGGGCGCATGCCACGTCGGCAGACCATGACGGCCGAAGGCCAGCCCGCCCACGATGAAGCCCCCCAACAGTATCGCCTTCAAGATCGCGAACGCGTTCTGCGTGGTCTTCGACCAGCGGAGGTCGAACGCCTGCGACGCCGTGGCGAGCAGGATCAACGTGACGGACACGAACACTGGACGAACCCCCGGCACCAGCGTCGAGAAGAACGGCCCTGCGGTGGAGGCGGCCAGCGCCACCGGCGCCGAAAAGCCCACCAGCAGCGAGGTCCAGCCGGCGAGCGAACCCAGCGCCGGGTGCCAGAGATCCGACAGGTATCGATACTCGCCACCGGAGCGCGGGATCACCGCTGCGATGGCCGCATAGCTGCGGGCGCCAGCGAGCGCCATCACGCTGCCGACGAGCCACGCCAGCATGATCTCCCAGGGACCAAGTCGGCCCGCCATGTACCCGGTGTTAGTGAGGACCCCAACGCCGACGGTGTTGGCGACGACCAGGCCGACACCGGACCACATTCCGAGACCGCGTCTTTCGGACGTCACCGAGGGAGAGTGTATAGTTCAGGTGTGCTACTCGGTACTGTTTTTGGCGCGCTCGCCCTGCGAACAATGGTCATGGCCGCGTCGCTCGGCCCCGTTCCGCCTCCACCGCCAGCGCCGGACGCGGGCGGCGCCGCCGCGCCGCTGGCGCAGACGCAGCAATCACCGCCGCCGTCGCCGATCGTTCATTCGCCGTCGGAGCCGACCCGCTTGCCCGTGGACTTCACGTCCTACGCGCGAACGCTGTCGCACATAGCGGCGTGCTCGCCCCTCGGCGCGCTGCCCGAACGATTCGACGGGCGCATCGTCGAGCGTCACTGTGCGGAGCTGGCCGCGTTGCAGGATCGCTGGCGCCACCTTTGGCTGACGCAGGCGCAGCCGTTCCTGACGGCCGTCGTGCCACACGATCTCCCGACCACGGTGGTGTATCCGTTCGGTGGCGGCGACCTCCTCACGGCGCTGGTGACGTTCCCGAGGGCCACCGAGATCACCACGCTCTCGCTCGAGCCCGCCGGGGATCCACGCGCGATCGATGCCCTCACGCCGATGGATCTCGAGCCGATGCTGGCCGAGGTCCGCGAGAAGGTGAATCACCTGTTTCACTACGGCCATTCGAAGACCATCGACATGGGCAAGATGGCGAAGAGCAAGCTCCCCGGCGACTTGACCTACGCGCTGGTCGCGCTCGAGATGAACCAGTTGGATCCGGTCGCGCTGCGCTTCTTCCGCGTCGACCCCCATGGCGGTCTGCAGTACCTCACGCAGGCCGATCTCGACGGCACCGGTGGCCCCAACGTTCGCCGGGTGTCGTTCGCGAACATGGAGATCGAGTTCGTCCCCCGTGGGGGAGGCCAGCGACGAATCTTCAGGCATATCGCCGCGAATCTCGACGACAAACACCTCACCGCCGATCCTTCGGTGCTCCGTCACCTCGAAGCAAAGGGGCCCATCGCAGCCATCACGAAGGCCGCCAGCTATCTGCTGTGGTGGAAGGAATTCGGCCAGATTCGCTCTTACCTGCTGAAGAACATGGTGTGGATGATCTCTGACAGCACCGGTATCCCCACGGACGACGCGGTCGCGAGCGGTTTTGAACAGATCCCGTACGGGCGCTTCGACGGGCCGTTCCTGGGCGGGGGTATCCGGCCAGCCGAGGTGTTTCGAAAGCTCTGGGCGGAGAAGGCCCAGCCCCTCGCCTTCCGATTCGGCTACCCGGACATCGGGAATCACGACCACCTCCTCATTACTCGCCGGGTGATCAAGTGAGCCTCGTGAACTGACGACGTGACCGGAACGCTCCTCCTCATCGCGTTGCTGTGCGGCTCCATGAAGATCGAGTCGACCTCCCTCACGTTGTCGGGGCACCTCTCGGGGCCCGTCAGCACCGAGCGCGAGGCTGGCGGCAGCCACATGCGCCTCGAGACGAACCACGGCCCGGTGCACCTGTTTCGGCCCGCCGGCTTCGATCGGCGGACCGCCGGCGTGGTGGTCTACGTGCACGGCTACTACACCCACATCGACGACGCCTGGCACGAGCACAAGCTCGCGGAGCAGTTCGCGGCCAGCCGGCGCAACGCCCTGTTCATAGCCCCCGAGGCACCGGCGGCGCCCGAGGAGACCGCGTCATGGTCGAGCCTCCGCCGGCTCCTGACGATGGTGTTTCGGGCAGTCCACCTGCGCGACCTCCCGGGCCCCCTGGTGGTCGTCGGTCATTCGGGCGCTTACCGAACGCTCGTTCCGTGGTTGGACGAGCCGGCGCTTCATCAGCTCATCCTCATCGACGCCCTCTACGGCAACGAGCCCGACTTCCTGGATTGGCTTGCGCGGGAGCACGGGAACCGCATGACCCTGGTGGTGAAGGGAACCGGGAAATGGGCGGATCCCTTCGTGAAGAAGCTGCCCTACGCCATCACGTTGTCGCGGATTCCGGGGGAGATCTCCGAGCTCTCCCGGGCGGAGCGCGGCGCGAAGTTGCTGTGTTTGCGCTCGCAGTACGGTCACTTCGAGCTCATCACCGAGGGCCGGGTGATGCCCGTGCTGCTGGGACGCGCGGGGCTCAGGGCCTGTCGCCGCTCGCCGATGTGACGCCGCCGGCGCGCGGCGCGCGGTCATTCGTCGTCGTCGCGGGCCGCCGACAGGCGGCCGAGGACATTGATGTCCTCCAGCGTCGTCGTGTCGCCGAGCGCCACGCCCGTGGTGGCGATCTCCTTCAACAGGCGGCGCATGATCTTTCCCGAGCGCGTCTTCGGCAGCGCGTCGGTGAAGCGAATGTCGTCGGGGCGGGCCAGCGCCCCTATCTCGCGGACGACGTGGTCCGACAGGCTCTTCTTCAGGGCCGGTGTCGCGTCGACGCCCGCCTTCAACGTCACGAACGCGCAGATCCCCTGCCCCTTCAGCTCGTGCGGGGGACCCACCACGGCGGCCTCGGCGACCCCCGGCGCGGAGACGAGCGCGCTCTCGATCTCGGCGGTGCCGAGGCGGTGTCCCGCGACGTTCAACACGTCGTCGACGCGGCCCATCACCCAGAAGTAGCCGTCCTTGTCCCGGCGAGCGCCGTCACCCGTGAAGTAGGCGCCCGCGACGTCGCTCCAGTACTGCTTCCTGTAGCGCTCGGGATCGCCGTGAATTCCCCGCAGCATCGAGGGCCACGGCTTGCGCAGAATCAAGAACCCGCCCTCATCGGGAGCGCAGGGCGTGCCGTCCCGCTTGACGACCTCCGGGGTGACGCCGAAGAACGGCTGGGTACAGCTCCCCGGCTTGGTCGTGGTCACGCCGGGCAAGGGCGTGATCATGATGGCGCCGGTCTCCGTCTGCCACCAGGTGTCCACGATCGGGCAGCGGCCCTTGCCGATGACGTCGTGGTACCACATCCACGCCTCTGGATTGATGGGCTCGCCGACGGACCCCAGCACGCGCAAGCTCGACAGGTCGTGCCTGTCCGGCCACTCCGCACCCCAGCGCACGAACGCGCGGATGGCGGTCGGCGCCGTATAGAACACCGTGACGCCGTGTCGGTGAATCAAGTCCCAGAACCGATCCTTGTCGGGGGCATCGGGCGCGCCCTCGTAGATCACCGTCGTGGCGCCGTTCGACAGCGGACCGTAGACGACGTAGCTGTGACCGGTCACCCAGCCGATGTCCGCCGTGCACCAGTGGACGTCGTCCTCGTGCAGGTCGAACACCAGCTTGGTGGTCAGATGAGCGCCGAGCAGGTAGCCACCGGTCGTGTGGACGATCCCCTTCGGCTTTCCGGTCGTCCCCGAGGTGTAAAGGATGAACAGGGGATGCTCCGCGGGGAGGCTGGCGGGCGCGCAGGCGGCATCCGCCTTCGCCATCTCGTCGTGCCACCACAGATCCCGGCCTGCCTTCACCTCGACGCCCTCGCCCGTGCGGCGAACGACGATGCACCGCTCGATCGTCGGGGTGCTCTCGAGGGCGCGGTCGACGTTGGCCTTCAGCGGAACGACCTTGCCGCGGCGGTAACCACCGTCGGCGGTGACGCAGATCTTGGCCGCGCAATCGTTGATTCGATCCCGCAAGGCGTCCGCCGAGAACCCGCCGAAGACGATGGTGTGGGTCGCCCCCACCCGGGTGCAGCCCAACATCGCCACCACGGCCTCGGGTATCATCGGCATGTAAATGGCGACGCGGTCACCCGCGACGACGCCGAGCGACCTCAGGACGTTCGCGAATTTCCCGACCTCGGCGTGCAGCTCTCGAAATGTGAGCTTCCGAACCTCCCCGGGCTCCCCCTCCCATAACAGGGCCGTCTTGTCGCCGCGGGTGGCGAGGTGCCGGTCGAGGCAGTTGACCGACACGTTCAGCTCCCCCCCGTCGAACCAGCGGGCGAACGGCGGCTTCCACTCGAGCACCCGGTCCCAGGGCTTCGACCAAGTCAACTCAGCCGCGGCCATCTCCGCCCAGAAGGCCTCCGGCTCATCGACCGAGCGTTTGTAGAGGCGTTCGTAGGTCGCCTGGTCCATGAGCGAGCGCGCACGCGTCGCCGCTGAGGGTGGGAACCGCCGTTCCTCGCGAGAGACCGACTGGATGACACCCGAACCTTCGGAAGCGCTCATTGGAACCTCCTCATCGACCAAGACTACTTGATTTCGAACGCTCCCAGCTCACCGGTGGCCGGCTCCCAGAACACGTCGACGTTGGTGACGCGCGCCAATGAAGGCCCCATCTTCAAGAACGCTTGCAACCGCTCGAGGGCGGGGTCATCCCCCTCGGCCGCGACCTCGACAGTGTCATCGAAGCGGTTGCGCACCCAGCCGCGCAGCCCCAGCCGGCATCCCACCTCGCGCGTCGCCGCTCGGAAGCCGACGCCCTGAACCCGTCCCCGAACGACCGCCACCAAGCGTCTCACGGCGAACCCGGTCAGCGCCAACGAGCCGGGTCTAAAGTGGGCCCTCGGTGACCCGAAAGGCAAGCAACCCGTTCGGTACGAGCGGCAGCTCGTCGTACTTCGCCATGACGCCGTTCGTGGCGTCCAGCATCTGCACCTTGGACAACACCACCATCTGGACTGGTCCCGTGGCCGGGGCGCAGGAGGCGAGGTAACCGATCACCTTGGCGCCCGAGTCGTATTCGAACGTCACCCGGTGACTGACCATGTCGCGCAACTTCTTGTAATCCGGCATCGGCTCTCCGTTCGGGTCAAATTGCAGATTGCTTGACGTTAGGGACGCTCAGGGGCCAAAGAAATACGCCTTCACGAGCGCCGGTTCAAGGATGTCCCGCCGGCATTCCGCCCGCAGGGGCAGCGCCAGCCAGGGACTCGTCTTCCTTTTGCAACTCGGTGAGCTGCAGGTCCACGCCGGCGGCGCCCACCTTGACGTTGTCGAGCGTCCCGAACACGTCACCCTTCTTCCGTGTCATGGGGTCCCCGTCCTTGTCCACACGCGCCGCGAGCGCGAGCGCGCCCTCGAAGGCCCCGTTCTTGAACATCATGTCGGCGGCGCCGAGTGAAAACTCGATGGGGAACGAGTGCGCCGTGAAGCGCTTGACGGCGACCAAGGACCCGCGCGTTCCCGGGCTGTCGGGCATCCGGCGGGCCACCAGGTAGACGACGTCGTTGGGGGTGACGTCCCCCTTGCGAGCGGGGGACAACGTGATCTTTCCGGTGATGGTCTCGCCGCCCGCCGGGCCCGCAGGCGCGGCCTGGGCCGCGGGTGCAACAGGAGCCGCGGGTGCAACGGGGACCGCGGGGGGGGCAGTGGCGGCGCTCGGGGCCAATCCCGCGGCCTTGCCGGCGTCCTCCTTTTTTTGACAGGCGCCCGCCGAGGCGAGCCAAGCAACCATGCCGAGGACAAACAGACCCTGGCGATTCGTCCATGGAATTCGCACCATCGCGCGACCCTAGCACGACAGCGGCTTGGTAGTATCGTTTCCATGTCCCTGTCGCCTCCAGCCCCCCAGGCCGGGCCGCTCACGGCAACTCTGTCGTCCCGCACGGCGGTCGGCGAAGGGGTGGTCGACCTCGTCTTCACGATGCGGGACCCCCCGCATCTCCCCTTCAGAGCGGGCCAGTTCGTGTCGCTCAACGTCGGCAATGACAAGGCCGGGGTTCCCCTGCGGCGCAGCTATTCGATCGCCTCGCCGAGCAGCGCGGGGGATCGATTGCGATTCATCATTCGCGCGATCCCCGACGGGGCGGCGACCGATTTTTTGCTGAGCCTGCCGGTTGGCAGCGACGTCCGCATGACCGGCCCGCACGGCTTCTTCGTGCTCGACACCCAACACCCGGGCGACCTGGTGTTCGGAGCCACCGGCACGGGACTGGCCGCCGTCCTCCCCATGCTGGGCGAGCTCATGCACAAGCCGCTGGAGGGGCGCCGACTGCTGTTCTGGGGCGCCCGCTACGAGTCCGACCTGTTCGCGCGTCAGGAGATCGACGAGCTGTGCCGCGCGGCGCAGGTGGGGCTGTCGATCTTTCTCACGTCGCCACCCCCCTCCTGGACCGGGGGACGCGGACGAATCACCCAGGCCCTGGTGGACGCGCTGCCCGCGCTTCAGGCCCCGACCTTCTATCTCGTCGGCAACGGCGCCATGATCGCGGACACGAAGCGGGCGTTGATGGCCCTCGGGGTCGACCGCAAACGTCAGATCCGCACGGAGGCATTCTTCGATTGATGCCGGGCGCGCGAACCCCGGGAGGCCGCAGCCCCGGCGATCGTCGTCATGGGCGGGCTGGGCCGTCCGGCAGTGCCCCGCGCAGGCTGCTGGTTGTCGCGGCCTCGGCCGTGGCCGCAGTGAGCGGATGCAGGGACGTCGGCAGCGGATCCGGCGACGTGACCGTCGCGCCGCCAAGCGCCTATTCGGACCTTCCGGTGACCCTGATCGTCACCGCGCCGGCGCTTCGACCGGCCCTCGCGATCGACATCGCCGACGAGAGCGCGGGCTTCGAACCAGGGTCCATTCGCATGTCCCTCGTGGGCGCGACGCCGGGCGACGTGGTGCCGCTCTCTTCGCCGCGATGGGATGGCGTCGAGACCTACCTGACGACCGTTCCGGCCGGAACGGCGCCCGGTCGGTACGGGCTGCGAATCGATACCGCGGACGGGCGCGCGACCATGGTGACCGCCGCCTTCCAGGAGCTCGGGCCGGACATGGACCCGCCGTCGCTCTTCGTCGAGGCTCCAATGGACGACGCGATCCTGCCCGCGGGGGGAGTGGGCATGCTGAGGGTCATCGCCGACGACGGTCCAGGTCAGTTGGCCCGCGTCAGCTGGGATACGTCCGCCGGCGCGTTGGGCTTCTGCGATCTGCCCCCGGACCAGATCACCGGACAGCCCCCCGGGCAGGTGACGTGCAGGCAGAGCTTCTCGGTCCCCGCGGTCCCGGATGAGGCCGTCACGCCCCAGGCGTTCGCGCTTCACGTTCTGGCCACGGACGTCGTGGGGCATACGACGGCGGTGAACGTCCCGCTCCTCGCCGCCGCGCCACCGGTGATCACGGAGTTCGAGGGCTCGATCGGCGCCCTCGCCGGAAACCAGCCCTTCGTCGTCCACGGAAAGCACTTTCTGCCCGGATCGCAAGCCGCGCTGGACGGCATCCTCATCCTCGGCTCCGTCGCGGGCGGAGACCAGGCGGACGACATGACCATCATGGGCCTCACGCCCCCCCACGATCCCGGCGTGGTGCAGGTCAGCGTCCAATCGCGGGCGGGCATCGACTATGCGACCGCGCCGTTTCGCTACGTGGCGCCGCCTCGTCCGCGCCTGGTCAACCCCGCGGTCGGTCCAACCGGGGGCGGCATTCGCGTCACGGTGGCGGGCAACGACTTGCTCGACTCGGTGATCATCGCGTTCGGTGCCACGGCCGCGGAGGCCCAGCCTCTTGGGGGAGTCAGCCACGAGGCGGAGGACAAGGTGGTCGGTTGTCTTCCGCCGGGTCAAGGCACGGTCTCGGTGTGGGCAATCGATCCCGTGACCGGCATGGGCAGCCTCCCCGCGTCGTTCACCTACCAGGACTCGCCGAGCGACGCGGGCGTCCTGCTCGATCCAAGCTGCGCCTCGGCGACCGCCCCATGATCCGCCTCCGGCTGCTCGCCAAGCTGACGCTGCTGGCCCTCGGCGTGTCGGCGCTGCCGCTGCTCATCGTGGGCTACTCCTCCTACCGCATCGGCCAGGCGGCAGTGCGCGGCGCCGTCGACGAGAGTGAGCTCCAGCTCGCTCGTCAAGCTGCGCAGCACATCTCCACGGAGCTCGATCATCTCGTCGACATCTTGCGCGTCGACTCGCGGATCCTCGACCTCACACGCGCGGGCGAGGAGGCGCCCACCCGTGAGGGGGTCGCGAAGTTTCTTCAGCTCGTCTACCACCAGAGCGGCGCCTTCACCGCCGTCGCGCTGTTCGACGATCAGGCGACGCTGGTGGGAGAGCCCGCCTACCTGGAGAACCCCGAGCGCTACGACTCCTTGCGTGAGCGCGAGGCGATGCAGGCCCCCGACCTCGAGACCCTCGCCGAGATGGCGCCCGTCGCCGAGGCGCTCGCGCGCGGCTCGGCGGTCGGCCCGGTGTTCGTGGGCGGCCGTGCGCACGCGCCCCATGTCGTCTTGGCGGTCGCGTTCACCCAGCGCATCGCGGGGGCGCGTCGGATCCTGGCCGCCGAGGTGACCCTGCGAGGACTCGCCGCCAAGCTGGCCACGCAGGGAACGGACGACCTGCGCGTAAAGCTCGTCGACAATCACGGGCGGCTCGTCGGGCCGACGATGGACCGCGCGGGCGGCGGCGGCGCTCTGCTGGCCGTGCAGGCCCTTCCGGGCGCCCCAGCCCGGGCGCCGGGCGCGACGGCGAGCGGGCTGCCCGCCTCGGAGATCGTCGGCGAATATGCCAGCGACGCCGGCGCGGTGATCGGCGCCTTCGCTCCCACCACGCCCTACCCGTTCGGCGTGCTCGTGGAGAGGACGGAGTCCGCGGCGCTGCTCCCGGTCAGGCGTATTCGCGTCGCCACGCTGCTGTGGATCGCGGTCTCGGCGATCGCGGGTGCGTTCGCCGCCCGCATCTTTGCCCGCAGGCTCGCAGGCCGGGTCGCGGAGCTCGCGCGCGGCTCGCAGGCGATCACGGCCGGCCGCCTGGATGTGAAGCTCGCGGTGCGATCCCACGACGAGCTCGGCGATCTGGCCGCGATGTTCAACGGGATGGCCACCTCGCTGGATGGCGCACGGCGCGAGATCGTCAAGCAGAAGGACGAGATCGTGGGCTGGAATCAGTCGCTCGAGAAGCGGGTCGCGGAGAAGACCGAGGAGCTGAGACAGGCCCAGGATCTCTTGCTCCGGTCGCGAACGCTCACCGCCCTGGGAGGTTTGGGCTCGGGCGTGGCCCACGAGATCAACAACCCCTTGGCGGGGATCCTGGGTCTGGCTCAGCTGCTGCTCGCGGACCTGCCCGGAATCCACCCCGGGCGAGCGTTCGTGAAGGACATCGAGGACCAGGCCCTCCGCATTCGCCAGATCGTATCCAACCTGTTGCGCTTCGCCCAGCGCCAGGCCGGCGAGGACTTCCACGCCGTCGCGCTGCCCCGTATCCTCGAGGACGCCGTCCAGCTGTGCGGGCCGCGCAACATCGCGGACCTCGGTATCGAGCTGGTGCGACGATTCCCGGCCACGATCCCCGCGATCCGGGGGAACCCGACCGAGCTGCAGGAAAGTTTCATCCAACTGCTACAGAATGCGGTCAAGGCCATGCCGCAAGGGGGCACCCTGACGATCGAGATCACCATCCCGGGGGAGGCGCTCGTGCGGGTCGCCATCACCGACACAGGACGCGGCATCACGGGGGACGATTTGCCCCGGGTCTTCGATCCCTTCTTCACGACGAAGGACGATTGGAGCGGCGTCGGCCTCGGGTTGTCGATGGTCCACAAGACGGTCGAGGCGCACGGCGGGGCGATACGGGTGGAGAGCGAGGTCGGGCGGGGCACGACGTTCTCCATGACCTTTCCCACTGACGGAGGGCGGACGCGTCTCACATGAGCGAACCGAGCATGCCTCCGCCCGCCGGCCCGCCCGCGGCGCCCCGCCCCGCCCGAGCGCCGGGGAGCGCCCGGCGAGCGACCGCGGTTGCCGGCAGCGGGTTGGCGATCGCGATCGTCCTCGGGCTCGGCGTCGCGGCGCTGCGATTCTCTCGGCCGCTCGGTGACAGGCCCCGGACCCTCCCGCCGGAGCGTCCGGAGGGCGGCGGGCCTCCGACGGCCCCCGTTGCCTTCAAGCCTGAGGTGGAGAGTCGCATGTTCCAGGTGGCAGAGGCCAGCGGCCGGGTCGAGGTGCTGCGCGGCGGGGTGTGGACCCTGATCAAGCCGGGCGACGTGTTGGCCCAAGACGAGGTCGTCAAGACGGGCCTCGGCCGTGTGCTGCTGAAGGGCGGCGGAACGACGGAGATCGAGCTCCGTGATCGGGTCGAGATTCGCCTCGACAGCATCTCGGGCGAGAGCGCGAGCGTCGACCTACGCCGCGGCAAGGTCGTCGCGCACGTCGGACGAACCGGCGACAGCGTCGCCATAACGGCAGCTCACACGCGAACCGCGAACGTGGGGGCGCTCCCCGCGCGGTTCATCGTCACCGCGGACGAACGGGGACGGGTGGCCGTGGCGACGACCGAGGGCGTAGCCAGATTCGAGGCGGCCGGGCGCGCCGTGACGGTCAGCGCGGGCAACGAGACCCGCGCCGAGCCTGGGCGCCCGCCCGTCAATCCGGAGCGGATCGCCGAGGACGTCTTGCTCTCCGTGGCGTGGCCCGCCGGCGAGCGCCACGAGGAGAAGCTCCCCATCACCGGCAAGGTAGGGCCGGGCTCCCAGGTCCGCGTGAACGGGACGGCCGCCGCGCTGGACGAGGAAGGGAACTTCAGCGCTTCGATTGCCATGCGCACCGGACCGAACCCCGTCGAGGTCGAGGTCGAGGACGCCTCGGGCCGTTCGAAGCGAGAGCGCCGCGAGATCAGCAGGATCACCACGCGGCCGCCCGAGTTGACCCCGATCCCCGTGAAGCTGTGGCAAAGATGATGCGCAAAGATCCCTCCCCACCAGATCCCCCGTCCGACAGTGACCCCGCCGTGCCGTCGGTCGAACGGTTGGCCGCGCTCGAGGCCGACAATCGCCGACTCCGCGATCTCCTGACCGCGGCGGGCCGGCTCGCTGAGTTCGGCCGCTTCGCCGCCAAGCTGAACCACGAGCTGCGGCAGCCTCTCTTCGCGATAAAGGGGCTCGCCCAGTTGCTGCTCGATCGCGACCGAGTGGACGCCGACGAGGTCCAGGACTTCGCCCGTCACATCGTGGAGCAGTCGGAAAGATTGACGACGTTGGTCGGCGATCTCCGTCACCTCTCCATGCCGGCGCTGCGGGGCGCGGATCGCATCGCGGACGTATCGCCGACCTTGCTTCGAGTGGCCTCGCTGCTGGACTGGCGTTTTCGGAAGGGCGTCACGTTTCGCACGGAGCTCGCGGCAGATCTGCCGCCAGTCGCCACGACGCCGCAGGAGCTGGAGCAGATCCTGGTGAACCTGTTTTCGAACGCGCTCGACGCGCTGGCCGGACGGCCGAGCCCAATCATTCAGGTCAGGGTACAGCGCGCGCTCGCGGCGGCGGGATCTCCGACGGTCGAGATCTTCGTCGCGGACAACGGGTCGGGGGTCGCCCGATCCGCGCGCGATCGCCTGTTCGAGGACTTCTTCACCACCAAAGGACACGAGGCCGGAACGGGTCTCGGCCTCGCGGTCAGCCGGGAGATCGCCCGCGCGGCCGGGGGCTCCTTGGCGCTGCTCGAGTCCCCCGGTTCCTGGAGCGATCCGGCGGTGACCGTCTTCAAGCTCACACTTCCCATCGCTGGCGCGGCGTCCAGCGGTTCGGCCCCGTGAACACCAGCGGCCGACGCAAGCTTTCCGACGTCGCGCGCGCCGCCTGCGCCTGCCTGGCGATGACCTCGCTGGCGTCGGTGGTTCAGGCTGGCCCCGCTGACGCCTTGCCGGCCGCTTGCACGGTGACGATCGTGGCCGAGCGTTCCGTCCTGACGTTGGGCGTGGACCGCGAGACGCGGCTCGACGTCACGGTCCAGTGCGACGGCGCCAGCGGTGCGCAGCCGGGGCGCGCGCAGGCCACGGTGGGGACGATCGACCCCCTCGTCCCCGGGACCGTCCCGGGGACCTTCACGAGCGTGTACCACGTGCCCGGGGAACGTTTTCCGCAGGCCGCTTTGATCGCGGTCGAGGTCGCGCTGCCATCAGGGGCCGAGGCGCACGCGACGACGACGATCTCCCTGCCAGCGACGACGACCTTCCCGGTCCACACCGAGCCGCGCGCCAGCGTCACCATCGACGTGGCCGGGCGGTCGTTCGGCCCCGTCGCCGCCGATGCCATGGGCGCGGTCGCGATCCCCATCGTGGTGCCACCGGGTGTGGATACGGGGCGCGCCATCGCGCAGGGTCGTTTCGGGGGCATCAAGGAGATGCAGGTCAGCTTGCAGAGCAGCGACTACCCGCGGCTCCTCATCCTGGCGCCCTCCGACACGGACGCCGGCGCGCCGGTGCCCGTCGAGGTCTGGGCCATCGATCGTGCCGGCTCCAGGGTGGATCCCGAGGACATCGATCTGCGCGCGTCGATCGGCAACGTGAGACGACTGGGCGGAGCACCGGGCGTAGCCAGGTTCGTGGCGACGATGCCGCGCAACGCCGCGAGCGGCGCGGCGAAGCTCACGGCGTCGATGAGCGACGGCACCTCGGAGCGAACGGAGACCCTCGCCCTTCACCCGGGCGCGGCCGCACGGCTTCTGATCACGTGCAACCTTCCCCAGCTGGTGGTGGGCTCGGGAGACAGGGCCGAGCTCCACATCGCGGCCCGTGATCGCTGGGACAATGACACCAGCGTGACCGGCGTTGCGGTGGTCGTCGACGACCTGCCCCTGCCCATCGAGGGCGACGCCGCGCTGGCGACGACCACGCTGTCCGCGCCCACCTACTGGTCGGGCAAGGAGAAGGCGACCATCGTGGCACGCCTCGGGGACGCGGCGGCGCGCAGGGAGATTCTGATCACGGGCGGGCCACCCTCGACGTTGAAGGTGACCGCGTCCGACGACCACCTGGCGGCCGACGGCCGGGCAGCGATCGATCTCATCGCCGAGGTCTTCGATCGACGGGGAACGCCCACGACCACCGCGCGGATCATGTGGAGCACGTTGGACGACGGGTTGCTGGTGGCGATGCCGTCGCCGCGTTTTGGCACCTACGCAGCGCGGTTCGTGCCGAATCCGGCGTTTCGCGACCGGCGCGCCGTCATCGAGACGCTCGTGGAACCGGACCTGAGGACGAGCGTGCTCATCAGCGTCGAGCCCGCCACCGCCCGCAGCGCCACCGCGCGCGTCGGGTTGATCTCCAACTTTTCTGGACTGTTCGGTCAGAGCGCGCTGCTGGAGGGCGCGGTCCCCTACCCGCGGCGGGCCGGGCTCGGCCGCCTGTTCAGCGTCGGTCTCTCCCTCGGCTACATCCACGGCGAGGTGACCCCCACGGGGCCGGCGCCTTTCTCGTCGCTGCAGACGGAGCTCGATCAGATCCCGCTGCTCGGCCTCGTCCGCATGCACATCCCGGCGCGGTGGCCCTTCGAGCTTTCGGCGACGGGCCTGGCGGGCGTCACCTGGCTGTCGAGCGAGATCACCGACCTGTCCACCGGCGCCGTCATATCGCGCGGCTCCGCGGCTGGCGTCGTCGCGGGGCTGGGGGGCGACATGGCGTTCCCCTTGCTACCGGGAGAGTTCGTCGTGGGCGTGCGCTACCTCGCGATTGCCGTCGATCGGCTCTCGAACGGCGACAAGCTCTCGGGCAACGCTGGCGGGCTGATGGCAGACCTCGGCTTTCGTCTGCGCCTGTGAGGGCCCGCCTGGCCGCATCCGCGGGCTGGTAGAATCCCCCGGTGCCGCCCACTCCCACCGTCCACGACGCGCGAGCGGTCTCGTCCGACGGGACCGCGGTCGCCCCCCTGATACGGCTTCGCGCGCGCGCGCGGCCCGAGACACCGGTCGTGCTGTCGGTTCCGCACGCGGGCGTGTCCACGAGCGGCTTCGAAGCGGCCATGGCGCCGACCTTGGAGGTCCGGAACGACGCCGACTTGTACGTGGACAGGCTCTACGAGGTCGAGGACGTCGCCCAAGGCGACCCGGGGTCCTGGAATGGGCCCGTGGTCGTCGCCCAGCTCTCCCGCTTCGTCTGCGACATGAACCGCGATCCGAACGACGTCTCGGCTCGGGCGGTTCCCGCACACCCAGCCCCGCAAAACAGCGATGGCAGAGGGTTCATCTGGGCGGTGACGACCGAAGGCAAGTCCACCCTCTCCCGTCCCCTGACCCTGGGGGAGTGGCGTGCCCGGCAGGCCGTCCACGCTGCGTATCACGGCGCCCTCGCCGAGGCGCTTCGCGTGGCGCGAAGCCTGTTCGGGTTTGCGATCCTCGTCGACGGGCACTCGATGCCCTCCGTGGGCCGAAGCGGCCACAAGGATCCAGGCCGACCACGCGCCGAGGTTGTCCCCGGCGATCGTGACGGGACCAGTTGCTCGCCGCGGCTGTCGCGGCTGGTCGAGGGGCACTTCCGCGACCGCGGGTTCACGGTCGCGTTCAACGATCCCTACAAGGGTGGCTTCATCACGGCCCACCACGGGCGGCCCCATGACGACGTGCACGCGATTCAGATCGAGCTGCGGCGCGATCTGTACATGGACGAGGCGACGTTTGCCCCCCTGCCCGACGGAGTCGCCCGCCTCAAGCAGGCGCTCCGCGAGCTGCTGACCGCCCTCGACTCATTCCGGCCCTGAGGTCCGAAGGAGCCCTCGGCAGCCCGAGCCCCCCTCACGACGTCAGCGACGGGCGACGGGCCCGCTGCCGGGGATCTCCAGGGTGGGCGCGATGCTCTCGATCTCGAAGACCTCGATGGTGTCACCCTCGCGCAGGTCGTTGTAGCCCTCGATGGTCAGGCCGCACTCGTAACCTGCGGTGACCTCGCTGGCGTCGTCCTTCATCCTGCGCAGCGATCCGATGCGCCCGGTGAAGACGACCACCGAGTCGCGGACCAGCCGCACCTGCGACTTGCGTGCGACCTTGCCCTCGGTGACGAACGAGCCGGCGATCGTGCCCGCCTTGGGGATGTTGAAGATCTTGCGGATCTCGACCCGCCCGACGACCTTCTCCCGCAGCACGGGGGCCAACATGCCCAGCATCGCCTTCTTCACGTCGTCGATGGCCTCGTAGATCACCTGGTAGAGCTTGATCTCGACGCCCTCCTGCTCCGCCAGCGGCTGGGTCTTGCCGGTCGGCCGAACGTTGAACCCGATGATGATCGCGGAGGACGCCTTCGCGAGCGAGACGTCCGACTCGGTGATGCCGCCCACCCCCGACGAGATCACGTTCACACGGACCTCGGGCGTCGACAGGTTGGACAGCGACGAGGCCACCGCCTCCGCCGAGCCCTGCACGTCCGCCTTGAGGACGATCTTGACCTCCTTGACCTCACCCACCTTTATCTTGTCGAGAATGTTCTCGAGCGACACCCGCGCCGGCCCGGTGTTCTCCTTGCGCTTGCGCGCCTCGCGCCGGTGCTCGACCAGCGTCTTGGCGTCCTTCTCGTCGGTGACGACGTTGAAGATCTCGCCAGCGTCGGGCACGCCGTCGAGGCCCAGCAACTCCACCGGCGTGGAGGGAGGCGCCTCTGTGATGTTCTGACCCTTGTCGTTCAACATCGCGCGGATCTTGCCGGACATCTCGCCCGCGACCACCAGGTCGCCGATGCGCAGGGTACCCTCCTCCACCAGCAGCGTGGAGATCGGGCCTCGCGAGCGATCCAGACGCGCCTCGACCACGTGGCCCTTGGCCGCGCGCTTCGGGTTGGCCTTCAGCTCGAGCACCTCGGCCTGCAGCGCCAGCATCTCCAACAACTTATCCACGCCCTGCTTGGTCTTCGCCGACACGTTCACGAAGATCGTATCGCCGCCCCACTCCTCGGAGACCAGCTGGTACTCGGCGAGCTTGTTGCGAATGAGGTCCGGGTTCGCGCCTGGCTTGTCGATCTTGTTGACCGCCACCAGGATGGGGACCTTGGCCTCCTTGGCGTGGTTGATGGCCTCGATAGTCTGCGGCATGGGGCCGTCGTCGGCCGCCACCACCAACACCACGATGTCGGTCATCTGCGCGCCGCGCGCCCGCATGGCCGTGAAGGCCTCATGGCCGGGCGTGTCCAGGAAGACGACGTCGCCGCGATCCGAGTGCACCTTGTACGCCCCGATGTGCTGGGTGATGCCCCCCGCCTCGCCGGCGGCGACGTTCGCCTTGCGGATGGCGTCGAGCAGCGACGTCTTGCCGTGGTCGACGTGGCCCATGATCGTGACCACGGGCGCGCGCGGCACGAGGTCCTCCGGGGCCTCCTCCGCTTGCGACTCGGCCAGCACCTGATCCTCGCGGAACGCCGTCGACTCGATCTGGTAACCGAACTCGTTCGCGATCAGCGTCGCCGTGTCGTGGTCGATGTCGTGGTTGATGTTCACGCCCATCATGCCCAGCGCCCATAGACGCTTGATGATCTCCTTGCCCTTGATGCCCATCTTCTGCGCGAAGTCCGACACCTGAATCGTGTCGCCCATGCGCACGACGCGCTTGTGCTCGGCCGGGGTCGTGATCTCCGTCTTCTTGGACTTCTTGCCGGCTGCGGCCACCTTCTTCTTCGGCGCCCAGGGGCCTGGCTGACCGGGGCGCTGGCCCGGCTGGCCCCCGCCCGGCAGCGGACGGCCAAACCGATCGCGCCCCACCGGGGCGCGGCCCATGCGTCGCAACTCCTCGTCGCGATCCTTGATCTCGATCTTGGGAACACCGGGCACCGGGCGGCCGGGTAGCTGGATGAACTGCCCCGTCGCCGCCGAACCGGTGACGACCGGCTGAACGATCTGTCGCAGCGGCTGGGACGCAAACGCCGCCGAGGCGGCGCTCGCCGCCAGGCTGGCCGCGCGGGGGGCCGCCGGGGACTCCGGAGGGATCGACGGGGGAGCTGACGCGGTGCTGGCCGGCTGCGCCGCCGGCACGCTCGAACCTGCCTCTCCAGCAGCCGGGGGTGAGGGGGGCGCCTCGGCAGGGGTCGCCGAACGATCGCGAGGGGCCGTGTCGGGCGCGGCCGCGCGCACGGAAACCGACGGGCTCGCGGGCACGGAGGGTCGCGCCGGCTCGCTCCGCGGGGGGGGCGTCATCTCCACCACCACGCGCCGCGATTCGGAGGCCACCGCGGCGCGCGGTTGCTCCTTTTCCTTTGCTTCCTCTGCGCCCTTCGTTTCCTTGGCTTCGCTGGTCTCCTTGTGATCTCGTTGTTGCCGCGCGGGCGGCTCGACGACCGCGGAGGGCCTCGGCGCAGGCGCCGGAGCCTCCTTGCTCGCCGACGGGCTCGCCTGGGCCGCAGGCGCGGCGGGCGGGCGGGGCGCCGCGACAGGCGCGGCGGCGGCAGGAGCCGGGGCGACCTTCGAGCGACGGCGGATCACCGTATCGGTCAGACGCTCTTCAACCAGGCTCTCATGGCGCTCGCGGCTGAGCGAGCGGCGCACGCGATCGACCTCGGCCGCCTCCAGGTGCGACATGTGATTCGCTACCTCTAGCCCCAATCCGCGAATCCGCTCCAGCAGATCCCGGTTCGGAACCCCGAGCTCCTTCGCCAGCTCATAGACGCGAACGCGCGGTCCGGCGACCGCCTGCGCGTCAGCGCCGCCCGAGGAATCAGACCTTCGCTCAAATCCGCTTCCGATCATGGTGTTCGACTCATCTCCCGGGAGGGGATGGGAGGTTGGGGGCGACATCGACGTTGCATATCAACAGGGCCCTTGTCTGGGCGGCGGAGTCGCTGAGACGCCGCCCCCGAAAGGCCCGTAGGAAGGCGCCGCTCGCCCAGGCGGCGTTCAGGCAAACCTCCGAGGAGTGAATCGAGGCGCCCCGACCGCGGCGACCTCCGCGCGGTCCGGTCGCTAGCGTGCCGTCCTCCCGAAGCACGACACGCACCAATTCGGAGGCGGGAGCCTGCTTCCGACACCCGATGCACGTTCGCAATGAAGGAGCCACGGATCATGCGGTCTCCGAGCGCGGAGGCTCCGCCGCGGCCGCTGACGCCGCCTCGGCCGCGGACGCCGCCGCCGCCGCGGCGATCGCGGCTTCCTCGACGCGGCGCCGCTTCTCTGTCTCGGCCACCCGGACCGCGCTCGCTACGATGCGCGTCGCGTTCTCCGCCGTGACCCCCGCGACGTCCAGGAGCTCGTCGGTCTTTGCCCGGGCGAGATCGGACGCCGAACGCCAGCCCAGCCGAAACAGCGCCTCGACCATCTCCGCGGACACGCCGTCCACGGACGCCAGCGAGGCCCTGCCCCTGGTCTCCATCTCGCGCACCTTCGTCTCCGAGTGGATGTCGATGCGCCACCCCGTGAGCTGCGATGCGAGGCGGACGTTCTGCCCTTTCTTGCCAATCGCCAACGAGAGCTTCTCGTCGGGGACGATCAGCTCCATGGTGTGGGTGGACGCGTCGATCAACACCCGCGACACCTCGGCGGGCGCGATGGCGTTGCACACGAAGCGCGCCGGATCCGGATCGAACGGGACGATGTCGATCTTCTCGCCACGCAGCTCCTGCACGACGGCCTGCACGCGCGAGCCCTTCATGCCGACGCAGGCCCCGACGGGATCCACGTCGCGATCGCGCGAGCTGACCGCGATCTTCGAGCGCGCCCCGGGCTCGCGCGCCGAGGCCTCGATGCGCACGATCTTCTCGTAGATCTCCGGGACCTCCATCTCGAACAACTTCTCGAGCAGGCCCTTGTGGGTGCGGGACAAGATGATCTGAGGTCCCCGGGCCGCCTTGTCGATGTCGACCACGAAGGCGACGATCCGGTCCCCCGCGCGATAGGACTCGCGCTGCACCTGCTCGCGCACCGGCAAGATTGCCTCGGCGCCGCCCAGGTCGACGACGAGGTTGCCGCGCTCGAACCGGCGTACGATGCCGGAGATCAGCTCACCCCGGCGATCCTTGTACTGATTGAAGACGTTGTCTCGCTCGGCTTCGCGCACGCGTTGCAGGATGACCTGTTTCGCCGTCTGGGCCGCGATCCTGCCAAAGCCCTTCCAGGCCCTGTTGAGCTGCAGGAGCGCGCCGTACTTCGCGTCTTGCTCCTCGGCGCGCGCCTGATCCTTCTCGTCGAAGAAGATCTGGAACAACAGCTCGTCGCCCACCTCGGCCTTGAGGCCGAACTGCGTGGCGTCGGCGATGGGGATCTCCTTGCCTTCATTCCCCGGCGTCACCTGGTCGACGATCACGATGATCTGGAACAGATCGACGCGGCCCGTTTCCTCGTTGAACTTCGCCTCCATCTCCCGCTGCATGCCGAAGGCGCGCTTGGCGGCCGTCAGGATGGCCTGCTCCAGCGCTTCCACCAGGACGGCGCGGTTGATGTTCTTGTCTTTGGATACCTGGTCGAGGACCAGCCCCAGGGCGGCGGCAGCATCACTCATGAGGCGCTCCGTTTGAATTCCTTCGTCCAATCGGGGACCAGGTTCGCCTTCGCGATGGCCTCGATGGGAAGGTGGTAGGTCCGGCCATCACAGTCGATCTTGACGAGACCCGCTTCGGTCCCGGCAAGCTGGCCAGAGAAGTTACGCCGCCCCTGTACCCCCTCGGTCATGCGAATGCGGGCTTCGCGCCCGACGAACCGGGCGAAGTCCGACAAGCGACGCAGCGGTCGGTCTAGACCCGGCGAGCTGACCTCGAGCTCGTAGGCGTGAGGAATCATGTCGGCCACGTCCAGCGCCGCCGACACGTCCCGACTGACCCTCTCGCAGTCCGCGTGCGAGACGGCCAGTTCGCTCACGGCCTCCAGGTCAGCCGCCGCCTCGCCGATTGGCCCGGACGGTTGTCCTTGCGATGGCCGATCGATGAACAGACGAACGATCCACCCGGACGGCTCGCGTCCAGATTGAACCTCGACGAGGTCGAACCCGGCATCGTGTACGTAGGGCTCAACCAAGTTCCACAAATTTTGGGTGTCCTTTCTCATCTCTGCGGTGGGTCGGTCATCGGACAAAAAAAAAGGCGGGCTGCGGGCCCACCTTCGATAAGGGGCTGGCGCGGAATTTCGGAAGGCGCTTTATATCACGCGAGATCGGCATCCGCAACTTCGAAACATGATTACAAGCCGCTGAAACCATGGGGGATTTTGAATGTCGTCGCCGATCGCCCCGCACCTGCGAGCGCGTGCTACCGTACGATTTCAATGTCGGCTGGCCCGTCCCCCTTTGACGCGCGCCTTCGGGTCGCGGCGGTCCAGATGACCTCCACCGAGGACGTCGGGGCGAATCTCGCCACGGCGGCGCGGCTGGTGCGCCGTGCCGCGGCCGCGGGCGCCACGCTGGTGGGGCTGCCCGAAAATTTCGCGTTCCTCGGCAGCGATCGCGACCACCGCCTCGCCATCGCGGAGTCGCTCCCGGGCGGCGGACCCATCCTCGCGGCGATGGCGGCGCTGGCGAGCGACGCGCGCGTTCACCTGCTGCTCGGCGGCTTTCCCGAGCACAGTCCCCAACCAGGGCACATCTACAACACGGCGGTGTTGCTCGATCCAGCCGGCGCCGTTACCGCCACCTACCGGAAGATTCATTTGTTCGACGTGGATCTGCCGGGAGGCGCGACGTTCCGCGAATCCGAGGCGGTGACGCCCGGCGACGAGGTGGTGGTGGCGCCGCTCGGGTGGGGCGGGCTCGGGCTGTCGGTTTGTTACGATCTCCGCTTCCCCGAGCTCTACCGCACGCTCGCGGCGCGAGGCGCGCGCGTGTTGGCGATTCCGGCGGCGTTCACCGCGGAGACCGGTAAGGATCACTGGCACGTGTTGCTGCGCGCCCGGGCGATCGAGAACCAGGCGTTCGTGATGGCCCCCGCCCAGTGGGGGCTCCACGGCGGAAAGCGCGCCAGCTACGGCCACGCCCTGGTCGTCGATCCCTGGGGCGTCGTCCTCGCCGAGGCCGGCAACCACGAGGGCCTGGCGATCGCCGAGCTGGACTTCGGCTATCAGGACCACGTGCGGCGGAGCCTCCCCTGCCTCGGTCACCGGCGGCTCTGAGGACGCGCGCCCCCGCCTTCAGCCGTCGGAGGACTCCTGCGCCGGCACTTCGCCCGGGCTCGAAGGTTGGTCGCCCTTGGAACGTGACGTGATGATCAACGAAGCCGCCGCGGACCCGAGCAGCAGGGACACGACGATCGCCAGCGACAGCAACTCGGGGATGTGAACGTAGCTGACCACCAGCATCTTCACGCCCACGAACCCCAGCACCAGCGCGACGCCCGCCTTCAGGTAGCGAAGCTTGCGCACGACCGACGCCACCATGAACGACATCGCCCGAAGACCGAGGATGGCGAAGATGTTCGAGGTGTAGACGATGAAGACGTCCTGCGTGATGCCGAAGACCGCGGGGATCGAATCGACGGCGAACACGACGTCAGTGGCCTCCACGACCACCAGCACGAGGAGCAGCGGCGTCGCCAGCCAGCGCCCGTCACGCCGGACCACGAACCGCGTCCCGGCATACTCGCGCGCGACCGGAAACACCCGGCGGAACAGCCGGAGGACGACGTTCTTGTCTGGCTGCACGTCCGCGTCCTCGCCCACGAGCAGCCGGCCCGCGGTCAGGATCAGGAAGACGCCGAACACGTACAGCACGAAGTGAAACGAATGCAGCAGGGCCGCGCCCGCCCAGATGAACACGCCCCGGGTCACGAGCGCCCCGAAGATCCCCCAGAACAGCACCCGATGTTGAAGCCGCGCGGAGACCGAGAAATACGAGAAGATCGCGAGAAACACGAAGATGTTGTCGACCGACAGCGCCTTCTCGACCATCCAGGACTGGAAGAACTCCAGCCCGCGCTGGAACCCGAAGCGGCAAAACACCAGGAGATTGAAGGACAGGGCCAGCGCCACCCAGATCCCCGACCAGAGGGCCGCCTCCCGAAGCCGGATGACGTGGGCCTTGCGATGGAAAACGCCCAGATCGAGCGTCAGCATCCCGAGGACGACCACCCCGAAGATGGCCCACAGCAGCGGACCGGCGACGCCCATCATGCGTCCCCCGGCGCCCCTCCGACGGCACGTTGGCTCATGGTCGATCCGCCGGGGTGGTCCTGGCGGGAGCGAGCGACGGCCCGAGATGGACGGTCGTCGTGCCGGCAGCGGGGCCGCCCTCCCCAGGCGCTCGCGCGGGGGAAGGCACCCGGACGGACGACGCCGCCGGTGTCGACGGCGGGACCCAGAGTCGGCCTGCGTGCTCGAGGAACGTTCCCATGCGCTGCTTGAGGATGACGATCGCCACGATCAGGACGACCAGCATCAGCGCGCGACGCAGGCTCCGCCACGGGAAGACCTGGGCGAACGTTCGCTCGCGCGGCGCTGGCCGCGGGTGCCGCTCGAGATCCATCACCGGTGAGTTTTACTCGAAGGAGACCGCGGCGGCGATTTCGTTGTCTGCGTCATTCATGCGGCGCGGATTCGGGGCCCCGTCTCGGCTCGGCCGTCCAGGCGACGTGGGGCGTTTCACACCGGCCTGCCAGGGCGCAGCAGGTGCTTCACGCGCAAGCGAGCGCGGCGGGTCCCCCGGAACGTGTCCACGTCCGTGCTGGCCAGCAGATCGACCGTGACCCCCCGCCCCGGATCCTGTCCGGCCATGTTGAATGCGATGGCGTCGGCGCGCGCGCCGAAAGCGCTGAGGGCGAGCTGGAGGTGGCCTTTCGCCAGGACGCGCGTCTCCTCGGTGAAGAGGCCGCGGAGCACGAGCAGCGGCTCCCGATTCCCCGCGCCGTGGGGGCCGAGGCGCCGGAGATCCTCGGCGAAGGAGATGTTGATCTCGTTTAGCTCGACCTCCGCGTCGACCTCGATGGTCGGCGCCACGCGGTTCGAGCTGCGACGACCGACCTCGGCGAGGAAATCCGATCTGAACGCCTCGAAGCGCTCGGTGGTCAGGCTCAACCCCGCCGCGCCCGCGTGGCCCCCGAAGCGGGTCAGGTGCCCGCTGGTGGCCGCGAGGGCTTCGTACACGTTCAACCCGCCGGTGGTGCGCGCGGAGCCGCGACCGCTCTCGCCCTCGAAGCCGATGACGATGGCGGGCTTGTCGAATCGGTCAACGAGACGGGCGGCGATGATTCCCACCACGCCGTGATGCCACCCCTGCCCACCCACGACGACCGCGGGCGCGTCCGCCCATGGCTCCGCCGCCGCCGCGGCCTCGAGCCACACCTCCTCCTGGATGCGCTGCCGCTCGCGATTCACGTCGTCAATCTGGCTGCCGAGACGCCCTGCCTCGGCGTCGTCGCTCGCGAGGAGCAGATCGAGCGCGAGCTGCGCATCACCCAACCTTCCGGCGGCGTTCAAGCGGGGCGCCATGCGGAAGCTCACGTCCTCGGCGGTGATCGACGACTCCGTGATGTGCGCAAGATCCAGCAAGGCGCGAATGCCGGGGCGACGGCGGCCCGCCAGGATACGCAATCCGGCGGCGACCAGGATGCGGTTCTCCTCGACGAGGGGCACGAGGTCGCCGATGGTCCCGATCGCCACCAGATCCAGCAGCTCCCGCGGATCGAAGGTTGTGGCGCTCAGGCGCGACCGCAGCGCCGCCATCAGATAAAATGCGATCCCACAGGACGCGAGGCCCTTGAACGGGAAGCGGTCGTCGGGGCGGTGCGGATTGATCATCGCGTAGGCCAGCCGCTCCCCAGACGGGACCTGGTGGTGATCGATGACGATCACGTCGACACCCCTCTCGCGCGCCCGCGCGAGGGCCGCCAGATCGCTCGTGCCGCAGTCACCCGTCACGATCAGCCGACAGCCGCCGTCGGCGAGGGCGTCGACCACTCCGGGGGGCAGTCCGTAGCCCGCCTGGCGGGCCGCCACCCGCGGCACCACCTCGAGACCGAACGCGCGCAGGCCGAGCGTCAGCACCGCGGCTGAGGTCACGCCGTCGACGTCGTAGTCCCCGAACACGCCCACGCGCTGATGCTCGCCGACCGCGGTCACGAGCCGCGCCAAGGCCAGCTCGAGATCCGCCATCCCTTCGGGCGCGCGGAGCTCGCCGAGCCGGGGCCCCAAGAACTTCGCGATCGATCCGGCGGTCACGAAGCCCCGCGACACCAGGATGCGGGCCATGGCCGGTCGCAGCCCGAGCTCCGCGGCGATCGCCGCCGTCAATGCCTCGTCGACGTCGGAGAGTCGCCATCGCGGAGTCGACATGTGCCGACCACGGTACCACCCCGCGCGAAGCTATGACCGGCGAAAGCGCGGCGCCAGCTCCAGCGCGACCTTGCCTTGCCGGAAGGCACGGACCGAGCCCGAGGTCTGCGAGACCACGATGGCGATCGCGTCCGAGTCGCGCGAGATCCCGGCGGCCGCCATGTGACGAGCCCCCAACCCGAGCGGCACGTCGACCTCCCGGCCCCGATCGAAGTTGAGGTAGCGCCCCGCCGCGACGACCACGCCGTCCTCTCGCATGACGAAGGCGCCGTCCAGGACCGCGAACGCGTGCAGGGCGTGCCTCACCTCGGGGTTCATGATGTTGCGTTCGTCCTCGGAATAGCCCTGGAACGGATTCAGCGTCAGCTGCCGGGACTTCTCCATGACGGTCGCGGAGTCACCGACCACGAACAGCGCCCCCACGGGACGGCCCTCCCAGCCCTCTACCCCGACCCTCACCGCCAGGTCGAACAATGCGTCGAACACTGCCGCCGAGACCCCCTGCGCCTGGAGGAAGCCGAACGAGCCGTCCTGGACCTCCTCGCCCACCGTGACGACCAGGATGGAATCCGGCATCGCCGCCGGCGTTCGCGCCAGGAGGCCGACCACGACATCACCCTCGTGAAACATCCCGCGGGCGATCCCGGCGACGATCGCCAGCTTCAGCTTCTCGGTCCGCCCCAGATCGAACTCGGGCACCGGCAACACCGGGACCCCGCTCGCTTCGATGACCGCCCGCTGCGTGCTGCTCGCCACGGCCTGGGCCAGCTTCTTCCGCGCCGTGGGCCGCCCCCGGAAGAGCTCCTCCGGAATCTGCTGATCGCCCACGTACAAGAGGTGATCGAACGCCGGGCGGCTGGCCAGCGCCACGGCGGCCCGGATGGTCTCGGCGTAGACGGAGCTGGTTCGCTTTGCCATGAATGGGTCCTTCCCTGCAAGGGGTGGGGCGGGTTGGGGGACCGGGCACGCGAGGAGCGGCAAGCGTAACCCGAACCGGCGGGCATCGTACTCCCTGACAGGACACGGGGCACACGGCCGTCACGCCGCTCGCCGGAGCCGGCCCACCTCGACATGTTATGATCTCATCTGGTGGTGGCTTTCGTTCATCGTCGGATGCTCCCGCATGGTCGGATGCTCCCGCTTGGTCGGACGCTGCCGGCCCCGCCGGCGCGCACCGACGCGGCAGACGCCTCGAGCGTGCGCCGCCCGGGAGAGGGGACGTGAAGCTCCGCTCGGCCCAGGGCACCGTCGTGCTGGCCCTGACCTTGGTCGTGCTGGTCGTGGGCCTGGATCTGCTCACCCGTTCGCGGCTGTCGGCGACGACGGCGGTCGAGTGCGAGGGCGCGTACGGAGACACGCTGCAACTGATGTCCTTGCGGGCCAAGCAGACGGAGCAGGGTCCGCGCGGCCAGTACAGCTACCTGGTGCGCAGCTCGGCCCGCTACGAGTGCCCGTTCTTCGGTCCGGACGGCAAGCTGCGCCGGCGCCACATCGCGGCGAACGAGCTCGGGACGGCGTTCGCCTACGAGGTCGCGGGGAACGAGACTTTCCTGCTCACGAACGATCACGTCGCGACCTGGCCCGAGGTGACCGACGGCGTCCACCACGTGGACGGCGTGCCCGAGGGGTGCAAGCGCGTCGACGACAAGCAGCGCATCGTCCGCGACGAGCGGGATGACTTCGAACCGGGGCAGATCCCGCTGGCCCGGGTCGCCGTCGAGCCGTTCCTCGACGCCGCCATCCTGAAGGCCCCCCAGCGCTTGAACGTGCTGCCGTACAAGTTCGGCAAGAGCGCCAGCCTGCGGCAAGGCGACGCCATTCGGGTGCGTGGCTTCCCGCTAGGCGTCATGCAGGCGGTCAGCGACGGCAAGATCGTGAACGCCTACGATCGCGATCAGGAGCAGGGCTGGGATCACGTCGACTTCGTGATGGACGCGCTGCTGTCCGAGGGAAACTCCGGCAGCCCGGTGCTCGCCGTCTCGTGCGCCACCCGCGATCTCGAGCTCGTCGGTCTTTACCACGCGGGCTACAAGGGCCACAGCGCGCTGAACGTGGTGATCGGCATTGACCAGCTCATCGATTTCATGAAGCGCAAGAAGCGGGTTCCCCGGGCCCTCGCGGTCGACGCGGCCGGGGGCCTCGGGCCCGCAGACCGGGTGCGCCTCCTCGAATCGCTCCAGACGAGCTCGCTGCCGCTGTTCGACTTCGGCGGCGTGGTGTTTCGCGCGGAGGCCCGCGGCAGCACGCTCGTCTATCACCTCTACGGCAAGCAATTCCCTCTCGATGACCGGCGCGCGATCGTCCTCGAGGACGTGCCGAAAGAAGGGGCGTTTGGCGAGGTCGGCCGGCTGCTCGTCCCGGAGACCTCGGGGACGGGACCGGCCGTGTGGCGGGCCTGGCCGCCGTCGGCGCTAGGCGTGGACGAGCGCGAGCTGCTCACGCGGGCGGTCGATTCGATTCACGCCCAGGTGCTGCGCGCGCTCGACTACCGGGCGGCCCTGGCGAACCTGGCATCGGCCGATTCCCGACGGAAGGGCCGCGAGCTGTCGCGCGCCATCGCCCGGGACGCCGCCGCCGCCCACGATCTCGCGAACGCGCTGTCCGACATGGCCGAGCGGCTCGGCGTCGGGCACGACAGCATCGCCCCGGCGGCGGGCACTGTGTCCGAGGCGCCCCTGCCGCCCCCTTCCCCCGCACCGCCCTTCACGCCCACGGCGCGCGTGCAATGACCTTCGCGCCGCCCCGCGATCACCTGCGACGGAGGACCGCCATCACCGCGTCCTTCGCGCAAAACTCACAGTAGCCGTAGCGCGCCCGCAGGCCATCCAGGGTGGCGCGCGCGGCGACCGCCTGATCGGGCGGCAGGTTCGCGTCACCTTCCGTCAGCAAGATCAGGAGATCGTCGTTGATTCGGCGCACCTGCTTCTTGCGGTCGCCGAAGAACGCCTCGCGGAGGTCGGCGATCTGCCGGGGGAAGATCTTCTCCATGTCCGGCTTGCGTCGGGGGTTGTCGACCGACCAGGCCCCGATCTTGGTGATGACCTCGCGCCGGAACTCCTCGCGCCGTGACTGCATTTGCAGCACGCGCTCCACCTCGCCCATCAGCTCCTCGTCGGGCTCCTCGTCCCGCCCGGTGATGGGGTTCGTGATCTTCTCCTTGCGGATCCAGTGGGAGATCATCGACACGTAGCGCTCGAACTGCTGGATGTAGCGGCGCTCTTCCACCAGTCCCATCGCCGTGCGGACCTCATCGTCGATGACGTCGAGCAGTCGGTCCCGAACCTGAAAGACGAACTTTCGATTCTCGTGGTAACCGCCGGCGAGCGGCTCTTGCTTCAAGAACTCGTAGATGCTCACGCCGCGGACCAGCTCCTCCAGCTCGTCGAACACGGCGAACGGCGACACGCACCGGTACTTCGGGCTCTGGGCGGCGTTGAGGAGCAACTGTTTGACCTCGCGCGGCGACGCGCCCGTCCTGCCCTCGTAGTTGGGGTAGCTGTCCGACTCGCGCGCGATCTTCTCGATGGCCGACGCCAGCTCGCGCGCCTGCTCCGGCGTCACCCCCTCCGGCATCGTGCCGTCGGCGTAGAGCAGCGCCTTGTCGAGCGGGCCCAGCTTGGCCACAACGTCCCCCAGCAGCTTGCTGTACTTCTCGGGCAACGGCTTCTTCATGCGCGTCAGCACCGCCCACAGGGCCGCCACCCAGGCGACGTGGGGCGCAACGTGCTTGTCCAGCTCCAGACGGGTCGCGTGAATCTGCGCCTCGTAGATCCGTTGCTCTACCCGATAGTCGAGCAGGTACGGCACCCGCACCAGCTCCATCCGGCCCTTGAAGGATTGGAACTCCGCCGCTTCCTTGAAGGCCGCCAGGTACCCCTCGTTCGACGACCCGACGAACACGCAGTCGAGGTCGAGGCTGGCGACGTCGAGCGAGACCCGGCCGGTTTCGATGGTGGTCAGGAGATACTTGTAGGCTTCGATGGGCCGCTTCAGCAGGTCGGCGAAGTCGATCACCCCGCGGTTGCCGTCGACCAGCTCGCCCTGCGTCTCGTACAGCGTGAGCGACTGCAACGCCGGTGGCAGCGACGCCAGTGACCGATCCATGGTGAGTTGCTTGACGTGGGCGTCGACGGCCATCTGCGGCTCGACCGTCGAGGCCGCCTGGCGGTACCGGCGTGACACGAAGAAGCGTTCCACCTGAACGTGGCGCAGGACCTTCCCCAGGTCGCCATGGTACGAGGCCAGCAACGCCTCGAAGATCTGACGATTGCGATGGGACAGGTCGCCCCGAAACAGGTAGTCCGCGGGGCGGAAGCCCTTGGCGATGGCGTCGCCAAGCCGGGACTCGATCAACGCCCGGCGGTGCTCGCGCGGGATCAAGAGCAACGGATGATCGCGCATCTCGTCGACGATCTTCGCCTCGATGAGCTCGTCCTCGAGGTAGGCGAAGGTGTCGCTCGGCCCGACGGCGTCGAACGCCCCGCCCGAAAATCCGATTCCCCCCTTGGTCAGCTTCTGCGAGGGAAAGATCCAGTTGAACCGATACAGCGCCCCCTCGTCGAGGGTGGAGTAGTGCTCCATGGCGCGCTGGATGGAGGCGACGAACGTGGACTTCGCGCTCCCGTTCGGACCGTGCAGCAGGATCAGCCGATTGGTTCGTCCTTCGCGGGCGAAGTTCGAGACCAGGCGGTACACCGCCGCCTGCACCTCCTCCTGACCCATGAGGGCATCCTTGCCCCCGTCCCAGTCCACGTCGAACAGGCGCCAGCGGGTGAGGCTTCCGCGAGGGCCCTCCACGGGCCTCGTCCCGAAGTGATCGAAGACGTCGCGCAGGTACTGGGCGGCCGAGCGGACGTGGCGGGCGGGAGAGGCGCCGAAGAGCGTGAAATATTCCCCGAAGGAGATCAGCAGGCGCTTGCGCGCGAACGTCTCCCGCACCTCGGAGGCGGTGTGCGCCAGCCATTGCTTCGGATCGAAGCCGTCGTCCCCGGGCGTGACGGTCGCCCCGCCCAGGGGCGGACTGTCGAGCGACTCGGCCACCGCCGCTCGCCGGGCCGCTTCGGCCTGCTCCGCGGCGCCCACGACCTCGTCTTGGGGCCTTCCGCCCCCGGCCGGATCTGCCCGCGGAGGGACGGGTGACATGCGCTCTGACGGTAGCATGCGTGGCCGCCAGCGGCAAAGGATCGCAAGCATGAACGGGCGCGCGGAAGCGCATGTCTTTCGGTCCGGGCGCGTCCGAAGTATGAAAGGAGCGCAATGGAAGCCTTCACGAGATTGAGATCAGACCTGAGGTTCATATTGCCGGCGCTCGCCGGCGCGACGCTGTGGGTCCTCGCGATGGGCGCGGCCAGGGCGGAGGGGGACGCCCCGGCGTCTCCGCTGGCGGCGGTCACGGCCAAACCAAAGGCCGCAGCGTCGAAGGGCAAGCCCGCCAAGGCCGCCCCAAAGGGAAAGGCGAGCGGGGGCGCCGGCCAGGCGGCGGGGAGCGACACCGCAGACGATAAGGACGTTCCGAGCAGCCCGCCTCCTGCAGGAGCCAGCGCGCTCAGCGACCTCAAGAAGTCGAACGATCAACTCGACAAGCTCCTCAAGAAGAAATACCCGGCGTGGTCTCCCGAAGGCGAGGCTCAGAAGGCCGACGTACGGAAGCTGGTCGGCGGATTCCTGGACTACCGCGAGCTCGCGCATCGTGCCCTCGCGAAACACTGGGATGGCCTCACGTCCGCGCAGCGAAAGGACTTCGTGTCGACGTTGCGTGACCTCGTCGAGCGCAGCTACTTGAAGCAAGTGACGGGGGATCCCAACTACAACATCAAGTACCAGAAGGAAGAGAAGACGGGGAACGAGGCGACGGTTGAGGCGACGCTGACCACGATGACGCGAGCGAAGAAGGTCAACATCGCGCTCGAGTATCACCTCATCTACAAGGACCGCTGGTTGGTGTACGACGTGATCACCGACGAGCAGAGCATGCTGGAGAACTACCGCGCCGAGTTCAACAAGATCATCAACAAAGACGGGTTCGACGCGCTCCTCGCGCGAATGAAGAAGAAGCTCGACGAGAAGGATGGGTAGTCAGACGCGGAAGGGGCTTCGCCCCTCCCGCGGGCCCTCCCCCCCTGCTTCACGCCGCCGCCGCAAGGGGCCTCGGAAGGCCCCCTGCGAGACCCCCTCCGGAGTTGCTTGACGTCCTTGCCGGTCCAGCAAAGCTGGACCTCCCCTCCTTGGATTGACTACGCGATCGTCGGAACGAAAACCTGCCGCAAACTCAACATGTCTTGTTCGATTGAGGAAGTGAGCCCGCTTGGGCGCCGTCGACACGGCGGGTGGCGGTCGTTGGCGCCGCTTTGGGTGGGGGTCACCGCGGCGCTGGGAATGGCGGCCGATGGGTGCTCCGATGCGTGTTGTTTGGTGGACGGGTTTCCGGTGGACTTGCTCCCGGGAGACGGCCTGCGTGGAATGGCCCGCGTGAACGGCCAGGACGGGGCCACCCTGACCATCGACTCGAGCGCTCCGCTGACCTTCTTCGCCGGCCAAGCCGATGGGACGCCGCGGATCGCGCGGCGCAGCTTCGACCTCCTGGGGGCCACGGCGGGCGCCGACGGCACCTACCCTGTGCGCGCGCGGTTCCAGAACGTCGCGGTCCTGCCGGTCGCGCTCGATCCCGCGGGCTCCGCCGTCGTCCTCGGCGCGGATCTGCTCAAGAACTTCTCGCTGCAGATCGTGTTCGGCGCCCCGGCCATCACTTTCTGGTCCGGTCAACACGCGCCGGATTCGTTGTTTGGCGCCCCCGGGTGCGCCGGCACGGCCGACAGTCCGCTGTGCGCGGCCGTGCTTCACTTCTCGCTGCTCGGGGGGGGCGAGCTGACCGCGATCTCGGAGCCCGATTTCCTGGGGCTGACCGGCCCGGTCGAATTTCCGGCCACGCGGGCGCTGCTGCGCGCCTGCGCGGCGCCCGCGGTGGCCGATCCCATCAACGATCCCACGCCGCGCTGTTGTTCCCGCATCGACGCGGTCAACCAGGCGACCGGCGCGAACCTCGCCCTGCTGGTCGCGACGGGGGTGGGGCCCGTGATCTTGTCCCAGTCGGCGTGGAATCGCGTGGTGGCGAGCCAGACGGTCCCGCCCCCCTCTCCCGCCGCCGGCGATTCGGTCTCGATTCCCTGGCTCTCTGGACCCCTTGCATCCGTGACCTGGTCCGAGCTGCCGCGCCTGGCGCTCGTCGATCTGGAGTCCGACCCTTCCACGAATCCGGGCGCATGCGTGGAGCTCGGTCGGGCCCGTCGAATGGAGTGGATTGAACGCCACCAGACCGGGCCCGACAGCCCGGCCTGCTTCCAGCCATGCGACGCCGACCTCGGTGACAGCGGCAAGGCGCAGAACGCCGCGGCCTACGTCGAGCTAGGTGCCCCGGTCCGGGTGGCGATCGTTCCCGACGGGAGCGGATTCCTCGAGAGCCTGCGGGCCGAGTTGCGCCAGCAGGGCCCTCAGGTGGATGGGCTCCTCGGCACCGAAGCCCTGGCCGCGACCTCCGCCGAGCTCGACTACGGTGGCAGCCCGTCGCGCATGATCTTCGCTTGCGCTCCGGGCGCGCCCCGCTCGACCTGCTGGGCGAGCCCGCGGTGCATTCGACAAAACTCGCCGGGCGATCTCCATTCCTGCTTCGGGCTTCCCCCGCAGCCGCGGCCGGCGCCGACGACCTGTTTGCCATCGGGGTGCTCATGAGCGGACTCTTCTCGCGTTCGACGATTCTCCTCGCCATGGCGGCGGGGATCTTCCTTGGCACGCCACGTTCGGCGTTCGCGAAGATGCGCGTCGCGGTCCCGGACTTCAAGATCGAGGGGGATGGCACGCCGGCGCTCAGCCTTCAACTCCAAGACGGCTTCGTGCTGGGGCTCGTGCGGGCGGGCGTGCAGGTGCTCGACCCCGTGGACGTCGGGCGAAAGCTGGACGCCGCCCCCGAGTTGAAGGGTTGCGACTCGTCACCTTGCCTCAAGAACATCGGCCGACTGCTGGCCGTGCGTTACGTCCTGCGCGTCAAGATCGACGTCTCGGGGAACAGTTACAAGATGGTCGCCCGCCTGTTCTCGACGGAGGGAGACGCGCCGGCGGCGCTCCCTGTCTCGACGAAGACCAGGACTTGTGACGTCTGCACCGTGGCGGAGGCGCGCGACTACATGTTGCGCCTGGCCGACGCGGTTCGGCCCGACCTCGAGGAGCCGGCCGCGCAGGCGACCGCTCCGGTCAAGCTGCCCGCTCCGCCACCCTCGCTGCTCCCGCCGCTCGGCGCCGCCATGGGCGGCCTGGTCGCGATAGCGACCGGTGTCGCGCTGCTGGTGACCTTGCCTGACTGCCACGCCGCCACCGCCACCACCAGCACTTGCAGTGACAACCGCCTGCGTAGCGCGTTCGGCGGCAGCTTGATCGGCGCTGGTCTCGCGACCGCGGTCGTCGGCACTTCGGTCACGATCACGCGTTTCCGGGGCGCCACCGCCGCGGCCGGAACGACCACCGCCGTGGCCTTGAATCTGCGCTTCTGACGCGGGCGGCGGCACCGGCCCAATTCGCCCCTGCCCGAGCGCGCACTCAATGCCGCGCGGCGTTCCGCCGATGTCGGTGAAGTTGACCCACGCCGGAAGATCGCATCGACGCGCGGACGGCTTCACGCTGATCGAGCTCATGATCGTGCTCTGCATCATCGGGACGCTGGCGGCCGCCGTGGCGCCGAGCTTCACCAAGGACAACCGCGCTCGGGAGGGCCGCGCCCTGGCGAGCGACGTGGCCCGCGAGCTGCAGAAATGCCGCTCCGAAGCGCTGTCCACGGGCCTCGCCGTGCGGGCGTTCGTCTTCGCCGACCGCGTCGAGCTGCGCCCCTACGTGGCGGGCGCCACCCCGGGCGCGTCCCGCCCGCCCGTCGTCTCCGACCCGATCGCACGCGTTCTGACTGCCCCGGGTGGGGTGATCTTCACCGGCGTCACCAGCCCGGGTACGCCCGCGCCCAGCGCGCCGACGCTGGCTGCGGCGGTGCACGCCGACGTCGACTTCTCGAGCCAGGGCGGCGCCCAGCTCGTCGGCCAGCCGGTGCCGACCGGCGCCGTCATTTACATGCAAAACGGCAACCTGCCGGGGAACAGCCCTGACTTCGACTTCAGGATCGACGTGACGGCGCTGACCGGCTACGTCTCCGTCCGCACCAACTGAGAGACCCAAGGGGCCTCGGAAGGCCCTCTGCGAGACCCCCACGGAGTTGCTCCACGTCGTGGCCGGTCCGTGGACAGACCAAGCGATCGGTGGAGGCGAAAACTGCTTCGTTCTTTCAAATTCAGTCCGGCGAGGCGTCTCGAGCGCGCGGACGCGAGCGGGGCGGTATCATTGCGAGATGTGTGCGGCGCGCCGAATCAGAATCGGAATCGGAATTGTCTGGATGCTCGCCGGCTGTGGAGGCGGATCGACCCCGACCCAGGCGAGCGCGCGCGACCAGGCCGCCACGGCGGCTTGCAACTACTACGGGCGCTGTGCGCAGATCGGGCCGGGCCTGAAATACGCCAGCACCGACGACTGCCTGACGCAGCTCAAGGCGACCTTCAACACGGCCTGGCCGCAGGCCGAGTGCGCGTCCATCGTCTCGACCGGCCTCGACAACTGTATCGGGTCCATCGCCATCGCCGACTGCGGCAGCGTCGCGGACCTGCTCAACGCAGCGCTCAACAAGTGCACGAAGGACAAGGTCTGCGCGAGCGACGCCGGCTCGGGCTCAGGCGGCTAGCGAGGCGCCGAGCGCCTGCAACGTCTCAGCGAAGGTGGGAAACGACGTGGCGATCTCCGCGGCGGGGATGACCGTCTCCTCGTCCCCGACGAGCCCGAGGATCGCACCGGACATCGCGATCCGGTGGTCGTGCATCGGCTGAACCGCGCCGCCGCCCAACCCCGCGCCTCGCCCCGAGAGGCCCGTGATGGTCAGCCCGTCGGGCTGCTCCACCACCGGCACGCGGGCGCGGGCCAGCTCTCTGGCCAGTGAGGCGATGCGGTCCGACTCCTTCACCCGCAGCTCCTTCAAGTCGGCGAACACGGTCTCGCCGTCGGCCATCGCCGCCGCCATCGCCAGCGCAGGGACCTCGTCTATCGAGCGGAGCGCCAGCTCGCCGTCGATGCGCGCGCCGCGCAGCCGCGACGAGCGGACCCGCACCGTGCCCACCGGCTCGCCCATCGCGTCGCCCGTCAACGTGGTCGTCAGGTCCGCGCCCATCGCAAGCAAGGCATCGATGATCCCGCTACGCGTCGGATTCAGGCCCACGTCCTCGATGGTGACGTCGCTGCCGGGGACGATCAGCGCCGCCACCATGATGAACGCCGCGGAGCTTAGATCGCCGGGCACGCTCATGGACAGGGCGGTCAACCGCCGGTTCCAGCCGGTGGGATCGACGCGCACTGAGCGCCGGGCGCGGTCCGCCACCAGGGGAGCGCCGAGGTGGCGAAGCATCCGCTCCGTGTGATCCCGCGACAGCCCCGGCTCGATGATCTCGGATGGGCCGTCCGCCTGAAGCGCCGCCAGCACCAACGCGCTCTTGAGCTGGGCGCTGGCGACCGGCAGCGTGGCGTCGATGCCACGCAAGCGACCGCCGCTGATCACCAGCGGCGGAAAGATCTCCAGAGGGCGCGCCGGATCGACGCGGCCTTCGATGCGCGCTCCCATCTGTCGCAGCGGCGCCGCGAGGCGAAGCATGGGGCGTCGCGTGAGGGACGCGTCCCCGAACAGCGTGGTCTCGAAGGGCTGACCCGCGAGCAACCCGGTCAGCAGTCGAATCGTCGTGCCCGAGTTGCCGCAGTCGAGCGGCCCGACCGCCTGCGAAAATCCCCCTATCCCCACGCCCGCAACCCGCGCGCGTGTTCCTTCGAAGTCCACGCGGGCCCCCAGCGCCGCGAGAGCGCGCGCGGTCGAGGCATTGTCCCCTCCGCGGCCGATGCCCTCGATGGTGACCACGCCGTCGCAGAGGGCACCGAACAACAGCGCCCGGTGGGAGATCGACTTGTCCCCGGGCACACGACAGGTTCCCCGCAAGGGTGATGAGCGACGGGTGCGCAGGAGGGGTCCGGCGCTGTCCTGCGAGGGTGAATCGAGTTTGGCCATCGGACGCGTCCTCTACCATGAACCGCCCGGCTTCGGATCGCCGTGGCCGCGGAGGGCGGACACGATCGTTCGCAGCGCCACGCTGACCTCGTCACGCCGATCGGCGGGCATGGTCGTGGCGACCCGCACGGCCGTGCCATCCGCGGAGACCCGCACCGAATTGACCAGCGCCGACAGGCCCAGGCTCCCGAGCGCCACCCTCGCGCCCAGCCCCGTGAGCACGGCTCCGAGACGACGCGCCAGCATCGCCGCCGCCGCCTGGTCGTCGAGGACCCCCACCGCTTGAAGGTCCAGCGTCTCCCCAAGGTCCAGGCGGGCGCCCACCAGACGAAGCTGCGGCGGCAGGGGAAACGCATCACCCACCCGCGCGCGAATCCTGTCGCCGAGGACCACCGTCGCCAGGATGGCCGGGGGCGTGAACCGCGCCATCGCCAGGAGCTCGCGGCGCAGGACGCCCTGGTGCTCGTCGACGAACCCGCCCCCCACGCCGAACGCGCGGTCGATGACGGCGTGCACCTCGTCGAGCGATCCCGAGCAGAACGTGCGCGGCGTCAGGGCGGCGAGCGCGCCCTCGTCGCTCGACAGCGTGGCCAGCCCGCGCCACCTGTCGGCGCGCGCGCTCGGCCACCGATCTCGAAACGCCGCCTCGACGTTGGTCGTCAAGAATCGTCCCTGCGCCACGACCATCGTCGGCGCCGCCGGGCCCGTGGCGCCGACGGCGTAAATGATGCGGTCCACGTCGGCGAAGTCGTCGTAGCCCAGCGCCGCCGCCTTGCGATCACGCAACCTCTCGTCGGGATTGATGAGCGCCGGACTCGTCCACGGCGAGCGCCGGAGCGCCGCCATGTCCACCTCGATGACCGTCTCGACGCCAGCAGGGATCAGCGCCGCAACGTCCCGATCGTCTGGACGGTCACGCGGGACTGGCCTGGCGACGGCGGCGGAATCGAGCGGCGGATCCTGCCAGAAACCGCACCCCACGGCCGGGATCGCCAGTCCCACCGCCAAGCCCAGCGCCACCGCATGGAGCCTGGCGCCCGGGCGTGCCAACGGCTCACTCGGGGAGCAACGTCGCGCGCCGCTCACGGGCCTCCGCCAAGAATGCCTCTATCCGCGCGCCGTCGCCCGCCTCGATCGCCCGTGCGAGCTCCGCCAGGTGCGAGCGCATGTGCTCGACGAGCGGCAGGAGCGCCGCCCGGTTTTCGAGGAAGATGTCGCGCCACATCGCCGGGCTCGACGCCGCCACGCGGCTCGTATCGCGCAAGCTCGTCGTCGGCAGGGCGCGCGCGGCCTCCGCCACGGGAGCGGTGAGCTCGCCCAGAGCGGACGCCAGCGAGAAGGCGACCACGTGCGGCAAATGGCTCACCGCCGCCATGACCTCGTCGTGAAGGCCGGCGGGCATGGCGATGACCTCCGCGCCGAGCGCGCGCCAGAGCGCCGTGGCACGGACCAGCGCCTCGGCCCCGGTCCGATCCGACGGGCACACGATGCAGCGCCGCCCTCGAAACAGATTCGCCGAGGCGGAAGCCGGGCCGAAACGCTCCGTGCCCGCGAGGGGATGGCAAGAGACGAACGACACGGACGCGGGCAGGCGCGCCTCGATGTCGCGGACGGCGCCCCCCTTCACGCTGCCCACGTCGATGACCAGCGCGTCCGCCGCCAGCGCCGGCCGGATGGCGTCGACGATCGCGGGGATGCTTCGTAAGGGCGTCGCGAGCAGCACTGTCGTGGCCCCGGCCACCGCCTCCGCTGCCACTGTGGTGGTGCGATCGGCGAGACCCAGGCGTCGCGCCTCGCCGAGCGAGTCTTCGCGCCGCCCGAAGCCGACGATCTCGTCGAACAGCCCGGCCGCTCGACCGCCCAGCGCCACCGAGCCGCCAAGCTGGCCCAGCCCCAACACCGCCAGCCGCCCGAACGGTCGCTGACCCGGCGTCGAGGGCGCCCTCGAATCGTCGCGCGGCGGCTGACTCACCAAGCCAGCAGCCTATCCCATCGTATACTGATCGTCGATGATCGCGCTCGCCACCACGTTCGCCGAAGCCTCCCAGCGGGGGGTGGCCGCCACGCTCTTGTTCGCCTTGACCGCGGGCTTTCTGACGGCCTTGACCCCGTGCGTGTACCCGATGATTCCGATCACCATCGCGATCTTCGGCGCGAAGCAGGGCGTGAAGCGACGGCGAGCGATGGTGCTCGCGACCTGCTACGTGGGTGGCATTGCCACGCTGTACGGCGCCCTCGGGACGGTCGTCGGGTTGGCGGGGCGGCAAACCGGCGAGCACCTGGCCGATCCGCGCGTGATCATCCCCCTCGTGCTGCTGTTCGTGGCCATGGCCGCGTCCATGTTCGGCGCCTTCGAGCTGAACCTGCCACCAGCGCTCCAGGCGCGCCTCGCGACCGTCGGCGGCAGCGGGCCGGCGGGGGCGTTCGGAATGGGCCTGGTGGCGGGCTTGATCGCCGCGCCGTGCACGGGACCACCGCTCGCGGGAATCCTGGCCTACGTGTCGACCACGCGCGACGCGGCCCGCGGCTTCACGCTGCTGGCCACCTACGCAGCGGGCATCGGCATCCCTTTTTGGGCCATCGCTGGCCTGTCCATGTCGCTGCCACGTCCAGGGCGCTGGATGGAGTCCGTGAAGAGCGTCTTCGGCGTCGTCATGCTCGCGACTGCCTTCTACTTCTTGCGACCCGTCGCGCCCGCCCTTGGTCGCCTGGCAAGCCCTGCGCCGTGGTTCGGGGCCGTCGCCACGGGGGCGGTGGTGATGGGCGTTCTCCTCGGCGCCATTCACCTGACCTTCCACGACTCGGGCGCCAGGTTGGCGCGCAAGCTCGGCGGCGTCGCCTTGACGACATTGGGCCTGTTCGCCCTGACGAACTGGGTGTTGACGCCGAAGGTCTCGGCGCCGTTGCACTGGCACGAACAAGAACAGCCGGCGCTGGCCGAGGCGACCGCCTCTTCGCGCCACCTGTTGGTGGATTTTCGCGCGGAGTGGTGCCTGCCTTGCAAGGAGATGGAGCTGAAGGTGTTCTCCGACCCGGCAGTCGCCGCCGAGCTTCAGAAGAACTTCGTGCTGCTGCGGGTCGATCTCACACACGAGGACGACGAGCCCACCGCCGGCGTCATCAAGGCCAAGTACGAGGTGGCCACGCTACCGGCGGTCCGCATCGCGACGGCGGCCGGCGCCACCGTCGGCCGGCTGAACCAGTTCACTCCCCCCAACGAATTCCTGGCCGAGCTGGCCAGGGCCCGCGCCACGCCCTGACCCGCGCCGCTCGCCCCTTGGCGCTCCGTGGGATGCAGGAGTGGGCGGCGCGAATCGCGGGTCAGCGCGTCGCGTGGGCCAGGAACAGTTGGTAGGCGGGGTTCTGGCTCTCGTCCCAGTGACGATACCCGAGAGTGGCGAGGAACTTGCGGAGCGCCGCCTGCTCGCCGTGGGGCACTTGCAGTCCCACCAGCACCCTGCCGTGGTCGGCGCCGTGGTTGCGGTAGTGAAACAACGATATGTTCCAGTCGGGCGACATGCTCACGAGGAACCGCATCAACGCCCCGGGCCGCTCCGGAAACTCGAACCGGTAGAGCCGCTCGTCCGCGGCCAGCGCCGAGCGGCCGCCAACCAGATGGCGGAGGTGCAGCTTCGCCAGCTCGTCGTCCGTGAGGTCGAGCGTCGGGAAGCCGGCGTCGCGAAATGACCGCGCGAGCGACGCCGCGTCATCGCCAGCCCCGCCGACCTCGATCCCGACAAACACGTGCGCGACCTCGTTGTCGGCGATGCGGTAATTGAACTCGGTGACATTGCGCTCGCCGAGCAGCCGGCACAGGCGCTGGAAGCTGCCGCGCTGCTCGGGGATCGTCACCGCGAAGACGGCCTCGCGCTTCTCGCCGACCTCGGCCCGCTCGGCGACGAAGCGCAGGCGGTCGAAGTTCATGTTCGCTCCGCCCGTCACGGCCGCGACGGACCTGCCAGCCAGCGGGTGGCGCGTGGCATACAGCTTGGCTCCCGCGACCGCCAGGGCTCCAGCCGGCTCCAGGATGGAACGCGTGTCCTCGAACACGTCCTTGATCGCCGCACACAGCGCGTCCGTGTCGACCGTGATGATCTCGTCGACGTAGCGGCGGCAGAGGCGGAAGGTCTCCTTGCCCACGATGCGAACCGCGGTGCCGTCGGAGAACAAGCCAACCTCCTTCAGCTGGACGCGCCGACCGGCGGCGAGCGAGCGGGCCATCGCGTTCGAGTCCGCGGCCTGAACCCCGATGATCTTGATCTCGGGTCGCACCGCCTTGACGTACGCGGCGACGCCGGAGATCAGTCCACCGCCGCCCACCGCGCAGAAGATGGCGTCGAGGGGCCCCTGCGCCTGGTGATGCTGCCGGAGGATCTCCATCGCCACGGTGCCCTGCCCCGCGATCACGTCGGGATCGTCGAACGGGTGCACGAACGTCGACTTTCGTTCGCGCTGCAATATCAAGGCATGCTCGTAGGCGTCGCTGTACGAGTCACCGAACAGCACGACCTCCGCGCCGAGCGCGCGGACCGCGTCGACCTTCAGGGCCGGTGTCGTCGCCGGCATCACGATGACCGCGCGGCAGCCGAGCTTGTTCGCGGCGAGGGCCACGCCCTGGGCGTGGTTGCCGGCGCTGGCGGCGATGACGCCGCGGGCGCGGACCGCCGGCGGCAGGTTGACCATCTTGTTGTAGGCCCCGCGGAGCTTGAAGCTGAACACGGGCTGCAGATCTTCGCGCTTGAGCAGGAGGTTGCCGCCCATTCGCGCCGAGAGCCGCGGCGCCCGATCGAGCGGCGTCTCGACCGCCACGTCGTACACCCGCGCGTTGATGATCCGCCTCAGATATTCGTTCGCAGGCACGGGCTCGCGGGCACGGTACCACGGGAGCGAACCCACCGGGGTCGGGCATCGCCGGTCGGGCCCGGAGCACGCAAGGCGCCCTCGGGGACCGCCAGCCTGGCCCGCCCTCTCAGCTCTTCGCGCCGACCGGAACCGGAACCGCGGGCGTGGCGGCAGGACGAGCCACAGCAACGGTGGCCGCCGGAGCCAGACCGGTCGAGCCGGGCGTGGCGGGCGCAGGCGCGGGCGCAGGCGCGAGCGCAGGCGCCGTGGGCCGAACGACGCCGGCCTTGGGTCCGATGACCATCACCATCCGCCGGCCTTCCATCATCGCGCGTTGCTCCACCGTCGCGATGTCGGCCACCATCTTCATGACCGTGTCCAGCATGGCCTGCCCCGTCTCCGGGTGGACGATCTCGCGACCGCGAAACACCGTCACCAGCTTGCACTTGTTGCCCTCGGAGAGAAACCGGCGGATGTGCTTCACCTTGAAGTCGAGATCGTGGTCGTCGGTCTTTGGGCGAAGCTTGATCTCTTTTAGGAGGATCGTCGATTGGTGCTTCTTCGACAGCTTCTCCTTCTTGGAAGTCTCGTACTTGAACTTCCCGAAGTCCATGATCTTGCAGACCGGGGGGGCCGCGCGAGGATTGACCTCCACCAGCTCCAACCCCTGCTCTTCAGCGAGCCGCATTGCTTCGTGGGTGGGAAGTATCCCGACCTGGCTTCCGTCGGCGCCGATGACGCGCACCTCCGGGACGCGAATGCGTCGGCCCACGCGGTAGTTATCGGCAACACTGGGAGGTTGAAAACTTGGTCTTGCGATGACGAATTCTCCTGGTTCGAGTTGGCTATTTAAGATCTAACCGTGAAACGTTCAAGCCCCATGCGACGGGAAGATCGACGGGGTGGTCGCCGTGGGATCGGAAAGCTTAGGCGTGGCGGCCTGTTCGGCCAGGCGGCGAACGAAATCATCTAGCGGTTCGGCCGGAAGCTGCTGGCCCTCGCGAGTCCGGGGCGACACCACATGCGCCGCCATGTCCTTCTCCCCCACGACCAGCATGTAGGGAATCTTGTCCATCTGGGCGCGGCGAATCTTGGCGCCCAGCTTGTCGGCGCCGTTGTCGGCCTCGGCGCGCAGCCCTTCGAATCGCAGGCGGTCGACGACCTCGGTGGCGTAGGCAGCCGCCTTCTCGCTCACCGACAGCACCCGGGCCTGAATGGGCGCCAGCCACAACGGAAACGCGCCCGCGTGTTGTTCAATCAAGACGGCGATGAATCGTTCGATCGAACCCAGCAGGGCGCGATGAATCATCACCGGCCGCTGGCGCGAACCGTCCGGCGCCACGTACTCGAGGTCGAATCGGACCGGCATCTGGAAGTCGAGCTGAACCGTCGAGCACTGCCACTCGCGCCCCAGGGCATCCTTGATCTTGAGATCGATCTTGGGGCCGTAGAACGCGCCTCCACCCTCGTCGACCTGGAACGGGTGCCCGAGGCCCTGCATGACGCCCCGGAGCGCGTGCTCCGCGCGGTCCCATACCGCGGCGTCACCCATGAACCCGGGCGGGCGCGTCGCCAGGAACAGGTCGAACGTCTCGAAGCCGAACAGCTTCAACATATCCAGGGCGAAGCGCAGGCACTTGCCCACCTCCTCGCCGATCTGCTCCTCGCGCACGAACAAGTGTCCGTCGTCCTGGGTCAGCCCGCGCACCCGCAAGAGGCCGTGCAGCGCGCCTGACCGCTCGTAACGATAAACGGTGCCCAGCTCGGAGTACCGGAGCGGCAGATCGCGGTAGGACCGCATTTGCGAGCGGTAGATCGCGACGTGGAACGGGCAGTTCATGGGCTTGACCAGGTAACGCTGGCCGTCGAGCTCCATACCGCCGAATAGGTTGTCCTTGTAGTGCGCCATGTGCCCCGAGGTCTCGAGCAGCTGCTCGCGCGCTACGTGAGGTGTGTACACGAGCTCGTAGCCGCGGCGAACGTTCTCGCGCCGGATCAGATCCTCGACCTGGTACCGCACGAACGCGCCCTTGGGATGCCACAGGACGAAGCCCGGCCCCACCAGATCGTCCATCGAGTAGAGATCGAGCTGCTTGCCGAGCGTGCGGTGATCCCGCCGCTTCGCCTCCTCGATGCGCGCCAGGAAATCCTTCAGCTCCTGCTCGCTCGGAAACGCCGTGCCGTAGACGCGCTGGAGCTGGGCGTTTCGTTCGTCTCCGCGCCAGTAGGCGCCCGCGAAGGAGAGGACCTTGAAGGCCTTGATGTCGCCGGTGCGCTCCACGTGCGGGCCCCGGCAGAGATCGATGAAGTCCCCGTGCTGGAAGTACGAGACCTCCTCGCCCTCGGGGATCGACTTGACGATCTCCACCTTGTATTTCTCGCCACGCGATTCGAAGAGCCTGAGCGCCTCCTCGCGGGGAACCACCCGGCGAACGAACGGCAGGTCTTGCGCGACGATCTTGCGCATCTCGTCCTCGATGCGCTCGGCGTCACCGGGCTCGAACGGCTCGGTTTCGAAGTCGTAGAAGAACCCGGTATCGATGGAGGGCCCGATCGCGACCTTCGCGTTGGGGCGCAGCCGGCGAACCGCGTCCGCCATCACGTGCGAGGCGGAGTGCCGCATCCGCGACAACGGATCGTCGGGCACGTCCCCCTTGTCTCGAGGCCGAATGGGCTGATCTCTTTCGTGCGTTTTCAAATCCCCCTCAGCCTACCGCATACTCCGCCGCCCGGCGAAGCCCGCCGAAGAACCCGCCCCGCTCCCGCCCCTCCCAGCGTGGCGCCTCGCGCCCCCCCTCCAAGCCCGGCGCAGCGCGAGCCCTCTCCAAGCACG
>CAYUFS010000002.1:0-218183 GCA_964443975.1 uncultured Myxococcales bacterium | reverse complement strand
GGCGCGCAGCGTGGCGCCACGCGAGCCCTCTCCAAGCACGGGCGCGCAGCGTGGCGCCACGCGAGCCCTCTCCAAGCACGGGCGCGCAGCGTGGCTTCGCCACGCGGAGCGCCGGGGGCTTGGGGGGCCCGAAGCGGCAGCGAGGGCCCCCCAAACCTGATAGTAGGCGCGGGCGGGATTGAACCGCCGACCCCTACCGTGTCAAGGTAGTGCTCTACCACTGAGCTACGCGCCTGGGTCCGCAGAGCGCGTACGTTACGATCGGCGGGGCTGGTGTCAAGAGTCGGTTTCGATCTCCTGCGAACCAGCGTGACGAAAGTCGATTTGCTACCTCGCACGGGAAACCGTCGACGCTCATCCGGCCCAAAAACAAGTTGGCGTGCTCTGTTTTCGTGCCGCCCCAAACCTGGTACCTTCGACGCGAGTCTTCCGTGCGCCGGTCGATCCGCCTTTCCGCCGTTTTCCTGATTGCTTCCACCTTTCCGGCGGGCGCGGTGGCGCAAACGACGACCAGCGTCGGGCTGCAACAATACCAGCCGTCGCCCTTCTCGGACCATATGCTGCGCCTCGACGGCACCGGCGTGGCGCCGGCCGGCGAGCTCCGGATCGGATTGGACCTGGACTACGCCCGGCGACCGCTGGTTCTCGTGGATCAGGCGCCGGGTATCTTCCAGGCCGGAGCGGCCGGCCCGAACCACAACCTCGTCGAGAACGCCGTCGGGGGCGCGCTGCTCGCCAGCTTCGCGCTCGGGCACCGCCTCGAGGCCGGTCTCGCCGTCCCTTTGGTCCTGTTCCAGAGCGGTGATGCGGTCCCAGGCGTCCCGAAGCCGTCGAGCGCCGGCGTGGCGAATCCTCAGGTCGGGATCAAGGCGCACCTCGGAGCGTGGCGGGGATTGGGCGCCGGCCTGAGCCTCATGGCGTCGGTGCCCGTGGGCAGCGGAGCGTTCACGCACGAGACCACGTTCGGAGGGACGGGGCGGCTGTTCGCAGACTACCGTCGCGGCCCGCTGACGGTCGGGGCGCGGGCTGGCCTTCACCTCCGGAAGAGCCAGACGTTTTATGACGTGCCCGTTGGAAACCAGCTCGACTACGCCGCCGGGGCCAGCCTCCACCTGGGCCTGCGCACGACGGTGCTCGCGGAGCTGGCGGGGCTGACAGCGGCCACCAAGCTCTTCGCGGATAGCAAGCAATCGCCGCTCGAGGCCATGGCCGGCCTGCGGCAGCGAATCGGAAAGCTGTACCTGACGCTGGCGGCCGGACCGGGCCTGGTGCACGGGTACGGCTCGCCGATCTTTCGCGTCGTCGCCGGCCTCACCTGGGCCAGCAGGCCACCCGACGCGGATGGGGACGGCGTCTCCGACGACGATGATCGCTGCCCCACCGTCCCGGAGGATCGCGACGGGTTCGAGGACACCGACGGCTGCCCCGATCCCGACAACGACGAGGACGGCATCCCCGACGCCGACGACAAGTGTCCGAACGCCGCTGAAGACAAGGACGGGTTCGAGGACAGCGACGGCTGCCCCGATCCCGACAACGACAAGGACGGCATCCCCGACGCTGACGACAAGTGTCCGAACCAGCCGGAAACGAAGAACGGCTTCGAAGACGAAGACGGCTGCCCCGACGAGCTTCCCCCCGCCGGCGACAGAGACGGCGACGGCATTCCGGATGAGGACGACGAGTGTCCGGAGGAAGCGGAGGACAAGGATGGGTTCGAGGACGAAGACGGCTGCCCCGATCTCGACAACGACAAGGACGGCATCCCCGACGCCCTGGACAAGTGCCCGCTCGAGCCCGAGACCATCAACGGCATCGACGACGACGACGGGTGCCCCGACACGGGGCCTGCGCAGGTTCGCCTGGGCACGACCGAGATCGAGACGCTGCAGCCCATCTTCTTCGACACGGATCGATCGCGCGTCCGCCACGCCTTCTACAGCGTGCTCGGACAGATCGCCCTGTTGATGAAGGCGCATCCCGAGATCGGTCGCTGCGCCGTCGAGGGTCACACCGACGACACCGGACCTCCCGAATGGAATCAAAAGCTCTCGGTCTTGCGGGCCGAATCGGTGATCGAGTTCCTCTCCGGCAAGGGCGTCGATCCCAAGCGGCTCGTCGCGATCGGCCACGCGGAGAAGCTGCCTTGGGCCTCCAACGAAACGCCCTGGGGCCGGGCCAAGAATCGTCGCGTCGTCTTCCACATCGAGGGCGTGGACGCGGCCGCCGAGAAGAAGGCGAACGACCGGGCGGAACGGCGCCTGAGGATCCGGCTCAAGCGCGAGGCGGCGACGAAGGCCCCCGCGAGGTCAGCGACCGAGAAGGCGACCTCGCCGGCCGAAACGTCGAACAAACCGGCAGCCGATCGCCCGGGTGCGGCCACCGCCGCAGCGCCGGACTTCCCCGCCGCGAAACCTCCCGCCACGAAGGCAACTCCCAACAAGTCCTCGCCGGGCGGCGGCGGCGGCTCCCCGGCCGGCGCGGGTGAGGAGAAGCCGCGGACGCAGGGTGGGAAGGATCAAGACTCGGCGAAGGGGGCGCCCGAGAAACGTCCGCCGAACTCAGTCGAAGGCGACCAGGCAAGAGCCAAGGCGGGTTCCAAGGCAAAGGGTCCGCCGGCGACTCCTTCCGAACCGGCCGCGGCAGGGAAAGCGGTCCCGGAGGTCCCCGCCGAGTCGGTCGACGGAGGAACCAGCAAGGCGCCGGAGCGCGCGAGGAGATCTCCCCCACGGCCGCCTGCGCGACGCCCGGCCGACGCCGGCGCCGAGCGGCCCGCCACGCTTCAAGAGCTGTTGAAGCTGCCGCCGCGCTGACACTCTCCGGCCATTCAGTTGTCCGGACGAGGGGTCTTGTAGAGCTCCTCGATCGCGGCGCGATACTTGTCGATGACCACCTTTCGCTTCACCTTCATGCTGGGCGTCAGCTCGCCGCTCGCCTCGGTGAAGTCCGCCGGCAGGAGCGCGAATGCCTTGATCGTCTCGTAGGGCGCCAGGCCGGCGTTCAACGCCTGGATCGCCTTTTCGATCTCCGCCCGCACCGGTGCCGCGTCCGTCAGCACGCCGTCCTTACCGAACTTTCGGAGCGCGTCCTCCGACGGGGTGAGCAGCGCCACGCAATAGGGCCGCTTATCGCCGAAGACGACCGCCTGGCCGACCAGCGACGAGCGCGCCTTGATGGCGTTCTCGATGGGCTGCGGGGCAACCTTTTTCCCACCAGCGGTCACGATCAGATCCTTCTTCCGATCGGTGATGCGAAGGAATCCGTCCTCGAGCTGGCCAATGTCGCCCGTATGGAACCACCCCTCCCCGTCGATTGCCTCCGCGGTGTCGGCGCGGTTGTCGTAGTACTGAGAGAACACCGACGGCCCCTTCACCAGGATCTCTCCATCGTCGGCGATCTTGGCCTCTATCACGTCCAGCGCGGGCCCGACGGTCCCGAAGCGGAACTTGTCTAGCCGATTCAAGAAGGCCGCGGAGGTCGTCTCCGTCAGTCCGTAGCCTTCGATGATCATGATCCCCGCGCCGTAAAAGAACTCGGCGATCTCCGCGGTCAGCGGCGCCGCGCCCGACACCAGGAATCGGCAGCGGTCGAGGCCGAGGAGCGCGCGCAGCTTCCCGAAGACGAGCCGATCGGCGAGCCATCTGCGCGTGGACAGCGCCACGCCGAGCCGTTGCCCGGCGGAGACGGTCTTCGTGACCTGCTGCCCCACCCCCAGCGCCCACCTCATGATCCGCCCCTTCGCTCCTTGCGCCTCGTTCAGCACCCGCTGAACACCTGCGTAGAACTTCTCGAACACGCGCGGCACGCCGGCCATATAGGTGGGGCGCGCCTCGAGCAGGTTGTCCTTCAACTTCCCGATCGACTCGGCGAACCAGGTGAGGATGCCCGCGTGCACCGCCACCCATGCCAGCTCGCGACCGAGCACGTGCGCCATCGGCAAGAACAACAGCTGCTCGTCCTCCGGGAACAGCGTCATCGCCCGGCAGGCGCTCGCCACTGCGGAGGTCATGTTGCGATGCGAGAGGACTACCCCCTTCGGCGTGCCGGTGGTTCCAGACGTGTAGATGATCGTGAACATCGACTCGACGCTGACCACCCCGCCGCGCTTCGCGAGCTCCTCCGTGCCGAGGGCGTTAGCGCCTCGGCCGGTCGCCCGCAGCTCGGCCAGCGACGAGATCGACGCATCGGCTTTCGGCCGAACGTCGTCGATGCGAACGTGGGTCCGCCCTTGCGCGTCTGGCCTCTCCAGGACCGCGTCTCCGGTCAGGTAGACGAGGCGGCCCGCCTCGGGAAGCTGACCCCGAATGGCGAGCAGCTTCTCGAGCTGACTGGCATCCTCGACGATGACCACGCGAGCGCCGCAGTTTCGCACGATGTACGCGCACTGCTCGGGCGTGTTCGACGCGTAGATGGGCACGGTGATGCCGCCGATCAACAGGATGGCCACGTCGCACAACATCCAGTCGACGCGAGTCTGGGACAGCAAGCAAACCCGATCGCCAGCCCTGACACCGGCTACGGCGAGGCCCGACGCGATCTCGCGCGCCGCTGCGTCGGCCTCCGCCCAGGTCATCGTGCGCCACGCACCCTCCTCCTTGAACCTGAAGGCCGGTCGCGCCGGCGTTTCGGCGACGCGCCGAGCCCATTCCTCGACGGCGGTGATCGCATCGCCTCCCGTCTTCGCGCTCATGGCTCCATAGTCGGGTGCCGCCGCGTTCGCGTCAACCTCCGAGCGCCGTCGGACCGGCGGACCCGCGCGCGCTTCGATGTTAAGCTCGCACCCGATGGACCCCGGCCCGCGCAGCTCACCCGGTCCTATTTCACGCACCGACCTCTGGCGCCGTTCGGCCGTGATCGCGGGGGTGGTGTTGAAGCACGGCCTGCGCTGGTGGATCGGGTGGTTGGGCTTGCTGCTCGGGTTCGCGGGCCGCGCGCGCCGCAGGGCCTGGTTCGGCGAGGTCGTGCTCGACTCCTTCCGCGAGCTCGGCGCGACGTTCGTCAAGGTCGGCCAGATCATGAGCACCCGCCCGGATATCCTGCCGGAGCACATCACCCACGCCCTCGAGCATCTGCAAGATGACGTTGGCCCGTTTCCCTTCGAGGCGGCCGCGCGCACCCTGGAAGAAGACTTTGGCCGACCCGTGGCCGAGGTCTTCGCCGAGCTCGGTCCCGTGCCCATCGCATCGGCCTCGGTCGCGCAGGTCCACAAGGCCCGGCTGCACGACGGACGATTGGTCGCCATCAAGATTCGCCGCCCGAAGGTGATCGAGCTGTGCCGGTTCGATCTGGCGGTCATGCGAGCCGTGGCGGGGTTCCTGGAGATCTTCCCGGCGCTGCGCAACTTCTCGCCCGTCGCCGCCGTCGACGAATTCGGAGGGGCGATCTTCGCGCAGCTCGACTTCACCATCGAAGCGCGCAACAACCGCCGATTTCGGGCGAACTTCGCCGGCCGCCCCGACGTGGTCTTTCCGGCCCTGATCGAGGAATTCTGCAGCGAGCGGGTCCTGACCATGAGCTTCATCGAGGGAACGAAGATCCTGTCGATCCGCGGGACGCGCCTCGACGCGAAGCGGATCGCGCGCCTCGGGCTGCAGGTCCTCCTCAAGATGGTCTTCGAGGACGGCTTCGTACATGCGGATCTTCACCCGGGGAACATCTTCATCACCCCCGAGGAGCGCATCGCGCTCCTCGACCTCGGGCTGGTGGGCATCCTCGATGACCCCCACCGCAAGGCCTTCGCGCGCTTCTTCGCGGCGTGGGCGAAGCGGGACGGCGACGAGATGGCCCACCTGATGTACGCGATGTCCGCGAACGCGGGGGCCCCACCCGACCCTGAGTCCTTCGAGCGCTACCGAGCCGCCATCATCGACTTCGTGGGACGCTACTGGGGACAGCGCCTCGGCGACGTTCAGCTGGGCAAGGTGCTGTTGGACCTGTCGGGGATCCTGCGGCGCCATCGTATCCGCGCCAACGCCAGCTTCACGACGGTCAATATTGCGATTGCCGTCACCGAAGGAATAGGGAAACAGCTCGATCCCACGCTGGATTTGATGGCCGAGGCCATTCCCTATTTTCTCAGCCACCCCATCATGTCAGACGCCCACGGGACGTAAGGAATCGGCGCACAGCGACACCAAAGGAGATGCGACTTTTCGTTCAGGGATGGCCCGCCTCCTTACGGCTTGAACCTGCCACGGAACCCCGCGTAATATCACGACCGGCCTCCTCCCCTATGACGCTGGCGTCATGGTGATAACCGAACCCACAGCCCCGGTCCCGAATCGCTACCAGCTGATCGAAGAGGTCGGCCAGGGCGGCATGGCGATCGTGTACCGGGCGAAGGACGACACGCTCAAACGCGAGGTCGCGGTCAAGGTGCTGCATCGCCACCTGGCCGCCGAGCCCGAGTCGAAGGCGCGGCTCGAGCGTGAGGCCCAGGCCGTCGCGAAGCTTCGACACGAGAACATCCTGGAGATCTACGACTACTCGGGTACCGACGCCGAGAGCGCCTACATCGTCACCGAGTTCATCGACGGACAGACGCTGAAGCAGTTCCTCGCCAAGCAGACCATCAAGCACCCCGAGATCGCCGCGTTGATCGCCGCCGAGCTCTGTGGCGCGCTCGAGCACGCGCACGGCATGGGCATCATTCATCGCGACATCAAGCCCGAGAACGTCATGATTCGGAAGGACGGCCTCCTGAAATTGATGGACTTTGGAATCGCCCAGGTCCTCGACCTCGAGCGCATGACGGTCACGGGGCAGCTCCTCGGATCGCCCGCGTACATGGCCCCGGAGCTCGTAGAAGGGAAGCCGCTCGACGTGCGGACGGACGTGTTCTCCGTGGGAATACTCCTCTACCAGATGGCGACCGGCGCGTTGCCCTTCTCGGGCAAGAACCCGCACGAGGTGCTCCGCCGCATCACCGAAGGTCGCTTCCCCGATCCGCGCGGGCTCAATCCCCTCGTCAGCGCGGGGCTCGCCCGAACCATCGCGCACGCGCTGGCCCGGGAGCCCGACGCGCGCTACTCGAGCATGACGGCCCTTCTGACCGACTTGAGCGCGGAACTCGGCGACGCCGGCCTGACGCTGCCCCGCGAGGAGCTGGCGGCGTATTTTCACGATCCAGACGGGTACGAACGAGCGTTGCCGGAGCGCATGACGCCCGCGCTGACGAAGGCCGCAGACAAGCAGTTCGCGCTCCAGAACTCCGCGCGCGCGATCGAGTGTTGGAACCGGGTGCTGGCATACGAGCCGGACCATCCAGGGGTGTCAGCGGCGCTGCGACGCTGGGAGGATCGGGGACGCTATCGCCGGCTGGCGCGCATCGGGGTGGGCTGCGCCGCGCTGACCGGCATCGCCGCCGGCGGCATCGGGCTCGTGGTGCGGCACGGGTCGCAGGTCGCACCCGCGGCGACGACCGCCCAGACGGCAAGTCATGGCGCACCTGCGGTCCCACCTGCTGAATCCTCTCCGCCGACCGCTCCTCCCTCGATCGCGTCGAACCCGAGCGCCACCAGCGCACCCGGCGCTAAGCCCGGCGATCCGACGAGCATATCCGGCGAGCCCGCGTCGCCGCTTCGAGGAGCGAGCGACCTGCAACATGGGCCCGTGCGACTCGTCCACCTGCACCCGCCTCCCGACCGCCCAGGAGCCGTCCCGGGTCGGCATGCCGGCGACGACGAGGGAGCGGGCGCGACGCCCTCGGGCTCCAGCCTCCCGAGGCCAACCGCGGGTGCCGCCACTGCGGCGACGCCCCCTGAGACCCGAACGTTCACCCTCGGTCCAACGCCGCAGAACGTGGACGTGTATCTGGATGGCGAGCGGCAATTCGCCTATGACACCGACCACCGGAGCCTGACGGTGACCTGGAACGCGTCCCACATGATCGAGTTCCGCAGCCCCTCGGGGTGCTGCTTCGTCGAGCGCGTCGAGATCGGACCCGACAAGCGCGTCCCCCCGGAGAACATCATTGCGCGCAAGCTGCGCTGGAAGCCGGCGCGACTGATCGTTGCGCTTTCGCCCGCGATGGCGAGCGCGCGCATCATGGTGCGGGATCCGACCCACCCTGATCGGGGCACCGTCGTCGGGCCGGGGGAAGAGGCCAACATCCCCTTCCTGGTGGAGGACGAGGGCCAAAAGGAGGTCGAGGTGTCCGTGGCTTCCGGCTCCGGGCTCGTCGCGGCGCGCGTGACCGTTCGCGCCGGCGAACGAAAGTCTGTCCTCATTTCGCTGGATGCGGGATCGGGATCGTCGAAGCCATGAACATCCTCTCGGCCGCCCTCTTCCTGGCCACCTTGAATGTCGCGAGCACCCCCAGTCAGGAGTTCGAGCGCGGGCGCACCGCCTTCCTTCGGGGAGAATACGAGCGAGCGGTGTCCCTCATCTACCCGCTGGTTTATCCCGATCTTCGCCTCGAGTCCGAGGTCGACGTCCTGCAGGCGCACCGCATGCTGGGGGTCTCGTACCTGTTCGAGAACAAGCAAGCGGAGGCGCGCGACGAGTTTCGCAAGCTGCTGGAGCTCGCGCCCGACTTCCGCTTCGATCCCCTCCTCGATCCCTACAAGGTCGTCGAGTTCTTCAACGGCATCGTCCGCGAGCAGCAAGCCCAGCTCGGCGACATCGAGATCCGCCTCAAGAAGCGCGAGCAAGAGCTGAACCGTCATACCGGTCAGATTCTCGAGCGCCGGATCGAGCGACGCTCCTACGCCATCAACTTCATCCCCTTCGGGGCCGGTCAGTTCCAGAACCAGCAGCGCGCCAAGGGATGGGTGTTTTTCGGCGTGGAGGCGGGGCTAGCCTCGATCTCGCTCGCGACCTTCGTGACCAACTTCGCGCTGTACGGGGCGGCGCCCATTCGCACCTGTCTCGACCCGACCGCGCCCGCCGGCATGTGCCCGACGAACCAGATCAATCACTCCGACGAGAACACCTCCCGGAAGTTGCTCGACGTGCAGGTGGCGACAGGCGCCGCCTTCTTCGTCGTTGCGCTGTGGGGAATGGTCGACGCGTTCCGGAACTTTCGACCGGAGGTCCCCCTCGGTGAGACCTACGTGCCTGCGAAGCCCACCGGCGCCTGGCGCCTGGCGCCGAACCTCGATTCCACGACCCGTGGCGCGGCCCTGGCGCTCACCTTCTGACGCCCTTCTGAAGCCCCTCTGAAGCCCCTCTGAAGCCCCTCTGAAGCAAGGAACGCCCGCATATGGCCACTCTCAGAATGCAGGTCCCCGGAAAAGGGGTGAAGGTGTATCACATCTTCAAGAAGATCACCTCGCTCGGTCGCAGCGACGAGGTCGACATCCTGCTGCCGGATCCCGGCCTCGCCGAGAGCCACGCCTACATCCACTTCGACGGACGCGACTTCAACATCGCCACCACGGAGCGCGACGCGGAGCTGTTCGTCAACGGCCGCAAGCGCAACAAGCACCGGCTGGCGCACGAGGATCGCATCCGCATCGGGATCATCGAGCTCGAGTTCTCGCTGTACGACCAGCCCGTGACCGACGAGACGGCGGCCAAGACCCTGGCCGAGCTCAACTCGTACAAGAAGCTGTTCGAGTTCTCGCAGAAGTTGATGGAGAAGTACGAGCTGCCAGCCCTGCTCGACACCTTGCTGGACGTGGTCGTTCAGGTGACGAACGCGGACAAGGGCTTCATCGTCCTCGTCGAGTCGGGCGAGCCGGTGGTCAAGGTCGCGCGCAACTTGCGGCGGGAGACCATCAGCGACGCCGTCAGCCACCTCTCGGATTCGATCATGGCAAGGGTCATGAAGAGCCGGACGCCGCTCATCATCTCGGACGCGCTCAGCGACGCCGAGTTCAAGAACTCGCTATCGGTGGTGAACCTGAAGCTGACGTCCGTGCTCTGTGTCCCCATGCTCGAGCGGGGCAACACCCTCGGCATCATCTACGTGGGCAACGACAACGTCGCCCAGCTGTTCGACGAGACGCACCTCGAGGTGCTCACGATCTTCGCCGCCCAGGCCGCCCTCCTCATCCGCAACGCGCTGCTCGTGAACGAGCTTCAGCTCGACAACAAGACGCTGCTGCAGCGGCTCGAGCGCATGCGGTTCGGCGAGATTCTGGGGTCGTCGCCGCCGATGCAGGATGTCTTCCGCAAGGTGCAGAAGGTGGCGGTGACCGACATCTCGGTGCTGATCACGGGCGAGACGGGCACCGGCAAGGAGCTGATCGCCCGCGAGATCCACAACCGCTCCGGGCGCGCCAAGGGCCCGTTCATCACCATCAACTGCGGCGCCATCCCGGAGAACCTGCTCGAGTCCGAGCTGTTCGGCCACGTCCGCGGCGCGTTCACGGGAGCGGTGGCCAACAAGGCGGGCCGGTTCCAGGCCGCGAATGGCGGCACGCTGTTTCTCGACGAGATAGGCGAGATGCCGCTGGCGCTACAAGTCAAGCTGCTGCGCGCGCTGCAGGAGCGCGTGGTCACGCGCGTCGGCGACACGAACGCGGAGCCCGTGGACATCCGGGTGCTCGCCGCCACGAATCGCGACCTCGAGCTGGAGATCAAGACCGGCCGCTTCCGGGAGGACCTCTACTACCGCCTGAATGTGGTGCAGATTCACCTGCCGCCGCTGCGCGATCGCGGCGACGACATCGTGGTGCTGGCTCGCTACATGGTCGGGCGCTACGCCCCCGAGTACGGCAACCAGGTGCGGGGCTTGACCCCGCAGGCCGTGGCCGCCATCAAGCGCCACCACTGGCCGGGCAACATCCGTGAGATGGAGAATCGCATCAAGAAGGCGGTCGTGCTGGCGGACAAGGCGCTGCTCGGGCCCGAGGATCTCAACCTCGCGTCGGACGACCTGCCACCCATCCTTCCGCTGACGGACGCGAAGGACAAGTTTCAGCGCGAGTACATCAACGAAATCCTGGCGCTCAACAACGGCAACCGGACGAAGACCGCGCGCGACCTGGGGGTCGATCCCCGGACGATCTTCCGCCACCTCGAGAAGGACGAGGGCGGGGAAGAGAAGGCCGACGCCGGGGCGGACGAGAAGGCCTGACCCAGGATCGGATGACGCAGTTTTTGAGACAGGCCGTGACACGAATGTCGGGGCTTCCGGAAGCCGGCTCTGCGAGGGCATGGCGGTGGCCTTCTGTTCCGGCGGTGGTTCGATTCTTGCTACGGTGGACGTTTTGGGCCAGCGTTGGCCTATGGGGAGGCTGCATCGTGCCCGTCGGGCCGGAGTTCCGAGATGTCCCGAAAGGCGCGAATGCGGAGCCCTCCCTCGATCCATTGCAGGGTGCCTATCCCATCGGCTCGTCGGTCCCCTTCAATTCGGCGATTCAGATCGGGGTCTTCGACCCCGATATCAACGACACGCTCACCGCTCGGTGGGTCGCCAACTATCCGCCGTTCACGAAGGGGAGCTCCCAGATCATCCGTCCCGACTTCATCGGCGATCGTCAGACGACGAACCACGAGGCCACGTTCATGATCTCGGTCGCCTGCTCGGATTTCATGAAGGCCGCGGATCAGAGCTTGACCTTCATCGTATCGGATCGAGGCTTTTCGGCTCCGGACCTGAGCAAGGTTTACCCTTACAACTACGACAGCGAAGGAAATCCTGCCTTTCTCATGGCGTCCTGGAGGGTCACCGGATGTCCGTGACGTTCCGGCTCATGCCTGCAATGCTCGCGCTCGCGGGCATCGCCTGCGGCTCGAGTGGGCAAGGCTCCTGCAAGCTCCCGGGTGACTGCGCCGACGGGTTCGCATGCGTCAACAACAGCTGCATTCGGAGGAGCAGCGGTCGCAACCTGGGCCTCGAAATCCTGCCGCCGAGTGATTCGATGTCAGCCGCGACCGAGCTGCCCATGCTCTCCCTGGCCGGGCAATCCATTCAGGTCGTGGCGGACGACAAGGTTTCGGTTCTGGGGATGGTCGCGTTTCCGCCGATGACCTCAGCCGCCGTCTACGCATCCCAGGAAGCTCACGTCGTGGTGACGATTCCCAGCCTCATCCCCTCGCGCGATGACCTGCAGATCGCGACCGAGATGGCGATGGCGGAGTTCACGTTCGTCGTCCCCAAGCAGCGGCTCGGCGTCACGGCCAACCTGCGCTTCATCCCGGGAAGCGCGGCGCAGACGCAGCCGCCCATTCCCCTCCCGGCCACGCTGGCGGCGACGTTGAGCCTTCCGTTTCCGAGCGCGGACGTGATGACGAAGATCAACGGAAGGCTGGTCCTCGCCGACGGATCGCCGCTAGGCGGCTACGTCGCGCGGGTGGCGTTTCAGTCGGTGCAGATCAGCAACGCCGTCACGACCCTATCGGATGACGGCTCGTTCGGCCTGCTGGTGCCGCCGGGCGGCATACCCATGGGTTCCCAGGATCTCGTCTCGCTGTCGTTCACGCCGCTGTCCACCTCGCCCTCCGGGGAACCGCCCAGCCTCCCCCAGTTCGTCACGAGCCCGACGTCCCTGGCGACGCTGGCCTCGACGAACGCCACCGCCAAACCCAACGTTTTCATGATGCCGGATTTTCGCCAACCGCAGCCTTTCCAGCTGCTGGTCACGGCGAGCGGCGAGCCACAGAACGGCGTGACGGCGCATTTCCACACGCTGATCCCGTCGTCAACCGGCGGCGCTGCGACCTTCGATGCCGCGGCGGTCTCGAACGAACAGGGGCTCATCGAGGTTGCCCTGATTCCCGGGACGGCCGCGGACCCGCGCATCTACGCGGTCGCGATCGAGGGCCCTACCGATCCCAAGTACATGTACGCGCCCCTTTGCATCCCGACCCTGGCGGTCAACGTCGGGGATGACGGCGCTCCCCTGGCGCTCCCCCCGGTGACCCTGACCCAGCGGTTTCAGCTGAGCGGCAGCGTCAGCGATAGCAAGGCCGCGCCGGCTTCAGGCGCCACCGTGAAGGCGACGCAGATGGCGACAGGTGGAGGGGACGCGACGTGCGGGGGCGGCGCTTCCACCCCGTCGTTCTCGACAATCACGGACGCCAACGGCAACTATTTTCTGCTCGTGGATCCCGGCACGTATCAGCTCGATGTCGACCCGCCGGCGATGGCCGCGTGGCCGCGTTTGACCGACGCGACCGGTGTGATCGTCTCCCACCCGACGGTCTACCCTATCTCCTTGCCGGCCGGCCAAGCGGTCGAGGGCACCGTGGTTGCCTCCGACATGGTGACGCCGCTCGGTCTCGCGAAGATCACCATCTTCCAGGTCTTCTGCGACTCCCCTCCATGTGACGGCTTTCCGCCTCCCGTCGTGCTCGCCCAGACACAATCCGACGCCAACGGGACTTTCGCGACGGTGCTGCCGCTGCCCTGACCTGCCAGTTCTCCGAGGTCCGAGGTCGCTTGACCGAACGGCGTTCGTGCTAGCGTGCGCGCGGCATGCTCGCCGCGCCCGATCACCGACGACCACGGATGCTGAAGGCGCTGCTCGTGCTCGCCGTGATGCTGGCCCTGACGATGGCCTTCTCCGCCTGCGCCGGTGTCGAGCGCATCGACTGGGCCGCCGTCATGCGCGTCGACTCCCCCGAGCACGCCATCGTGTTCAGGGCGCGGCTCGGACGGGCCCTCCTCGGGGCGGTGGTCGGCGCCTCGCTCGGGGCCGCGGGGGTGGCGTTTCAGACCCTGGTGCGCAACCCGCTGGCCGATCCGTACGTCCTCGGCGTGTCGTCCGGCGCCTCGGTCGGCGCCGCCGCGGCCATCGCGTGCGGTGCGGTCGCTGGGCCTGCCGTCGGCGCGGCCGCTTTCGCGGGCGCGCTCGCGGCGATGGCGCTCGTCTACCGCCTCGGTCTCGTCCGCGGGCGCCTCGTCCCCTACGTGGCCCTGCTGGCGGGCGTGGTCCTGAATGCCCTCTCCTGGGCCGTCATCTTGACAATCGCGACGCTGGCCCGAGTGGGGACGACCGGGGAGATCCTGCTGTGGCTCATGGGCTCGCTTTCGCCGCCGGCGTGGTCGCGCCTGATCTTGACGACAGCGGTCGTGGCCGCCGGTGTGGCGGGTCTGATGGCGATGGCGCCGCGCCTGAACGCCCTCGTGCTCGGGGACGAGGGCGCCCATTCCGTCGGGATCGACGTACCCAGAACGCGGAAGCTCCTGCTGGTGATGGCCTCGCTGCTGACGGCCGCGGGCGTTGCGGTCGCCGGCCCCATCGGGTTCGTCGCCATCATCGTCCCCCACTTCCTGCGGCTGCTCGTGGGAACGGATCACCGAGTGCTCATTCCCGCCAGTGCCCTCGGCGGCGCTCTGTTCCTGTCCCTGTGTGACACCCTCACCCGGCTCGCGTTTCTGCCGCTCGGCGCCGAGCCACCCGTGAGCGTTCTCACGGCGCTGACGGGTGGGCCGTTCTTCTTGGTGCTGCTATGGCAACGACGCGGCGATCGCTTGTTCTGAGGGCGATGCTCGGCGCGGCGTTGCTCGCCGCCGCCTGCCGTACCCGGGAGGCGCCGCCGTCGGCGGACGAGGCGCGCGGCGCGATGCGAGACGAGATCGGGCGCCTCGTGGTGCCGCGCCACGCGCCGACGAAGCGGCTGGTCTCGCTCGCGCCCAACCTGACGGAGCTGCTGTTCGCGATAGGGGCGGGCGGCCAGGTGGTAGGCGTCGATCGCTACAGCGATCAGCCCGCCGGCGCGGTCGAGCGGCTCCCGAACGTCGGTGCCGACTACGAGCCATCGCTCGAATCCATCGTGGCCCTTTCCCCCGATCTCGTGCTGCTATCGAAGAGCGCCAACCGCCGAGAGACGGCCGACGCCCTGGAACGGCTCGGGGTGCCGACGTTCATCACGGACACGCCCGCCCTCGCCGATCTGGACCGCACGCTCCGGGACCTCGGAAGCTTGACCGGTCACCCGCGCGAGGCCAACGCGCAAATCGCGGCGATGCATGCCGGCTTCGACGCCGTACGCCGACGCGTCGCCGGGAGCTCCCGACCTCGGGTCCTGGTGGTGGTCTGGCCCGAGCCCCTCTACGTCGCCGGCCGGGGGACGTTCACCCACGATCTGGTGGAGATGGCGGGCGGGCGGAACGTCGCCGCCGAAGCCCAGGGCTACGCGACCTTCCCTCTCGAACGCGTGCTGCACCTCGCGCCCGAGATCATCGTCCTGCCCACGCACGCCGCCAGCGACAAGGACAGCGCGGCCGTCGCGTACTGGTCACGCTGGAGCTCGCTGCCAGCCGTCAGGAGTCACCGCGTCTTCCCCATCGAGGACGCGATCCTCAGCCGCCCCGGGGCGCGCCTGGCCGAGGGAGCGGCGCTGCTCGCCCACCTCATCCATCCCGAGATCACGGAGAGAGACTGATCTATGGTCCGCCGGCCCGCTGACCCGCCGCTTTGCGCAGGTCAGCGTCACCCGGGCCAGCCGTTCGCGGTATGCTGACCTCCATGTCCGACGCGGCCGCCGTCCGCTACGCCGTCCTCGAGACGCGAGATCTCGTCGAAACGCATCGCTTGCTCGACCAGCAGGCGGACGCCGAGGTGGTCGTTGCGCCTTCGCGCGGGGGCATGGTGACGGACTTTCGAATCGGGAGCGATCAGATCCTGTTCCTCGATCGTGCGACTTTGCGGGACCACTCCCAGAACGTCCGGGGTGGGGTTCCCATCTTGTTTCCCGTGGCGGGTCGCCTGACCGACGACGCGTTCAGCTTGGAGGGCGAACGCATCGCGATGCCACAGCATGGCTTCGCGCGCCGGATGGCCTGGCACGTCACCGCCACGGATACCGCCGACGGCGCGTCCCTGTGGCTGACGCTGGATTCGAACGACGCCACCCTGGCGCTCTGGCCGTTCCGGTTTCGCGCGACATTTAGGTATCGGCTGCGCGAGGGCGCGCTGACGATTCTCCAGCGCTTCGAGAACCGAAGCGACAGGCCGATGCCGATTCATCCGGGGCTCCACCCGTATTTCTTGCTGGAGAGCGGCCTCAAGCCACTGGCCCGCGTGGTTACAAACGGTACCCGTGCCCGAGACACCCGGACTGGTGTCACCGGTCCCCTGACCGGACCCATCGACCTGGCAGCGGGCGAGGTGGATCTCCAGATCCTCGACCAGCGACAGGGAATCACCGTCTTTCACCGTCCAGGCAGGCCCTCCCTGACCCTGACGTTCGATGCAGCTCAACCGGTGGTGACCGTTTGGACCTTGCCCGGCCGGGATTTCGTCTGTATCGAGCCCTGGGCGCGGCCCTCCGACGCCATCAACCGGGCCGACGCGATCCTCGTCGCGCCCGGCGATGCCTACGAGGCGACGTTCGGCATCGAACAGTCCCCCGTGGCCATCGACGCCCCAAATCATTGACAGGGGAGGCACCGCCCCATAGGTTCTTCGCGTCGTTGGCGCTCCGACGACCCGGCACACCACCCGCGGCGCTCCGTGGGCGGCCCGTGACCGAATCAAACCCGTGTCCAACGAACCAATCGGCTCTCCAGGAGAATTTCGCCGCTACCGGCGTTTCGTCTCGTGGTTCATCCTGTCGTTCGTCTTCGTCGGCAGCGCTTACTTGCTGCTGTCGGTCGCCGTGACGCTCTATCGAAGGCAACACGCGGTGCCGCTGGGCGTGCCAGTCGGGGCGCGCCCCACCCGCGCCGACGCCGCCAGCTGTTACGACGAGCTGTCCGATGCCGTCGAGGGCCTGCAAAAATATCTGGAGAACTCGCACTCGCTGCTCGGACATTACGACAGCGACGAGGTCCAGCGATGGGCAGAAGCGGGCAGCTACTGGCGCGGCCAATGGAAGGCGGTAGGACAGCGCTGTCGTTTCGAGAGCCACCGCGGAGAGAAGGACTGGGAGGAGATGGCCGTGCTTCACGAGGAGCTTCGGGAGACCGAGGCCAGCTACACGAAAGCGATCCAGACATTTGGCAAAGATCTGGCCCCACGGCTCGATCGATTGCGCGATCGGCTCGACCGAATCGGCGCGCGACTTGCCGGGCCCGCCGAACAAGGAGAATGATTCATGAACGATCCAATGACGCCGGACGGAACGCAGCTGCCGTTCCCGCCAATGACTGACAGCAACGGCGATTCCCCGCCGATGCCTGTTCCGTTCCCCGAGGTCGCAGGACCCGCAAAGCCGGCCGGCGTCCGCTTCGCCGATCTGGGGCTACGCCCGGAGGTCCTCCGCGCCGTCGACGACATGGGCTTTCAGCATGCGATGGACGTTCAGGCCGCGACCATCCCGCTCGTGCGGCAAGGCAAGGATCTGATGGTGCAGTCTCGCACCGGGTCGGGGAAGACGGCAGCGTTCGGAATTCCGTTCGCGAACGACGTGGTGGATCCGTCCCTGAAGGCCGTCCAGGCCCTGGTGTTGCTACCAACCCGAGAGCTGGCGCTGCAGGTGGCGTCCGAGCTGGCCCGCATCGCCGCCAACCTGCCCATCACCGTCGCGCCCATCTACGGTGGCGCCCCCATGGGTCGCCAGGTCGAGGTCCTGCGTGCGGGCGCGCAGATCGTCTGTGGCACGCCTGGGCGAATTCTCGACCACCTGCGCCGGGGCACCTTGAACCTCGATCGCGTGCGCTGCGCCGTCCTCGACGAGTGTGACGAGATGTTGTCCATGGGCTTTCAGGAGGACATCGAACACATCCTGGAGCAGACGCCCGCGTCCCGGCAGACGCTGCTGTTCTCGGCGACGGTCCCCGAAGGCATTCAACGACTCTCGCGGCGGTTCCTGAAGACGCCGGAGTTCTTGAAGCTGTCGGCCGACTTCGTTGGGGTCCACGAGATCCGTCATGTTTACTATTCAATCCCTGGCGTCAACCGCGAGCAGGAGCTGCTGCGTATCCTGAAGTTCGAGGATCCAAAGACCGCGATCCTGTTCTGCAACACCAGGGAGGAGACCGGACGCATCGCCGAGTTCTTGCGCAAGCAAGGCTACGAGGCCGAGGCCATCTCATCCGATCTCGGTCAGAGCGATCGCGAGCGGGTCATGGCCAGCACCCGGGCCGGCAAGGTCCGTTTCCTGGTGGCCACCGATGTCGCCGCTCGAGGGATCGACATCGAGGGCCTCACTCACGTGTTCAACTACACGTTCCCAGACTCGCCGGAGGTCTACATCCACCGGACCGGGCGCACCGGCCGCGCGGGGAAGCACGGCACCGCCATCTCTCTCATTGGCCCCACCGAAGTCGGGCCGTTCTACTATTTGAAGCTGCTGTACAAGATCAAGCCCGAGGAGCGCTCGCTCCCCTCCGAGGCGGAGATCCGGTCTCACCGCGAAGGCGAACGGGTGATCCAGCTGCGGCAGGCGTTGAAGACGGCGGGGGAGCCCAACGCCGAGTGGCGCTCGCTGGCGCGGCGGCTGATGGGCGCGATCGACGGCGAGGCGCTGGTGGCATCCTTGCTCGCGCGATCGTTCGCGGCGCTCGAAGGAATGCCGGCGGCGCCCGTCGCGCCTCCCCCGCCAGCCCCGCCCGCGAGCGCCACGACCCCGACGCGCGCGCCGGCACCCCGGGAGATGCGGGACGACCGCCCGCGGGCGCCGGCTCCCCCTTACGCCGATCGCGGCGCCCGGGATCGTCCCCCGCGCCGTGATCGGGGGGACGACAGTGCCCGCCGCGGACGCCGCCCTGAAAGAGAGCGAGGGCGCGAGCCGTCGCGAGACCGTCCCACCGAGGCGGCGCCGGTCCCTGGGCTGCGCGCGGGCACCGAGCCGGACAAGGAATTCTGGGAAGTGTGGGGGGAAGAGCGGGCGGAGGCGCGGGCGCAAGGTTCGGCGCCTCCGCCGGCCGCCACGGCGCCTGACCTGACGAGCGTCGCGCCGGCATCCGAGCCGGCGGCGCCTTCGCTCGACGCGGGCGCGCCCGACGAGAGCGTCCCTGAGGGGGGAGCCCGGCTCTACCTGAACCTCGGCCGCAAGGACGGCGCTGGCGTCGACCAGATTCGCGGACTGTTACGAGACTTCGCCGGAGTCGGCGAGGTCCCGACGATAGACGTGATGAACACCCACACGTACCTGAATGTCGCGTCCGCCGACGCAGATCGAATCTGCGCGGCGCTCACGGGCAAACAGCTGGGAGGACGCGACCTGGTCTGCGAGCGCGCTCGGCCGCGCCGGCGCTGAGTCAGGTACGGGGAGGCCCGCCGGGTCCGCACGGTGGGCCGCTTCATTCGGTGGTATCTCTTTGGGTGTGGCGGCTGAAGCTCGACAGGCAGACGGACGCGCAAGCACCGGCTCGGGCGGGGACCCGTGACCGCCAACGGTCCGCCCTGGATCCTGCTGTCCGTATTGGTCGGGCTAGGTTGCGGCGCCGGCGCCTCGGCGCCGCAACCGAATCCGCCATCCGAACCGAAGAGCTGCCAGGTGCCCGCAACGGGGACGACCCAATGCGGTGCTAGCGGAGAGAGCTGCTGCACCAGCTTGGCCGTACCGGCAGGCACCTACTCTCGCACGTATACCAACGATGGCAGCGGACCGACCGGGGAGGCCGATCCAGCCCAGATAGGCGCCTTCCGGCTGGACAAGTACCTGATCACGGTGGGGCGCTTCCGGCAGTTCGTGGCGGCCACCGCGGCCGGGTGGGCGCCGGCGCGGGGCGCCGGGAAGCACACGCACCTGAATGGCGGGCAGGGCCTGGCCAACAGCGGGGGTCCTGGCTACGAGCCAGGTTGGGACGACGTGGACACGAGTGAGCTCGCGACAACGTCGGCCGCGTGGTCCTTTGCGCTGAACTGCGAGGCGTCGTTCCAGACCTGGACCGACGTGCCGGGGGCCAACGAGGCGCTCCCGATGAATTGCATCGACTGGTACGACGCCTACGCGTTCTGTATCTGGGACGGAGGGTTCTTGCCGAGTGAAGCGGAATGGGAATACGCCGCCGCCGGAGGCGACGAGCAGCGCGAATATCCCTGGGGCTCAGCCAGCCCGGGAACGCAAAACCTCTACGCGATCTCGAACTGCAACTACCCGACCGGCTCGAGGATGTGCATGAGCGTCGAGAACGTGGCGCCAGTGGGAACGGCGTCGATGGGGGCGGGACGCTGGGGACAGCTCGACCTCGCGGGGAGTCTCGCGGAGTGGAACCTGGATTGGCTGGCGGACTTCAAGCCCTGCGTCGACTGTGTCTTCCTGACGGACTTCTCCTACCGCGTGGTGAAGGGGGGCTCATTCGGCACCGACACGGAGAACCTCTTCCCACCGTCCCGCGTCGGCGATACGCCGCCGAGTCGGAATGCCTTCTACGGCGCCAGGTGCGCGAGGAGCCCGATGAGCCCTTGACCCCGTGGGGCTCACGACGACCCGGCAATTGGTGGCCCTACTGGACGCACCGAATCCGGTACTTCTCAGTGGGAAAACCGTAGCGACCGTCGCCATGGTCGAAGGCGACGTACCACGAGAGCGCGGGCCCGTTCGCGAAGAACGACGAGCTCCAAAAGGGTTCAGCGGGTGTCTTGGGAAAGGCGGAGACATCGATCATCGGCCCCTCCTGGGCCCGCTCGTCAACCAAGGTGAAGAGCTCTCCCTCGGTGGGGACCCTCCACCCCTTCCTCCTCCCCAGCCGCAGCCGAGCACAATAGGCGTTCGCCGCAGGGAGCGCGAGCTTCCGGTCGAGGACCGCGCGCTGCCAGGTCAACCCCGTGCCAAGATCCCGAACCGTGTCGGCCTCGAGGTCGTAGTGGGTCGTCAAACGCACGCGCGGCTTACCGTCACGGACGCAACGCACGGCAAAACGATTACCCTTGTCGTCCGTCTTGGGGTAGCCGGCATAGAAATACACATACCAGGCAGAACCGGGGTGACCGGCGTCCACGGACGACGTCCAGAACCACTCGCTCGGCGCGTCCGGAAACGAGTTGACGTTGATCGAAGGCTGCGTGCGCGCCATGTCCAGCAGCGACACGAGCTCGATTCGCGAAGGGAGCCTCCAGTCGTCGTGGTTCGCGAGCTTCAGCAGGCCACAGGTTCGCTGCGCGTCCTCGAAGGTCTGAAAGTCGTTGGGGACACTGGCCTGCCACACGAGTCCCGTGACCTCGTCGACCACCACCCCCGCGGCGTCGCGTTTGTAGCTCTGGCGGTTGGGGAGGCCCGGCAGCTGGGCGTTGGGCATTGGCCACGTCGCCCAAGGCTCGGGAGCCTCCCGGGGAACGAACGGAACCTTCTCAGGCACGCTGCCAACCTTGGCCGGCTGGGGTGCGGCTGTCGACGCCGGTTGGGGCGCGGGCGGTGCCGAGGCCCCGGCAGACGGCGACGACCGCTGGGGACATCCCGCCGCCGCGAGCCCAAGCAGCGCGGCGAGCAGCACGGTCGCCCCTTCACAGGTAGTGTTCTTCCCGCGGCGCAAGACCCGGATGGTCTCTCTTGAACTCACACAGGGACCGGCCAGGCGAGCGCTGGCCGCTCCGCCGTAGGCGTTAGAGGGCCTCGCCAGGAGACGGCATCCGGTACATGAACGCCTTCGACGAAACGAAGGACGTCAGCATGTCGCGCAACGAGTACCCCTGAGTCGCCGCGCCCTTACGATACGCGAGCGTCATGGACCCGGCCTCGGCGTCCGTCTCCAGGCGCCCCAGGATGTACCGCGACCATTGCCGATCGACACATACCTGCGTGTCGGGGTTGGCCGCGAGCTGCTTCATGAAGTCGAGCGCGTTCGTGAACGTGATGGTCGCGCCCGAGGGCGTCGGGAAGCTGCCGGTCGAATCCACCGGAATCCCGTTGTCCATCGTCCGATACCTCCCGAGACCGTCATAGTTCTCGAAGGCAAAGCCGGGCGGATCGAAGACACCGTGGCAAGCGATGGCGCAGGGGCCGTTGCCATGCGCCTCGTACGTCTGCCGGGTGGTCATGCTGTCCACCATCGGCACGCCTGGCGGAACGATCGGAGGCGGCATCGTCGTGCCACACATGAGCTTCGTATAGACCGACAACCCGCGGAACACCGGGTTGTCTCGGGCCCCGGACGCGAAGGACGCCAGGAACCCAACTTGAGTGAAGAGCCCCCCTCGCTGCTTAGGGTCCAGCATCACCTTGCCCGAACCACCAGCCGGCGCCGGGACCCCGTAGATCGCGGCCAGGGCGGTGTTCACGTAGGCATAGGGCGCCGTCAAGAACGAATTGAAGGTGCCGTCGCCCGTCGAGTAGATGGACGCGATGAACGACGAGAATTCATTCGTGAGGCCATCCACCGCTGCCTGGGTCAAGGGAGCCACGGGAATGATTGCATCCAGAATCGGAACGTGGGTGCCGACGTTCAACAGCCACTGCTGATGGAAGTCGTTGAGCGCCTGGGCGGCCTTCGGATCCGCGATCATGCGCTGGGCCTGCGCAAGCACCTGAGCTGGCGTGGACAACTGATTCGCCTGCGCCGCTTGCAACAACGTGTCGTCAGGCATGGTGTTCCAGATCGAAGACGCCAGCCGCGAGGCGATCTGCCACGAGGTGAGCGGCACCAGCCCGTCCGATCCGACGACAGGCTTCGTGGGTCCGATCTCCCAGTGATAGAGGAAGCTCGCCGACTGGATCATGCCCTTCACGAGCGCCCCGATGGAATCCTTGAAGCTGAGGCCGTATCCGCGGACGGTGGTGAAAAGCGTCTTCAGGTCGGTCTGCTCATCGGTGGACACCGGCCGGCGGAAGGCCCGCTGGCCGAAGGTCGTGATGAACTGAGTCACGCACGTGGTTTCCTGGGCCGCGGTGGGGTTCGTGCAAGGGATCATGATCTTCCCTGCCGCCATCGCGGTGTCGACCACCGTGTCAGCGGCGGCGTTCAGGTTTCGAATCAACTGGTCCGGAGCGGCGTCCGGCGTCGTGAACCCGTTGATGTTCAGGTTGTCCGCGCCCCAAGGATGCGCGCTGTCTTCAGCCGGACCGGTTGTGTCCCCCAGCAGGTCCGTCAGGATATGGTCGTACTCGGAGAACGTGAGCCGGCGGGTCAGGAGCGTGCCGGCGCTCTCCGCCGGGACACTGGCGTTGAGGTCGGAATTGATCACCACCGCGGGCGGGGTCGGCACACCAACCATGCCGCCGCTGCCATTGGCTCCGCCACTTCCGCCCCCGGCCACCGTCGTGCCACCACTGCCCGAGCCTCCCCCGACCGTCTTTCCACCGCTACCGGAGTTGCCGCTGGAGGAAGCGCCTCCTGAGCCCGATTGTCCGGCCCCCGGGGAGCCAGTTCCCACCTTTCCCGTACAGGTGGCCACGAACACAGGCGAAAGAAGCGCGATCAGCAGCGAAGCCGGCCATCGTTTTTGAGCTTGAGCTGTCATTTGAGCTGTCATCGATTTCTCCCGTTTGCTCACGTGCCAACCTCAACCTTTGAGGACCGTCAATTCGCCGGTGTACTGCGTCTCTCCAAAATAGGTGCCGCCGCCCATCGCGGGCGTTCCCATCGCATTGCACAGCGAGGTCAACAGATAGTTGTTGGGGGTCCCCTTCGGCAGCGTGAGGCTGCGGCCCGTCTTGAAGACCCCACCCAGGCCCCCCGCCATGATGACGGGGACGTTGGTCGTGTCGTGCAGACCCGCGCGCATGTTGTTCATGCCGACGATACAGCTGCTGTCGAGGAGCGACTTCATGCTCGGGTCGGTGATCGCCTTCATCTTGCCGATCATGTAGGTGATGTTGGATTGGAACCACGTGTCGCACAGGACCTTGTCCTGGACGTTTCGGTGAGCGATGGCGTGGAAGCCGTTGACGTCTCCCGTGTTCGCGTCGGGTGGATTCGGGCCGCCAGCCGCGTAGGGCTTTCCCGTCGTGTCGTTGATCCAGCTCAATATCAACTGGCCAGCGCCTTGGTCGCCGATCTGCATGACGATCACCCGCGTGTAGTCCGCCGCGAAGGCCGCGATGCCGAGGTCCATCTGCAGCCGCGCGAGCACGTCGGCGCCGGCCGAGGTCTTCCCGGCCACGACACCCGCCACGCTCGGTGGCGCGCACGTCCCAGTGCTGTCGGTGACGGGACCCATTCCCGGGGAGCCCATGCCGATGCCGGTGCCCGCCATCGCCTGAAGCTCCATCTCCATCGTCCTCACCATCGTCAGGTGAGCGTCGATGTGCTGCTTGTCCGCCGTGCCGACGACCCCTGAAAACCGCGTCACGTCCTTCGCGACGTAGTCCAGGATGCTGGCCTTGATCTTCTTCGTGTTGTCCACCGGGGCAGGCGTGCCACTCGTGCCGCCGGTGGGCGTCGGGGTCGGCGCCGGCATCGTTCCCTGAAACAGCTGGTTGAAGACGCTCGTCGGATCGAGGTTGGGGGTCACGACCTGGCCCGCTCCCTTCCACGACAGACGTCCAGTGCTCTGAACGAAGGTCCCTTGGTTGAGGCTGACGAGACCGCCGTAGCCACCCGCCTTCAGCGCATTTCCGATGTACTGGTCGGCCGATATTCCGCCTGCCTGATCCGCCGCGGTCGAGCTCGAAAGGGTCTGGTAGTTTGCACCCGTCAACATCGCCGGATAGCAAGCGTGCCCCGTGCGCTCGCCGCTCCCCGGCATGGAACGGATGACGCTGTAATCGATACCCTGGAGCAGCAGGAGGTCGGGCTTGTACTGATCCAGCCCGGCGTTCACCTGGAACGGGGCCAACTGCCAGCTCGAAGGATCTTCGCCGGAGGTGGCCCAGCTGTTGATGCTGCTGAGCATGCCGTTCGGCCAGCAGAGGAAGTACAGTCGCTTGATGCCGCCTACGATGCAGGCCGCGTCCGTGCGGTCGGCCTCCAGCAACGGCAGCAGGGCCGCGCCGGCGCCGACGGTCTTGATAAAATTGCGACGCGAGTAACGAAGGTCACGCTTCATCATTACGTCCTCGGGGGCAACGGGTGCATTGTCGGTCGAGCTCTCGAGACCCCTGCGGATCGACTGGAATCCAGCAGAAGACCCGGTACCTAGTGTCCTCGAAACCTTCTCTACTTACGCGATATGGATAACACGCAATACAAAAAACGAACCTTTCGCTGCTCGCGTGAATTAGACGCACCGAATCAACTGCGCCTGCTCCTCGGGTATGCCGCGTGCATTCCCGTTCGCATTCCTGAGCGGGACGGCCTACTTGCCGCCAGCGAACATGCGATCGAGCGAGCCCGGTGCCGCGCTGGGCTTCGCGGCCGAAGCCGATGCCTTGCCCCTGCCCTTGCTCCGGCGGCCATGGCCCTTGGCGGCGGCGCGGGTCGCACCCTCGTCGGAGCCACCTCCGCTGTCAGAGGCCGATGATCCCTGCCGTTCGCTCGCCAGACTGGCGGCTACCAAGGCTCCAAGCTCGTCGTTGGCCGAGTTGGTCGGTTCGACCTTCTTCGCAACGGGCGCCTTGCGGACGACGGCCGTCTTCTCGGCCTCCTCGGACTCGATGGGAAGCCCGATGGTACTCTCGCGCTTGGCGCGGACCCCTTCCTTGTTAGGGTCCTTGTGGTGAACCACCGGCTCGGGCGGGGGATTCTTTCGCGCCTCCTCGGCCAGTTTTTGAGCGGCGGCGATCTTCTTCATGTCGGCCTTCTTGGCCCCGTCCTCGCCCATGACCTTCTGTTCCCACGCCGACTGCTTCTCGATGGACTTGTCCCCGTCCGCCTCCGTCGGTGACTTCTTGTTCTTGGGTTGGGCCGACACCGGCAAGGCGACCAGGCCACAGAGCCCTATGAACACAAGGGGGAGGATCATTCGGCGGGATCTGAAGCGCATGACGAACCTCCGGAGGTTGATGGCGCAAAGACGTAAGCCAACCAACGCCTGATCAGTATTCGTGATTCCCGTACCATTGCAAACTCCGTGTGTCGCGGTCAAGGCAAAACCGTTGCGGGCGCCCCGACGTCGTCGATGGCGGCGCCCCCTTTTCGGCTGGCCGACAGCGTCCCGCAGGCGGCGCCGATCTCCAGGCCGCCGGAATACCGGCGCACGACGGGCCCACCCCAGGCCTCGGCGAGAGCGTCCCGGAACGTCGCCAATTCGGGCTCGGATGGGGCCCGGTAACGGCCCGTTGCATCGTTGACGTCGATCAGGTTGAGCTTGACCTTGAGACCCGCGAGCAGGTCGGCCAGTTGACGCGCGTGAAGCGGCGCCGTGTTGACACCGCCGATGGCGACGTAGGCGATCGTGGCGCGGGTTCCGCTCGATTCGATGTAGGCGCGAATCGCCGACATTAGGTCAGGCAACGCCCAGCGCCGCTCGATCGGCATCAAAGCGAGCCGCGCCTCGCTCGTCGGAGCGCCCAGGGAAAAGATCAGCCGGTAGGGCTGCCGCTCGTCGATGTAGCGACGGATTGACGGCACGACGCCGGCCGTCGAGATGGAAATCGCCTTCGCGCCGATGGCCAGCCCCGCCGGATGCGACAGCACGCGCGCGGCGCGCATGACGTTGCCGTAGTTCAACAACGGCTCGCCCATCCCCTGGAAGACGACGCCCCGGACCGGGTGGTCGGCCTCGGTGGCGATCGCGCGAACCTGGGCGACGATCTCCCAGGTGTGAAGGCTCCGGATCCCGCCCAGCCGACCGGTGGCGCAGAAGTCACACGCCAGCGCGCACCCGGCCTGGGAGCTGACACAGACGGTGTACTTCGCCGTCGGCAACGACGAGAGCCCACCGGGAGCGGCACCGGCGGCCCGTGCCACCCGCAACGCGCGAGCCGCCGCCGGGTCCGGCAGGGGTATCCGCACTGCCTCGATGGCGGGGCCATCCGAAAGCCTGAAGAGGTACTTCAGGAAACCATCCTCAGCCCTTCGCCGCTCGAGGACTTCCAGGCGCGGCCACGTCGCCGCGGCGTCGATGCGGCGGGCGGCGGCAAGCGACAGCCCGCGAATCTCCCGCTGCGCGGTTTCGAGTGAATCGACATCACCGCGGTGAACGGAAGCGAACACCCGCCTGGAGACGTCCGGCGACAGGCCGAACGCCGCGAGCGCCTCGGCCATCTCGGCTGCGTCGAGATCGCGCAGGTTCAACAGGGCGGACGCCGATGGCCACGACACATTCGATTGATACCGTGGTGCCGGGGCCCTGTCACGCCGGGGTTGGCGATCGCAAGGCCAACGGTCGAGCCGAGCCGCCGTCACTCAGCTCGCGCGAAGAACCGCAGCGCGTTCTCACCCAGCAGCTTGGTGAGCTGGGGTGGCCGCCAGCCGCGGCGCCAGAGCACCTCGGTCAGCCGCGGCAGATCCCCCGCGTCGCGCATCCCGCGGGAGAGCGGGATGAAGCCATCGAAGTCCGAGCCCAACGCCACCGCATCCTCGCCGGCCATCTCTGCGACGTGCTCGATATGCTCGGCGAGCCGCTCGAGGCTCGAGAACATCCCCCCCAGGTAGGAGGCCACGAAGATGACGCCGACGATCCCCCCTGCCCTACCGATCGCCTCGAGCTGCGCATCGTCCAGATTTCGCGGGTGCGGATGGACGCCGGCGGCCCCCGAATGAGACGAGAAGACCGGCAGCGTCGACGCCTCGCAAAGATCCCAGAACGTGCGGCGACCGGCGTGCGCCACGTCGACCAGGATCCGGTGGGCGTTGCAGGCCCTCACGAGCCTCCTGCCCACCTCCGTCAAGCCGCCGTCCTCCCGCGAGCGACAAGAACCTCCCGCCGCGCTGTCACGCTCCCACAGCGGGCCGATGAACCTCACACCGGCGGCGGCGAGCCGCTCCACGCCGGCCTCCACGTCGGCGTCGATGGCGTAGCTGCCCTCCACGCCCAGCATGAAGGCCACCCGGCCGCTAGCCCGGGCAGCGGCGATGTCGCCGGTGGTCCGCGCCAGCACCAGCGCGTCGGCGTGAACCCGCGCCAGCTCCTGCGCGCAGGCGAGCTGGCGCCAGAAGCGGCGGCGGCCGGCATCGAAACGAAACCCCGAAAACAACAGGCAGCCGAGCGCGTCGATGCCCCCTTGTCGGATTCGCGGCAAGTCAAGGTCGAGGCGGAGCGGATTCCAGAACGCCGCGGTGCCGTTTCTCTTGGAGATATCGTGCGGAAAATGCGTGAGCTTGGTCAGCAGATCGTTGTGAAGATCGAAAACGAACGCCTGGCGGTGAAGCACCTCCACCTCCGGACTGACGTCGATCGAAAAGCCGCGCATCTTACGGGGCGAAGGGGTTCTTCAGCTCTTCGGGAGTGCGTGTTCCGGGACCACCACGAGCGGTTGTCGGAGCGCCCGGTTGGCCGGACGCGGGAAGCTGCAACGAATCGATCGCCTCTCGAGACGAGCGACGCCGCCGCGTCGTCCCCTGCGGTCGCCTGGCGTCGGCGTCACCCGCGGGAGTCCCGGCCGCCGTCGGAAGCCGCGGCGCCGGGGTCGCGCTCGGCGGCGGCGCCGGAACGCCGGCTGGCGCGGCAGCAGCGGCGGCGGGCGCGACGACGGCGGGAGCCGCTCCCACGGGGTTCGTGGTCGCGCCGCTCGGGGACCCCGAGGGCGTCGACACCGGCAGGGCCGTCGTCCTTTGCCGAAGGACGATCAGGACCGCGGCCGCGAGCACAACCGCTCCGACGGCCACCATCACGAGCCGCGCCCCCGCGCGCGTTCGTCCACGCGTCGAAGGCGGGGGCGGGCTCGCTTGATCGAACATCTCCGTTCGGGATCGCCGGACCTCCGGGTTGGCGGCCGCCAGCGGCATGCTGGCGCGGCCCTCCAGCTCGTGGGTCGCGTGCTGCAGCGCGGGCGGCGTCGCCGCTCCCCCTCCCAGCTGGATCGGGCCCGACACCGCTGGCCCGGGCGGCATGGCGGTCCTCGGCACCGCCATGCCCGACGAGAGCGAGATCGCCCCGCTCAGGTCCCGCGTCGAGCCGAGCGGAACCAATTCTTGAACGAGCTCCCGCATCGTCTGAAAGCGCTTCCCGGGCTCCTTCTCCATGGCCTTCAAGATCACCGCCTCCACGGCGGGATCGATGGTGGGATCCAGCGAACGGGGTGATTCGGGGGTCTCGATCATGTGCTTCGACAGGATCCCCATGAACGAATCGGCCTTGAAGGGAACCCGCCCCGTCAACATATGAAACATGATGCAACCGACCGCATAGATGTCGACGCGATGATCGACCTGGTGGCCCTGGGCCTGTTCGGGCGACATGTACTCGGGCGTCCCGAAGATCATCCCGGTGCGCGTCAGTCGAGGCACGTCCTCCTCGAGCCCCATCACCTTCGCGATCCCGAAGTCGAGGACCTTCACGAACTCGCGGCCGTCGTCGCGGGGGAGGACGAAGATGTTCTCCGGCTTCATGTCGCGATGGATGATGCCGCGCTCATGCGCCGCCCGAAGCGCCTTGGCTATCTGCAGAACGATGGGCTGCGCCCGGGCCCAGGGCATGCGGCCGCTGGCCTTCAACACCTGGCCGAGGTCCTGGCCCGACAGGTACTCCATCGCGATGAACACGTAGCCCTCGGGCGACTGCCCGAAGTCGGTGATGTCGATGACGTTCTCGTGACCGATGCGCGAGGCGCTCTTCGCCTCCTGCATGAAGCGCTGAACGAGATCCGCCCGGCGCGTCAGATCGGGGAACAGGACCTTGAGCGCGATCTTCTTCTCGATGACCACGTGCTCGGCGAGGTAGACGACGCCCATTCCCCCCTCGCCCAGCTTCTTGAGAATGCGGTAGCGCTCGGACAGCACCCGGCCGAGGAGCGGATCCTCGGTGCTTGGTGCGGCGGGGCCCCCCACGCTCATCTGCGCGCGAATTTACCACGACGCCGACCCGCCCGAGAGCCGCCTGCGCCCGCCACGCGCGCGCGCCGCCGCGAGGAACGCCGCGAAAAGGCCGCGCGCGCGCGTGGCTCAGGCCAGCAGGCGCGCCAGCTCGTCGTGCTCATCAGACAGGGCGAACTCGAGCAGGACGCGCGCTTCGCGTAGATCGAGGAGCGCCTCGTCGGATACCGGCCGTCCATTGATCGAGCAAACCGTGGTCAGGGCGGCGGCCAGGCTGCCGCAAGCAAGGAGGCCGACCCGGTTCGCCCCGTCGCGAATCCCATCGGCGAGCACCCCCACGTCCAGCTCCCCGCTGGCTTCCAGGGCAAACGGCAACAGCTCGGGGCGCGCCCGCCTGGGGAGCAGCTTCGCCAGCCGCGCGCCCACGGCCGCGACGCGCTCCGGGGCGGCGTCGTCTCGCCGATATCCGGGCACGAACTGCCCGATTGCGCCGCCGAGCCAGGCCGCCAACCCAGCGTCGCCATCGGCGAGGGCCAGGTCGAGATATGACGACGTCAGACGGAAGCCACGAGCCGCCGCAAACCGAACGGACGCTCGACCGCTCTCCAGCAAGGACGCACCGACGATGATCGCCGGCGGCTTGCCCGGCACGGCCACGAGCGGGGGCAGCGCGGGCAGCGGTCGCTTCGACACCCCCGGCCCAGGCGGCACGACGTAGAGCTCGTAGCCACCGACGCCCAGCTCGCTGGCGACGCGGTCGAAGACATCCCGAGGCGGGCGACCATCCGCCACCCGCTGGCTGCGATCGGCGCCGAAGCGCGCCAGCTCCGGACGGTAGGCCTGACGTTCGATGGGCCCCAACATTCGAAACAGCTGGCGCACCGACGATGGGACGCCCGGCGGGTCGAGCCGATCGTCGAGCGCGCCGCCAGCGAGTCGATTCAGCCGTCTGCCGTCGCCATCGCGGGCCTGGGGCACCCCGCTCCCGAGCAGCGCTCCCAACTCGAGGACCGCGGCGGCGGCGGCGGGCCGGCCGCGCCAGCCCAGCACCGACGCCAGCGCCTCTCGGTGCGCGGCGTGTCGAGGCGCCGCGAGGACGGCCGCCCGCAGTTCCGCAGCGGTGGCATCGAGCACGTGGGCCCGCCCTGACTGGTCGTGAATCTTCTCGAGGTGACGGGCGAGCTCGGCCACCGCGCGGAGATCGAGCGGCGCCTCGGTGACCGCGCGCCTGAAGTGTTCCTGGGCCGCCTTTTGATCGCCGGCCCGCTCCGCCACCTGACCGAGTCGCAGGTGATAGACGACTCGCTGCGCGGGCGCGCTCTCGAGCCGAAGCAACTGCTCGGTCAGGGCGGTGGCGTTCCTCGTGTCGCCGAGCCCCACGAACAGGTTCGACAGCGCGTCGAGAGCCTCGCGATTCTTCCCGTCGAGGTGAAGCACCCGCGAGAACGCCGCGACGGCTCGCTTCGGATCGGGGACGTGCTGCTGGTGAATCCGTCCGAGCCGGAGAAACAGATCGCGAAGCCTCTCCGGCGATCGCTCCGTGACCGATCGGCGCATCAGCAGCTCGGCGGCGGCGGCGTGGTTGCCCTGCTCCTCCTCGAGATCCGCGAGGCGCGCCAGGGCGCGAGCGTGGTGGGGCTCCTTCGCCAAGATCGTTCCGAGCTCCGCCTTCGCCACGGCGCGGTCGCCGAGCGGTCCCGCGAAGAGCTCGGCGCGCGCCAGGTGCAACGTCGTCATCTCGAACGGATTCGACGACGTCGTCAGACGATGTGCCAGCAACTCCGCAAGCGAGGCGTGCTCTCCCGCCTGCTCGTAGAGGTCGCGCAAGCTGGAGAAGACCCTGGTGTCGCTCGGCGCGAGTTGCAGCGCGCGACGGAGGAACGCGGTCGCGCGAGCGAGCTTGGCGCTCGCGTCCTTCACGCGCTCCTCCGCCTCGGGCGGCACCTCCAGCCTGGCCAGGGCCGCGGCCTGAACGAGGGCCTCGATGCGCAGGCCTGGCTCGACGAGGGCGTCCGCTTCGGCGGCGGCCGCGTCGGCCGCTTCAGCGATGCGGCCGGCCGTCACCAACCAGCGTCGCCAGGCCGACGCGGCTGGCGCGGACGTCGGGTCCCGCTCGACGGCACCGCGCAAGTGCTGCTCGACGACGTCAGGCGCCGCCGACAGGCGGGCCGCCTCCAGCAGGAACAGCGTCGCCGAGCGCGAGTCGGACAGCCCGTCTGCGACGCGCGCGGCGCCCTCGAAGGCGAGCAACCGTCCGCCGTCACCTGCCGCGCCGGACGCGAAGAGCCGAAACAGCAACGCCGAGCCCGACGGCGAGGGCTGAGCGGCGCCGGGAGCCACTCCGATGGCGCCGGCGAGAATCGCCTCCACACCTCGTGAACTCGAACGGCCCAGATGGACTTCGACGGCCAGGCTCGAGGCCGCCTCCGTGGGGCGATCTTCGTGAGGTGGCGCCTCGCGCAAACAGCTGACGATCTCGGCCCATGCCCCTCTGCGGGCCGCCCCCTCGAGCCGGGCGAGCGGACCGGCCTCCGCTCCGGTCGGTGCGGCGCCCGCGTCCCCGGTCGTCGAGCCCTGGAGCGAATGAGCAAGCTGCCCCGCCGCACGATCGGCCCACGGCACCCGCCCGGCAGGCTGTTCCTCCTCCCGACCCTCGCTCATCCCCGCGCGCGACAGGAGAACCGCGCGTGCCTGCAGGTCATCGGCCGACCAGGCGAGCCGTCGCATGAGTCCGCGCGCCGCCTCCCCGACGGGCCCATCGGCCTCTCGCGCGTTCGCCGCGCGGTTTCCGGGGTCGGCGCAGGGCTCTGCAGGGAAGAACCGCTCGGCGATGAGCTCGAGCGCTTGCCGGAGCTCGCCAGCGAACGACAGCCATACCGCCGCCTCCACGGCGGTCAGCCCGCTTCGATTGGCATGCGCAGCGGCCAAGTAGCGATCGGCCATCACCCCGGGCGACGGCCTTCCCCCGAGCGCCAGCCCGAGCGCGACCGGGTGGAGCGGCGACAGGCGCAGCGCCTCGTCCAGGCTGGCCTCGTCGTCGGCGGCATGTGATGCCTCCGCCGCCCAGAAGCAACTCTCCAGGATCAGCGATGCCCGCCGCGCCGGCGAGTCTCCCGCCGTGGCGTCGGATCGAGCGTAGGCCATCCAGCGCGCGCGATCCCGCATTCGGCGCAAGGTACGTTCGAGCGTGATCCGGACGGCCGGGTCGGCGCCGCGGGCCTGAATCGTCTCCAGCCGGTCGCAGGCGGCCGGGACATCGACGCGAGCCAAGCGCTCGGCCGACAGCTCCCACAACGGGGCACCAAGCGTGGTGTTGCTCCAGGCGCCGGCCCCCGCCGCGAGAATCTCCGCAGCCTCCACGAATCGAGCGGCCCGTGTCGCCGCGGCCGCGCGCCACAGGAAGACCAGCGAGGTGGGATCGCGGGCCTCAATCTCGCGCCACTCTTCATCGACTTCGTGCGGGGGGCGCGCCGCTGCGGCCGCGTACGCCGCCGGAAACCAGCGCGCCGGATCGAGGTCGCGCCACAAGCGCAACGCCCGCAGACGCAGCCGCGCCGAAGAGGACGGTCGAATGATCTCCTCGACGGGCACGCTGAGCGGCATCACGTCGGCGCCCTCCACCCGCAGCGCCTCGATCCGCGTCAGCGCCGCTTCGGCCGTCGCCTCGTCGGTCGCGAATTGGCACGCGAAGCGCGCCGCCAGCACCTGCGCTGACGGGTGGGAGAAATGCGCGAGCAACGCCGCGAGGAGCTCGTTGGCCTCTCGTTCCCCGACCGGGGCTCCCCCCGCGCGCGCTCTCAACTGCGCGCGGTCACGCGCCAGCGCGGCCGTGAGGGGACCGAGCCCAGGAAGATCCGCGACGAGCGCCCATGCCTCCTCGCGGCGATCGGGTCCAGCGCAGAGCCGCGCGCCCCACCGGGCAAGCGCGACCTTGAGCGCCGAGGGAGCGAGGATTTGCATCAGCTCCTTCAGACCCGCCAACGCCGAGGCAGGCTCCATCCGTGCGAAGTCGCGGAGCAACCCCATTCGCGCCAGCAACCGCCGCTGGTCGAGCGCGACGGCGTCGTAGCGTTGCTCCGTGGCGGCCTGAAAATGGCGCGCCACCTCGTTTCGGGTCGCTGCGAGCAGCAGCAGCGCCGCCCCCAGCCTCCCGCCGCGCGCGTGCCCCGCCGCCGCGAGGATCGCCGCGGCCGCGCCGGGTTCCCCCCAGGCGAGCTCTGCGTCGGCGAGCGCACGCGGCAACCCTTCCGGCGCGGCGGTCACGAAGGCTGCTGCCGTTCCACTGCCGAGTCCTTCTCGCGCGCGCTCGAGCGCCCACTCCGCCTGGACGGCGCGGTAGGCGGCCTGGTCGGGGTGAGGCAGTAACGCCAGACGTGCCAGCGATTCCGCGGCGCGCTCGTCGTCGCAGATCCCGCTCGCGCGTTCGGCGAGCGCCAGACGGGCACGGTGAATCGCGATCCATCCGTCGTGCCCCGTGCCCGGCCCGGAATCGGGGCGGTGGTTGCCGAGCGCGGTCTCGACGGCGGCACGCGCTCCCGGGAGGTCGCCCGCCGAATCCAGCGCGCGGGCGACGGCCAACGCCAAGTCCACCTTGCGCGCTGGCGCCTCCTCGTACGCCAGCTCATCCGCGAGCAGGCCCGCGAGCGCGCTCCACGCCGGCGCGCCAGGGCTGGCAGGAGCGAGGTTCGGCCCGAGCTTCACCGGCGCGACGGCGTCGTCCAGCTCGAGCGCGGTCGACATTTCGGGCAGCGCCAGGTCCGGGAAGCGCACCTCCTCTTCCTCCGGCGGGTCGACGTCGAAGATCGTCAGGGGGCGCGGCGCCGACGACTCGGTGACCAAGGCGGCGTACGAATCGAACGTGGCGCTCGCGCCCTCGACGAACGCGCCCGTCGGAATGGCGAGGTGGGCCGCGAGCTGTGAGTCGAGGAGCGGCGCGGGGGCGCGGCCGCCCGGGCGCGGGGCAACGCTGGCTGCCGGCCCGGACTCGTCGACACTCGTCACGAGCGTCGCGTATGCCCCCGAGGTTGGCGTGTCCCCTTCGTCGAACGGCCCCGTCGGAACACCCGACAGAGGACCGTGCTGTCCTTCGACCGTCGTGGACGACTGGAAGAGGGTGGCGGCATTCCCGCTGACCGGCGCGTCGATGGGCTCGGTCTTTCCAGGGACCAGCGCGATCGGAAGCGCGCGATCCCAGGCCTCGAGCTCCGACTCCCAATCGTCCGTGTCGGACGCAAGCGGCACGGCGGCTCCCTCGACCAATGGCGAGAGAGGAGCGCGCGGCTTGTCGTCCCGCTGCTTCAACTCAGTCGCCTCCTTCTTCGGCGAGCTCTCGCCTCAACGTCAAATACGCCTCGCCGAGCGCATACCGGAGCAGGGCCAGCGCGCGGCCATCCGTCGCGAGCGCCTGGGGCGACGCCGCGGTGCCACCGCAGGCGACGCGAACGGAGGTCGCGACGTCGCCGGCAAGGAGCAAGCCCACCCGGTCGGCGGTCTCCAGGACGGCGGCCTGAAAACCAGCGCCGTCGACGGGCTCGAATCCGAAGCGGGACGCCTCCAGCTCGAGCGACTTCTTCTCTCGCCGGCTCATCAGGCGGAGCATGTTCTTGCCGTAAGCGGCGACATCGGCCAACCCATCGACGCCAGGGAGCGTCCCCGTGCTGACGGCGGTGCCCGCGCCCGACGCCGCGGCGGCTGCCGCGAACAGCGTCGCCACCTCGCCGGCGGAGCGCTCCTCGAACATGACCGCCCGGTCGCGAAGCAGGGACAACGCGCGACCGACCTTGAAGCGAATGGCCGCGTCCCCCGCCAGCGCGGCCCGACCAACGGCCAGAGCCGGCGCGCCGGCATCGATCGCGACGACCGTGTCGTCCGAGGCCTCCTGTCGCTTCGACAGGAGCAACTCCAGCGCTGGAAGCCCCATCGCTGCAGCCGCTGCCTCGATCCAGGCCAGTCGGGGCTCGGCGCCCGCGCCCACCCGCTCTCGCGCGGGCGGTTTGATCTTCGCGGCATCGAACATCTCCGTCGCGACGCGGGCAATCTTGCCCCAGACTTCGGCGGCGAATCCCCGCACCCCGGCCGCGCCCGGTTGGTCGGGCAAGGCAGCCGGGAGAACGCCACGCAACACCGGGATTCGCAGCGCCGGCAACTCGGCGGCGGCCCCGCCTTCGGATGCGCCAAGCAGGCCGAGCACCTGATCCACGACGGAGACCCCGTGGCCCGCGAGCTCCGCGGACGCGTCGTGCGCGGGAGCGTCGGCGACCCGCGCGACGTAGAGCCCGCGCAGGTGTCGCAGGCGCGCAACGTCGCAAGGACTTTGTGCAAGCGCGCGGCGAGCCTCCGCGATCCCGTCATCGAGAACGGACTGGCGGGCGGCCAGGTCGCCAAAGCGTGCATGCAGGTCCGCCAGAGCCAGCAAGCCCTCTCCCAGCGGATCGAGGTCGGCCGCCCTGGAGAAAGCGGCCGCCGCGGCGGCGCGGCTTCGCCCCTGGTCCCTCTCGATCTCGCCGATGCGGAGCCAGAGCGCCGCCGCTTTCCTGGCAGGCCGCACCCCGCTCCACGCCTCGAGAGCGGCGCGCGCGGCGCGCCAGTCATCGGTCCGCAACATCAGCTCGACCAGATGCTGCCGCGGCAGGTCATCGTCCGGTCGCCGGAGCACGGCCTCCTCCAGCGCGGCGCGCGCCTGCGCGCCCTCGCCCGCCGCTTCGTGGGCCTCAGCAAGCTCGAAGGTCAGATCCCGCCAGCGCACGCCGTCCGACTCGAGGTCGCGCAGCCGCGAGAGGTACCCGATCGCCGGCGCGAAGGCTTGACTCGAAGTCGCGAGAGTGGCCAGGATTCGAAGGGCGCGGTCATGATCGGGCGCGGCCTTCAAGATTCGCTTGAAGTCCTGGACGGCCAGATCTCTGTGACCGAGATGCTCCAATCGGTTGAGCGCGCGATCGAGCCAAAGCGGAACCCGCGCCCTCTGATCCTCCACCACGGCGAGCCTCAGCCCGAGCAGGCGATCGAGCCCCGCGTGGTCCGCGTCGTCGGCGAGCACGCCGCGCAAGAGCTCGAACAGCGCCTCCGACCCGGGTTCGCGTGCCAGGGCCTGCCACGCCGCGCTCTTGGCCTCGCCACGCAAGCCCTCCTCGCGCAATAGCGTGGCTGCGCGGCCGAGCTCTTCGGCCGCGCGGCGAGGCGTCTTGAGCACGCTGCCGAGACGCATCCCCGCGCGCGCCGCGCCGAGGCGGTTTCCGGTCGCCAGGCACACCCGGCGCGTCCCGTCGAGCCCCTCGATGCCGGACGGCTCGCGCTCCGTCGCCCGCCGATAAGCCTCGAGAGCGGTCGCGGAATCGCCGCGGGTCTCGGCGTCGACAGCGCGCTCGATGTCCAGGGCGTAGGCGAGGCGCGCTCCGCTTCGCGCCGCGCGGGCCACCCGGGCCGCCGCGCGCTCCGGCCGTCCCGCCACCGGAAGATCCGAGAGTCCAAGCGCGAGCGCCGCGCCTCCGTCCGAAAGCGCATGGACCTGATCGTGAACCGCCCCGGCGAGGGCGGCGCCCCCCAGCCGCGACCGCGCGGCCGCGCGCGCGAGCAAGCCGCTCCGCTGCTGGCGATCCGAGGCGGCCGAGGTCACGCGCGCCAGCGCGAGGAGCGCCGCCGAGGTCGACACCACGTCGCCCCGCTCCATCGCCGTGGCCCAGGCCAAGACAGCCGTCGACTCGTCCTCGGTCGTCTTCGCCGCCGGCGCCTGTGGCTCCATGCCACGCCCGTGCGGCTCGTGCGGCCGAGCCAGACTATCGAGCATCTCGAGATCGCGCCACGCCTGGACCCGAGTCTCCTCGTCTGCGAAGGGGGCCAAGGCCCGGGTGGCTTCCCCCAGGACCGCGGAGTCTCCCAGGCGCGCCCCGATCCGAAACAGTCCCAGGGCGGCGTCCGCGGTCGGCTGCCTGAGCAAGGCTTCCCGGTACGCCGTGGCCGCGGCCGGGAGATCCTCGGCCGCCTCCAGGATCTCGCCGAGATCACTGTCGACCCGCAGGTCCCGAGAGCGCGCGTCGGTGAAAGCTCCCGACCCTTCAGAGCCCTCCAGAAAGTCCCGCGCGAGATCGGGGCGCGCTGATTGCCGGGCAATCTCCCAACCGAACGCCCCGGCCATTTCGTCGCCGGCGGCGCGCAGCTCGTCGAGGACTTCCAGGGCCTCGGCATCCCTCCCCGCCGAGGCCAGGTGGTGCGCGAGGCGAAAACGCAGCGCGCGTGCGACGGAGGCGTCGCGCGTGCGTCGCGGAACCAACTCGGTGCGCACGATCTCGGCGCGCAGGCTCGCGGCCGATCCCGATGGGTTGTTCGAGAGCAGGCGCTCGAGGCCCGACGCGGCCCGCCCGGTCGTGTCCGTCGACAACGCCGCACGCAGGAGCTCCTCGGACTCGCCCCGCTCACCACGCGCCGCGAGCGCCAAACCCGCCTCGACGTAGAACGCCGCCTGCGCGTCCGACGTGCCCGCCTGCTCTCCCAGCGCGCGCAGGGAGTCGCAGATCGCCGCGGTGGGTCCAGCGCTCAGGCCCGCGCCGGTCAGGAGCTCCAGGTCCAATCGTCGCAGGTTGGCCCGCGGGTGATCCGCTCGTCGACACAGCTCGTCCTGAAAACGACGCGCGGCGACCGGATCCGCCAGCTCGTCCCGCTCGAGCGCCACCAACTCCTCGAGCAACCTGAATCGCATCGGATCGTCGGTGGGTCGGCCGTCCGTCGAGGCGGAGAGTCCGGCGTCGCCAAGCCGGCCCTGCCAGTGCTCGGCGAGCGCCTCCCAGCTCCGGGAGGCGCGCAACCGCCGCTCGAGGGCCTCCGCCGCGACCTCCGAGCCGGGGTCGAGCGCGACGGCCTTCTTGTACGAGACGACGGACAAAGTTTCCCCCGCCGCGTCCGGGGCGGCGCGCTCGCGAAGGACGCCGGCGATGATCTGCGCGTCGCCGGCCGACCGCGGGCCATCTGCGCTCCCGGCGCCGCCCTCGGCGTGGCGGGTGTCGACCCGCTCGAAGGCGGCGGCGAGACCGACCGCGTCCCCGGACATCGTGCGCAGGAAGACATCGATCGCGGCGACGTCGGGACGCCCATCCTGGACCTCCGGGTGAAGGTCGAGGAAGGCCAACCCATCGGCCGCGCGTCCCTGACGTCCGAGGGCCACGAGATAGCGCAGGGCGAGCTCCCGCTCTGCTCCTGAGCGGAGCGGCTGGCCGGAAGGCGCGACGACGACCGCGAGCAGCGCTGCCAAGCCCTCCGACGCCCGCGCCAGGCCATCGACCCCGCCGTCCCCGGACGCCTCCTCGATGAGGTCCGCAAGCTCGGTCAAGACCATGGGATTTCTCGGCGACAGCGTGAGGGCCCGCCGCAACGTCTCGGCGGACGCGACCTTGTCGCCGAGCTGATCGCGCATCAGGCGGGCCCGCTCCCTGAGCAGCCCGACGATCACGTCACCCCGCTCGGGCGGAAGGTGGTTCACCAGTTCCTCGAGAATCTCCACGCGCGCGCGCGGATCGGCGGTGGCGCGCGCGAGCGTCCACAACTCGGAGACCAGCGGCGCCGCCTCCGCGGCACCGACCGCTCCCAGCGCCCCGCGCAGGGTCTCGAGAGCGCGCGCGGCGGAGACCGCGTCGATCGCGCTGGCGCGTCCGCCGCTCGCCCCTCCGCTGCCGCCAGGAGAGCGCTCGATGCGCGCCACCGCCGCGGTCATGGCCGCGCGAGCGGCGGGCGGTAGCGGCGAGCGCAAGAAGCCCGTCAGGGCCTCCGCGATCATCCCGTCGTCCGCACGCCGCCATCCCAGCAACGCGAGGGAGAGCAACAGGCCGACGTGGCCCGGGGATTCGATGAGGCCCGTACGGTAACTGCGCGCGGCCGCGGCGTCTCGACCGAGCCGATCTTCCAAGACCCGGCCGTGGCACAGCCACAGCTCGGCGCGGCCGCTCTCTCGCGTGTCGCCCGGCGCTGACGACTGCCCTGCCCCGGTGTCGCCCCCCGCCGGATCGGCGGGACTCATCGCGCTGATTCGTCTCTCGAAGACCCCCAGCAGCTCGTCCCAGGCGCCGCGACCCTCGAGCGACCGTCGCAAGCCCCAATACGCGATGAGCAGGCTCGGGTCGTGTTCGAAGACGTTGCGCCATGCCGCGAGCACCTCGTCCGTTCGGCCCTGTCGGTCGTAGCCGAGCGCGAGCGCGCATTCGAGCGCGTCGGCGCGGCGCCGGTCGCCCGCAGCGGCGGCCGCGCGCGCGTCGCGCAGGAGCGCCTCATCCTCGTCTCCTCTAGTCCGGCCCGCCTCCCCCACGCTCGAGCTGGCGTCGGCCATCACCTCCCAGGTCGTGTCCTCGGACAGCGGAACCGTCGGCTCGGCGATGGCGAGACCGACGGGGACCGCCGAGCCGTCGTCGCCGCTTCCTCGCGTGTTGGACATGTGGATGCGCCATCCCAGACGCGTCTCTCGAGAATATTGCGGCTCGCAAATCGGAGTGTCAACGATTCGGGAGAGCAGCAAGCCGCGCTCGTGCGTTTCGTGCGCATGGTCCCGGTGCCCCCGCGTTCGCCAGACTCCTCGGCGCCCCACCGTGGAGGGCTGTCCGATGGAACGGCATCTTTTACTGGTGCACGTGATAAAAATCCGTCAGCGCGAGGACCAACCTGCCCAACCTCATCGTGTACGTGGACCTTCGAGCCGGCGCGCCCAGCTCGCCGACGCTGTTCGCGATCTCCGAAGCCCGCCGGATCGCGCGCGGCGCCGGCGCGAGCGTCTTCGCGGTGGTGGCGACGCCGCCGCTGTCGACCGATGGGATCGGCGCGCTGGCAGCGACCCTCGGCGTGGCGGGCGCCGACAAGCTGCTGCTGTGCGAGGCGGAGGAGTTCGCAGAGCCCTGGGACGACGCCAAGCACGGCCGGGCGCTCGATGCCGCCGTGGCGCGCGTCCCCCCCATGTTGGTGCTCTTCCCCGCTGGGGGCTGCGGCGGCGTCCTTGGCCCTCCGCTCGCGGCGCGGGTCGGAGGCCCCTTCGTTCCGTGGTGTGACTTCACGGTCTCGGAAGCAGAGCGGCCAGGCTGGGAGGGGCGAAGCCGCGTGCAGGTCTTGCGCCTGCGGCCAGACGGCCGATCCCAGCGGCGACTCGATCCCGCGCAGATCGAGCGACCAATCGTCGTCACGCTTGGCGCCGGTCGTGCCGCTCCCGCGCGAGGTCACGAGCGCAGCCTGGAGATCGAGGTCCTCCCACTTCCGCCGCGCGCCGGCCGTGCGTCACCAGCGGCGGCGCCTCGCGGGATGAACCCCTTCGCGCGCGTCCTGCAGGCGTCGGTGCTCGTCCTCGTAGGGGAATGCGACGCCGCCCAGGCCCGGGCCCTGGAGGAACTGGCCGAGCGCTTGAATCCCGAGGCGTATCTGGCGAGGGCTGCGGACATACCCGCGTCGGTGCTGGCGACCTGCTGTCCGGAAGTCGTGCTCAAGGTCGGGCGATCGACCGCGACCACCGCGCGCTCCCACCGGACCCGAGTCGTGCTCGCGGCACCGCTCGCGCCCGACGAAGTCGCCCCAGACGACGTCGACGTCGTCTGGCCGACCAGCTCGGCCACGGAGATCGCGGAGCTGCTCGGTCATCTGGGACAACTCCTTTGAGATTGGCAATATGCCTACACGGCGGCGCGGTGGTGCACACCGCCTTGCCCTTGCACGCCGCCGATGCCGAGCTCATGGCCCTGGGCGGCCGCCTGGGTATGGAGACGGTCGCGATCGAGCTGGTCGGGACTCACGGCCTCGCGCCGCGCGCGATCACCGAAGCCTGCGCCTCGGGCCTCGATCGCGCCATCCGGGTGGTCGACGACGCGCTGGCGGTCGCGGACGCCCGCGCCACCGCGCTCGTCGTCGAGCGCGCTCTTCGACGGATCGAGGCCGCGCTGGTGTGCTTCTCGGCGGCCGCCGATCCGGAGGGCCTGGCTGACGTCCCCGCGGCGGCCGCCGCGCGCGTGGGCGTCGCCTACGTCGCCGGGGCTTTCGCGCTCGGCACCCCCGACAGCACGGCGATCCTCGCGGGCGCCGGCGTTGGTGCCGTCGCCCTCGCGCTGGCGCGAAGGGGCGATCAACTCGTGTCGCTCGGCCTGCCCCCGGGCGCCATCGTCGATGTCGTGGCGGACGCCAGCCAGACCGCACCCGATGGCTTCGACGCGCGCGGGCTGCCGGCTCCCGAGGCCGCGATCGGCGCGCCGGCGGCGCGCCCCGCCGCCGCCCTCCGGGTGATGTCGCTCTCCGATCTCGACCTCGATCCCACGCTCATACGCCGGCGCAACGATCTGCGCGGGGTCGTCGAGCCGACCAGCCGCCCCCTCGTGACGACGACTTCGATCGCGTCCCTGATCGCGCTGCTGTCCTGAGCTTGCTCAGCCGGACGCCGGCGCCCTGGCGAGCTCACGCAGCAACCGTTCGAGATCGATCGGATTGTTGAGTCCCGGCTCGTCGAGCACCCGGTCCAGCAGGCGGTCCAGCAGCACCCCTATGGCCCGCCCCGGCGGAACCCCCAGGATGCGCATGACGTCGCGGCCGTCGACCGCCAGGTCCGATACGCTCATCGCCGCGTCCTCTGCCGCCACGCTGGCGATCCGACGGCGCAACTCGCCGAGCTCCGCCTCCGGATCCTCGTCGAATCCGCGCCCGGCTATGTCTCCTTCGCGAAGCGCGAACAGGCGAGGCAGGACGTCCGGGCCGATCCGACGGACGAAGCGGCGCACCGTTCCGTCGGTCCACTCAGGCGTATAGAAGAACATGTGGTGCGCGACCATCGCCACCACCCGGTCGCGATCCGCGTTCGACAGCTTCCACCGGCGACAGACGTCCTCCGCCATCGTCGCCCCCACGTATTCGTGCTTGAAGAAGCTGTATTCGCCTGGTGCTCCCTCACGCGGCTGCCGGGCCCGCGGCTTACCGATGTCGTGCAGCAGCGCACCGAGGCGGGTGATGGCGTCCCCGGCGGTAGCGTCCACGACGGCGAGGGTGTGGGCGTACACGTCGTGCTTGTGGAAGCGATTCTGGGTCACCCCATGGGACTCGAGGAGCTCGGGCAGGACCTCGCCCAGCAAACCCGAGCCCCGCATCAGCTCGATCCCGACCGACGGGCGCCTGGCAGCCAACAGCTTCAACATCTCGTCGCGCACCCGCTCGGCGGACACCTTCCTGAACACGTCCAGCGTCAGCGGGATGGCCGCGAGCGTCGCTGGCTCGATCTCGAATTCGAGCTGCGCGGCCTGCCGGACCGCGCGCATGGGGCGCAGGCCATCCTCTCGAAAACGGTCCCGGGCGTCGCCGACCGCGCGCACGCGGCGGCGCTCCATGTCCGCCTGGCCGAGGAAGGGATCGCACAGCGTCCCGCTGACGGGATCGAAGCCGATCGCGTTCATCGTGAAATCGCGCCGGGACAGATCTTCTTCCAGGGTCCCGACATACGTGACCGTCGACGGCCGCCTACCGTCGACGTACGCCCCCTCGCCCCGAAACGTCGTCACCTCGACGTGCCGCGGACCGGTCGCGCCGTCTGTCACCACGGTCACCGTGCCGTGCTGCAGTCCGGTCGGAATCGCGAAGCGCGCCCCGAACAGACCCATCACCTGCTGGGGGTGCGCGTCGGTCGCGACGTCGAAGTCGTTCGGGTGCCGCCCGAGCAGCAGGTCGCGAATACCGCCCCCGACGAGGTAAGCCTGGAAACCCGCCTGGCGCAGCCGTGCGCACACCTCCCGTACGTCGCTTGGGATCGCCTGCAAGTCGATGAGCGGGCTGCCGATGACGGACACGACGCTCCGGGCGGTGGCCTATTCGGCCCGCCCCTCCAGCTTCTCCAGGGCCAGCGCCGCCGCGCTCTGTTCAGCCTCCTTCTTCGACTTCCCGACGGCCTGACCGAGCTCCTTGCCCGCGAGCGAGATCGCGACGCGGAATCGCTTGTCGTGGTCTGGCCCCTCCTCCCCCACCACGACGTAGCGGGGCGCTTGCTGAAGCAAGGACTGGGAGCGCTCTTGGAGCCGGGACTTGAAATCGAGCCGCGAGCCGAGCTCCGCGTTCGCGAGCGTGCCGTGGAAAAGATGCTCCACCACCGCGCTGGCGGGGCCAAAGCCACCATCGAGAAACACCGCCCCGAGCAGGGCCTCCAGCGCATCGGCGAGGATGGACGGGCGGCCGCGCCCCCCGGCCTGCTCTTCTCCTTTCCCCAGGTAGATCCATTCACCGAGATCCATGTCCTCGGCCACCCTTGCCAGGCCCGCTTCGCTCACCATCACGGCGCGGGTCTTCGACAGATCGCCCTCGGAGGCGGCGGGAAACCGGCGCATCAGCATGGCGCTCACCGCCAAGGTCAACACCGCGTCCCCCAAGAACTCGAGGCGCTCATTGTTGCCCCGTGGGGAGCCCAGGGCCTCGTTCAACCAGGATTTGTGGGTCAGCGCTGTCTCGCAAAGCGACACTTGTGCAAACTCGTGTCCAAGCCTTTGCTCGAGGCGTCCGAACGGACGCGCGGACTCATCCCCCATTGGCGAGAAGTTACCACGCCCCGCATCCGCCCTGATGGTACACTTGCGGCCATGTCGGAAGCGCCGAATCTGGCTTGCGTGAAGTGCAATTCCATCCTCGACCGCGCCACTTTCGAAGGTCTCGAGGTCGACCTGTGCCCCCGATGCGGCGGCCTTTGGTTGGACCGTGGCGAGATCACCCGCGCGGCCCGGCTTCCTGATGCCGAGCTGCTGCGATTGCGCAAGCTCCTGACGGACGCCGGAGGGCCACCGCCGCTCCCCACCGAAGACATCGTTCCCTGCCCCGCGTGCGAAGGGCAGCTGACCGAGGTCGTGCTCGGGAGCGTCCACGTCGACTACTGCGAGTCCTGTCACGGGATCTTTCTCGACCGTGGTGAGCTGGAAGAAGCGCTCGTCGCGGTCAGGGCCCGGGACCAGGCCGCGACCGCGAAGCAGGTCGTCGCCGCCGCCATCTCCGCCGCCTCGACCTGAGCCTTACCTCCGAGGGTCACCTCCGAGGGTCACCTCCGAGGGTCACCTCCGAGGGTCACCTCCGAGGGTCGCGTCGTCGATCATTCGATCCAGCCGCCGCCCACCACCCGATCACCGTCGTAGAAGACCGCGGCCTGGCCCGGCGCGACCCCCGTGGTCGGCTCGTCCAGGTCGACTGTCGAGCCCGAGCCGTCTTCGTCGGGCGCGGCGACCCAGCCGGCTGTCGCCGCGGCGTGGTGACGAATCTGCACGGCGCACCGCATCGGCCACGCATCCGGCCGCGGGCCTGCCGTCCAGCGAAGCTCCGCCACCCGCAGCCTGCGGTTCAGCAGGGAATCGCGCGGGCCCACCACCACCCGCCCCGTGGCGGCCTCGATACGGACGACGAAGCGCCGCTGGCCGTCCACGGTAGGAACGCCCTTGCGCTGCCCGATCGTGAATCGATGCGTGCCGGCGTGCGCGCCAAGCGATGTGCCCTGCTCGTCCACCAGCTCGCCCGTTCGTCCGGCGCCGCCGCGCGCCTCCACGAACGCCTTGTGGTCCCCGTCTGGGATGAAGCAGATCTGCTGGGAATCGGGCTTGTCGGCGTTCGGCAGGCCCACGCGCCGCGCGATGGCGCGCACCTCGTCCTTCGTGCGGTCGCCGAGCGGAAACGTCACTTCGCGCAGCACGGACGGCGACACACCGAACAGGAAGTAGGACTGATCTTTGTCCCGGTCCCGTGACCGCATCAGGCGAATCCCGTCGGCGGCAGCCTCGATCCTGGCGTAGTGCCCCGTGGCCAGGCGTGCCGCCCCCACCGCCCGCGCGAATTGCACCAGCGGCCCGAACTTCAGCTTCTCGTTGCAGCGCACACAGGGATTGGGGGTCCTGCCGAGCTTGTGCTCGGAGACGAAGTCGTCGATCACGGCGCGCCGAAACGCCGCCGTGTGGTCGAGGACGTAGTGGGGGAACCCCAGCAGCGCAGCTGTTGCGCGCGCGTCGTCGATGTCGCGCGGGCTACAGCAACGGCCCCCCACGCTGGCCGCCGTCCCGCTCGCGTCCGTCAGCTTCAACGTCACGCCCACGACCTCGTGGCCCTCCTCGAGCAACACCGCCGCCGCCGTCGACGAATCGACGCCGCCCGACATCGCCACCACGACGCGCTGCCGAGCGCTCATGGCGTCCCCGAGACCGCGGCTCCGCGATTGCTCCAAAGCGCATCGGGGGCGGCGGCGCGGACGCGCGCCACAATCCCGGGAACGGCAGCCAAGAGCGCCGCGACATCCGCCGCGCTCGTGCTCCAGCCCAGGCTGATCCGAACGCCCTCGGCGGCCGTCTCGGGAGCGTTGCCCATCGCCAGCAACACGGCGGATGGCTCGAGGGAGCCCGAGGTGCAGGCCGCGCCGGTCGAGACGCATATCCCCTCCAGATCGAGCCCGATCGCCACCAACTGCCCCGGAGCGCCCGAAAATCCGATGAGCGTCGTGCCGGCCACCCGCTCTCCCGCTGTGCCAACACCGAACAAGCACGCGCCAGCTATCCGCTGCAGCCCCGCCTCCATTCCGCGACGGAGATCGGCGAGGCGGGCGGCCTCCGCTTCGAGGCCGGCGCCCGCTTCGTCGCAAGCGACCCCGAATCCGACGATTCCCGCCACGTTCTCGGTGCCCGGGCGGCGCTCGTGCTCCTGATGGCCCCCGGCGAGCAGCGGCGGAAGGTCCAGAGCGCGCCGAACGAACAGCGCCCCCACCGCCTTCGGTCCCCCGAGCTTGTGCGCGGAGACCGTCGCCGCATCCACGCCGAGGTCCGCCATGTCGAGCGGCAGCTTGCCGGCTGCCTGAACCGCGTCGGTATGAAACAACGCCCCACGTGCGTGTGCCGCGGCGGCGTAGGCGCGAATCGGATAGACATTGCCGAGCTCGTGATTGGCCAGCGCCAGCGTCACCAGGGCCGTATCCTCGCGCAAGGCCGCTTTCAGGTCGGACAAGGAGACCTCCCCGCGCGACGAGACAGGCAGCCGGGTGACCTCCCAACCCTCCCCCGCCAGGACGTCAGCGGCCCCACCCACGGCGGGGTGCTCGATCGCCGAGGTGATCACGTGGCGGCCGCCCCCCCTGCGCGCCGATCCGGTCCGCGCCAGGCCCCGGATCGCCAGATTGTCCCCCTCCGTGCCCCCCGAGGTGAAGACGATCTCGTCCCGACTGGCGCCGAGGAGCCGGGCCACCTTGGCGCGCGCGACCTCCACCGCGTCGCGCGCCCGCCGACCTGCGGCGTGAACGCTCGAAGGATTGCCGGGCAATTCGATCTGGGCGCGCGCGACCGCCTCCGCGACGCGTCCCCGCAGGGGGCTTGTCGCGTTGTGGTCGAGATAGATCATGTGACCCTACGCCGAACTGGACCTCAGTCGCGAACGGCCCCGGCTGCTAGGTCTTGGGGGTCAGGGTCAGCTTCTGCTCGATGGTGACCGCCCGACCTGTGAACGTCGGGAACTTCCAGCGCGAGATCGTCGCCTTGATGCATTTCGTCATATCGTTGTCGACCGACGGAGAAACCTCGACCCCGTCGACCTGTCCGACAGGCTTGACGGTGATGCCCAAGGTGACGCCCAGACCGGACCGCATCTGCAGGCCGGCGTTCCGCTTCAAGGCGCGTTCGTAACATTGCTGCAGGGCGGGCGCGCCTCGCATGACGATGGCGCTTGCTTCTTTGGGGTTCAGATCCCCCTGCCCGATCTCTGGCCCCGCACCCCGCTCCTTGCGCGCGCTCGCCACGAGCTCGATGATCTCGGGATCATTGAGCTGGATCTTGCCCGGGTTCGCCATCGCCAGCGCCAGCTGCTTCTTCAGGCTCTCCCGCCCGGCCTTCGCCTCCGTCAGCTCCTTCTCGCAGGCGACATTCTTGCTGTTTGCCTCCAGGAGCCGGGCCGTCAGACCGTCGTCGGGCTTATCGCAAGCTGGGGCAGCCGCCCCCAGGGCCAACAGGCCGAGAATGCCAATAAAACCAACGCTCGAACGCTTGCGCATGCCGTCAGATTTCTTCATTTTGCCTCGCCGCGCAAGTCCCGACGCTGGAAATTCGCGTCCTCGCGGTGAATCCACCATCGGCCGAACGGTGGCCATCTTGACCCCGTGTCAGCGTTCCTTCGACCGGAAACACCCGCGACCCCGGCCTTGGCCCCGATGCCGCGACAGGACGCGGCGGAGCATGCGGCCGGTCAGTGTTTGCGGGTGTCCTCGTCCGAGAACTCGACCTTTCCGGAGTAGTTGGCGCCCTTGCCGCGGAGCCAGAACGTCGTCAGCGCGATCACCCGATGGCCGCTCTCCATCGTCATCATGTAGTGCTTGTTCACGTCGAACTCGGGCTTCGCCAGCTCGATGTTGGCGCTGAAGATTCGCGATCCCTTCTCGCGGGTGTATTGCGGATCGCCCGCGATGAACTTCTTGTCCCCGCCGGTGATGTCGAAGAACTTGATCTGGATCTCGTTGTCCGTCAGGGGCTGCGCGAAGAACGCGATGTACTCGACCTTCCAGATGCCATGATCCGCGCCGCGCTCTTCGGTCGGCCAGACCTTGTCGATCTTGTTCTTCTGAATGGCGCTGACGAACGCGCCAGGCGAGGAGAACCTCATCGGCAAGCGGTCCTTCGTGATGATGATCTTGCCCTTGAACAGGTCCTCGGGCTTGGCCGCGCGCGCCGCGCCAGCCCCGAGCAGGACCCCCAATACCGAGGCGATCGCGAAGACCCGGCCGTGGCCGAAACAGGAAACGAGGCGCTGCGACATCGACAACTCCTGACTGGGGAACGAACGAAGGGTTGGCGGCAAACCACTACCGCATTCCTTTGCGATCTTTCAATCGGAAAACGGCCGCGCGGCGCGCCGAAGGGCCGATCAGGCCCGCTTCGCGAACAGGGCCTCGAATCGGCTGACGGCGTCCGCGTCGATGGGAGCCTTCGTCAGCGCGATGCGCAACACGTCCTGTCCAAGCAGCCGGTACAGCTCGACCACGTGCGGAGCGCGCTTCTGCAGCACCTCGATATGGCGTTCGACCGACGATACGTCCCCACGCTCCACCGGCCCGGTCAGCGCCTGCGGCAGCCCCACCTGGGCCAGGTTCTGCACGACGCTGGTCATCAGTGGGATGAGGGCCGGGAGGGCCTGTTCGCGTGGAACGCCTGCGTCGACCATCAGGCTTCGGGCCAGGTCTGCTAGCGCCACGACGTAGTTCGAAACCAGGACGGCGCCCGCGTGGTACAGCGGCAAATCCTTGGCGTCCACGACCACGGAGCGCGCCCCCAGCAACGCCACCAATCGCGCGGCGACGTGCCGGGCGGCGCTGTCCCCCTCGATTCCGAAGGCGACCGTGCGCAGTCCCTCCACAGCCAGCCGCGGATCCGCGAACGAGACCAGGGGGTGAAGTGTCCCCAATCCCCGAACGTGGGGTCGCGCCGCCGAGAGGATGTCGCCGGCCGCGTTCGCCCCCGAGGTGTGCAACAAGATCTGCGACGGACGAAGGCGAACCTCCCTCACCAGGCGGTCGACGACCTCGCGGATGCGTTCATCGCGGACCGAGATGATCACCACGTCGACCTCCGAGAGGATGTCGGGGAGGTCGCCGGTGGACGACAGCACGCCCGAGATCGCGCTCGCGGCGTCGGACAGCTCGGCCTGGCGTCCGTGAAGGCCGGCGACGGGGACACCGGCGCGGACCAGTCGCGCCGCGAGGGCTGTGCCCACCACCCCGGCGCCCACGATGAACACCACGGGCGTGGGCTCCGAAGCCCCGTGGTGGGCGTCGCTGGAGTCCAACCAGCTCGTGCCGGCTGTGGACCAAGGGCGAATTGAATCGGGCGTCGTTTCGGACATGAGCTTCGTTCTCACTCTCTCGCTTCCCGGGCGTGTACGTGCGGGTTCAGGGTGGCGTCGTCCCACCGTATAGCCGACGTTCGGCGATGTAGTCGAGAACGCGCTTCGGCAGCACCCCAGCGACCGACCGGCCCGCCCGCAGCCTCGCCCGGATCGCCGTCGAGCTGACTGCCGGCATGTCGACCACGAAATCCCCGACAGCGGCGGCGGGGTTGGCCGCCGGCTCCCGGGGGTGCCCCCCCCGATCGACGACCAGGAACGGCGCGAGCCGGCGAAGCTCGGCGACGCCGTGCCACGACGCCGTCTCCGCCACCAAGTCGGAGCCGATCACCAGCGAGAACGCAGTCCCCTCATGCTCTTCCAGCAACCTCTCGACCGTCCGCAGCGTGCGACTCGGTCCTCCGAGCCGCGCTTCGACGTCAGAGACCCGCGCCCGGGGCCCCAGCGCCTCCGCGGCGCGCTCACACATCCGGAAGCGATCCTCGAACGCTTCCAGCGGCTTGTTGAACGGGTGCTGGTACGCTGGCACGAACCACAATTCGTCGACGCCCGAGGTCTCGAGAACGTACAACGCGAGCAGCTGGTGCCCGACGTGCGGAGGATTGAAGCTGCCGCCGAAGAGCGCGACGCGCATGGCTCACGAGTAGAGCAAGACGGCCGCCCTGATGTCCCGAAACTCCTGCTCGAACCCGGCGAACGGCGCCACGATGTCTCTGGCGCTCGCCCCCGCGTCCACACCGGCGCGGACCGCCTCCGTCCCGGCGAGCAGATCGATGGCCAGCCGATCGGCCACGAATTCGTAGGGCTCCGAGCGCCAGCGAAACTCGCCGGGAGCCTGCGCCCGCGCCGCCACGAGGATGGCGATGCCCGTTCGTAGCGGCAGGAACGTCCGCCGATCCGTGACGTGCAGTTGGATTCCACCGCAAGGCGTACCCGCGAACTTGTGGAACGTGGGTCGAAACGTGAGCGGCCTGAACACGACGCCCGGGAGGGCGTCCCGTCCCAGATCCTCGGCCAGCCGGTAGCCATCCAAGAACGGGGCGCCCACGATCTCGAAGGGACGCGTCGACCCTCGCCCCTCGGAGAGGTTCGTCCCTTCCAGAAGACAAAGCCCGGGGTAAACGAAGGCGGTGTCGACCGTGGGCATGTTCGGTGACGGCAGCACCCAGGGCTGGCCCGTCTCCTCGAAGGCCATCTCGCGCCGCCAACCCTGAAGGGAGATCACCGACAAATCCACATCGAGGCGTTCGCGAAAAGGCGGCGGTCCCCAGGGGAGCCCGACGGCGATCAGCCGCGCCATCTCGGCCAACGTCAAGCCGTGCCGGACCGGCACCGAGCCCAGACCGACGAACGATCCGTATCGGGCGCCGACCGGCCCCCCCTCGATCGCAACGCCCCCGATTGGATTCGGCCGGTCCAGCACCACCACCGAGATCCCGGCCGCGGCTGCCGCCTGCATGGCGAGGCCCATTGTCCAGACGTACGTGTAGTAGCGGCTGCCTACGTCCTGTAGGTCGACCACCAGCACGTCGATGTCGGCGAGCTCCGCCGCGGTCGGCGTCAGGGATGCGAACGTCGACCCATACAGGCTGCTCACCGGAATCCCGGTGCGCGAGTCTGGTGCGGCCGGCACGCCGATCATGTCCTGGGCGTCCCCCCGGACGCCGTGCTCGGGACCGAACAGCCGGGTGGGCCGAATCCCCAGCTGCAAGAACCGATCGACGACGTGAACGAGGTCGGAGGCAACACTGGCCGGGTGACAGAGGATCCCGACGCGGCGGCCGGCCAAGACCTTCTTGCGCGCAGCCGCATCGGCGGCCAGCACGTCGAGACCTGTCGTCACCTGTCGCATCAGCTCACGACACAAAACGCCGTCCATGGCGCCAAGTCAAGCGGCGACCGCGCCCTCGGGCGGCCTCAGAATATCGGGACTGGGTGCAGAGTGATCTCGCCCCCGTTGTTCACCAAGCGAAATCGAACCAGCTTGCACTTCCACTTCTGCTTGAGGCCTCCCTCCAGCAGCCGAAGCTTCGCGGTGAAGAGCTGCACGCTCAGGCCCTTCGTAGGCTTTCCTGCTGCCTTGAGGGCGGCCTGGTATTCCGTGTATAGGCGCGGGTAGTACGCCCCGTCGCTCTCCGCCGCCAAGGCAGCCACCGCTGGGTCGGCGTTCGGCCGGCCCGTGACCTCGGCGGCGGCGATTTCGTCGACGACCATCTGGCCCGATTGCCAGCGCTGGTTCCCATCTTCGTCCTCCACCTCGTCCTCGTTCGGCTCCTCCCGGCCGAGCAAGCGCGCCAACATGACATTCAGGCTGTTTGACAGGCCCTCGAAGTCAGGCCCGACGGGTCGGAACGTGTAGTCGATATTGCCGTTGATGATCTCCGCCACCCCGAGCTCGATTTGATCGAGCGGGCCGATGAAACGATTGGCCGTCATCACGGTCGCACCAATCGCGACCAGGATGGCGATCAGCCCGAACACGAAGACCTTCGACCCCGTCTCCCCCGCGATCCCGGCGGTGTGCGCCTGCAAAATGACGAAACCGGCGCTGTGATCCTGTGGATACAGCGGCGCCGCGATCGCCAGGTAATCCTGCCCGTCGAGCGAGACATGAAATGGCTCGGAGGCGACACCCTTGTCCAGCACCTGCGCCCCGGGCTTATCCGGTTGTTGAAACAGCGCCGCGGTGAGCGCGTGGGTCTTGTTGCCGTCTTCCTTCGCGTCCGGTCCGACGCCCTCGGTGAAGCTGGAGGTCTGGACCTGGCCCTTGAACAGGTAGCCGACGTGGGCGCCCAGCTGATCGTGCTTGGCCTGGGCGTCCTTGGCCGACACCGCGTAGCCAACCAGCAAGACACCCAACAATTTTCCGTCCGCCTTGGTCACCGGGGCGGCCGCCAGCTGGGCCATCCGGCCGGCCAGGCTGACCATGCCGTGGGTCGCCGCGCCCTTCAACGCCGCGTCGACCGGCGGAAACTGCTTCCGCACGTCGTCGCCGTACATGGCGTCCGCGTTCAGATCGCGCGAGACCACCTTCCCCTGCGCGTCCACCAACGCGACGATGTCGGCCTTTCTCTGAACCGCGAGCCGGGTGTTGATCGCCTCGCACTCGTCGAAGGCCGCCTGCCGACGCCCGTGCTCGTCGGGGCGATCGAACGCGGCGGCGGTCCCCGCGCGACGGCTCAGGGTCGCCACCAGGTTCGTGAAGTCGAGGGCCTCGAGGCGCGACAGCTCGCTGTGCAACCGCTTTCCCCGCCCCACCTCGTCCTCCACGCTCCGGGTGGCCGCTTCCTTGAGAGGGCCCGTGACCATGGCGAACTCGGCGACGGTCAGGGCCAAGATGACGGCTGCGGCCGCGAGCCCGATCTTCATTCGGTGCATGTCGTTTTGCTCCTTGGGGACCGGTGGGAGGAACCTACGTGGAACCACCCTCGGGGAATCCTGGGCGGGGCTTGCGGGACGGCTTGCAGGCGAAAGGCGCCAAATTATCGCGGCGCCCGCGCGCGGAGTCAAGCCAGCGGCCGCGCCGATCCGGGCTTCGTGTGCTGCGCTGGGCACCCGGGTGGACTTGGCCTGACCGGTCGGCTCCCCCACGCGCACGCGAAAAAACTGGCGTCCACAGCGTGAAGGGCATTATCCTACATGTAGTTGTGGACGACGACCGTGCCGCGCCACGCGATCCTCACCTGTCCTAACCGCAAGGAGTCCCCATGAACCGCCGAAAGAACCCGAGAGCCAAGGTGGACCTGCTCGTGAATCGCTTCCTCGACGGCCACCCCTACATGTGTCGCGTCACCGATATCAGCCCGTCCGGGCTGCGGCTCGTGCCCCTCCTCGAACCGAGAGGCGAGCACCGATTCATGGGCTTGCAGCTCCAGCTGCCGGGCACCGACACCATCGTCACGGCTTCGGCCGAGGCGGTCAACGGCCTCGGGGCGAAGGACGGCACCGGCGTCCGCTTCACGCATCTCGCCGGCGAATCCGAGTCGGCGATTCGCGCATTTCTCGCCGCCGGTTGAGGCCGCCGTTCCCTTTCCGCGATACCAACTTCTCCCCAGCAATTCCAGGTGATTGGCGTTTGCTCTTACCTTGACACCATGGAATGCCGTCAGTATGGTCGCCGCTTCTCTGCTCCCCACAGAGATCGGACGCGACCGAACCCCGCCGGAGGAGACACGTGGAACAACCGAAGAAGCCTGGCGCCGCCCCGACCAAAGACATCAGCGATTTGAAGGCCCGCCTCGGTCTCCGGAGACCCGATGCCGGTATGCCGGGCGCGACCGGCGCGCAAGCTCCTCTGCCAGGACAGGCGCCCGTGGGGATGCCACAGGCGGCTCCGGCCGCGATGCCGGCTCGGGGTCCAGCCCCCGGCTTTCCTGCCCCGCTTCAGAACGCGCGGCAGGCACCTCAGCCGGCCCCAATGCAAGCGGCCGCGCCCGCGCTGGATCCGTTCGCGGGCATGAGGCCGCAACAGGGTCGCTTCGATCTACGCAGCATCGACGACGGGATTCCCGTCGAGAAGATGAAGAGCGGCGGCGGCAAGGCGGTGATCATCGCATCCTTCGTGGTCGGAATCGCGGCCTTCGCGCTCGGAGCGGGGTTGGGGATCTCGAGCGTCGGCCGCGCGAACATGAACACCGCGAATCGCGCCGCCAAGGTCGTGAAGGCCGAGCTCGAAGACATGCAGAAGACCTTGAACCAGGTCGGCGGCGCTTTCGCGGCCAGCCAGCAGCGCCTGGCGGCGGCAAAGAAGGAAGCCACGACCTATGACCCGAAGCTACTCGAGGATCTGAAGCAGGTGAAGCTCGATCCCCGGCCGGACACGGGCAAGATCTTCCGGGTGGACTACTACCGCCTCGAAGACGTCGTGGTCGATCACCTCTTCAACTACTACTACGACACCATCGCGCTGTACGGCGAGGTCGAGCGGCACCTTCGGAAGACGGACAACGACGCGGTCGTGTTGAAGTCCTTCGCCGAGAAGGAGGCTGGGAAACAGTCCAAGAACTACGGGGTCGTCTTCGACACGTCCGCGAAGGTTCCGGTGGCCAACCTCGTCGAGGTCGGCGAGCAAGTTTGCAAGGATGGCACGGCGACTTGCCCCGCCGACAAGCTGGAGGGATTCAACATTCGTATCCAGACCGGCGGCAAGGCCTTCGTTCGCAAGGTGGGCCTGAAACCCGATAGCATGGTGCCCATCAAGCCAACGGATCTCATGGATGCGGTCATGTCGGGCTCCCCCGACTCAGTCCGGGCCGAGTCGTACAAGCAGCGCGTGAACAACATTCGCCTGCTGCTGGCCCGGCTCAACGGAACCCAGAAGCAGCTCTTCGAGGGTGTCAACAAGGCCGCCAGCCGCCCCGACGTCTTCGCGCCGTTCTAGCGCCCCAGCACCGGGCGACCCCAGCTGGACATGTGAGGCGCCTCCGAGTCGGGAGGCCTCGGTGGCAGTGCCCTGACGCCGGACTGCGTGAGCGGGATCGTGCTCGTGTCCGACCAGCGGCGAGCGGCTGGCGGGCGCGATTCGCGCTCCCCGATCTCCGCTTCCCGGGTGCCCCCTCACGGACTCGAACACGAGCACGGACACGTGCTCGCTCGCCCTCCGGATCCGCGAGAGGGGGCGCGCCGGTTTGCTTACAGCTCGATGCCGCTGCCGCTAGACTTCTTCTCGGGGGTGCTCTTCTTCGAGGAGGTGGCGCCGGACGCAGGGGCGGCGCTGCTGCCGGGGGACGGGACCACGATGTTGCCGTGTCTCGTCTCTTCACCCGGCTTCTTCACCTCGTGGCCGGTGACGCGATCGATGATGTCCTCGTTGCTGTCGTTCGCCGACTCCTTGTCGTTCACCACGGCCTCGACCAACGCGTCCTTGTGGACGGTCGCCGGATTCGTCACCTTCCGCTTCGCCACGACGCTCTCCATGACCCCTGAATCCGAGAGCACGAGGCAGTACACGCCGTAGAACTCGGAGCGATCGACCAGCTTCAGGGCGTCGGTTCCGCTGACGGCCCACTCGAAGTGGTCGAGGATCCGCTTCACGCCGCCGTGCTGCTTCTCGTCGCGGTACACCTCGCGCGGCGTCCCGTACTTCGCCGCCATCTCCTTGCCGAAGTCGCGGAACGACTTGTCGCCGATCATGTCCTTGTTGAACGCGAGAAACATCTTGTAGAGCTTGTCCTCGAAGAAGAAGAAGTAGCGCGTCCAGACATCCTCCTTCATCTGGATCACCGCTTCGCCGTTGTTCTGAACGAACTCGGTGCCGATGATCGAGACGTCCCAGCCGGACTTCTGCCCTTCGAACTTCGTGAAGCTCGCCTTGACGGCGTTGACCTCCTTCTCCCGCTCGTCGCGAATGCGCTGCTGCTTGCCGGGATCGGCGCGCGAGCCGTCGATGCGCTCCTGGTAGCGCGCCTCGATCGCGCCCTTGGCCTTCGCGAAGACGTCGTCGGGATTCATGCCCCAGGTGAACAGACCTGCCTTCGGATCACCGAGGCGAATCGCCTTCAGCTTCTTCAGCTCGGCGGCAGGCGGCGTCGCCGCTGGTCCACTCGACTTGCCGCCGCCACCTTTCTTGGCCAGAGCCAATCGGGGGGCGTTGATTCCCAGGGCGATCCCCAGCGCGAACAGGATGATTCTCGGGCTCCTCATGAAGTCCTCCGTTGGGTGAACGTCGTGGGCAAAAACGCGCCGAAGTTAACACAGAAACCTCGCCCGCGCGGTGGCCGCAAGATGGGCAGAGGAGCAGACGGGCTCACTCTTTGGCGACGGAGCCGACCGCGGAATCATTCACCCGAGACGCGGCGCCTGCGCGCTCGGGCAGGCCGTTCGCGGTGACGGAGACCCCGCCCCGCTCGGCCGAGGGCGGCGCCGCGGCCCGCGGCTCGGTCGATGGACCGTCGTCGTCGCCGCCCGTGTCGTCACCGCTCTCTGCCCAGTTCTGGTCGATCTTGGTCGGCTTGTAGGTGTCGGCGCGGCCGTTCTTGACGTCGGCGATCGGATTCTCGGCGTAGTTCGCCCGCTCGCCCGGGCCCGAATAGTCGATCCAGAACGCGGAGTGATCCTTGCGGACGTCCAGGTGGACGAACGACGAATTCGGGTAATAGCCGACGCCCACCTTGTCGAACCCCTTGCGCAGGTAGTCACGCAGCTCCTGGTTTCTCACACCGGCGATGCGAAAGTCGCAGGCCAGGCCCTGCATGTGCGGGCTGCGCGGGTTCTTGGCCACCGATGGGTGGCGGTAGCCCGATACGACCTCGACGCGCCGTCCGGGATAGTGTCGGCCGACCTGATACATCAGCCGAACGAGTCGCGGATTCATCGGATGTTGCACGTTCGTGTGATGACAGCGCAGGAAATGGTCAAAGCGCTTCTGCACGCCCCGCAGCGGGCGGCCCCTGTCATCGCGCAGGCGCAGCAGCAGCGTCTCCTTCCCATTCACGGCGTAGAGCTCCACCGGCCCGTTGCGCACCTGGGTCTTGCGCGCCTTGTCGGCGCGAGGCTTGCCCGTGAGCGGCAGGGCGGCTGACACCGGGAAGGCGACCGAGAACAGGCCCGAAAATATCAGGGCCAACGAGAACCGGCTGGTCGCGCGCTTCCTCACGGAGACTTCCCTTGTTGATCCTGAAGGGCCTTCGGATCACGTCAACTTCTTTTTGAGCTCCGCGATCAGGTCCAGCGCCTGCCGGGGGGTGAGATCGTCGGGGTCGACAGCGCGAAGCTGCGCGAAGACCTCGTCTGCTGCGCTCGAGCTCGCCATCCCCGTGCTCCTGGAGCCCCCGCCTCGCTCCCGCACGGGACCGCCGGCGGAGGGAAAGCGGATCCCCATCTGCGCGGCGGCCGGCTCGGCGGGGACAGCGGAGCGAGGTCCCCCCTGTCGTCCGTCGGAACCGCCGGCCTCGAGCGACATGAGAATCGCCCGGGCCCGCGCCAGCACCTCGACCGGCAGCCCTGCTACCTTGGCCACCTCGATCCCAAACGAGCGGCTGGCGCCGCCCGGCTGCAGCTTTCGCAGGAAGATGACCCCGCCGTCCCATTCCCGCGCCGCCACGCAGACGTTGCGCACGCGCCGGTGCGTCTCGGCCAGCGCGCAGAGCTCGTGGTAGTGCGTGGCGAACAAGGTCTTGGCGCCGACCCGGTCATGCAGGTACTCGGCGATCGCCCAGGCAATCGAGACGCCGTCGTAGGTCGACGTGCCGCGACCGATCTCGTCGAGAATGACCAGGCTCCGCGCGGTGGCGTAGCGCAAGATGTGCGCCGTCTCCCGCATCTCCACGAGGAACGTCGACTCCCCGCGCGCCAGATCATCGCCAGCCCCGACCCGGGTGAAGACGCGATCGCACGCCCCGATGCGGGCGGCCCTCGCGGGGACGAAGCTCCCCATCTGCGCCAGCACCACCGTCAGCGCCACCTGTCGAATCAGCGTCGACTTTCCCGCCATGTTGGGTCCGGTGACGATCAGGAGCTGTTCGTCGCCCGGATCGAGCCGAACGTCGTTGGGGACGAAGCCCCCGGGGGCGGCGAGCCGCTCGACGACGGGGTGGCGCCCCTCGAAGATCTCGATCAGCCCGGAATCATCGACCTCGGGCCGGCAATATCCCCCCCGGTGCGCGACCTCCGCCAGCGCCGCGAGCACATCGACCGTGGCGACTCGTTCCGCCAATGCGAGCAGGCGCGCCGCGGACGCCGCCACGTCCTCGCGCAGGGCCGTGAAGATCTCCAGCTCCAGCGCGATGCGCCGGTCGTCGGCGTTCAGGATCTTCGCCTCGTAGTCCGCCAGCTCCGGCGTCACGAAGCGCTCGGCGTTGGCGACCGTCTGCTTGCGGACGTAGTCGTCGGGGACCCGCTCGAGGTGCGTGCGGGTGACCTCGATGTAGTACCCGAACACGCTGTTGTACTTGATCTTCAGCGACGAGATTCCCGTTCGCTCGCGCTCCCTCAGCTCGATGGCTTGAAGGCCCTCGCGACCCCCGGCGGCGATCGCGTGGAGCTCGTCGAGCTCGGGGGAAATGCCCGGACGCACGAAGCCCCCCTCCTTCGTCGCTGCCGGGGGGTCATCGCGCAGGGTCTCGCCGATGCGGCGGGCCACGTCTTGCGCGAGATCGTCTCCGAGGGACGCCAGGCTCTCCGCGCCGCCGCCGCCGATCTCGCTCTCGGCTGCCGCGCGCAGGGCCTCGGCGAGCGCGGGCAACCTCGCGAGTCCAGCGCCCAAGGCTGCCAGGTCGCGGGGCGTCGCCACGCCCAGCCGGGCGCGCGCGGCCAACCGCTCGAGATCCCCGGTCTGCGACAAGAGCCTTCGCGCCTCATCGCGGGCCCCATGGGCGACCACGAGTCGCTCCACGGCGTCGTGCCGGCGCCGAATTCCGCCGATCTCCACCAAGGGGAACAAGAGCCAGCGACGGAGCATGCGTCCCCCCATCGCCGAGCGCGTCGCGTCGAGGCCGTCGATGAGCGAGCCTTGCCGGCGCCGCTCGAGCAGGGTCTCGGTCAGCTCGAGGTGGGCGCGCGCCTGGCTGTCGAGCACCAAGAACTCGGCGGTGTCGAACACGTCGAGGCGCGTGATCGGGAGCGGGGCCGTCGGCTGCGTATCGCGCGCGTAGCGAAGCACGTCCGCGGCGGCGACGGCGGCGACAGGCGTCCGCGCGAGGATCGTCTCGTCCCAGGCTGCGCCGAGGGCCTCTTGTAGCAACCTGCGCGCGGCGGCCTCCTGCCCGCTGTCGGTCGCCTTGGTCGCAGTCTGAGGCAGGCGGGGATACGCGCGCCGAATCGCCGCGGCAAGCTCGCGATCGGCGCCCTTCACCAGCACCTCGCTCGGCTCCGCGCGGGCCAGCTCGTCGCAGAGCGCCTCCACGGTGGCCGCCTCCGTGGCGCGAAAGCTCCCTGTCGTGACGTCGAGGAAGGCCAGACCAAACCCGCGCCGCGCGTCGCCGGCTACCGCCGAGACATAACAGGGCTTTCGGGGATCCAGGGACTCCTCGTCCAGGATGACGCCCGGTGTGACCACGCGGACGACGTCGCGCCGGACGATGCCGCGGACGGCGCGGGGATCCTCGAGCTGCTCGCAGATCGCGACGCGGTGGCCGAGATCGGTCAGCTTCGAGAGGTACCCGCGCGCCGCGTGGTGCGGGATGCCGCACATGGGCACCGGGTCCTCCTTGCCCTTGTCGCGCGTCGTCAGCGTCAGGTTCAGCGCGCCGGCCACGTACACGGCGTCTTCGTAGAACATCTCGTAGAAGTCGCCGAGCCGGAAGAACACTATCGCATCCGGATACCTGGCCTTGACGTCGAGGTACTGCCGCATCAACGCCGTCGGCGCGTCGGCCGCACGCGGCGCCGCCGGTCGATTCACATCGCCACCTCGTGCCTCGTCACCTCGCGCGCGGCGAGCACGGGCCGCTACTCCTTGGGGGCGGACTTCTTGGCGCGCGACTTCGGGGTCGTCGATGGCGCGCGCGCGGCCTGCTTCTCGCCGGCTTTGCGCTTGAGGCGCGCCTTCAGCTTGGTCTGCCGCTTCTTGCGGCGCATCTTCATCGAAAGTCGGTTGTCATGCCTGCCCATGCGCGGGGACATAATCGGATCAAGTCGAAGGTGTCAAGGGCGGTCACACGCTCACGCCGCGCCCACTGCAGCCCGGACGGTCGCCGCCACGGTGCCGGCCGCGCCCGCGACCCGCACCGGGGCCCCCTCCGGGAGCGACACGTGCACGAATCCGAGGGCGACGGAATGACCCTCGGGCCCGGACGCCACGCTGGTCAACCGGCCTGCCTTCGCCTTCGCGTCACTCTCCAGCGGATCGCCGGCGCGGGCCGCCGCACCGGCGGCCAGCTCCAGCCGAGCCAGGCGCCAGTTGGTGTGCCCCCGATCGCGGATGCGCACAATCGGTTCCTGGCCGAGAAAACAGCCCTTCGTGTAGTCGATCGCGTCGCCGAGCCCCATCTCCATCGGGAAGAGCTCGTCGGTGATCTCTCGTCCCCAGGCGGGCTCGCCGGCGAGGATCCGGGCCGCCTCGGCGGTCGCCTGTGACAGCCGAGGCGTTCCCGCCTGGAGCAGCGCCGCGGAGATCCCGGCTAGGACTTCCTCGCCTCCTCCCAACCAGTAACCGACGACCCCCAGTTGCCGCGCGCGCGCGAGCCAGAGGCCCCCCTCGCTCGTCAGGTGCGACCAGTCATTCTTCGCGTCGAGCTGCTCGACCGGCAGCCCGAGCGCCGCCAGCCGCGCCCGGGCGTGCGGGCCCAGGACGGCCGCGAAGCTCATCTCGGGCGCGACCTCGGCTGTGAAGTCGTCCATGACCGCGTAGCGCGACAATGCCGCCGCCGTCACCGCCCCCTGCCCCGACGCGACCACCACGAAGAGGTCGTCCTGCCGCGGAAAGATACGCATGTCCGAGAGCACGTGCGCTTTCGGGGTCAGCAGCAGCGCGTGCACGCCGCCGCCGGTGGGCGTCTCCGCCACGTTGCCCGTGACCACCCCGTGAAGGAAGCGCACCCGGTCCGCCCCGCGGGCGACGATCAGGTCGCGCGGCAGCGGCGCCAGCAGCGCCGCGCCGTCCTTCAGGGCAGCGAAGGCAGCTGCGTCGAACTTCGAGGACTCAGACGCGTCTTTATCAGCGGCCATGTCGCGATTTCATAGCGCGCCGCTCGCGCAGACGCTCGGTGCGGCGGCGCGCGGCCTCGCTAAATCGCCGCTTCTCTTCGCTGGTCTCGGCGCGCACGGGGGGCACCGGGCGAGGGCGGCCCGCGTCGTCGATCGCGACGAAGGTCAGGTACGCCCGGGTGGCCTGGCGGCGTTCCCCGCCCGGGCGACTCTCCGCCAGGACGCGAACGCCCACCTCCATCGAGGTGTGTGCGGCAAAGTTCACCTGCGCCTGCAGCGTGACGATCTCGCCCAGGTTGACGGGCTCGATGAAGTGAAGGCGATCCATCGAAGCGGTCACCACCGGGCCTCCCGCGTGCCGTCCAGCGGAGATCCCCGCCGCGATGTCGATCCATTGCATCAGGATGCCGCCGAAGATGGTGCCGTGAACGTTGGTCAGACCAGGCAGGACCAGCTGGACCGTTTCGACGCGGGACGCGCGCGGCGTGTGGAGTTTCGAGGCCATGCCCGAAGAGACCACGCCCGGCAGCCGCCGGTCAACCTCCCGAACCCGTGGTCACGCTGGTGGACCCGTGGTACTGAATTGAGCGATGTCGCGTCGAACGGTGATTGGGATCGTGCTGGCCGTGTCCGCGCTGTTGGCGTCCGGGCGCGCAGGCTGGTCCAAGACGTACACGCTCGCCGAGCTGATCACCATGGCCCGCAAGGGCAACCCTGGCGTCCTGGCCGGCGGTGAAGCGGCGGTGGCGATGGAGGCACAGGTGCTTGAGGCCAAGCGAAACTGGCTGCCGTCGGGGGACCTCACCTCGTTCGTGACAGCCGTGCCCAATATCAACTGCATCGGTCCAAACGGCGTCCCGTCCGCCACCTACGCCGACCCGAAGTCCAACTGCATCACCACGAACATCACGCCGACGCACGACTTCGTGGGCTACATCAAGAATTTGAACGGCTATTGGTTCCGCTCCGATCTGAAGATCGTCCAGCCGATCTGGGATTTCGGCAAGATCTCGGCGGGCGTGGCCGCGGCGGAGTCCGGCGTTTCCGCGCTGCGACAGAAGCAGATCGCCGCCGCCTCCGAGGTCGAGCTCAACGTCAGCAAGGCCTACTGGGCCGTGAAGCTGGCGCGAGAGCTCCTCGACGCGCTCGATGAGGGAGGCGGCTACATCGACACCGCGCAGAAGAAGATAGAGGAGCAGCTGGCGGACGGTTCGGGAAACGCTACGGTCACGGACCGCTTGCGACTACGCACCGTCCGCGCCGAGCTCGACGCCCGGATCCTCGAGACGAAGCGCCTGGCGCAGATCGCGCTCTCGGGATTGCGAACGTTGCTGGGGTCCGAGGCTCCAAACGACTTCGATGTCGACGACACGCCCTTCGAACCGATCGGCGTGGAGGCCCGTCCCGTCGCGTATTACGAGCAGGCGGCGCTGCTGAACCGGCCCGAGGTGCGGGCCCTCGACTTCGCGGTCAAGTCGAAGCGAGCGCTGTCGCTCCTGGAGCAGCGCCGCGAATATCCAGATCTGGCGCTCGTGGCCACGGGGACGTTCGCCAAGGCCCCGACCGTCGAGGCACCCAACAGCGCCTTCCTCAGCAACCCGTTCAACTCGCTCGGCGCCGGGCTGGCGGCCACGCTCCACGTGCCGCTCGACCTCGGGCCGAAGCTGGCGCGGACGAGTCGCATGCGCGCCGAGGCCGACGAGATCGAGCTCCGGCGCCAGGAGGCGCTCGGAGGGATAGCCCTCGAGGTCCGCAAGGCGCACGCCGAGCTGACCGACGCGGCCGCCCGGGTGGAGGCTGTTCACAAGGGCGAGAAGGCGGGCAAGGCATGGGTCACCGCCGTGTCCCAGAACTTCGCCATCGGCCTCGCCGAGACCCGCGACTTCTCCGACGCGCTCACGGCGTTCTTCACGATGCGCGCCCGTTACCTGCAGTCGGTGTTCGACCTGAACGTCGCCGCGGCCGCGCTGGCGCGCGCGACGGGCGCCCCGGTTCCCTGACCCTCGTTTGGCGGCCAACCAATCGGGGGGCCCTGTCGACGGCCACCACGATTGGGGGAACCACTGTTGCAAGCCACCACGATTGTGACCGCCAAACGGCTCGTTGCGGGATGGCCACGCCGAGCCACGCGCCCGCGGAGCGCATCGCGCGGGCGTGAACTCATGAGCGAACCGCAACGTTCGAGCCCGCTTCACCTTGACGCGACCGAGCGAAGCTGACCCGAGCTTCGCTCGGCGCCAAACCTCGCCCCTCGTGTGGGGGCCGCAGGGCCGCTTGAACCTTTTTGCGGCGCGTAGCCTGCCATCGACATCAACCGCAGGCTACGCGCCGCAAAAAGGGACGCGCGACCACGGCGTCCGATGCAGACGCAAGACCTGATTCGCGCGTAACTTGGATACCGGGCTTCCCGGGGACGCTGCACTCAAATATTGGCGATGGGGAACGGCTTGCCGGGTCGGGCGAAGTAGTAGCCCTGGCACAGGTCGCCGCCCAGCCGGATCACGGTGTCGCGTTCGGCCTCGGTCTCGATGCCCTCGGCGATGATCTGGATCTCGAGATCGTGACACAGGCCGATGATGGAGCCGAGGAGCTTCTGCTTCGTGGGCGAGGCGTCGACGCCGCGCACGAGCGACATGTCGACCTTGACGACCTCCGGCTCCAGCTGGGCGAAGCTGGTGAGGCCCGCGTACCCGGCGCCCAGATCATCGACGGCGATGCGGTAGCCCATCTCCCGAAGCTGCCCCATCCGGGCCATCAGGTCCTTGACCTGATCGAGAGCCGCCCGCTCGGTGATCTCGAGGACCACCCGCGAGGCGTATTGAGACAGCGGCGAATCCGCCGCGAACAGCGTGGCGTCCTGCAGGTCGTCCGTGTGGACGTTGACGAAGACCAGCGGCTCGAACGGGATGTTGCGGATGGTCTCGGCGACACGCAAGCGGATGATCCGCCCCAGATCGTGCAGGCGCCCCAGCCGCTCCGCGGCCTCGAACAGCTCGCCTGGATTTCGCATCGTGGGCTCCTCGCTGCGCACCAGCGCCTCGTAGGCGAAGAGCGAGCGTCCCGAGCAGGACACGATGGGCTGATAGGCGATCCACACGTTCTCGAGCGCGCGGCCGAACCGCGCCTCCAGACCGGCGCGATCCCCGAGCGGGCTCCCCCCGGCACGATAGAGCTCCAGGGCCTCGCGGCGCACCCGCGCCATCTGGTGCAGGCGAACGGCCCGTCCGACGGCCTCCTCGAGCTGCGCGGCCGCGATGGGCTTCACGAAGTAGCGGAGCGCCCCGTATTCGATGGCCTCGATCGCGCTCTGGACCGCTGGTCCGCCCGTCATGATGATGACCGGCACGTCGAGATCGCGCTCGCGGATTTCCCGCAAGAGCGCGAGGCCTCCCATTCCGGGCATGGAGATGTCGCTGACCACGACGTCGAAGAATCGCTCCCCGAATCGCGCGACCGCCTCGGCGCCGTCATGCGCCGTCTCGACGACGTAGCCGGACGACCGCAAGATCCGGGCGTAGGACCGCGTGATCGTCGGCTCGTCGTCGACCAACAACACGGTTCCGCGTGCGGCCGGCGTCTCGCCGGTTCGGGGAGGTGACTCGAGCTCCTGCAACTGAAGGCTTACGGATGCGGTCATCAGAACTACAGCATCGGCGGGTGGGAGCTTTGGATTGAGGAACATCATTCCGCCCGCGACGTCCTCCCGGGGCCCGACCCGCGCGCCCGAAAACGTCGCAATTGGCCGACACGGAACCTTCCCGCCGCTGGGCATTTGGGATATGTTCACGCTTCCGCCGGCCCCAGCCCGGCAAACGTCCATCAGGAGAGCACCGAAAAGATGAGCGCCATCGAACGGGAGGTCATGGAACCTCGCGAAAAGACAAGAAGTGTCGAGAAGGCACAGCTTCTTGAGTACTACCGCCAGATGCTGGCGATCCGTCGGATGGAGGAGGCCCTCGCGAAGGCGTACTCCTCGCGAAAGTTCGGAGGATTCCTGCACCTCTATATCGGCCAGGAGGCGGTGGCGGTCGGCTCGATCGCGGCGCTGCGGCCTGATGACTACGTGATCGCGACCTACCGCGAGCACGCCCACGCCTACGCGAAGGGCATGTCCGCCAAGGAGATCATCGCCGAGCTGTTCGGCAAGCGCACCGGCTGTTCGAAGGGCCTGGGCGGGTCGATGCATCTCTTCGACGCGCAGAAGGGCTTCCTCGGCGGCTACGGCATCGTCGGCGGCCACATTCCGCTCGCCACGGGGGCGGCGTTCGCCTCGAAGTACCGGGGCGACGGGCGGGTCACCCTGTGCTACTTCGGCGACGGCTCCGTGGCCCAGGGCGCGATGCACGAGGCCCTGACCCTGGCGACGCTTTGGAAGCTTCCGGTCGTCTTCATCTGCGAGAACAACCTGTACTCGATGGGGACGCCGCTTCACCGCTCGATGTCGGTCCTGGACGTGTCGCAGAAGGCGCTGGGGTACGGCATGGCGCGCGACCGTTTCGACGGCGAGGATGTCATCAGGGTGCGTGACCGCGTCGGCGAGGCCATTCGCCGGGCGCGCAACGAGTCGGCGCCTACGCTGATCGAGATCATCACCTATCGATTCCGCGGCCACTCGATGTCGGATGCGGGCCTGTACCGCACGAAGGACGAAGTGGACGAGTGGAAGAAGCGCGATCCGGTCACGGTCGGCCGGGCGTTGTTGACGAAGGCCCTGGTGGACGAGAAGGAGATCGTCGCCATCGAGGAAGGCGTCAAGCGCGAGATCGAAGAGGCCGTCAAATTCGCGGACGAAAGCGGTGAGCTGACGTTCGAAGAGCTCGAACAGTTCACGTACAAGGAGTAGGGATCCGATGCCGCAGATTGCTTACCGCGAAGCCCTCAACCAGGCGATGGTGGAGGAGATGGAGCGCGACGACCGGATTTTCCTGATGGGCGAGGAGGTCGGCCACTACAACGGCGCCTACAAGGTCTCGAAGGGCATGCTCGAAAAGTTCGGCGAACGCCGGGTGATCGACACGCCCATCGCCGAGAACGGCTTCGCCGGCGTGGGCATCGGCGCCGCGATGGTGGGGCTGCGGCCGATCATCGAGTTCATGACCTGGAACTTCTCGTTCGTGGCGGCCGATCAGCTGATCAACAACGCCGCCAAGATTCGCCAGATGTCAGCGGGTCAGTTCGAGCTCCCGGTGGTGTTCCGGGGCCCGGGCGGCTCGGCGCACATGCTGGCGGCCCAGCACAGCCAGTCCACCGAGGCGCTGTGGACCCACATCCCCGGCCTCAAGGTCGTGATGCCCGCGAACCCGTACGACGCCAAGGGGCTGCTGAAGAGCGCCCTCCGCGACGACAACCCGATCGTCTTCATCGAGGGCGAGATCATGTACGGCGACATGGGCGAGGTCCCCGAGGGCGAGTACTTGATCCCGCTCGGGGTCGGGGACATCAAGCGCGCCGGCACGGACATCACCATCATCGGCTGGTCGAAGATGGTGAAGGTGGCCCTGGCGGCCGCCGAGATCCTGGCGAAGGAAGGCATCGAGGCCGAGGTCGTCGATCCCCGCACGCTGCGCCCGCTCGACGAGGAGCTGATCGTCGCGTCGGTCAAGAAGACCGGGCGCGCGCTGATTCTGGAGGAGGGGTGGCCGTTCAACGGCGTGGGCGCGGAGATCGCGTACCGCATCGGGCGGCGCTGCTTTGACGACCTCGACGCCCCCGTCGAGCGACTCACGGGGTCGGACATGCCGATGCCGTACAACCATCACCTGGAAGAGCGCTGCGTCCCGACGACGCCTCGCGCGGTCGCGGCCGCGAAGAAGCTGCTCTACCTCGAGTAGCGCTGTCGGGTGGCGCCGTCTCGCGTGACACCGCCGACAGTCGCCATCGCGCATGTGATTGATTTTCAACTCCGCTAAAGGACTTTAGGAATCATGGCTCAAATCGTCGATATGCCTCAGCTTTCCGACACGATGCGCGAGGGAGTCTTGCGCAAGTGGCGGAAGAACGAGGGAGAGAAGGTGGTCCCTGGCGAGCTGTTCGCCGAGGTCGAGACCGACAAGGCCACGATGGACTGGGAGGCGTACGACGAGGGCACCCTGCTGAAGAAGCTCATCCCCGACGGCACGACAGTCCCGGTCGGCTCACCGATCGCGATCATCGGGAATCCAGGCGAGGACATCGCCGCGCTGGTTGCCGAGGCCACCGGCCGCATGGGAGCGAAGGCTGCCGGCAAGCCGGCGGCGACGCCAGCAGCACCGGCGGCAGCACCGGCAGCTGCAGCTGCACCGGCACCCGCCGCCGCTCCTACGGCAGCGCCCGCTCCGACCCCGGCGGCAGTCGCTCCGGCGGCTCGACCGGCGAATGGCCAGTCGGCCCCGCCCGCGGCCGCGCAGCCTCGACCGGCGGCGCCCGCCCCCGCCAGCGGGGCCAAGATCCTCGCGTCGCCTCTGGCGCGCCGTCTGGCCACCGACCTGGGCATCGATCTGCGCACCGTCACGGGCAGCGGTCCGGCGGGGCGGATCGTCGAGCGAGACGTGAAGGCCGCGGCCGAGCGCCCCGGCGCCGCCGCCGTCGACTGGCACGCGGCCGAGGAGGCCCCGCAGACTGCGCCGGCCAAGCCGGCCGCCCAGGTCGCCACGCCGGGCGCGCCCCTGCCCGCCCAGCTGGTTCCCGAACGGCGCGCCGAGGCCCGTCCCGCCGCGACCCCTCCCGCGGACGACACGGCCAAGCCGCTGTCGCTGATGCGGAAGACCATCGCGCGGCGCTTGCTGGAGTCGAAGACCACGATCCCGCACTTCTATCTCACGGCTGAAGCCGACATGGACGCGGCCATGGACTTCCGGGAGCAGGTAAGCCAGGTCCATGGCGCAAAGGTATCGGTGAATGACCTGGTGCTGAAGGCGGTGGCGCTGGCGCTACGCAAGGTTCCGGAGGCGAACGCCTCGTTCGGCGACGAGGCCATCCTGCAGCACGCGCGCGTCGACATCGGCATGGCGGTCGCGATCGAGGACGGGCTGGTGACGCCCGTGATCCGCGACGCGGACAAGAAGACCCTCGGTCAGATCGGGAACGAGGCCCGCGAGCTCGCGACGCGCGCGCGCGATCGCAAGCTGCGCCCCGAGGAGATGACCGGGGCGACGTTCTCCGTGTCGAACCTGGGGATGTTGGGGATCGATCACTTCGCCGCGATCATCAACCCACCCGAGGCCGGCATCCTCGCGGTCGGCCGCGTCCGCAAGGAACCGGTCGTCAACAAGGACGGCAAGATTGTCGTGGGCCAGCGCATGGCGCTGACGCTTTCGTGCGATCACCGAGTGGTGGACGGCGCGGTTGGCGCCCGGCTGCTGCAGGCCGTCGTCGCGATCCTGGAGCGACCCATCACCCTGGCGTTTTGAGGGGCGCGGGGGAAAACCGCGGATGAGTCCCCACTTACCGACGGCCGTGACCGATTCACCTCGCCCCGCAAGCGCGGCGAGGTGAGGTGAGGTGAGGATCTGACGCGACTCGACCGTGGTAGCTTGGAATGCCCCTTCGGTCCCTCGCAACGGGAGCCTCCCATGTGCCATGCCGCGCGTCCCAGTTCTCGCTGCCTGTTCGTCGTCCTTGGCGTAGCTTTCCTCGCGAATGCGCTCGCCGGCTGCAAGTCGGGGCAGAGCACCGGTTCGGGGGGCGCGAAGGGGGCAAGCGGCGGCGCGGCCAGCGCGAGCGGCGGCGCGACAGGCTCGGGGGGAACGACGTCATCGAGCGGCGGTGGAACGGCATCTAGCGGCGGCGCGACCGGCAGCGGCGGTTCCACCTCGTCGGGCGGCGGTCCCGGCAGCGGCGGCGCCACTGCACCGGGCGGCGCGACCGGCAGTGGGGGGGTGACCGGTTCCAACAACGACGCTGCCGTCACGGACGCGGCCTGCCAGATGGCGAGCTACACCTTCGCGCCTACCGTGCCCACGGTCTACGTCGCGGTCGATCGCTCGGGCAGCATGTTCGACTGCCTGTCGACCACGAACCTCGTCGAGAACTCGTGCCCCACGCAGTCGGACACTTCGTGGGTCAAGCTGCGGGACGCCTCGCTGGGGGTCATTCAGTCGCTGCAGGCGCAGGTGCGCTTCGGGTTCGCCTCGCTGACGGGGACCGATCCCTCACATGGGGGGACCTGCCCGATCATCGATCAGATCGCGCCCGCGCTGAACAACTACGACGCGATCTCGACGCTCTACAATTCGCTGCCGTTCCAGCCCGACACCAATGAACAGGGGAAGAAGTTCGAGAGCCCAGCCCGGCAACCCCTCGACATGCTCGGCGCACAGCTGCTCGCCGATACGTCGCCCGGTGGCAAGTACATCCTGTTCGTCACCGACGGACAGCCCGACTACTGCGACGACTCGAATTCATTGTGCGCGCCCGACTCCGTCATCGGTGGCCTGCAAGCGCTTTCGACGAAGGGTATCCGGACGATCATCATCGGGCTACAGTCGAGGCTGAACAACCTGCCGCCCGGCACGCTTCAGGCCTACGCCAACGCCGGCGCTGGCGAGCCCGCGATGATGCCGCTCCCCGCGGGTGGCGACCTGAATACCATCTGGGACCAGTGCAACTTCCTGCCTCCCTGGAAGGCGGACCTGACGACGACGGGCAAGACCCAGGTGCGAGGCGCCACGGTGGGCACCTACGCCACTGTCGCGGGACCAACCAAGCCCTACACGCCTGACGCCGCCGATCAGGCGATGCTCACCACGCTGCTGTCCGCCGCGCTGGCGGGCGTGAAGAGCTGCACGTTCGATCTCGGCAACATCAACGGCCAGGCCATCAAGGTCGACCTCAATCAGCTCGCGACCGCCCACGTTTGCCTGGACAAGTCCTGCCCCAGCACCAAGGAGGTCACGCAGGACTCCACCAACGGGTGGTCGATGTCATCGGCCACGCAGCTCATCCTGAACGGGACCGCGTGTGACGATTGGCGCACGCCGAACACCAACGACATCAGCTTCGACTTCCCCTGCAAGTCGATCATCTTCGAGTAGCAAGATGGATGATGATGGATGATGGTCCGTCGACCGCGCCTCCTGCGAACGATCGTTCCATAGGCGCGAGCGCCGTTCCCGCCCAGACCGGCACAGGCAGGAGCGCGACCCAGGGCCAAGACGTGTCCCACGCCGCCCGCAGCGGCGCCGTGCAGGTCCTGACCATCGCGGGCCAGGCGTTGTTGACGGTCACGCACGTCCTGCTGGCGCGGCTGTTCGGGCGGTCCGTCTTCGGCGGCTACCAGGCGAGCCTGGCCATCCTCGAGATGGTGACGCGCGGAGGGACAGGCGGCGCCGACAAGGGCATGCTGCGCTTCGTCGCGGGCCACCGGGCGCGCGGCGAAACCGACCTCGCGCGGCGCGCGCTCGGCTCCGGCCTTCGTCTGTCCCTCGGGCTGTCGAGCGCCCTCGCCGTGAGCCTGATGTTGTTCGCGAGGCCCTTGTCGCGCATCGCCCACGATCCGGCCCTGGCGGTCGGTCTGCGGTTCATCGCGCCGGCGGCCGTCTTCACCGGCGGATTGTACGTGTTGATGCAGGCCAGCCTCGCCATGAAGGTCACCCGCGCCAACTTCATCGTGCGTGGTCTGGCCGAGCCCGCCTTCCTTCTGCTGGCGGGGCTGGCGGCGGCATACGTCGGGCGATCGCTCGCGCACCTCACGCTCGCGCACGTGGCGGCTTCGGCGGCGACCTTCACGCTCGCCTTGTTCGTGGTCGGCGGGGTGTTCGGGCGCGGTGAGATCGGACGGTCCCTGCGTTCGCCGTGGCTCCCGGGCTTTGCCCGCTTCTCTATCCCGCTCGGCGGCGCCGACCTGTTGAACGCTGTGATGCAACGGGCGGACATCGTGCTCCTGACCGTCTTCCTGGGGCCGAACGCCACGGGGGTCTACGCCGCTTCGGAGTTCATCTCCCGGGTCATCTCCAACACGCGGTACGTGTTCGACAGCATCGCCGCCACCGTGTTCTCGGAGGCCTTGCAGTTGAAGCAAACCGACCGGCTGCGACAGAACCTCACGCTGATGACGAGATGGGTGGCCACCGTGGCGGCCCCGATGACCGTGACGGTCCTGGTCCTGCGCGGCGACCTGCTGGCGCTTTACGGGCCAGGCTTTCACGGCGGGGCGTCCGCGCTTGCGATCCTGGCCGTCGGCCACTTCGTGAACGCCAGCCTCGGGCTCTGCGGCTGGATCCTCGTCGCGGGGGGCCACACGCGCCTCGTGCTCGGCAACATGGCCGGGGGGGCGGCGGTGAACGTCGCCGCCGGCCTGGTGCTGATCCCCAGGCTCGGCCTGGCGGGCACGGCGATCGCGTCCCTCGGCAGCGTGGCGCTCCAGCAGGTCGCGGCGGTCGTCGAGGTGGGAATCACCGAGCGCGTCTTCCCCTTCGATGGTTCGATCCTGAAGACCTTGACCGCGGCGGCGGTGGCGTACGCGGCGGAGTCGCTGGTCGGACGTCAGATCGCCGGCACCGCGCCGCGCGTGGCGCTCGTCATCCTGGCCGGGTTGCTGGCCTACGGGATGGCGCTGGGGGCTCTCGGCCTGGCGCCGGAAGAAAAACGGGCGCTCGGCGCCCTCGCCGAGCGCCTTCGCAAGCGCTTCGCGAGAAACCGCCTCGGCCAGTAATCGCGTTGGCGCGAGCGAGCTCTGCTCGCTCGCGCCGTCCCGCGGGGGATTTAAAGGACCCTCTCAGGGGCCTTTTCACAATAACCGCGTTGGCGCGAGCGAGCTCTGCTCGCTCGCGCCGTCCCGCGGGGGATTTAGAACACCCTCTCATGAGCCTCTTCCTGCCAAGACCTCTTCGTAAAGATCCGTGAACACCGCCGCTACGCGCTGGTTGGTGAAGTGGGCTTCCACGTGAGCCCGACCCGCGCGGCCCAATCCTCGGCGGCTCTCGGCCGGGAGCGATATCAGCTCGTCGAGAGCTCGCTCGAGCTCTGCGCGATCATTGGCCGGAACCTGCCAGCCGTGTTCGCCCGGAACAACCACCTGATCGGTGTTCGAGGTGTCGCTGATGAGCACCGGAATTCCCGCCGACAAGGCTTCCAGCGCCGCGATCGGTGACGCCTCGGTGCGGGATGGCATCAGCACGGCGTCGGCGGCCCAATATAGCGATTGCATGTCCTTGACGGGACCCAACCGGACAACGTGCTCGCGCAGGCCGTGGGCCGCGACCAATCGATCAACCTTGCGCGACAGCGCATGCGAGCTTATGGCGCCCGCCAGCAACAGGCGGAACGCCTCGGGCAGACGGCCACGGGCGCGGAGCCCGGCGAGCGCCTCTACCACGAGATCCTGGTTCTTCTGTTCGGCGATCCGTGCGGGCATGACCGCGACGAACGCACCGTCATCGTAGCCGAACGCGCTCCGCGCCTTTCGTCGCGACTCGTCGTCGACCGGTCGAAACCTGGAGGGGTCGACGCCGTTGACGATCACGGTCACCTTCTGCGCGGGGACCCGCAGATCCTGAACCAGCATGCGCTCGATGCTGCGTGAATGCGCGATGATCCGATCACTCAGAGGGTGGAGGCGCCGCTCCCAGAACCTATGCACGGGCGACATGTCGTCGAGATGAACGGAGGTCAGCACGGCCCGAGGTCGCGACAGCCGAGAGGCGAACCTTCCCCAGAGATTTCCGTCGTTCATGTAGCAATGCAGGATGTCGGGACGAAAGTCGTCGAGGGCGCGCACGAGCCTGGCGAAGGCGAGCGGCGACCAGAACACCGGCCCGCCCATCCGATACCGGGGTTGGCCGTCGGGAAGATCGGCTCCGAAATGATTGACGGCGTTCAAGGCGCAAACCGAGGTCTCGAATTTGCGCGGATCCAGGAAGCGAATCAGCTCGATCAGATGTCTTTGGGCCCCCCCCTGGGCAAAGGACGAGATGACATAGAGGATGCGTCGCCTGGCCATGACGGTCACCGCGCGAACGGGCTGGCGGCGAGGCTGGCGGCCTGCGAATCCGTGAGGACGCCGTCCCACACGCGGATCAGCGCCACCTCGCCGGCAGACCATTCGCCCGCCCCACCGCCCGCCACGTTATCCAGGAAGAACCCCATCAGCTCGCCGGGGTTGTTCGTGGGATCGCCGTCCAGGCTCATCTCCGCCGTGGGCGTGGTGAATTGCGGGGTCCCGTCGAGGTAAGCCCGCACCGTGGGGATCATCGTGCTGCCATCGACGGTCAGCACGACGTGGTGGAAGGCACCCAGGGTGAATGCGCCGGTCGACCCGCTCACCGGGTAGATGTCCAGGTTGTTCGATGTATCCACGTAGAACCCATTGTCGGACTGCCGGTTCTGCACGTCGATCAGGCGCCGCCACGCCAGGTCCCTTTGCGTCAGCTCGACCACCATGTCGACGGAATAGCTCGCGGGGCTGACGAGGGCCGCTGCGGCCAGCGTCAGGCCCCCCTGTGACGTCAGCGGCAACGGCGCGCCGTTGAAGGCCCACACGGCGTGGGTCGCGCCGAACACCGTGTCGGACTGGAAGGCGCTGGTCATGGTCGGATCCGCCGGAACCAACGGCGGCACGCCCGCCTGATCGGCGGCGAACGTCTGGGCGAAACGGTACGTGGCCACCAGCGTGGCGGGACGGGACAGGCTCGCGCCACCCACGCCCCCAGCTCCCGCGGCGCCGCCCTGCCCTGCAGCGCCACCCGCGCCCCCGCGACCGGCCACGCCGCCTCCGCCGCCCGAGCCCCCCGCACCGGCGTCGGCCACCGGCGGCGAAAGGCAAACGCCCTCGGAACAGGTGCCGCTCCCACATGTCTCGGCCACCGGAAGCAGGGGCTGCTTCGTGCTCGTGTCGACGAAGGTCACGACGCTGGCGCACGAGAGCTGTTTCACGAGGTCCGGCTTGTAGTCAGGCAGGCGCGAGCTGTCTATCGCCTCGGCCGCGCAGCGGCCTTCGATGCACGTCATGCCGTCGCCGCAATCGGACATCCCCTCACAGGCCGATATCACCCCGAGCCGGACGAAGAGCGTCCGCTGGGGCACCAGGCTGAAGACCGCCGTTCGCACCACCAGCGTGCTGTCGGCGTCGTCGACGGCGAGCAGTCGCACGCGCACGCGATCCGCGGTCCCGGCGTCCGAATAGACTCCGTAAGTGCCGGGCAGCTCGTACACCGTGTCGACGGCGCCGGAGATCGGGAAGCTCGCGTCCGTTCCCGCCACGATGATGTCCTCGGGGAGCCGCGAGACCTGGATGTTCACCTTTCGCAGGGGAGCCGGCGCGTCCAGATCGGTGGCCAGTCCGACCACGACCTCGGTCCGCTTCTTCTCGCTGCATGCCCCCGCGAGGATCACAATCAAGCCGAGCCCGACCCATGAGCGCCTGTTCATCGTCTGGCCCCTTTCTAGCGGCGAAACCGCGGGGTCACAAGCCGCCAGAGACCACCCCGCCACCGCGAAACCGCGGACGGATCGATGCAATCTTTCGCCTGGATCTTTCTCCACGCGGCCCAAACCTGGTAAGCAACACGGATGGCTGAAAAATTCGATCTGATCGTCGTCGGCGCCGGGCCCGGTGGATACCCGGCCGCCATTCGGGGCGCGCAACTCGGCTTCAAGGTGGCCTGTATCGAGCGCGAGCGCGCGGGGGGGATCTGCCTCAACTGGGGCTGCATCCCCACGAAGGCGCTGCTCAAGTCCGCCGACGCCATGCGCACGGTGCAGCACGCGGCGGACTACGGCGTCACCATCAAGGGCGAGATCGGCTTCGACTGGACGCGGGTCATCGCCCGCAGCCGCGCCGTCTCGGAGAAGCTGGCGGGCGGCGTGGAGCACCTGTTCAAGAAGTACGGCGTGAAGGCGATCAAGGGCACGGCCACATTGACCGGCCGGGGCAAGCTGGACGTCAAGACCACGACAGGCGTCGAGAAGCTGGAGGCGCCGCGCATCGTGATCGCCACCGGCGCGCGCGCGAAGTTCCTGCCCGGCATCGAGCCGGACGGCGATCGCGTCATCACGTACCGCGAGGCGATGGTGCTGCCCGAGCCCCCGAAGTCGATGGTGGTCATCGGCGCCGGCGCCATCGGCGTGGAATTCGCCGACTTCTGGAACGCCTTCGGGGTCGAGGTGACGATCATCGAGTTCTTGCCGCGCCTCGTACCCATCGAGGACGAGGAGGTGTCGAAGGCGCTGGCGCGCGCGTTCCAGAAGAAGGGCATCAAGGTCTTGACGGGCACCAAGACCACGGGGGTCAAGGTGAACGGCAAGACCGTCACGACCTCGTACACGACGCCCGACGGCCAGGCCGGCGAGATCACCACCGACCGCGTGCTGCTGGCGGTGGGCGTGCGCGCGAACGTCGAGGGGATCGGGCTAGAGGGGATGGGCGTCAAGCTGGAGCGCGGGTTCATCGACGTCGACGAGCGCTACCAGACCAGCAGCCCAGGCATCTGGGCCGTGGGCGACTGCGCGGGCCCGCCGCTGCTCGCCCACGTGGCGATGCAGGAGGGCGCCCGCTGCGTCGAGTGGATGGCAGGCAAGCACGCCGAGCTGGTCAACTACGACGCGATTCCCGGCTGCACCTACTGCGAACCGGAGATCGCGTCGATCGGCAAGACGGAGGCGCAGGCGCGCGAGGCGGGCTTCGACGTGGGCGTCGGCAAGTTCCCGTTCGCCGTCAACGGCAAGGCGCTCGGCGCCGGCTACACCGACGGGTTCGTCAAGTTCGTCATCAGCAAGCCGCGCGGCGAGATCCTCGGCGTCCACGCCATCGGTCACGGGGTGACCGACCTCATCGCGGAGATCTCGGTGGCGATGACGTCGGAGGCGACCGTCCACGACATCATGGCGGCCGTCCACCCCCACCCGACGCTGTCCGAGGTGGTCCTCGAAGCCGCGGCCGAGGCGCTAGGTGAAGGTTTTCACTTGTGAGGGTGGATGCGGCTCTCCGTGTTCTGATTCACCTCGGCCCGCGAAGCGGCTCATGATTGGTCACAATGCGGGGGCTTGCTCTCTCGGTCGCGGGGCGCGAGGAGGAGGGGTCCCTCCCATGCTCGAACAGTCCTCGCGCGCGAGCCCTGATCTGCTCGACGGGCACAGCAGGCGCTGCGGAACTGCGCGCGGGAGAGACCCCTCCTCCTCGCGCGCTTGACTCCCTCCGTTCGCTCGCTGAATTCCGCCACCAGGATAGGACCACCACGCATCGTCACCTAAATGATCCGACCGCCGGCGCGATTCACTGCGTGGGTCCGCCCAAACGGCATCGGCACGCGGGAGCGATGCCGTACCAAGGGGAACATCGCTCATTGTCGGAAGGCGTGGAGCGAGCGGAGCGGGTGACGCGGAGACGGGGACCCGATGGGCTCGGCTGTCGGGGCGGGCAAGTGTCACTTGCCGATCGAGTGTGCGCCAAGCAAGTCCCCGCTCGGATGGCCTGGGCTCCCCGACAGACGGGCCCAGCGGGGAGGAGTCCCGCAGCGGCAGGACCCGCGCAGCGAGCGCAACGCCGCCCCGCTTAGCACCAAGAAGCGCAGATGTGACGATTCATGAGCGCTTGCGGGGCGAGATCAAGAGCTGTTGGCGCTAAGTCGTCGCATTCCTTTAGCGGGTCGCGAGCCCTCGCGGCGTATCGGCTATAGTTCCGCTGCCATGTCTGAACGTGTCGTCGAAACGCGCTCGCGGCGCCTACGCGTGGTCGCGGATGGAGAGCTCGGGGGGCCTGCGCGCGAGCCGATGCAGCCGAAGCCGCCCTGGATCCGGGCGAAGATGCCCACCGGGGACGTGTTCTTCGATCTCCGGCGCCGGGTTGCCGAGCTGGGCCTGCACACTGTCTGCGAGAGCGCGTCCTGTCCGAACATCGGGGAGTGCTGGAACCGGCAGTCGCTGACCATCATGATCCTGGGCGGCACGTGCACGAGATCCTGTCAGTTCTGCGACGTGCCCACCGGGCGGCCGCTGCCCCCCGATCCGGACGAGCCACGCCGGGTGGCCACCATCCTCGGCGAGCTCGGGCTACGCCACACCGTGATCACGTGCGTCGACCGCGACGACCTGTCCGACGGGGGAGCGGCCCACTGGGCCGAGACGATACGCGCGGTCAAGACCGCCGCCCCCGAGCTGGTGCTCGAGGTGCTGACCGGCGACTTCAAGGGCGACACCGGCGCCGTCGACGTGGTGCTGGCGGCGGGGCCTGACGTGTTCGCCCACAACCTCGAGACCGTCCCCCGGCTCTCGCGCCAGGTGCGCGTGCAGGCGAGCTACGCGCGCTCGTACGCGATCTTGCGCCACGCCAAGACCCGCGGGGCGATCACGAAGACGGGGCTGATGCTCGGGCTCGGCGAGGACCTGGCGGAGGTCCGCCAGGTGCTGGGGGAGCTGCGCGAAATCGGCGTGGACATCCTGACCCTCGGGCAGTACCTGCGCCCATCGCGCCGCCACCTGGCGGTGGCGCGCTTCGTGCCACCAGACGAGTTCGCCGCCCTGAAGGCCGAAGCCGTGGCGCTGGGCTTCCCCCACGTGGAGTCGGGGCCCATGGTGCGCTCCAGCTACCACGCGGACGGCCAGCGCGACATCGTGCGCGCGCTCGCGGCCAGCCGCGCGAGCCAGCCGCGGGCACGGACGTGATCCCCTACTTCGAGTTCCGGCCGCTCGAGCAGCTGAGCGACCGGATCGGCATCCCGATTCACCTGTTCGGCATCCTCGTCGCCATCGGCGTGTTCCTCGGCGACCGCATCGTGGTACGCGAGGGCGAAAAGCGCGGCCTCGATCCCCGCGACGTGCGCTACCTGAACGCCCGGATGGTCATCGGTGGCTTCATCATGGCGCACCTGGTCTCCGTGATTTTCTATTTTCCTGAACGCATCAAGGAGAACCCGCTCGTCCTCCTGAATGTGTGGTCGGGGCTGTCCTCGTTCGGAGGTTTCGTGGGCGCGGCCATCACATACCTCTACTTCTCCACGAAAGAAAAGATCCCGCGTCTGCCTTACGCCGACGTGGTTGCCCTGGGGCTGGCGGTTGGATGGATCTTCGGACGCCTCGGATGCACGACGGCTCACGATCACCCAGGCCGCCACACCACGTTCTTCCTGGCCGTTCGCTATCCTGAAGGCCCGCGCCACGATCTGGGCTTCTACGAGTTTCTGCTGACCATCGTCATGACCGCGATCCTGTTCGCCTACGCGCGGAGGCCACGGCCCGCCGGGCGCATCATCGGTCTGTTCGCGACGATGTACGCGCCCGTTCGCTTCTTCCTGGACTTCCTGCGCGCGACCGACGTCGCCCGTCCCGACGAGCGCTACGGCGGCCTCACCCCGGCCCAGTGGGCCTGCATGGCGGCGCTCGGCGTCGGGATCTGGCTGTTGCGGCGCCCGAGCCCCGTCCTCGAGTTCACGGGGCCGCCACCCCCCGACGCCCCCGCCACGACCGCTGCGCCCGCGTGAGCGTCAGATGTGCTCGGCCTCGGCCGACGAGACCAGGTCCTCGTAGCGGCGGCGCACCTCGACCATGTCGGTCTCGCCCAGGAACGCCGCGTAGCTCATGAACGCGGTCAGGTAGGACAGGTCGCGCGCCCACGCGGGCACGTAGCGCGGATCGATGACCAGGCCGTCGGCGCGGAGGCGCCCGAACAGCGGTACGTCCCCGGCGTCGATCTTCCCGCAAAAGAACAGGGGCACGTAGTCGACGTGTCCCTTCACCAGGGCCACGCGCAGAAAGTTCGTGACCCGAACCAGGCCGTCCAGGTAGCAGACGTCCTTCGTGAACGGCGCGCCGCCCTCCAGCAGACCGCCACGGCACACCCGCCGCGCGAGGTCGTAGGCGCTACCGTCATCGTAACCGCGCGCGCGAAAGCTGCGAAACAGCTCGACGAAGCTGGCGCCCTCCTCCGCCATCTTGATGGCGAGCGTCCGATCCGCCAGGCGGCGCAGCCGGTCGACGCCGGTCGCCTGGGTGAAGAACTCGGTCAGCACCGCCAGCCCCTCCTGTGTGCCCGTGGTTCGCGGCGCCGGGTACCCGATGAAGGACATCACCGGTTGCGCGCGACCGTTCACCGCGGTGGCGAGGTGGACGTCGCCCTCGTGATGCTCGAGTTGCAGGAGATCGCGGCGCGAAAACCGGGCGCCCCGCTTGAGCTGGAGCAGATCCACCCGCGCCGCCGCCTTGCTGGCCAGCCCGTCGACGATCTCGACGCGAATGGCGCGATCAGGGAACGCCGCGCCGAACCTGCGCTGCAGCTCCGGCACCGCGTCCTCCGCCGACAGCACCTCATCGTCGATCGGGCTGGGAAGCCGGGCGTTGCCGGCGACGCCCTCGACGACGCGCGTGAAGTGACGAGCGAGGTCGAGGTTCGTGGTCCTCCGATCGGCGGAGAGGCTCTCCGGACGGCCATAGAGCTCCGCGGAGTGAAAGAAGAAGTCCTTGGTCCCGACCGACAGCAACATGCGGGCGGCGGTCGCGAACGACTGACAGGTCTCGCGCAGGAAGCGCTCGATCTCGTTGTCTCCGGGGACGAGCGCCTTGAGCTCCCGAAACCGCTCCAACGATCGGGCCAGCTCCGCCGACGGAATCTGGTAGGTCGGCCGCGGAAGCTCCGCGCCTCCCGCCGCGAAGAACGCCTGCTCGACGTCGGCGTCCCAGGCCAGCGCTCGCAGGACGCGCACCGGACGCTGCGCCTCCAGGATCTGCGCGGACATCTCGCCCAGCAACTGCGCGAGGCGGGCCGAGACGCTCACCGGCGGTGGTCGGCCAGCTTCACGTGCCGACCCCCACCCGGATCCCCGCGGGCACGGAATAGGTGATCCACGCGTTGCCCCCCACGACGGCGCCACGACCGATGACGGTCTCTCCGCCGAGGATGGTGGCGTTCGCGTAGATGATCACATCGTCCTCGATCGTCGGGTGCCGCTTCCTCGGATTCGGTTTGTCCGTCCGTCCCCGATCCCGGACCGACAGCGCGCCGAGGGTCACCCCCTGATAGATGCGGACGCGATTCCCGATCACGCAGGTCTCGCCCACCACGATGCCGGTCCCGTGGTCGATGAAGAACGATTCCCCGATCGCGGCGCCCGGGTGGATGTCGATCCCGGTCCTCGAATGGGCGTGCTCGGTGAGCATGCGCGGCACGACCTCGGCGCCGTCCGCGAGCAGGCGATGCGCGACCCGATAGACGGCGATGGCGTACAGGCCCGGGTAGCAGGCGACGATCTCGTCGACGCCGCTCGCCGCGGGATCGGACTCGAACGCCGCCAGCACGTCCCGCCCTAGCTCTACGCGGAGCTCGGGGAGCGCCTGCAACAGGCGCTCGGCGATCGTCGCCGCCCGCGCCCGACACACGTCCTCGGGGATCGCCGCCGCCGCCGCGCAATGCCGGTGCAGCCCGCGGTAGATGGCCAGCTCCAACCGTTCGGCGAGCGTCACGATGGTCGCCGCCACGTGATCGCGAAGGCTGCCGCCGTCGTTGCCCAGCCGGTGCGACTCGGGGAACAGGACCTCGAGCAGATCCTCGATCAGGATTCGAATGTCCCGTCGCGAGGGCAGCGGGCTGTCGGAGGCCAGCCCTTCTCGCAGCCCTTGGGCCGCGGCCAGGACGCGATCCGCAAGCATCAGGCGGCCCTCCCCGGTAGCGGCTGCCTCGGCCGCCGGGGCCGCCGGGCTCGAAACCGGCGCACGGGATTCAGTCGGTCGAGACGCCATGGTGCATGGTTTTACCCGAAACGGGTCTCGACCGCTGTCTGGGCGCGACCGGCCACCGCGGCGGCAAGCTTCTCCATCACCTCGGCCAGGCGGGCGTCAGGCACCGTGACCCGGGTCGGCATGCCACCGCCGAGCTGAAACATCTTCACGAAGTCGAGCCCCGAGGTGTAGTCCGCCGCGATGGTCACCGAGCCCGATCCGCGAAGCACCGAGATGGGCGCCCGCTCCTGCCCGATGAGCAAGAGCTCCGTCTTGTCGAAGCCACGGGCGCCTCCGAGGTCAAGGTACGCGACGCCGTCACGAATCTGGTACTTGGTGGCCAGGCGACGGGCTTCGTCGAGCATGGGATCGATCTTGCGCGCGGCCGCGTCGATCTCGTCCCACAAGGCCCCGGACCGCTTGCGATCGGCGCCCGCGACGAGAAACTGGATCACCCGATGCTTCAGCGTCTCGTCGCGAAATCGGGCGCGCAAAGCCCGATCGATACGCTCCGCGATGGGCCCCGGAGTCCCACGACGCGTGTCGACTGCTCGCGCGTCCGCGTCCGCCCCCGCGTAGGGCTCCACGCCTTCGCGCACCCATTTCGCGCCCGAATAAAGCCCGTCCAGATCCAGGTGCACCGCCAAGGTATCGATGGGCCCGGTTCGCGCCACCACCTCGGGCGTCACCATCTCGGGACATGCGCCGTGTTGCGCCTTCGTCGACAGAACGAACCGGAGATCGCTCGCGTAGTCCACGTGACGCTCGTGATCGTGGTGATCCACCCACGCGGCGAGCCTCGATCCGAGGCCATTGATGAACGGGAGCGTGACACCCTCGAAGGAGGATCCGCCGCCTTCGCTCGCGAACGCCACGTCGAGGACCACGACGCGCCCCTCCAGGGTCGCGGCCGGAGGAAGCGCCCGCGGCGTCACGAACCGGAACTGCGGAAGGCTGGCGCTCGTCCCCACGCGGGTATCATACGCCACCGTCGCGGCGCGTCCACGTAGGCGCTCCCGTTTCCCGAATTTGCGCCCGCGAGATCAGGGGAGCGTACAGAACCCCAGCGACGAGCCGTAGGCCATGCACGTGGAGGGAGCGGCACAGTCCGTTCCTCCCAGCTGGCACAGCTTCACGCAGCGTGGACTGGCCGCCCCGATCCCGAGGCAGGCCAATCCAACGCCGCAATCGTTGTACAACGAGCACATTTCGCCCTCCTGCGCTACCGTCGTCGCCGGACAGTCGCAGGTGGTGAGGTTCTGTCCCGTCAGATAGCAATTGAGCGGGTCCACACAGCCCGAACGCTGGTACGGATCGCACGCTTGTGCGTCCAGATTGCAGACCCGCTGCCCCGAGTCGCTGTTGTCGGCCAAAGAGACCTGCGTTCCACACACACCCTTACCGCTCGCGCAAACACTCCGGTCCCGACAGAAGCGGTAACAGCGCCCCAGGGTGTCGCTGCAAGGCTCCCTGAGGCACGTGAGGCCGGGTGCACACGCATCATCTTGCGGGGAACACACCTCGCCGAGAGCGATCGCTCCCGCAGGCGGCGCACACATGAGCCCCGTCGATCCGACGAGGCACCGCTGTCCACAAGGACAGCCCGTCTGACAGACCGGATCGCAAACCCCGGAGGCCTGCGCCGGCGAGCACAGGGCGCCGATCGGGTTCGCGCACGAGCCGCCCGTGCCCCCCCCATTTCCACCGCCGCCGCCCCCGCCAGTCCCCGATGCGCCCATCACGCATACGCCGCCGACACACGAGAAGCCATCGGGACACGGTTTGGCCGACGGGCCGCAACGAAGTCCACCGGGTTCGATCTGTGGCTTGTAGCAGCTCGTGCCCCAGGCGAGCAGCACCACCGCGGCCGCCAGCAGCGGGACGCCGCGACGCCACCCTCCCGGCGCCCACTTTCTTGAGGACAGGTTACGGATAGCAGTACCCCCAATGCGCGCCGAACGCGTGACAGGTGGTACCGACGCGGCATCCGGTGGTCGGAGCGGCAGGGTCGCAGATTCGCTGGCAGGTGCCGGCGCCCGCGCCCCCGGCCGGCAGGCACACCAGCCCCACGATGCAATCGCGCGAATCGGCGCAGGGCTCGTCGATGGCCAGCGCGTTCGTCGAACAATCACAGACGCTGCGATCCGCTCCTCCGGCCCCCGCGGGGGCCGGCTCCGGCGAAAGCAGATAGCACGAGGTACCGGAAGCCGAGCAGGCCTGGTTCTTGATTGGATCGCACCCGACGAAGGGAACGTCACAGATCCCGTGGGGAGGGTCCCCCGCGACGGTGCGGGTGCAGGTGGACATGAAGCTGACACAGTCGGCGTCCGCTTGGCACAGGTGGTAGCACCGGGAGCTGGCGCCGGCGCAGTCGTCGACACACTCGGCATTCTCCACGCAATCGTCGGTCTGCAGGGCCCCCTGTCCGCGATTGACGATGGTGCAGGTCTGGCCCACCTCGCGCAGTTGCCCACCAGCCCCGCCGCTCCCGCCGACCATGCCCCCGCTACCAGTCTTCCCCCCCGACCCGATCCCCGCACCTCCCGAGCCGATCGGCCCCACGGTGTCCGAGGCGACACAAACTGTGTTGAAGCAAGAGAACCCATCCGGACAGGCCTTGTCGGGGGGCGGCGCGCAGTGCAGGCCTGGCTGGATCTGGGGCTTGTAACACCCGAGACCCCACACCGCGACGATGGTCACGATGCCGTTCATCAGGGCGCCTTTTCCGTGGCTCATCGTGGATGATCGCAGCCGGGCTAGAATCTCACGGCGGCGGAAGCGCCGACCGTCCCCATCCCCACGATGGGGGTGACGGTCGTGGTGGGCGCGGCTTCGGGACCGCCTTTTCGGGACGCCACGATCAGAACGGTACCGACCGCGGCCATCACGCCACCGGCGATACCCGAGACGATCGCGATCGTGTTCAAGCTCTTGCCGGAGCTCTCCACGCTCGGGTCGAACGTCCCCCCGTTCTTGGACGCTGCCGTCAGATCGTCGCCCTTCCCGGCGGCGAGGTGGCCGGTTATGCCCGCGGTCACCAACGCGGCGGCGCCGACGGACACGAGCACGATCCCGACCACTCGCCTGGGATTCCCGGACTGCCTGGGTGGTACTTGCACCAGGTTCGGCGACGGGAGGTAGCCCTCGGCCGGAGCTGGGGTGGCAATCACCGTGGGAGGATGCAGCTTCGCCTCTTTCTGCCGGGCCTCGATCGATTGCTCGAGGTCTGCGATCTTGCGCTCGACATCCTCACGGTTGCGGGCGTTCGGCGAGCGCTGCAAGTAACGCCGGTAAAAATGCAGCGCGTCCGGGAGCTGATCATTGAGCCGATAAGCTTGGGCGATGTTGTACAACATCGCTGGATCGCCCCCGATCTCGTAGGCCTTCTGGTACTCGTCGACCGCCTCGCCGTACTTCTCGATATCGTAGGCGCGGGTCGCCTTCTCATAATGCTTCCGCATCTCCAGCTTCTGCTCCGGGCTCAGCTGGGCGGCGGCCTGCCCGCTCGATGCCGCGACGATGGCCCCGAGCAGGCACGACAAAATCAGACGTAGACTCTTGAGTTTCATGGACCTGCGGACTTTCGAGTTTGGCCCTCCGAGCTTGGACGGCGTCGAGACATACAGTAACGTACCCGACCGCCGCTGGAAAGGCGGCCCCGGTTGGTTGTCTTCGTCCACAGGTCGCTATCGAACACCGTCGTCCCGAGGAGGCTCTGATGCGTTTTAGCCGTGTCGCCCTGTTGCTGGCCCTGGGGCTCGCGCCCGCCTTGTTTGCAGGATGTAGCACCGACAAAACGGGGCCGGCACGGGCGTGTCCTCCCGACTGCGACCAGCCGAAGATGCCCGCCGGCGTTCCCCCTTTCCAGGTCGTCAAGGATGACATGAAGGGTCCCAGCGACGGGCAGGACGTCTCCATCCGGGTGGTCCTGAAACAGAAGACGAAGCGTGATGCCATCTACCCCGCGCTTCAGTTCCTGTACCGGTACGCGATGACCCGGGGAACCTTCGAGCCGCGGAACTTCACGGGTGAATTCTACACCTCAGAATCCGAGGCCGCTTCGGGCACCGCGCCGGTGGCGAAGATCTGGAAGGAGCAGTCAGACAAGGGCCCGAAGTGCGAGAACGCCATCAAGATGGAGCTGCCCGAAGAGGTCGAACGGGCGTTCGCGCACAGCCTGAACCGCGGGGAGGTCGAGGATCTGGAGGACACCTGCCACCTGAACGAAAAGAAGAAGATCGTGCGCGTCGACGACAACTTCAAGCACAAGCCCACCTTCACCCTCGATGAGCCCGCGAAGGCGGTCGAGGTCAGGTTTCCGTACCTCGATGCTGGTAAGGACGAATACGTCAAGTCGTTGAGCTTCAACGAGGCCATGACGTACTGGGCCGAGTTCATGAACACGATGTTCCAGAAGGCCCCGGACCTCCAGCAAATCACCTACGTCGGCGTGCTCGACGACCAGCCTGCCCTGAAGATCTCGGTGACGCGGCAAGAGTACGACGCGAAGCTGTCGACCGTGCAGGAGACGATCGCGAGCTACGCGGCGATCATCTTCGCCAAGCTCGGCCTGCACAAGACCGACGACAAGGGTGCGAAGGCCGAACAGGAGTCCCACAACGCGGCGATGTACAAGCAAGCGCTCGGTTTCCTGCCCAAGGACCACGTGTTCATCTCCCCCAGGCTAAGCATGCCCAAGGGCGGCGGCGGTGGTGGAAAACACAAGAAGAAGAGATGAGCTCGGCGGCGCGGCCACCTACCCGGCGCGAAAGTGCGGGAAGGGGATCACGCCGAGGCCCAGCAGCACGCCGAGCACGCCGACCGTCACGAACATGATCGCCTTGAGGGTGGCCCGGCTGGCCAGCATCTCCGCGGTGGTCTCGTCGTCCGCATGGACGCGCACGAACCATTGCCCCAACCCCGAGATGACGAGAATGGTCCCCGTGATGACGAAGAACTTGGGCATGAAAGCCAGCGCCGGATTCATGACCTCACGGTACCCCTTCGCGGGCCAGCTCGTCGAAAAGCTGCATCAATCGCCGCGTGACCGGCCCCGGGCGACCGTCGCCGATGGGCGCGCCGTCCACCCGGGTCACCGACAACACCACCCGGGTGGCGCTGGTGATGAAGACTTCGTCGGCCGCCCGTAGGTCCTCGGGCGGAAGGCGCGTCTCGCGCAACGGAATGGCGTTCACGCGACAAAGGGCGATCACCTGGGCGCGCGTGATTCCGTCGAGGATGCCCACCTCGAGCGCCGGCGTCAGCACCCTGGCCTGCTTCACCACGAACACGTTGCTGCTGGCGCCCTCGGCCACCGTGCCGTCGCCCGCGCACAGCAAGGCCTCGTAAGCGCCCAGCCGGCGCGCCTCACCGAGCGCGAGGACGCTGTTGAGATAGTTGCCCGACTTTATGGCGGGGTCCATCGCGCGTGGACTGTTGCGGAGCACCGACACGATGGCCACCGACACGCCCGCCTCGTACATCGCGGGCGACGGGGGCTGCAGCGGCGTGACGATGACGATCAGCTGGGTATCGTCGACGGAGGCCGGATCCAGATCGAGCTGTCCCGCGCCGCGCGTCAGGACGATGCGCACCCTGGATTCCACATTTTCGGCGGCGCGGACCGTATCCACCACGGCGCGCTCGATCGCCGGCCGCGGCGGCACGCGCAATCCGATGCGTTCGGCCGAACGCTCGAGGCGGGTGAGATGCTCCGCGAGCGCGAACAGCCGGCCGTACATCGTGCCGATCGTCTCGTAAACGCTGTCGCCGTAGAGAAACCCGCGATCGAAGACGGAGACCTTGGCCTCCTCGGGCGGACAGATCCGTCCTTCGATGTGGACGCGCGTCGACATGGAAGCGAACCCTAACCCGCGATGGGACGGATGCAAGGGCGCCGCAGGGCGACTCGACGCCGATGCGAACGAGACAAGAAGCAAGAAGCAAGAAGAGAGAGAAAAGAGAAGAGAGAGAAATGACAGGATTATTATGAACCGGCTCCTAGTGAAGTTTGCCCAGGTCGGCTATTCTACCGGGCCTCGGAGTCCACCTGGTGATCATTCTCCGCGTTCGGTGTCGCAACATTCGTGAGTTCGAGGCGCACTTCCTTTCCGACCTTCCCAACGGAGGAGCGTTCTGTCCGACGACCACCGAGCTTCAGCCCGGAACGGCGGTCGTCGTCGAATTTGCCTGTGACGCCCTGCCCAACAAGGTGTTGATTCGTGGCAGCGTGGTGTCTTGGCGCGCGGCCTTGCCGAGGATGCGCGTGCGGGCGGGCGCGACGGTGGAGTTCGACGCCGACGAGGCGCCAAAGCGAGACTTCGTGATCGAAACGATGCGCGGCGCCCGCGCGCCCACGCGACGTCGCAAGCACACCCGCATCCCCATCGGGGTTCCGGTCAAGGTTCGCGAGGCAAACCAGCTCGACGCCACGGACGCGGAGTTGAGGGAGATCAGCGTGAGCGGTGGTCTCCTCACCGGCCCGATCCAGCCCGCCGTGGGAACCGACGTCGTCATGGAGATCGCCCCACCCGGCTCCGAAGCCCCGTTCGACCTGTCGGGCCGGGTGGTCTATCATGCTGGCCCGAACCAGACGGGCGTCAGGTTTCTCTACCGTGAGGGTGGCGGCTCGCGGCGGCTGCGGGAGCTGGTTCGACGCTTCAAGACGCTCTGAAATACCCCCGAGGAGACCCCATGCGATACGGCTTCTTGTTCGCGCTCATCACGGGTTTGACGCTCTGCTTGGCTCAGGGTTCCGCGCGGGCCAGTCACTATGCCGTCGGGGACGTCCCGACTTTGATCACCGCCAGCGACGCGGAGAAGTTGAAGAAGGGCGGCATTGCCACGACCGAGGAGATGCTCCTCAAGGCTGCCAAGCCGAAGGATCGCAAGGCCCTGGCGAAGGCCTCGGGGCTCCCGCCGGCCAGCATCATGGCAATCGCCCGCCGATGCGACCTGCTCCGCATCAAGGGCGTCGGGCCCGAGATGGTGCTGTTGCTCGAGGCCGCCGGCGTCAAGACCAGCGCTGACCTGGCAAAGCAGGGTGCGCCAGGGCTGACCGCGGCCGCCGACCAGGCCAACAAGACGAAGAAGATCACCGAAAAGCCGCCGACGGAGCCGCAGTTCCAGGACTGGATCGATCAGGCGAAGGCGCTGCCCGCGGTCATCGAGGGAAAGTAGGCCGCCCATGAGGCAGGCAGCAGGTTCGCTTGCGCCGGGGCGCGGGGCCGGCACGGATCGGTCGGGCACGGTGGTGGGTGGCAGGTTTCGCCTCGAGGCCCTCCTGGCCCGCGAAGGCGACACGGAGGTCTATCAGGCAATCGACGGCACCACCGGTGCGGCCCATGCCGTACGGATCATCCCCTTCGCGGCGATCTCCGGCGATCCGGCGCGCCTGGTGCACGATCTCGAACGCACGCAGGCCCTCCGTCACAAGAACCTCGTCGAGGTGGAGGCTGCCGGCGCCGACGGCGAGGTGGTCTTCGTCGCCGCCGAGCTGATCGACGGACAGACCCTGCGCGAATTCATCGACGCCAAGCGCGCGGAGGGTCGCGGCGTGTCCCTGAAGGGGGCCTGCAACCTGGTGGCCCACGTCGCGAACGCCCTCGACTACGCCAGCCGCGTCTCGCGGCACGGCGCGCTGAACCCGGCGATGGTCTGGGTGAACCGAGCCGGACGCGTGAAGGTGTCCGGGCTTGGAATTGGCGCGTCCGTCCCGAGGTTCGCTCGGCACGGCTTTCCTACTGGTTTCCCCGACACCATCTACATGGCTCCCGAGATCATCGCGGGTGGCCCGCCCAAAGCCCAGGCCGACGTCTACTCGCTCGGAATGATCTTCTACGAGTTGCTCACGGGAACCCCGCCAGGTGATCCATTCGTGCCCGCGAGCCGCGTCGCCCCCGAGGTACCGGCGGCCGTGGACGCCGTCATTGCGCAGGCTCTGGCCCGCGCTCCCGAGGAGCGCTGGCCCACCCTCACGGCCTTCAAGGAGGCGCTGCAGCAGTCGGGCGGGCCGCTGCCGACCGCCACGCAGACTTACGCCCCGGCGGGCGGGCAGGTATCGGGGGGACGACCGCCGGCCGCCGCGCCGGCGCCTGGCGCGCCCGCGAAGCTGGCAACCGGGGCCGCCAAGCCCCCGGCCGGACGGCCCATGAACGGCCTGCAACTGTCTCCGTCACCGGCGGGAACGCCCACCGGTCGCGGCGGGGCGGTGGTAGGGGCTGGCGTGACCGCGGCGCCGCTCGCGAGCGCCCCCAGTCCGGCGGCACGTGCCCACAACCCGGGCAAGGCGCCCCAGGAAGCGGCGGCGGCCCTCCCGGTCGGGCCCGAGGACACCGTCGAACGCTGGCTGATTCACAAGGACAACCTCGACTTCGGGCCCTTCTCCATGGTGCAGATTCGGGCCCAGATCGACCGCGGCGAGATCCTCGCCGACCACCTGATGATCGACAACGACACCGGCACCAAGTGCAGGGTGCGCGACGTCCCCGGTCTCGGCAACCTGGCGAAGACAGCGCATCGGCGCCTCGAGCAGGCGAGGCGCGCCCACGCGGAACAGCGCTCGGAGAAGTCGGAGAAGAAGAAGTCGGTTTTCACCGGCGTGGTGCTGACATTGGTGCTGCTGGCCGTCGCCGCGGGCGCGGGCATCTTCTTGTTGTCACGCCACGACACCTCGGGTGGCCATCTGGCATCGCGCGAAGAGGAGGCCGAGATCGACAACTTCCTCAAGGGCGTCAAGATCGACGTCACCAAGGCGATCGTCCGCCGCGCGGGCGCGGGGCATCACGCCGGCGGCGGCAACCAGAGCGGAGGAGCCGCGGAGGACTTCAACAACGACTCCAACTTCGGTGACGTCGGCAAGGGCTTGAACGAGGGTGACCAGACGCTGGACGACGATCAAATCCAGAACACCATGATGGCGAACTACCGCAAGCTCATCCCTTGCATCGTCCACTCGCCCGGCGTCAGCAACCTGGCCCTCGAGTTCGCGGTCCGCGGCAACGGGAAGGTCAGCGCGGTGAAGGTCAACGGCCAGCGAACGGGAGCCCTGCCCGCCTGCATGCTGGGCCGGATGCAGAGCTTCAACTTTCCGAAGTTCAACGGCTCGAAGACCATCGCCAGCTGGTCGATGTCGATGGGCCGCTGAAGCGCGCTAGCGAGCGAATCCGGTGGGGCGATCCCGGGGGGTCGCCGCACCAGATAGCTTGAATCCCAGAATGTCCTCGTAAGCGAAGACGAACCGTTCGTCCTTGGCCGTGCCCAGCGCGATGAATCCATCCCGAAGGTCCATCTTCGTCACCCGCGCGACCGTCATCAGCTCGCCCTTCGTCTCGATGAAGCAGGTCGCTTCCCGATCGTCGCGAACAATGATGGAATGGCCCGTGGGCTTGATCCCCTCCGACTCCCAGATCTGAACGATCGTCTCGCGTGTCATGAGCGAAGCATACAACCCCGACAGCGCTGTCGCGATCCGGCCGCCCGCGAAATCCTCCGCGGACCGCCCGGCCGCCCAGACCGGCCCCGATCCGAAAGGCGCGATCGTTGCAGTTCGGACGGGGGTGCCGCTTCGGATCTGGCGCTTCATCCGCGATCGATGGCTCTCGATGGACCTGCGGACGCTGGGCCTGTTTCGCATCGCCCTCGGTCTGTGCCTCATTGCGAACCTGATCGATCATGCCGCCGGTGGCAACCTGACCACCTTCTTCAGCAACGACGGCGTGCTCACGAACCACTTCGCGCTGTTTGCGCCCATCCAGCTGCGGGTCTGGTCGCTGCTGTTCGCGTTCTCGCGCCCCGGCGAGGTCGCGGTGGCCTTCGCGGTCATCTTCGCTGTGTTCGCGCTCTACACCATCGGCTGGCAAACCCGGCTGATGCAGATCTTGACGCTGATCTGCTTCATCTCGATTCTGAATCGAAACCTGCTGCTGCAGGACGGGGGCTCGTTCACCTGCACCGTGCTGGCGGTGTGGACGACGTTTCTCCCGCTCGGCGCTCGGTTCTCGGTCGACAGCTGGCGTCGCGCGCGCCGCCCGCCGGCCCCGGGCAGCGCGACGCCGGCGGCGCCAGGGCCCGCGGGTCCCGCCCGGCACGTGTCATTTGTCTGCCTGGCTCTCCTGCTGCAACTCGCGGCGATCTACGGCCTCAACGCAGCCAACAAGACCGGGCGCACCTGGCACGACGGGACCGCCGTTCACTACATCTTGTGGCTGAACAGCCGCAACACCTGGTTGGCCGGGGTGCTTCGCCTTCACGAGCCAGGTTGGTTCAGCCCGTTCCTGACGCACGCGACGCTGGCGTTCGAGTGGTCCGCACCCGTGCTGGCGCTCTGCCCGTGGTTTCAGATCCCGCTGCGACGCGTGCTGATCGCGGCCATGTGGTGTTTCCATCTGGGCATCGCTTCCCTGATGTCGCTCGGCCCCTTCGCTTACGCGATGATGACGTTCTCCGTCTTGCTCCTCGGCCCGGCCGACTGGGACATCATCGAGCCGCGGCTCGATCGACTGCTCGGAGCGCTCCGGCGGCGCGCGGAGGCGATTCCCTCGTGGCTCGGGCAGTGGCTACGGCGCCTCCCGCCGGTCGCCGTCGCCCCACCCCCGGTGAGCGCAACGATGGGATCGGGCGCGGCTCGACCGGTACAGCTCGGGGGCGTACGGAGGGGCGTCCTGGTCCTTCGCGAGAGCGCCGCGGTCCTCCTGTGCGTCTTGATGTTCGTCGAGCTGACGTTGGCGAACGCCGTGATTCCGCCCAGCCTCCAGCTGCGGGGGCGGCCGGAGTGGATGGGCGAGGTCCTCTACTACCTCCGCGTCTATCAGACTTGGTCCATGTTCGCGCCCGAGGTTCCCCAAGACGACGGCATGATCGTCGTCGATGCCGTGCTCGCGGATGGCAGCCACATCGATCCCTTGACGGGCGCCGCCCCCGACTTCGCATCGCCCCTCGGGGGTCCGTGCCGCTACGACCATGACTGGTCCGAATATACGTACTACTTTCCCTGGGATCGGCACCGTGCCTACCGGGGAGGGCTACGCGACCACATCCTGGCGCGAACGTCGACCTGGCCGCCCGAGCGGCGCGTCCGTTCGTTCGAGGTTTTTTGGGTCAGCGCCGACCTGCCGCCGCCCGGCGAGCTCACGGCGCGAAATCTCCGGCGCGAGTCCCTGATCTCTTACCCCTGATGATCGGGCCCGCGGCGATGCGGGTGGGGCAGCGACCAAGGTCGTTCAAGGGCCTCGTGGCTTCGGGCCTCGGGCGTCGGGCAGTCAGAGGCCAGAGGCCTTCCGTCCAACCCGCATTGTTGCTAACGAGCCGTCCCGGCGGCGAGCGTGGCGCGCACGGACGCCACTGCGTCGGGGAGATCGCCCGCGATGGCCCCTGGCGCCCCGTGCGCCGCCGCCACGAGCCGCCCGGCGCGCCCGTGCACGTAAACCGCCACGATGGCAGCCGGCAGCGCCGCCAGTCCTTGCGCCAGGAACGCCCCGGTCATGCCCGTGAGCACATCGCCGCTCCCCGCGGTCCCCAACGCAGGCTCTACCGCGGGATTGATGAACACCTGCCCGTCCGGTGTGGCGATCAGCGTCCGCGGGCCCTTGAGGACCACGACCGCCCTGCTCTTCTCGGCGAATCCGCGCGCGGTCGCCAGCCGGTCACGCTGCACCTCCGAGGACGATCGCGCCACGAGCCTCGCCATCTCGCCGGGATGAGGCGTCACCACGCGAGGACCCTGGGCGGCAGCCAGGATCGCCGCGGCGCGATCACCGAGCAGGTTCAGCCCGTCGGCGTCGACGACCATCGCGACCTTCACCTCGGTCACCAGGCGCTCCACCAGCTCGCGCATTCCGGGGCCGGTGGGAATGCCCGGACCAAGCGCCAGGCCGCGCACCTGCGGGCGGGCGAGCAAGGCCGCGATGGCCGCGAAGCTCCCAGCGTCGGCGTCGGCGCCCGCGGCATAGGAGACCGTCATCGCCTCCTCGACCTTGGCATCGAGGGCTGCCTGCCCGGCCGCCGTCGACGCGATCGAGACCAGGCCGGCCCCCGCTCGCATCGCGGCCCGCGCGGCGAGCCAGGCAGCGCCCGACTTGCCCGCCGAGCCCGCCACGATCACGAGATGGCCCCCATCGCCCTTGTAGGCCGTCGCGTGGCGCACAGGCAGCAAGCCGCGAGCCCCCGCCTCGTCGATCCAGAACGCGCATGGTCCCGACCCAGCCGGCGCCTCCACCGGCACCCCCAGCGGCGCGACCACGACCTCGCCGGCCCCGACGGTAGGATCCAGCAAAAGGCCGAGCTTGCGAGCCCCCATGGTCACGGTGATATCCACCCGCGTCGCCTCGCCGTGGGGCACGCCCGTGTCCGCATCGGCGCCCGACGGAATGTCGACGGCCACCTTGAAGGCGGCGCTGGCGTTGACGGCGCGGATCGCCGCCGCCGCGACGCCACGCACGTCTTCGCGCAAGCCTGTTCCGAGCAACGCATCCACGATCACGTCGGCGCCGGCGAGCGCCTGGATCCAGGCTTCGGCCGACGCGGTCGCGCGCTCCTGAATCGCCACGCCGCTCAGCCCCTCGAGCGCACGCAGCATCACCGCGGCGTCTCCGGTGACCTTCGCGCGCTCCGTCGCCAGCAACACGCGGATGTCGTAGCCATCGGGAGCACCCGCGGCCTTCGCGAGGTGGCGCGCCACGACGAACCCGTCACCTCCGTTGTTGCCCCCGCCACACGGCACGCAAACCACCAGCGGACGGCCCTCACGAGGAGGCCGCCGTGCCCGGACGACCTCGGCGACGCCGCGTCCAGCGTTCTCCATCAGGATCAGACTCGGCAGCCCGGTCCGGGCGGTGGCGTCGAGATCGAACTGTCTCATCTGGACCGCCGACAAGACGCTGGGAAAATTCATGACGCTCCCTCCAGCACCACCACGGCCGCGGCGACGTCTCCGGCATGGGTCAGCGACAGATGCCGGGCCACCACACCCCGGGCGTCCGCCGCGCGAGAGGCGGCGCCGCTCAGCACGAGCTCCGGCGCGCCACCCGCGCCCGACCGCACCTCGATCTCCTGCCACCGCAGCCCCGAAGGCCCGCCCAGCGCCTTGAGCAAGGCCTCCTTGGCGGCGAACCGCGCGGCGAAGTGCTGCTCCGGCAGTCCCCGGCCGCGACAGTAGGCCCGCTCACCCGACGTGAACAGGCGCTCCTCTAGCTTCCCGCCGTAGCGCTCCAGCAGCGCAGCGATGCGCGCGATGGGAATGACGTCCAGCCCGACCCCCACGATCACGACCGCTGCTCCGCGGCCGGGGCGGCCGCGATCGCGGCCCGCAGCTCGGCGACGGCCCGCTCCATCCCCACCATCACCGCGCGCGCGATCAGGCCGTGACCGATGTTGAGCTCCTCCAGATGGGGGAGCGCCGCCACGGGACCCACGCTCGCCTGGTCGAGCCCGTGGCCGGCCCCCAGGCGCAGCCCGTGCGCGCCGGCCGCACGCGCGGCCGCCTCGAGCCGAGCGAGCTGCCGGGCAGCCTCCGGCGAGCGCGCGGGGGCGTCGCAATAGTACCCGGTATGAAGCTCGACGGTCGCCGCCCCCATGCCCTGCGCGCGCGCCACGACGGCGGGATCGGGATCGATGAACAGGCTGACCCCGATTCCCTCCGAGCGCAGGGTGGACACCACCCGCTCGAGCGCGCCACCCGCCGAGACGTCGAGCCCGCCTTCCGTCGTGCGCTCGGCCCGCTTCTCGGGGACCAGCGTGCAGAAGTCTGGACGCACGTCGATCGCGATCCGCATCATCTCGTCCGTGGCGGCCATCTCGAGGTTGAACACCCCGCGCACGGTCTGCCGAAGGACCCGAACATCGCGATCCTGAATGTGTCGCCGGTCCTCCCGCAGGTGGGCGGTGATGCCGTCGGCGCCGGCGAGCTCGCACAGCGCTGCGGCGACGACCGGGTCGGGATACCGCGTTCCTCGCTGCTGACGGAGCGTCGCGACGTGATCGATGTTGACGTAGAGGCGGGGAGGCATTTGCGCAGTATATCGCCTGTGGTCACCGGCGTTCCCAGCTGCGGGCGCGGCAACGGGCGGCGTCGCGGCTGTCGCCTCGATTCAGGCGCCGAGTGACCGCTTGAGCACCCGCGCGATCTCGTCGGCGTGGGCGCGGATCACGCTCTCGCTCGCCCCTTCGATCATGACACGGGCCTTGGATTCAGTCCCGGAGTAGCGCACGAGGACCCTCCCCTCGCGGCCGAGCTCGCTCTCGACCCGGCTGATCGTCCGACCGACGTCCGGCAGCTGGTCGAGCGGTCGCTTGTCGACCACCGGAAAGTTGAGCAGCACCTGGGGATATCTCACCATCGCGCTTCCGGCGAGCTCCGAGAGCGGGCGGCCTTCGCCGATCATCACCGCCAGCACCCGCAACGCCGCCAGGGTGCCGTCCCCCGTCGTCGCGTGGTCGAGGAAGATCAGGTGCCCCGATTGCTCGCCACCGAAGCGGAAGCCCCCTTCCCGCATCGCCTCGACAACGTAGCGATCACCCACCGAAGCCCGCATCAAGCTCCCGCCGGCCGCCGTGATGGCCCGCTCGAGTCCCAGGTTGGACATGACCGTGCCGACGACGGTCTTGCCCGGCAGGTTGCCAGCCGCCAGCAAACGCGTCCCCAACAGGGCCATGATCTGGTCGCCGTCGACGATCTGCCCGCGTTCGTCGACCAGGATGACACGATCCGCATCGCCGTCCAGCGCCACGCCCAGCGCCGCGCCCGTGCGGAGCACCTCCTCCGCCATACGGGCAGGCCACATCGCGCCACAGTGGTCGTTTATGTTTCGGCCGTTCGGCGTCACGCCGATCGGGACGACGTCCGCGCCCAGCTCCTCGAAGACCTGCGGGGCGACGTGGTACGCCGCACCGTTCGCGCAATCCACCACGATCTTGATGCCCTCGAGCGTCCGCTCCTTCGGGAAGGTATGCTTCAGGAACTGCACGTACCGTCCGGTCGCCGCGTCGATGCGGACGGCCTTGCCGATCTGCTCTGGCGAGGTTCGTTGATCGGTCCGCTCGGTGAGCATCTCGAACATATCGAGCTCCAGCTGCAGCTCGACCTCGTCGGGGAGCTTGAAACCGTCCGCGGCGAAGAGCTTGATTCCGTTGTCCTGATAGGGGTTGTGCGAGGCGCTGATCACCACGCCGGCGTCGGCGCGCATCGACCAGGTGATGAAGGCGATCCCGGGCGTGGGCAACGGACCGACCAACATCACGTCGGCGCCCGCCGAGACAATTCCCGCCTGCAACGCGCTCTCCAGCATGTAGCCGGACAGCCGGGTGTCCTTGCCGATCACGATACGCCCCGGCCGCGTGGGGTGGCGGAACCGCCGTGCGACGGCGCGCCCCAGCCGCAGCGCGACCTCGGCGGTCATCGGATCGCGGTTGGCCACCCCGCGGATGCCGTCCGTTCCGAACAACCGTCGCGTGCCGTCAGGCTGCATTTTCACGGGGATCATATGCGGTTCGAGGACCAAACGGGAACTTACACGCGTATTTTCGTGCTCGCCGCGAGGATGGCCTCCGCGACGCTGACCGCGTCTCGCATCGCGGCGACGTCGTGAACCCGCACGGCCCCCGCCCCCCCGAAGACACACGCCGTCACCGCGGCGGCGGTTCCGAACTGACGTTCCCCCACGGGTCGGCCCGTCAGCTGCCCGAGGAACGCCTTGCGGGACACCCCCACCATCAAGGGGACCCCCAGGGCGCGCCCGAGCTCCGGGAGGTTGCCGAGCAACGCGAGATTGTGCTCGATTCGCTTGCCGAATCCAATGCCAGGATCTGCCCAGATCTTGGTGACACCGGCCGCGCGCGCGGCGGCGATCCGCTCCGCGAGCTCGGCGGTGACCTCCGCGACGACGTCCGTGAAGGCGACCCCGTCCATCATGGTCGACGGTCTCCCGCGGAGGTGCCCGAGGACGACCGCGGCCTCCGCGTTCCGGGCAGCCAGCAAGAGCGGGGGATCGAGCTTCCCCCCGGAGACGTCGTTCACGATGCGCGCGCCGGCCGCCAGGGCCGCCCGCGCGGTCTCCGCCTTGTAGGTGTCAATCGAGATGAGAGCGTCGGGCTTCAACCGTCGCGCCAGGCCCTCGATCACGGGAACCACGCGGCCGATTTCCTCATCGACCGGGACAGGCCGAGCCCCCGGACGGGTCGACTCCCCCCCTACGTCGATCCAGTCCGCCCCCGCCGCCGCCATCTCCAGGCCGGCCCGGACCGCCGACTCCGGGTCGGCGAAGCGCCCACCGTCCGCAAACGAATCCGGCGTGCAGTTCAGCACGCCGACAATCAAACACCGGCCCATCCTCGACGTCTTACATCAGGCTGGGGCGCGGTCGAGGCGAGGCCTTCGGTGGTGAGAACGAGCACGCCGAGGATGGACGAGATCCCCGGCGCACGGTCACGCCTTTTCTGGATCGGGGAGCGGACGAGGGGGCGAGAAGATGCCGGGCCGCGACGGTCGCTCCGCTGGAATCGGCCGCTTCTCCGGCGGAACCTTCGCGCCAGCCGACGCCCACGTCGAAGGCGTCCGCTCCAGCTTTCCACCCGCGAAGATCTTGTCGATCTCCGAACCGTCAACGGTCTCGTACTCCAGCAGCGCGTCCGCCAGCAGCTTGAGCTTGTCCAGGTTCTCGAGCACGATCTTGCGGGCGCGTTCGTGGTTCTCGGTCACGATGCGACGCACCTCCGCATCGATGTCGATGGCGGTCTGCTCGCTGTACTCGCGTCCTCCGTCGGCGAAGTCGCGGCCCAGGAAGACCTCCGCGTCCTTCTTGCCAAAGTGGAGCGGCCCCAGCTTCTCGGACATACCCCACTCGCAGACCATGCGGCGCGCGGTGTCGGTCGCCTGTTGAATGTCGCTCGAGGCTCCCGTCGTCAACTGGCCGAAGACGATGTCCTCGGCGATGCGTCCACCCATCGCCATCGCGATCGAGTCGTGGGCGCCATCGGCGGTCATGTTCAACCGATCCTCGGCCGGCAGCGACTGGGTGAGCCCGAGCGCCCGACCGCGCGGGATGATCGTCACCTTGTGGACGGGGTCCGCGTGCTTGAGCATCTTGGCCACGAGCGCATGGCCTGCCTCGTGATACGCCGTCGTGCGTTTGTCCTTGTCGCTGATGATCATGGACCGGCGCTCCGGGCCCATCAGCACCTTGTCCTTGGCCATCTCGAAATCCGAGCTGTCGAGACGATCCTTGTCGGCGCGGGCCGCCTGCAGCGCTGCCTCGTTGACCAGGTTCTCGAGATCCGCCCCAGAGAACCCAGGGGTGCCCCGCGCGATGACGTCCAGATCGACGCCAGTCGCCAGCGGCGTCTTCTTCGTATGAACCTTGAGGATGCCGAGCCGCCCCTTGACGTCGGGCCGGGGGACCACGATGCGACGGTCGAAGCGTCCGGGCCGCAACAACGCCGGATCGAGGACGTCGGGGCGATTCGTCGCCGCGATCAGAATGACCCCATCGTTCGACTCGAACCCATCCATCTCGACGAGCAACTGATTGAGGGTCTGCTCACGCTCGTCGTGGCCGCCGCCCAAACCGGCGCCGCGGTGCCGGCCCACGGCGTCGATCTCGTCGATGAAGATGATGCACGGGGCATTCTTCTTCCCCTGCTCGAACAAATCGCGAACGCGGCTCGCGCCCACGCCGACGAACATCTCGACGAAGTCAGAGCCTGAAATAGAGAAGAATGGGACCCCGGCCTCCCCGGCGATGGCGCGCGCAAGCAGAGTCTTGCCCGTGCCCGGAGGGCCCATCATCAAAACACCCTTGGGAATTCGACCGCCGAGACGCGTGAACTTCTTCGGATCCTTGAGGAAGGCGATGATCTCCTCGACCTCGTCCTTCGCCTCCTCGATGCCGGCAACGTCGGCGAAAGTGATCTTCTTTTGGTTCTCGGACAACAGCTTGGCCTTGCTCTTGCCGAAGCTCATGGCCTTCCCGCCGCCGACCTGCAACTGCCGCATGAACAACAGGAACAGCACCACCAGCACGACCATCGGCAGCCACGTCACCAGCACCTGCTGCCAGAAGGAATTCTCCTGCTCCTTCGCGATGTCGTAGTTGAGGTGAGCCTTGTCGAGGCGGTCGAGGACCTTGTCGCTGACCATGCCCGTCGAGATGAAGCTTTCGCCGCTGGCTAGCTGCCCCCTGAAGTCCGCGGCTTCCTGCGTCTTTCGGATCTGGATCGCGGCCCCGGCCTTGAACTTCTCCGGATGTTGATCGACGTCCTGCATGAACATCGAGAACGCCACGCGGTGATCATCTGGCCGGTTTCCACTCAAGAATTGATACACGACGAAGAAGGCGAAGATGAGCATCACCCAGACGAGAAATGTCTTATGTCCCTGGCGCACGCGTGGTCCTTTCATCAAGCCTCTTCCCCCCTATCGGCCGAGGGATGAGCCGAATTTAGAACAAGAATCTTAAGGAGTATTGCCCCCAAAGATCAAAGGGTCAACCTTCGGATCTTTTAAAAGTGTGTCGTTCACGGTCGGCCCGCCGTCGCTCCGATTCTGCGAGCCAATCCCGCGAGCCAACCCCGCGAGCCAACCCCGCGAGCCGATCCTGCGAGCCGATCCCGCCAAAGGTCCCCAGCATCCCAACCAGATGCACGCTCAGGTCGCTTGGTTCCCCGGCCTGCGACGGTCGCAAGCCGGGGACGTAGAGCAACTCCCCGTCCCCGCCAGCCACGACCGGCCACCGCGCTCGATCGCGGCGAGGGACCTTCGCGTCGATCAGCAGGTCCGAGAGCTTTCGGCTCCCCCGGCCCCCGCGTGGACGCATCCGGTCGCCCGGGCGGCGCACACGAAGCACGAGCGGCCAGGCCAGTCGATCGGCGTCGAACCACGCCCAGCCTGGGGTTTGGAGACCCGGCTCCCGGGCAGCTCCCTCCTCCGCGCGAACGATGACGGCGCTCTCGGGGCCAATGGAATAGGTGCCCGGCCCGGCGATGGTCTTCTCGTCTGGCGGGGGGGCTTCCGACCCGCGGCGCGCGCCCCGCTTCCCGAGGGGCCGGGGCCGCCTTTCGGCAGTGACCCGCCCGTAAGCCACCGACAGCCTCTGCCCGCCCGCCACGTCGAAGGAGCGGCTCCCGCCCTGGCCGACTGCCTCGACGAGCGCCTTCCGCGCGCGCGCCGACAGATGAATGCCGGTGTCCCGCTCGATCGGGAGCAATGGATCCGGAACCACCGGGAGCCAGGCGGCCTCCTCGGCCAGGCGGCGAAGCGCCTCGTCGACCCTCGGGTTCTCCTCGCGCAACATCGGCAAGACGTGGTGGCGAAGCCGCGCTCGGGCGAAGCGAGGGTCGGCGTTGGACGGATCCGACGCGAAGGGAAGGCTGCGCCGTCGCAGGTAACGGAGAATCTGCGCCCGCGTCACGTCGAGGAGCGGCCGCACGAACGGCGGCCGCTGGTAAGGGATCCCCTTCAATCCGGCGACGCCCGTGCCCCGGAGGATCCGGAACAGCACCGTCTCCGTCTGGTCGTCGGCCTGATGCCCGAGCGCCACCCTGGCGCAACCGCGCTCGGCCGCGAGCGCCGCCAGGGCGGCGAGGCGGGCACGGCGGGCCGCCTCTTGCAGACCGCCGCGAATCCCCGCCGCGCGCACGTCGACGGTCAGCCGATGCCAGGGCAGGCCCAGCGCCTGGGCTCGTGCCGCCACGAGCTCCAGCTCGGCGGCGACGTCGCGGCGCAATCCGTGGTCGACGGTGGCGACCTCGAGGGTCAACCCGAGGCGCGGCCCGACCTCCCACAGGACCCCGAGCAACGCCATCGAGTCGGGTCCACCCGATACCGCTACCAGCACGCGGTCGCCAGCGGCGGCGAGCCCGTGGCGGCGGATGGTGAGAAGGACCGTCGACAACATGACCGACGTGCCACAATACCGTGATCCATGACAGATGATCGTCCGACCGTGGCTCCCGACACTGCGAACGTGGTTTCGCTCTCCCGCTTTCGGGCGCGGCATACTCGTGAAGTTCGCCAGCGGCGCCTCGACACCCTGCTCGATTCATCCAACCCCGAGCAGGCGATCCGCTCCTTGCGAGGCGACGAGCTCTATGATCTCCTCCGGGCGGGCGATCTGCGCGAGCACGGAGACCTCCTGGCCCACGCCCGCACGGAGCAGGTCCAGGTGGTCCTCGATCTCGGCCTGTGGGAGGGGGATCGCCTGTCCCCGCGCCGCCTCGAGGAGTGGGTGGGGCTCCTCGCGACGATGCCAACGGAGACCATCGGACGTTGGGTGGCCGGGCTCGACATAGAGCTGGTGGCGCTGCTCATCCGGAAGGGTGCGCGCGTCTACGATCTCGAGATCGAGCCGCCGCCCGACGAGCCGGAGGGCACCTTCTTCCCCACGCCCGACGGTCTCTTCGTCCTCGACGTCGTGGGTTACCACCCCGAGGTGGAGAACGACGGCTACGGACCCCCTCCGGTCTACGACCCGCCCCCAGAGGCCGAGGAGTCCCAGTCCGCGGCGGCGCTGATCCAGATCATCGATCGACTGTACCGGAGCGACTTGAACCTGGCGCGCCGGATCCTCGTCGGCGTCAAGGCCGAGCTCGACTCGGAGCTCGAGGAGACGGCCTATCGCTGGCGACAAGGGCGGCTTCAGGACCTGGGGTTCGAGGACGCCGTGCTCGCACGCGAGATCTACCGGGACATCGATCCCGGGTCCGTCCACCTCGGCGAGCTCCGTCCCGGGACCCGCGTGCGCCCCGTTGGCGCACCGGATGGGCAACCGGATGGAGGTCGCGTGCCGCCCGCCCTCGCGGCCGAGCTGGATGGGACATCGCCGTTCTCCCGGGCGTTGGCGCGGGTGACGGAGGCCGCGGAGAGCGAGGAGCTACACGCGGCCCTGTTCGCGCTCGCCAACCGCTTCCTGGCGGCCGAACGACTCGATCCGTCCGATGATGAGCTGGTGGCGAAGGCGCTTGGGCGGCTGCGGGCGACGCTCGATCTGGGGGTGGAGTACCTGGCCCGGCAGCACGGCGTCTTCGACGAGGACCGGGCGGTCGACGCCGTTCGCACGGTCGCGATAGGACGGCTGTTCCGGGTGGGCGTCGCGCTCATAGGAAAGGCTCGCGCCCTCGCCCTGGCGCTCGGCCGGCGCGGACCGTTCGCCGCCGTCGGCGATCTCCACCTCTTCGAGGAGCCGGAGGCCACCGTGCTCGAAGCCCTCGAGCTGACGCGGGCGCTGTTGCCCATGTTCCCCAGAATGCTGGACGAGCCTCCCGCGAACGGAGAGCGTCCCATTGGCTCGCTCGCCGATCTGGCGCGGTTGACGGCGGCGATCGAACGCGCCGCGACCGGGCAGGCCATGCTCTTCGGGCTGGGCGTGCGCCCGGAGCAGCTCGACAAGGCGGCGCTCGCCGATACCGAACCTGCGGACCGCATGGCCATCGACGCCGGCGTGCTCGCCCGCACCGCGCTGGTCGCGGCGCTCCTCACCAACGAAGGCGGGCCGGCCGCGCAAAGCGGAGGCGCCGCGCCCGGGCTCAGGCCGCTCACACCAGCGGAGGTCGCCAGGTTCAAGAAGCGCTCCGCGCTCTCCGGTTCGCTGCGGGAGCGCGCGCGGGCCATCCTCGCCGGCCTGGTGCCCCCACGGCTGGCGCGCGCGGGACAAGAGATCAGCGACCGATGGCTCGCGTCCCTCGATCCTCTCGAGACCGTCGTCGTTCGGCAGGCGCCGCGCCGGACACCGCGCCGCCGCGCGCCCTGATCCCCATCCCGGGCTGCCCACCTCGCGAGAGCCGGCGGCACCCGCGCGTCGCGGGAGCGCGCCGCGGGGCATTTGCCTGCGTCGTCGGGGCTTGACACCCTCGTCGCTCGCGTCGTAGTTACCCCCCGACCGAAAAAATCCGAACCGCCGGGAATAGCTGGCCTTCGAACGTGGTTTTTGGCCCCAAACACGGGCACTGCCAATCGCAAGTAGATGAGGAAACGATGTCGGACCTGATGATTCGCGTCGAGAACCTGACCAAGGTGTACGGGACCGTGACGGCGGTCGACAAGGTCACGTTCAACGTCCGCAAGGGCGAGGTGCTCGGGTTTCTCGGACCCAATGGGGCGGGGAAATCCACCACCATGAAGATGCTGACCTGCTACATCGCGCCGACGGCCGGGGTGGCCTCGGTCGCCGGACACGATGTGTTCGACGACTCGCTGGAGGTGCGCAGGCGGATCGGCTACTTGCCCGAGGACACGCCGCTCTACCGCGACATGACGGTGCACGAATACCTGGAATTCGCGGCCGAGATGCGGCAGATGGACGCCACGACGCGCGGCCGGCGCATCAAGGAGATCGGTGGCCGCTGCGGGTTGCGCGACGTCGCGGGCAAGCTGGTGGGCGAGCTCTCGAAGGGCTACCGCCAGCGTCTCGGCCTGGCGCAGGCGATGCTCCACGACCCCGACATCCTGATCTTGGACGAGCCCACGAGCGGCCTCGACCCGAACCAGATCGTCGAGATCCGTCAGCTCATCAAGGAGCTCGGCCAGGAGAAGACCGTCATCCTGTCGACTCACATCCTTCCCGAGGTCCAGGCGACTTGTTCGCGCATCCTCATCATCAGCGGCGGCAAGCTGGTCGCGGACGACACGCCTGCGGCGCTTCGGGCCCGCGAGAAGGGCAGCCGGTATCGCCTGATCGTCGAAGCGAACGGCGCCGCGCAGGACGCCATCCGCGACAAGCTGGCCACCATCTCGGGCGTCGCCCGCTGCGAGAAGCTCGCGGTGGAGACCGGCGCGATGGGTTTCGTCCTCGACGGCGGCGGCAACGCCGACCTGCGCCGTTCGCTGTTCCGCGCGGCCGTCGACAACCACTGGCCGTTGCTCGAGCTGGTCCGCGAGTCAGTCAGCCTCGAAGACGTCTTCCGCCACCTCACCACGAACGACATCGCCGCCAAGGATCCCGGCTCCGCCGGCGGGGCCAGCGGCGAGGAGGCCCGATCATGAGCCCCGCCCTCGTCATCTCGAAGCGCGAGATCCGCACGTACTTCAACTCGCCTGTCGCCTATATCGTCGTCACGGTCTTCACCATCGTCTTCGGGTTCTTCTTCTTCAACAACTTGTTCGTGGAGAAGCAGGCGGACATGCGAGCGTTCTTCAGCCTCGCGCCGCTGATGTTCTGCTTCTTCGCCCCGGCCATCACCATGCGCCTGCTGGCCGAGGAGAAGGGCTCCGGAACCATCGAGATCCTCATCACCATGCCCGTGCGGGACTGGGAGGTCGTTGTGGGCAAATGGCTCGCCGCCATGGCGCTCCTGCTGACCACCCTCGCGCTGACGCTGGTGTTCGCGATCACCGTCGCGAAGCTGGGCCCGCTCGACAAGGGGCCCGCCCTCGGCGGCTACTTCGGGCTCCTGCTCATGGGCGGCTCGTACGTGGCCATCGGCGTGATGGCGTCGTCGTTCACGCGCAACCAGGTGGTCTCGCTCATCATCTCGTTCGGCATCTGCTTCGCGCTGTTCCTGTTCGGCAAGGTGTTGCCCTTCGTGCCCGAGAAGCTGCAGCCGATCATCTCCTTCCTGAGCACCGACACCCACTTCGAGAACGTCAGCCGGGGCGTCATCGATTCGCGCGACGTCCTCTACTATGCCTCCGTCATCGTGGTGAGCCTCCTCATCGCCACCACGTCCCTGCAATCGCGAAAGTGGAAGTAGCCATGAGCATGGACAAGAGAAAGCGCTCCGTCGCCTCGAACGCGGCCTTCTACCTGCTGGCCGTGATCGGTATCGTGGTGGCCCTGAACTTGATCGCGACCCGCGTGTTCGGGCGGCTGGATCTGACCGACGCCAAGGTCTACACGCTTTCGCCCGCCTCGAAGGACGTCGTGGCCGACCTCAAGGACTACGTCAACGTGAAGGCGTATATGTCCGATACCCTGCCCGCCGAGCTGAAGTCGCTGTCCCGCTACGTCCGCGACCTGCTCGACGAGTACCGCTCGAACTCGAAGGGCAAGCTGCGCTTCGAGGCTGTCGATCCCGTGGAGAAGAAGCTCGAGGACGAGGCGACCACCTGCGGGGTTCGCAAGCTGCAGATCCAGAAGCTCGAGGACCAGAAGTTCGAGGTGGGCTCTTACTACCTGGGCCTCTGCATCGAGTTCAACGGGAAGAGCGAGGCCATCCCCGAGATCGTCAGCGCGGAGGGCCTCGAGTACCAGCTGTCGTCCCTGATAAAGCGGATGACGCAGAAGAAGCGCAAGCTGGCGCTGGCGACCGGGCACGGCGAGCTGGACCTGACCCAGGGCTTTCAAACGCTGCAGCACGTGCTCTCGCAAGAGTTCGACACCACCACCGTCAACCCGTCGTCGGCGGCGATCCCGGACGACGTGGACGGGCTGCTGGTGGGCGGCCCGAAGCAGGCCTTCGACGAGAAGGGCCGCAAGGAGATCGACAACTTCCTGATGAAGGGCAAGGGCGCGATCATCCTCGACGACGGCATGGCGATGAGCAGCCCGCGCGGCGCTCAGCCGCAGATGGAGCAGGGGGGGATGCCCAAGGTGGGCCAGGCCAACGAGACCGGCCTCGCCGAGCTACTGAAGGCCTACGGCTTCGTCATCGGCTCGGACTTCGTGCTCGACGGCCGCCAGAACGCCCCCGGCCCGGTGGACGTGGGCGGCGGCCGCCGCATGCTCGCGAACGCGCCGATGTTCGTGGGCGTGGAGATGGAGAAGCCCGCGGACAAGGACTTCACGCCCACCGCGGGGATAAACGCCATGGTCTTCCCCTACGCCAGCTCCGTGGAGCTCGTGGGCCCGCTCAAGGACGGCAAGCCGGCGCGCGGGCGCCTGTGGAAGCTGGGCGAGACCTCTGCTTCGAGCTGGAAGGTGAGCGGATTCTTCATGTACTCGCCCGGGACGAAGTTGGAGGAGACGAAGGACAAGGGGCCATTCGCGCTGGGCTACGCCTACGAGGGTCCCCTGCACAGCGCGTTCGCGCCGCCGACGCCCACCGCCGGCGCCGGGATGTCGACGGCTGACGCGGGCGACTCGAAGAAGAAGGTGCGCCTGATGGTCATGGGAGACTCTGACTTCGCATCGGACGAGTATTTCCAGATGTCGCGCTACCTGCCCATCTATGGCAACGGGGCCGGCTTCCTCCTGAACGCGATTGGCTGGGTGCTGGAGGACGAGGCGCTCGCGCCCGTCCGCGCCAAGACGGTCTCGTCGCGGCCCATTCAGCTCGATCCCGATCAGAAGGTGGTGGCGATCAAGGCCTTCAATATCCTCGGCATCCCGCTCGCGTTCTGCGCGTTCGGCTTCTTCCGCTGGCGCGTACGCGGGTCCCGGCGCCATGGACAGAAGCTCTAGTACACCTCTAGATCGGCTTCGCCGCCGCCGCCTGCTCCCGCTTCCCTACCCTCGCTCTCCCACGCTCCCTGACGTTCTCGCCGTCCAAGGATAGGACCATGAACCGGAAGACTCTGACCGCCCTCGCCCTCCTGGCAGTTCTCGCCGCCGTCGCCGTCGTCGTCTTGCGCCAGCCCGAAAAGGGACAGACCGTCGGCGAGCGACCGCGGCCCGTCGCCAAGCTGGCCCCTGGCGCGTTCGACACCTTGACCGTCACCAAGGGAGCGTCGACGACCACGATCAAGAAGGAGGGTGACGCCTACAAGATCGTCGCCCCCGCCGCCTACGTGGCGGACGAGAGCGTTGCCAAACAGGCGTTCGAGGCCATCGACAAGCTGGAGTTCGGCAACGTCGTCAGTGACCAGAAGGCGAAGCAGACCGAGTTCGAGGTGGACGACAAGGGGCTGAGGGTCGTCGTCAAGAAGGGGGAGCAGGTGCTGACCGATCTCATCGTCGGCAAGAGCGTCGGGGGAAACACCCTCGTTCGGGTGCCCGGCAAGGATGAGATCTGGCAGGGGATCGGGTCGTTCCGTTACAACCTCGACCGCGACACCGCCGGCTGGCGGGACAAGACCATCTCGAAGTTCACGCAAGGGGACGCGGAGAAGCTCGAGATCAAGACCAGGGACGATGGGCGCGCCACGCTGAAGAAGGAGTCTGGCGACAAGTGGAGCGTGGTCGACTCGACCGTGAAGGTGGACAAGCTCGACAACTCCGTTCCTGTCGGCATCGTGTCGACGCTGGCCTCGTGGGTGACGAACGACTTCGCCGACGGCGCGAAGCCGGAGGCCACCGGCCTGGCGAACCCGGCGAACACCGTCACGGTGACGCTGAAGGATGGCAAGTCCGTCAGCATCCTGATCGGGAACAAGAAGGGCGAGGACGACTACTACGTCAAGGCCGCCGACTCGCCTCAAGTCTACCTGGTCAAGCGTTACAACACCGACCGCGTCGACAAGCACCCGCTCGATCTTCGTGACAAGACCGTCTGCGACATCACCGACGCAGAGCTCGGCGAGGTGGCGGTCACCCACGACAAGGACTCGTACACCCTGGTGAAGGCCGACACGAAGGGCGACAAGAAGAAGGACGAATGGCGCGCCAGCAAGCCGAAGGATCTGAACCTGGATCCGACGAAGGTCACCAACATCGCGAGCGCTTTCAAGGACTGGAAGGCGACGGGCTTGGTGCCGAATCAGTCGCTCAAGGACAACGGGCTGGCCAAGCCCAAGGCCGTCATCGTCGCCACCAGCAAGGACAAGAAGAAGACCTGCACGGTGAGGGTCGGCAACGAGTTGCCCGACAAGATCAACTACGCCTCCGCGGTCGGCTCGGACGTCTTTCAGCTGCCCAAGTGGACGGCGGATCGCATCCTCGTCAAGATCGACGACCTGAAGAAGAAGTAGTCGCGGGCCAGGGCGGTTTCAGCTGCCAGGCCGCCGGTCTCGTGACAAGCTGTGAGGCGTATCTTGCGCCAGCAGCTGTTGTTCCTGTGGCTCGCCAACCCGAACCCGACCGCCGCGGTCGTGGCGTGGTCGTTGTTCGACGGCGCCGGGCGCGCCACGGGCATGGCCGGCGATTCCGACCAGCCCCCGTACGACTCGGTCCTCGCGGCGATGAGGGATGGCTGGCGGGTCATCCAGGTTCCGCCGGTCGTGGCCGCGGCCCCGGGGCGTGAGCACGAGACGGGTCCGTTGCGGTTCGAATTCGTCCTCGAGAAGCTCGTCGAGGTCAGGGCGGGCTGAATGGCGGACCTGCCCCTGCTCACGTCCAGGGAGGTCGCGACCTTCGTCGCGCACGGGTTCCTGCGCTTCGACGAGCTGGTGCCCCCCGCGCTCAGCCAGGCGGCGCTTGCCGAGCTTGCCGCCGGCACCGTGCCCACGGGCTGGAACCGCCCGCCCGGGAGCGCGGGCTCGGGACTCGCGGGCCGCCCTCTCGCCGAGCTGTGGACGGAGTCGCCGGGGATCGGCGCCGTGCTGCGGCTGCCGCGCGTGGCCGGCATCCTCCACAGCCTCCTCGGCGCGGGCGCGCTCTACGACCATCACTATGCCCATGTGATAGCGCCGCGCCAGCCGTGGAGTCAGCCGTGGCACGCCGACGCCGTCCTCGATCGACGGCCGCTGGCTTTCGACATCCAGCTGCTGTTCTTCTTCCACGACACGCCGCGGGAGATGGGGGGCACGATGATCCTCCCCGGCAGCCACCTGCGCCGGGCCAACGAGCTCGACATCTCGCGCACTCAAAATTTCCGCGGGCAGCTCGCCACAGTCTGCCGCGCGGGCACGCTGATCGTCTGCCATCACGGGCTATGGCATTGCGGGCAGCCCAATGGGACGGATCGACCGCGGACGATGTTCAAGGTTCGCCTCGGCCCGGCGCACCGCCAGGTCCGCTGCTGGGACCTGGCCGATCTCGACGATCCAGCGGTCACCCAGACGCTACGACACGAGCACGCGTTCACAGGCAACGACGCGCGCCTGGAGATCGTCAACCGGATTCAGCTCTGGCGTTACCTGACGGACGACCCGGCCTTCGACATCGACTACTGGCTCGGACGCATGGCCGACCGACGATGACTCAGGCGCTGCCGAGCAGGAGTAGCGAGCCGGCGGGGACGCTTCGCCCCCGCCGCAGGCGCTCCGAGGTCCCCACCGTCCGCGTCTTCTCCCGGATGAGGTCCGCCTGCCGCCGAAGATCGCGGGCCACCGCGCGACGACCCGCCCGCTCCTCGAACTCGGCATAGGCGGCGAGGGCGCGTCCCAGCTCCAGCTCGGAGGCCGCGTTGCTCAGGATCTCGATCGCGCGATCGAACATCTCCCGCGCGCCGCCGAGCTCCGCGTCGCCGGGAGCGCCCATGCCCACGGCGGAGGCGACCACCCGCAGCGCCGCTCCGGCCAGTGGCGGTGCCCCGATCTTCTCGGCCATCTCGAACGCTGCCCGCGCCTCGTCCCGGGCCTCGAGCGCCGCCCCCCGCGCCAGTTCTGACTCCGCCAGCCCCCGCGATGCCTCCGCCACCAACAGCTTGGCGCCGAACTGGCGCGCAATCTCCTTGGCGGCCTGGAAATATGGACGAGCGTCGTTGGGGCGGGCCTGCGTCAGCCAACAATCTCCGAGCGCGATGTCGATGCTGCATTCGTAGAGGCGCTCTCCCAGCTCGCGTGCCAGCGCCTGTCCGTCCTCCAGGATGTTGATTGCCTGCTCGACCCGGCCAAGATCGCGTTCGAGCGCGCCGAGATCCAGCAGGGACGCCACCATGCCCTGTCGGTCGCCCGCGCGCCGGCGCAGCTCGATCGCCTGGCGAATGTGCCCCTCGGCGGCGATGAGGTCTCCGGTTTCGTGCTCGACCTGCCCCATCCGTGCCAGCGCCAGGCCCTTGCCGCGATCATCCCCCAGCCGATCGCGGACCTGGAACGCGGCCCGGTGGCACTCGAGCGAGGCCTCCGGCGCCCCTCCCAGCAGGTGGACGCGCCCGATGTCGTCGAGCGTCGAGGCGATCCCCGGTTGATCCTCCGCCACCTCGAACAGCTGTCGGGCCACATCCAGGTGAGTGACCGCCGCCCCATGCTCACCGAGCGTCGCGTGGAGCCGCCCCAGGCGTCCGTGGGCGGCCCCGCCCTTGGCCGGCAGGTCCAGGCGCCACGCCAGCCGCAGCATTTCCTGGAAGTGGACCAGCGCCTCCCGCGTGCGTCCGAGGCGCGAGGCCAGATCGCCGAGCGCATAGAGCGCGTCCATCTTCGCGACGGCATCGTCCATCCCCATGAGGGCGACGGCCCTCATGTACAACGCCCGCGCATGCTCCGACTCTGCTCGGCGGCGCGCATCATCCGCGCCCGACAGAAAGCAGTACGCCGCGCGGCGCAGGTCGCCGCCTCGCTCGTAGAGTCGGCCCAGCATCTCGAGGCGCGTTTCCCGGCCCGCGCCGCCCCGACTCTCGAGCCACTGGGCCGCGAAACGATGGCGCTCGGCGACCAGGTTCCCGTCCAGTCTCCCGAGGAGCAGCTCGACGTCCGACGGGTGCTTGAAGGACCATTCGGCGTCCCCGGGTAAGCTGCTCTCCGGCGCCGCGACGAGCAGATCGCGGGTGGCGAGCTCGTTCAGCACCGAACGAATTTCCAGAATCGCCGGATCAGGACCGAATACCGCGACCGGGTCGATGGGCGCGGCGCCCAGCCGACCGAGCGCGACCACCCCGCCTGTCCAGAATATGGGCCCGAAGGTCGACGCCCGGCCCAGAACTTCGAGCTCGAGCCTGGAGAGGCTGGCGAGGCGCCCGTCCCCCTCCTGCCCCTCCTGGCTCCACCCCGGCGACATCGGATCGGGGCTCGCCCTGTCCGCATCGAACCGCCACGTCCGGGTCCCGTCCCGGACCTGAGCGCCCAGCGCGCCACGACGGACATCGTCGTGCAGCACCAGTTCGAGCAGATAAGGATTACCGTCGCAGGCGGCCGCCGCGCGGTCGAGCAGCGCAGCCGGGAGCGCGTCGGTGGGCCTCGCGTCGAGCACGGATCGCACCATGCCGTCGATGTCGCTTCGCCCGAGCGGTGAGAGCTCGATGCACGTGCTGCCCTCCGTGACTCCCCAATCCGGGCGCCGCTCCAGCAGCTCGCCCCGGGCCGTCATGAGGACGACAACGGCGGCCTCGCCCAGCTCCGCCGGCAAGCGCTCCAGGATATCCAACGACTCGTCGTCGGCCAGGTGGATGTCGTCGATGGCGAGAACGATGGGCGATTCGCGGGCGTCTTGTTCGAAGAACCGGCACAGCACGGCTCGCACCATGTCCATGCCCTGATCGGTCGTCGTCGCCAGCGCCTTGGAGAGCGGGCTCTCCTTCAGATCGAAACCCAAGAATCGACCCAGCAGCGCGGCCACCTCCGCGACGCGCCGGTTCCCGAACACCCGCTGCATCTCCGTGCGAAACGTCACGAGCGCCGCCTCGGGCCCGAGCTCGTCGGTGATTCCGAAGCGCCTGCGAAGCAATGCCCCCACCAGGTTGCCACCCCGGGGGTCGGCCCCGAGGGCGGCCAGGGCGACGCGAGCCACCCGCAACCCGGGGCCCGAGACCTCGGCGAGCCACTCGGCCCAAAGTCGAGTCTTGCCGATCCCCAGCGGGCCGAGGACGGTCACGAACTGGGGAACCCGAAGCTTCAAGGCACGTTCGAGCGCCGAATCGAGCGCCCCAAACTCGCGCTCGCGCCCGATGAATCCAGCCGGGTGGAGCCTGACGCGCGCACTGTCTCCACCTGCGGCCCTCTCCTCGACAGCGGAGTGCATGGGTCCATCTAACGCCCGCGCTGGCAACCCGTCCAAAAACACGTCGTTTGGTGCCGCCTGGCAGCCACCCGGGCGCCTTGCTTCAGCTGCGGGGCCAGCGGTGCGCTGGCGAACGAATCCCCAGGAATTCTTCTAGACCGATCGCGGGCTTGCGCCCCACTACCTCAACCAAAGTCGATGATCATGACACCGCGCTTGGGGGCGTCGTCGCTGTCCTCGGAGGGGCGGTCGCGGTCGATGCGGCGCTCGTCGTCTCGACGCTTGCGCCATTGTTCGATTCGCTCGTCTTCCGCAGGGATATCCAACTGAGGGCGGTCTTGCTTGCGCCGCTCCTCTTCTTCCCGGCGTCGGATCTGTTCGATGATCCAGGGCTCGAGCATGGAAATCCTTCCTTAACCTCCTGCAATATTCCTGCCTATTAGTCAAGACGTTGTTCGACGGAATCCTCGCACACCTGAAGTGTTCATTCGCGATCACACCGGCTCGCGAGAGAGCGAAATGTTTGCACGATGTCGCCTACCGGCTCACGCTGAGCGTGTAGCGATCTTTGGCATTGGCGGTGCGGCCTGTCGACTCGCGAACCTCGATCAGGCAGCAACCGTCAGCTTGCGGCGTGACGCGGATGGGAGCGGAGGCATCGGCCCCGACCCGGAACCTGGCCACCTCCCGGGACGTGCCGAGGGCCCTCGCGCGGACGTCGAGGGTGAGGCCCGCGATTCCTCGGACGTTGATCGCCAGCGTCCCCGCCGCGTCCGGAACGGCGGCGGTCGTCCAAAAATCGATGTCCCCCCGCGGAAAAATGAGGCCGGACCCGGTCGCCCCGGCGGGCAATGGCGTCGCGGTCCCCGCCGTCCCGTTCGGCTCATGCTCCGACCCCGCGTCGATCGGGCGGCCGGCCACCGTGATCCGATAGAGATCGTCGAGATTCCCTTCTCCCTTCTTGGGGCTGAGGCGAAGCAACACGGCGCCGGAGACAAACAGGTTGGGAATCCTTTCGGCCGCGCCCCGCTTGCCCGAATCCACCCTCAGGACGACCGTGCCGTCCTCCCGCAGCACGTCGACCACGACGTCCATATGAGGCGGCGGCGCCACATCGACGCTCATCTCGGTGGGCTCGGGCGCGCTGTACCTGAACACGTCCGCGTCGCCGGGGCCGAGGGTGCCTGTGAGCGTGCCGTCGGCGAGCGGCATGGCGTGGGCCGGATCGTCGTTCGGTTCGACCTCGGCGTCCGCCTTGGCGTCCTCCGCCCGCAGGCGGAGGGTGTACCGCTTGTCGAGGTTGCGGCCGCTATCGGCCGCAACGACCACGTAGACGTTGGGGTCGGACGAGGGAAGCCGCACGTTGCGCAGGGCCACCCGATCGCCCCGTCGGCCGTGCTGCTCGATCATCTTGTGCTCGACCGAATCATAGACTGCCAGCGATGCCGCGACGCCATCGACTGGCTCGAGCTCGGCCGACAGGACGCCGCCCTCGGGCAGCCCGGCGGTGGGCACCCGAAACCAGTCCTCATCGTGCCGCCAACCCAGGAAGCCGGCGATATCGCCCTCGGGGCTGACCTCGCCGGCCAGCGCCGCCTTGCCGTTGGGCTCGATTTCGTCGCCCGCCTCGAACGGGAGCAGTCGGACCGTGAGGCGATAGCCACCTGCCGGGGGGGAGCCCGCATCCTTCTTCGACGAGCCCGGCCCGGGCGAAGCCGCGCTCGACGCGGCGGTCGCCGGTCCCGGCTTGACCCTGACGAAGACGTTGCCCGGAGTGACGGCGAGGTTCGGGATCCCCTCCGCCTCCCCCGGCACGGCTCCCGCGGAGGAGATCAGCGCCCGCCCCTGCTCGTCGAGCACGTCGACCGAGATCGCGAGCCCCAGATCGGGATGAACCTCGATACGCAAGCGTTGGCGCGGCGGCGCCACCGCTCCGTCGGGGCCGGCGGAGACCACCGGTGGAGGCGGAATCACCACGCGAAAGAGATCGACGTCCTTCGCCTTGGACCCGGGAGTCGGCGCCAGGCGCCCGACCACGCCGGCTCCCGTCTCGGCGCTGGGCGACAGCGGCTGCGCGTTCGCCAGCAGATCGTTAGGCTCCACCTCGTCGGTCATCGTGAAGCCCACCTCCGCGAGCGGGGGCTCGTCGGCGGCGATGACGACGGCGGCGCCGTCAGGCCGGGGCGGCAAGCGCGCCCGACGGCAGCCCTCGGCGCCGAAGCCGGCGAGCAGTATCACGATTGCGAGCACCCCCGGAGCGCCCCCCCCTGCCCCTCTACGGCAGGCGGCCACTCCGGGCACCGCGAGCGATGGGTGCCAGTTCGGCGTGGGTGCCATCTGCGGCTGCTCCTTGGACTGCGTCCGCGTGACGCCCTGCCTAGCTGTCGGCGGCCGGCGACGGAGACGGCAACGCGGCTTCCGGCTTGGCAGGCGCGACCTTGGGTTGGATGCTGGCCATGAATTCGGCCTCTGCCACGAGGACATCGCCGACCTTCGCTTCGCCTCGGAGCTTCCAGATGACCCCGCCTTTTCGCAAGGGCGTCACCTCCAGGGTGAGCTCGTCGCCCGGGACCACCGGCTTGCGAAACTTCGCCTTGTCGATGGCCATGAAATAGATGACCTGGCGCTCGGGGTCGAACTTCGTCAGGCGCGCGGCATAGAGCGCCCCCGCCTGAGCCATGGCCTCGATGATGAGCACGCCCGGCATGACGGGATGGCCGGGGAAGTGCCCGTTGAAGTGGGGCTCGTTGCGCGTGACCATCTTCAAGGCCACGATGCGATCGTCGTCGATGTGGGTGACGCGATCGACCAGCAGGAACGGGTAGCGGTGGGGAAGGATTCGCTCGATGTCGCGGATGTCCATCGCGACCGGCCTGTCACTTCTTCGGGGCGCTGGCGGGCGGGGTGGCGCCCGGGGTCGCCCCGGCGACCGGCGCCGCGCCCTCGCCCGAGTTGTAGCGGCGAATCAGGTCATTGGTGAGATCGAGGTGCGGCTTCGCGAACAACACCGACGACTGCTGCTTGTCGAAGATCATGGTGAAGTTCTCGGCCGTGGCGATCTTGCTGATGATGCGGCTCATGCGCTCGAAGATCTTGCCCGTGGCCTCTTGCTCCTTGGCGCTGAGGTCCTGCTGGTGGCGCATGTACGTCTGTTGGACCTTCTGCATGCGCTCCTGCAGCTCGGCCTCCTTGTCGCGCACCTTGTCGGGTGGCAGCAGGGTCCGCTTCTTGTTCAGGTCCTCGATGTCCTTCTTGAGGTTCTCCTGCTGCTCGTCCAGCTCCTTCTGTTTCTGGTCGAACACCTTCTTCAGGTTCGCCTTGGCCTTGCGGCCATCCTCGGTCTCGTTCAGGGCGCGCTGGAGATCGACGTACCCCAACTTCACGTCCTCGGCGAAGGCGGCGACAGGCGACGAGACAATCAGGAACAGAGCGAGCAGTGCGGAGCGCGACATGAACTTCTCCTTTGAGCGGCGAGAACTAGCAGATATTCCTTCCGGGCGCGAGCTAGAAGAAATTTCCGATGGTGAATTCGAACACCAGGGATTGTTCGCCCGGCAGCGTCCGGTACGGGATGCCCCACTCGAAGCGCAGCGGCCCGATCGGCGAGAACCAGCGAAACCCGAAGCCCCAGCTGGCGCGGTACGCGCCCAGGTTCCAGGGCCGCTTACAGGGATCCTGGGAGACGTCCACGTTGTCGGGGCGGAGCTTGCAATAGAAGTCTTCGAGGTTGAATGCGTTGCCGACGTCGGTGAAGACCACGCCGCGGATGCCCACCTTGTCGAACAGGGGGAACTCGATCTCGGCGTTTCCAATGACCTGCGAGTTGCCGCCGATGCGGAAGGGGGTGAGGAGGGCGTCCGGCGCCTGCGAACCTGGCGCGTGGATGACCGGCCCGAGCGACCGGGGCGCGAACCCGCGAATGTCGTAGATGCCGCCCACGAAGTAACGCTCGAAGATGGGAACGCCGCGCGGATCACGGCTCGCGATGAGCCCACCCTCCAGCTTGGCCCGGAAGATGAACGGACCCCAGATGGGATAGAAGTAGCGGAACGCGAGCTCGTAGCGCGTGAAGATGTTCTCGGACAGCAGCACCTTGTCCGCGACCTCGGCGGACAGCGTGTTGTACCAGCCCCGCGAGGGGAACATACGGTCGTTGCGCGTGTCGTAGGACACGAGGCCGATGGCGGACGACGTGATCCCCGAGCGGAGGAGGTTCGCCAGCGAGCCCGCCGGGATGGGGTCGCGCTGCCCGCCCGAGAACAGGCCGCTGAACACGTTCCCGTTCGTGATGCTGATCTTCTCCCAGTTGTAGGTCAGCGTCATGCGCAGGTCGTCCGCCAGGAGGTAACCCCAGGTCAAGCGCCCGCCGTAAGACGACCGGGTGAACGAATAGAGGTAACGGTCCTGCTTGAACAGGTTGAAGCCGAACGTCCAGTTGGTGTCCAGGAAGTAGAGATCCTGGAACTGCAGCAGGAACAGCTGACGGAGGCTGGAGAGCTGCGCCTGCACCGTCAGCAGCTGGCCGCGGCCGAAGAAGTTGTTCTGGGAGATCTGGGCCTGGGCGATGAAGTTCTCGACCGACGAGAAGCCGGCGCCGATCTGGAACGTGCCGGTGGGGCGCTCCGCGACCTCGACGTTGACCTCCATCATGTTGTCGGTCGACCCGCGCCGGGTCGAGATGTCGACCTTCTCGAAGTAGCCGAGCGCGTTCACCCGCCGCTTCGAGTAGTCGAGCAGCGACTGGCTGTACGGCTCGCCCTCGATCATGCGCAGCTCGCGCCGGATCACCTTGTCCCGGGTCTTGGTGTTGCCGTGGATGTTGATGCGCTCGAAGTAGACGAGCTCGCCCTTCTGGATCTCGAACGTCACGTCGACGGTGCGGGTCTTCTCGTCGATCGGCGTGGCCGGCGTGGCGTTGACGTACGCGTAGCCGCGATCCTTGTATAGATCCGTGAGCTTCTGCAGGTCGTCGCTCAGCTTCGAGCGGTTGAAGACGTCGCCCGGGTGAACCGAGACGCGGCTGAGGAAGAACTCGCGCGACTCCAGCAGATCGCCCCGGATGTCGATCTTCCCCAGGCGATACTGCGGGCCCTCGTCGATGTTGATGGTGATGTAGAGCGAGCGCTTGTCCGGGGACAGCTCGAGCACGGGGGTGCCCACCTTGACCTGCACGTAACCCCGATCCCAGTAGTGCGCCTGCAGCAGCACCAGGTCGCGCTGGAAGACGTCTTCCCGATAGGTCCCGGACTGCGTGAGGAGCGACAGCACGTTGCCCTCGCGCGTGACGACCACGTCCCGCAGCTCCTCGTCGGTGACCGCCTTGTTGCCCACGAAGTTGACGCGACGGACCTCGACCTTCGCGTGCTCGTGCACCCGGAACCAGACCTCCACCTCGGCGGTGCCTGGCCGCTTGAGCTCGTAGTCGACCTCGGCCATGTAGAAGCCCTTCTCGACGTAGAGCTCCTTGATCTTCTGCACGTTCTTCTTGAGCTTCGCGAGGTCGAGGACCTGATCCTTCTTCAGATCGAGGACCTCGTTGATCTTGGTGAGGCTGACCTCGTCGTTGCCGGCGACGTAGATCTTGCTGATCGTCGGCTTCTCCTTGAGCACGAAGACGATGGCCAGGCCCCCCTCCCCCTTCATGTCCGTGCTCTCGACCTGCACGTCCTCGAAGAAGCCCGTCTTCCAGATGGCGCGCACGTCGTCGCGCAGGAGCTCCTGGTTGATCGAGGCGCCGGGCTTCGTCTTGATGACCACCCGGATCGCGTCATCCTCGACCTTGCGGTTCCCGCGGAAGTGCACGCGCTTCACGATCAGGTTCGGCGCGGCTGCCGTCTGGGCCGGGGCGGCGGCGGCCTCGCTGGTGTCGTCACCGGCCTCATCCGGCGGATCGCCGGCCGCCCGGGCCGAGCCGGCGGCGGCCGCCACCACCGACAAGACGAGCCCGGCGATCCAGGGAGACAACCGATTCCGGCGCAATCCGCTCAATCCTTCTCGACCAGCATGCCGTCGGCCATGCGGAGCCGGCGGCCCGTCTGGGCGGCCAGCTCGGGATTGTGGGTCACGATCAACAGCGTCATGCCCAGCTCGCGGTTCAGCTCGAAGAACAGGTCGTGCATGTCGCGTCCGGTCTTCGTGTCCAGGTTGCCCGTCGGCTCGTCGGCGAGGAGCAGCCGCGGCTTGAGCAGCAGCGCCCGCGCGAGCGCCACGCGCTGCTGCTCGCCGCCGGAGAGCTCTCCTGGACGGTGGGTCAGCCGCTCGGCCAGCCCCAGGCGCGTCAGCATGGCGCGGGCGCGCGCCACGCAGTCGGCCCGTGTCAGCCGCAGGATGAGGCCCGGCATCATCACGTTCTCGAGCGCCGTGAACTCGGGCAGGAGATGGTGAAACTGAAAGACGAACCCGATCTCGCGGTTGCGGAACTCCGCCAGCGTCGCGGGGCTCATCCGCGTGACGTCGACGCCGTCGAAGAGGATGGTCCCCGCGGTGGGGGTGTCGATCGTACCGAGCAGGTGCAGGAGCGTCGACTTCCCCGCGCCCGAGGCGCCGATCACGGAGACGATCTCGCCGGGACGGATCTCGAAGTCGATGCCGCGCAAGACCGGGAGCGTGCGGCCGCCGTGTTGAAACTCCTTCGACACGCCTCGCACCAGAACGTGGGCGCCGGCGGGCGCGACGGACGGTGCGGGAGGGCTCATTGGGGCCGAAACCGTAGTCGTCGCTGTCATGGGTGTCAACGCGCAGCTGGGCTGTACAAGCCCTGAGACTCCGCGCCGTTAGCGATGGTTGCCCGAAGGCCCCCGCTATTCGTAACGAAGCCCTTCGACCGGCCGCATCCGTGACGCCAGAAACGCCGGGTAGAGGGTGGCCAGACAGCACAGCCCCAGCGCGGCCGCGGCCACCGAGCCGATTTCGCTCGATCGCATCACCACGGGCAGCTTCTGGATGTAGTAGACGTCGGGGTCGAGCGGGAGCCCGAAGCGCGAGATCAGCAGGCAGGTGCCGATGCCGAAGCACAGCCCGAGCAACAGCCCGACGAGACCGATGTAGAGGCCCTCCGCGAAGAAGACCCGCAGGATCCCCGAGTCGGTGGCCCCCATGGACTTGAGGATGGCGACCTCCCGGCCCTTCTCCGTAACCAGCATGATGAGGTTAGAGACGATGGAGAACGACGCCACCAGCGCGATGAAGGTCAGGAAGATGAACATCCCGAGCTTCTCCACCCAGAGGGCCGCGAACAGGTTGCGGTTCAGCTCCTGCCACGAGCGCGCCTCGTGCCCAGGGCCAAGGCGGGCCGCGATGCGCTCGGCGATGCGGTCGGCGGCGTCCGCGTCTGTCGTGCGAACCTCGATCCCGGTCACCTCCCCGGGGATCCCCAAGAACTTCTGCGCCTCCTCCAGCGCCACGTACGCCAGCTTCGAATCGAACTCGTACATGCCGGTGTAGAAGTGCCCGGCGACACGGAAGGACCGCAGCCGCGGCATGGGCCCGGACGGCCCCACGCCGCACATGGGGCAAGCCACGTCGACCTCGCTGCCCATGTAGACGCGCAGCGTGTGCGCGAACAGCTCCTCCCCCAGCAGGATCCCGGGTAGCTCCCGGCGCGGGAACGTGTACTCGTGGGGCGCCTCCGCCGTCGTGCCGGCGGGCGGGAGCGCGACCGAGTCGGGCTGGATGCGCTCCGGGTGGGCCAGCAGCTCGATGCCACCCTCCTTCAACGTCCGAGACAGGTCGAGCACCCGGCCGGTGCGGTCGACCTCCACGCCGCGCAAGATGATCCCCATCCCGGCCGGATTGGAGATGTGCTTGATGATCACCTCCGACTCGACGTAGGCCATCGTGTCGACCACCCCCGGCACGTCGGCGATCTTCTGCTTCACCTCCCGCCAGTCGGTGAACGGCTGTTCGTCCGAGCGCTCGATCACCACGTCGGCCTTCGTGGCGCGGATCTTCGATTTCAGGTCCATCTCGAACCCCGACATGATGGACAGCGCCAGGATGGGCACGCCGGTGCCCAGGAACACCCCGAACATCGAGAACGCCGTGAAGACCGTGAAGCACGCGAACAGGGCGCCCAGGATCGTGATCAAGGTTCCAAGCACCATCGCGATGACGCTGACGAGCTTGAGGTTGTCGAACAGCAGCGCGCCCCGCACGAACAGCATCGGGTGATGCCGCAGCACCAGGCGCTCGGCGACGAAGCCGATCACCCCCAGGGCGATCAGCGCCAGCCCCACGATCAAGGTCCAGTGCGACCGGCGCTCGTCGTCGCGCAGGTGACGCCAGGCGACGAACCACTCGAAGCCCCGTCCGGTCAAGGCGCCCCGATCGGGGCGCTGCCCACCACGCGCCGAGCGTTCATCCGCGATCCGGGCGCAACAAGGGGAACAAGATCACGTCGCGAATGGAAGGCTGATCGGTGAGGAGCATCACCAGGCGATCGATGCCGATCCCCTCGCCCGCCGTGGGGGGCAGACCGTACTCGAGCGCGCGGCAGTAGTCCTCGTCGTAGTCCATCGTCTCCTCGGCGCCCTTCGCCTTCGCGTCGACCTGACGCTGGAACCGGGCGCGCTGGTCGGCGGGGTCGTTCAGCTCCGAGAACGCGTTCGCGTGCTCGCGCCCGACGATGAACAGCTCGAAGCGATCGACCTTCGCCGGATCGCCGTCATTCCGGCGCGACAGGGGCGAGGTCTCGGCGGGGTACTCGGTGACGAAGGCCGGCCGATCGGCCGGCAGCGCCTTCTCGCCGCCATGATCGAACAGGGCACCGACGCGCTCGCCGTGCGAGCCCGCCTTGCGCAGGACCGCGCCGAGCTCGTCCTTGCCCTCCGCGAGGCCGACCTTGTCGAGCCACGAGCCGAGCGCGGATTCGTCGTCGAGGACGGAACGCTCGAGGCCGGCGGGCAGCAGCCCGGTCCGGGACGCGGTGACGATGGCGTCCTTCATGGGGATGCGGGGCCAGGGCCCGGCCAGGCTGACCGGCTGGCCGCCGTAGCTGATGGTCTCGCCGCCCGCAACGTCGCGGGCCAGCTCCCGGAACAGCTCCTCCGTCAGCGCCATCAGATCCTCGTACGTCGCGTACGCCTGATAGAACTCGAGCATCGTGAATTCGGGGTTGTGCTGGCGAGACAGCCCCTCGTTGCGAAAGTTGCGGCCGATCTCGTAGACGCGCTCGAAGCCACCCACCACCAGGCGCTTCAGGTACAGCTCGGGCGCGATGCGCATGAACAGGTCCAGATCGAGCGCGTTGTGGTGGGTCTCGAATGGGCGCGCCGCGGCGCCCCCCAGGATCGAGTGCATCATGGGCGTCTCGACCTCGAGGAAGCCACGCGCGTCGAGGAAGCGACGCACGTGTCGCACGATCGCCGAGCGCTTGCGGAACACCTCGCGGACGTCGGCGTTGACCACCAGGTCGACGTAGCGCTGCCGGTAGCGGATCTCCTGATCGGAGAGCCCATGGAACTTCTCGGGCAGCGGGCGGGTGCCCTTGGTCAGCACCACCACCCGCTCGGCCAGGATGGTCAGCTCTCCCGTCTTCGTGAACAGGGCAGGCCCGGTCGCGCCAATGAAGTCGCCGCGCTCCATCTTCTTCCAGATCTCGAAGGCCGCCTCGCCGACCACGTCCTTCTTCACCCAGACCTGGATCTCGCCGGTCCGATCGAGGAGCTTCACGAACGTCGCACCGCCAAACCCGCGGTAGGCGACGATGCGTCCGGCCACCGAGAAGCGCTCCTCGGACAGCAACGCGGGCCTCGCGCCCTTGGGGGCGTCAGGCTCCGCGGGCGTCGGCGCGGTGCCTTTCCAGCGCGCCACCACGTCGGCGGCGGTGTGCGCGGGCACGAACCCGTTCGCGTAGGGATTCGCGCCCAGGGCGCGCAGCTCCGCCACCTTCTTCTCGCGCTCCCCGATCAGCTCGCTCTCGTCGGCCATGTTCCTTCGTTAGACCTCGTCGTTGGGCGCTTTGTTTCCGGTGGCGATGGCCGAGTGGTCACCGGCCTGTTGCAGCAGGTGGGCGACCATGAACGAATCCAGATCACCGTCGAGGACCTCGGTGACGTTGCTGACCTTCTTCTCGGTGCGGTGGTCGGAGACCAGCTGGTAGGGGGCGAGCACGTACGATCGGATCTGACTGCCCCACTCGATGGCCTTCTTCTGCGCGTTGATGTTGCCCATCTTCTCTTCCAGCTTCTTCTCCTCGAGCTCGAACAACTTCGACCGCAGGATGCGCATGGCGGTGCCCCGGTTCTTGTGCTGCGATCGCTCGCCGTCGCTGTGGACGGCGATGCCGGTCGGGATGTGGGTGATGCGCACCGCCGACTCGGTCTTGTTGACGTGCTGCCCGCCCGCGCCGCCCGAGCGCATCACGTCGATGCGCAGGTCCTTCTCGTCGATCTCGATCTTGATGGTCTCGTCGATGTCCGGATAGACGAAGACGCTGGCGAACGACGTGTGCCGGCGCGCGTTCGCGTCGTAGGGCGAGATCCGGACCAGGCGGTGCACGCCCGCCTCCGCGCGCAGCCAGCCGTAGGCCCACTCGCCCTCGACGCTTATGGTGGCGCTCTTGATGCCGGCCTCGTCACCGGGCTGCAGGTCCAGCGACTCGGTCTTGTATCCCTTGCGCTGCGCCCAGCGCGTGTACATTCGCAGCAACATCTCCGCCCAGTCTTGTGACTCGGTCCCGCCCGCGCCGGCGTTGATGCTCAACAAGGCACCCTGGCGATCGTAGGGACCGGACAGCATGCGCGCGAACTCCAGGCGCGCGATCGCGGCCTCCGCGACGTCCAGCAGACCCTCGGCCTCCGCGGCGGTCGCCTCGTCCTTCGCCTCGTCCGCCAGCTCGAGGAGGACGGCGGCGTCCTCGAGGCCCTTCAGCTGGGAGTCGTGCACCTCGACCGTCGCCTTCAGGTGCGCCTGATCCCGCATCATGGCCTGGGCCTTCTCGGCGTTGGTCCAGAAGTCAGGAGCGGCCGACAGAGCCTCTAGCTCCGCGATGCGCCGCCGCTTGCCGTCGACGTCAAAGATGCCCCCGGAGAACGGTCAGCCGGCTCTGCAGCTTGGACACGCGTTCTCTCAGGGGGCCGATTTCCATGGCGAGGCAGTGTACACGACGCCGAGGCCCAACGCCCAGACCGGCGGGACCGAAAACGCGATCAACCCGAGCGGAGGGCGTCGCGCCGGTAGTTCTCCTTCAACCGAACGTACTTCGCGGCCAGGGCCCGGTGGAGCTCCTCGTCCACCTCGGTCAGCGTCCGCACGACCCGCGCCGGCGCGCCCAGCACCAGGCTGCGCGGGGGAACGCGCGTGCCCTGGGTGACGAGCGCCCCCGCCCCCACGATCGAGCCCTGGCCGATGACGGCGTCGTCGAGCACCGTGGCCTGCATCCCGATCAGGCAGGCGTCCTCGACGCGACAACCGTGCAAGATCGCGCGGTGCCCGATCACCGAATGCCGGCCGACCACGCATGGCGAATCGTCGCCCACGTGCAGGACCGCGCCATCCTGCACGTTCGTGCCGTCGCCGATCGTGACCGGGGCCAGATCGCCGCGCAGCACGGCGTTGTACCAGATCGACACGTCGTCCCCCAGGCGAACGTCGCCCGCCAGCACCGCGCCCGCCGCGAGGAGGACGTCCCGCCCGACGAGCGGAAGCCGCTCGAGGTAGCGGTCGATGACGGCCCGAGGGAACCTGCGCCGGACCTCCTGCACGCGCGCGTCCAGCTCGACCGCGTCCGGCAAGGGGCCCTCGACGAGGGTGACGGAGGTCGGTATGGCCGTCATCGTGAGGGGATGGCGATCAGGCGGGAAGCAACCGGAGCTGGCGCAGACGCGGCGGTCCTTCCGGCGGGACCGGATACCGGTTCGAGAAACAGGCGTCGCAGAAGCCAGCCGGGCCCTTCACGTCGCTGCCCGCCTTGGTCTCGGCCTGCACGGCGGCGTACAGGCCCTCGAGCGACAGGTAGCCCACGGTGTCCGCCCCGACGAAGTCGCGGATCTCGTCGACGCTGTGGTTCGCGGCGATCAGCTCGTCACGTGTGGGGGTGTCGATCCCGTAGTGACAGGGCCCAACGGTCGGCGGTGAGCTGATGCGCAGATGGACCTCGCGCGCGCCGGCACCGCGGATCATCGCCACGATCTTCCGCGAAGTGGTGCCGCGTACGAGCGAATCGTCCACCACGACCACCCGCCGATCCCGCAGCACCTCGTGCACCGGCGACAGCTTCAGCTTGACGCCGAAGTGGCGAATCTGCTGGGAGGGCTCGATGAATGTTCGTCCCACGTAGTGGGAGCGCATCAGCCCCTGATCGTAGGGAATGTTGCTCTCGCGCGCGTAGCCGATCGCCGCCGCCACGCCGGAGTCGGGGACGGCGATGACCACGTCCGCGGGCACGCCGTGCTCGACGGCCAGCCGGCGCCCCATCCGCTCGCGCGCCCGATAGACCGACCGCCCCTCCAGCTGCGAGTCGGGGCGGGCGAAGTAGACCCACTCGAAGAGGCAATGGCGAGCAGGCGCGCTGACGAACGGCCGGAGTGACTTCAACCCCGCCTTGTCGATGACGACCATCTCGCCCGGCTCGATGTGACGCACGAACGTCGCGCCCAGCAGCTCGAACGCGCAGGTCTCGGACGTGACCACGTGGGTGCCATCGCCGATGCGCGCCAGCGACAGCGGCCGGAACCCCATGGGATCCCGCACGGCGATCAACTTGTCCTCCGACACGAACACCAGCGAGTAGGCGCCCTTGACCTGCCGGAGCGCGTCCGCGATGCGGTCGATCAGGTCTACCTCGCGCGACCGCGCGATCAGGTGAACGATGACCTCGGTGTCGGACGTGCTCTGAAAGATCGACCCCTCGGCCTCCAGGCGTTCGCGCAATTCGATGGCGTTGACCAGGTTGCCGTTGTGGCCGATGGCCACCGACCCGCCCGAGTAGTCGACGGCGATCGGCTGCGCGTTCTTCAGGGCCGATTCGCCCGCGGTCGAGTAGCGAACGTGGCCGATCGCCGCGAAGCCCCGCAACTGGGCCAGGCGCTCGGCCGTGAAGATGTCCCCGACGTGCCCCATCTCGCGCACGAACCGCAGCCGTTCACCGTCCGATGCGACGATGCCGGCCGACTCCTGGCCCCGGTGCTGAAGCGCATAGAGGCCGAGATATGCGAGGTTTGCCGCTTCGGGATGCCCGTAAATTCCGACGACTCCGCACATCGCGGCCTAAGCTAGCACGCTCGCCGAGCAACGGACCCGCGAAATTCTCGCGTGCAGCGCGCGTCGGGAATAATCCGCCACGACCCCGAATTAACATCGGCGCCGTTTCGTGCATAATGCGCGCGGATTCCCCACCCACGCCATCGACGCCCATCCATGATTGAAGTCAAAGGACTGACCAAGTATTACGGCGAACACGCGGCCATCCGCGACCTGAGCTTCGCGATAGCCAAGGGCGAGGTCATCGGCTTTCTGGGTCTGAACGGCGCCGGCAAGTCCACCACCCTCAAGATCCTCGGCTGCGTGCTGCTGCCCACGGCGGGCGACGTCACGGTCGACGGCATCGACATCGCCCGCCACCCGCACGAGGTTCGCCGCCGCATCGGCTTCTTGCCCGATCAGCCTCCGCTCTACCCGGAGATGACCGTGGGCCGCTACCTGACCTTCGTGGCGCGACTGCGTGGCGTCGCCTCGGGGGACGCCGCGGCGAGGGTGGCGGAGGCCGAGGAGAAGACGGCGACGCGGAGCGTCCACGACGAACCCATCGCCAGCCTGTCGCATGGATTCCGCCAGCGGGTGGGGGTCGCCCAGGCCCTCGTACACAGGCCGAAGCTCCTCATCCTGGACGAGCCCACGAGCGGGCTGGACCCGCGGCAGATCGTCGACATGCGCGAGACCATCCGCGCGCTGCGCGGCGAGCACACCGTGCTGCTGTCCAGCCACATCCTCTCCGAGATCAGCCAGACCTGCGATCGGCTCCTCATCATTCAAGAGGGGGAGATCGTCGATCAGGGCTCGGAGGAGGAGATCGCCCGCCGTCTCGGCGGTGGCGCGGCGGTTTCGATCGAGGTCGAGGTGGCGGGCGCGCCCGAATCGGCGTTGAGCATCCTGCAGGCGCTGCCCGGGATCCTGAGGGCCACCGTGTCCAAGCACGCAGGGGGCATAACCGCCCTGCGGGTCGACTCGACCGCCGACCTGCGGGCCCAGGTGGCCCGCGCCCTGGTCATGGGAGGCATCGACCTGCTCCGCATCGATCGTGGCACCGGGCGCCTCGAGAAGATCTTCCTCCAGCTCACCGAGCACAAGGAGTTGCCGCAATGAGCGCCACCCTACTCATCACCCAGCGCGAGCTCGGGACCTACCTGCGCTCCATGACCGGGTACGTGATCGCCGCGATCCTGCTGCTGGTCGACGGGCTGCTCTTCAACATCTTCGCGATCGGGGGCGACGACAAGCTATCGGCGGTGGTGCTGGCCCAGTTCTTCTTCTACACGAGCGGCCTCACGATGATCGCGAGCGTCTTCATCTCGATGCGTCTCGTAGCCGAGGAGCGCCAGACCGGCACCCTGGTCCTGCTCACGTCGTCTCCCGTCAGAGACGGGCAGATCATCGTCGGCAAGTTCCTCTCCGGCTTTCTCTTCCTCGCGATGGTGCTGGCGCTGACGATCTTCATGCCGTTGTTGATCCGGGTGAACGGAAAGATCTCGCTCGGGCACCTGGCGGCCGGCTACCTGGGTCTGCTGTTGCTGGGCGCCGCCGCCACCGCGATCGGGACGCTGGGATCGGCGATGGCGCGCACCCAGGTGCTGGCCGCGATCTTCTCCGGCTGCATGGTCACCGCCATGGTGTTGTGCTGGATGTTGGTGCACGTGACCGAGCGACCGTTCAACGACATCTTCGCCAGCCTCGCCATCCACGGGAAACACTTCATCCCCTTCCAGCAGGGGACCATCCACCTTCGTGACGTCGTCTATTACGCCATGGTGGTGGTGGTCAGCCTGTTCACGGCCGTGCGGGTCATGGAGGCGCGACGATGGCGCTAGCCCCTCCCGCGCCTGCTCCCCCCCGTCCCCTGGGCCCGAGCGGCCTGTGGTCGGGGGTCTATCTTGCCGGCATGCTCCTGATTTTCCTGGGCGAACGGATCATCGGGACCGGCACGGCCCGCGCCGGGGCGTCGGGCCTCGGTGTCCTGTTCCTGCTGATCGCCCTCGTCGCCCGCCTGGCGCGCGCGGCGCGTACCAGCCCCGATCGAGCGACGGTCGAGCGTCAGTTCCAGTTCATGTACGTGCTCGGGCTGCTGTCGATCGCGCTCTACTTCGTCCAGTCCGATGTCCCGGCCCTGCGCGGTGGCAAGGCCCTCGAGGTGACCTCGCCGAAGCTCGCGACGGCGCTCGGCGCCGTCTGGCCGGCGGTGTGGGCGGCTGCGCTGCTCGCCATCATCCCTATGGAGGTCGCCTACGCGCAGATGGCACGGGCCCCGCGCGTCGAGCACCTGCGCGTGCGGGCGGCCCAGTTCGCCGGGATGGGCCTCGCGTTCATGCTGACGTTCGCGTTCTCGCTCAGCTACGCCGCGTCCGAGCGTGACAAGAAGGTCGATCTCGCCTACTTCCGGACCACGCGCCCGGGAGAGTCGACGCGCAAGATCGTGCGGAGCCTGGACACACCGATCACAGTGGCGCTGTTCTTCCCGAACGGAAACGAGGTCCGCGAAGAGGCCGACAGCTACTTCGCCGATCTGGCGAAGGAGTCGGGCCAGCTGAAGGTCGAGCACTACGATCGCGACATCGACCCCGCCAAGGCCAAGGAGCTGGGCGCCTCGGCGAACGGCAGCATCGTGTTCGTGCGCGGTGGGCGCAAGGAGCAGCTCACCCTGCAGCTCCAGCTCGAGAACGCGCGCGCCGCCCTCAAGACCCTCGATCGCGAGGTTCAGCAGCGCCTGCTGAGCGTCGTCAAGCCGAACCGGATCACCTACTTCACGCAGGGCCACGGCGAGCGGACGGCGACCGCCGCCGGCGACACCGATCGGCGCGCCGGGATTCGCGAGCTGCGCAACGCGCTCCTCGATCAGGGCCACGAGGTCCGCGACCTCGGTCCGGCCGAGGGGCTCGCGACCGAGGTCCCCCGGGAGGCGTCCCTGGTGATGATCGTCGGCCCGACGAAGGCGTTCCTTCCCGAGGAGATCGCGTCGTTGCAGCGCTTCCTCGATCGCGGCGGCCGGTTGTTCGTGGCGCTCGATCCGGAGGGCGGCGTCGACCTGCACGAGCTCCTCGATCCGACGGGCGTGAAGGTCACGCTGACGATGCTGGCGAACGATCAGGTGTACGCGCGCCGGGTCCACCAGGACTCCGACCGCACCAACCTGGTGACCGCCTTCTATTCGTCGCACCCTTCCGTCAGCACCTTGTCGCGCGAGGGCCATAACGCGCCCGTGGTGCTGCCCGGCGCGACCGGCATCGAGGGTCCCCCGCGGGGGGCCGCGCGCAAGGACTACGTCGTCGACTTCCCGGTGCACGCCCACGTCGCCACCTTCGCCGACACGAACGGCAACTTCCAGCCCGATCCCGGCGAGGCGCGCAAGGGATGGGAGCTGGCGGCCGCGATCTCGAAGAGGACGGGAGGGACGGGACAAACGGGCAAGGACGCCACCGAACAGCGAATCTTCGTGGTCGGCGACTCGGACTTCCTGACGGATCCGGTCGTGCACTTCGGCGGCAACGGCCTCCTCGTTCTGGACCCGGTACGCTGGCTGATGGGCGAGGAGTCCTTCGCCGGGCTCGTGTCGACCGAGGCCGACGTGCCCATCTCCCACACCCGCAAACAGGATGTGGTCTGGTTCTATTCCACGATCTTCGTCGTTCCCGGCTTGGTCCTGGGGCTGGGGTTCATCGTGACCAGGCGGCGGCCCCAGCGTCGGCGACGGTCCCCGGCCGCGGCAGCATCGGGAGGCGCGCCATGACCGGGAAGGGGCTCGCCGTGCAGGGCGCGCTGGCGGCTGCCGGATTGCTCATCGCGTACGGAACCTGGCAGCGCGAGCCCGAGCGTGCCGCTGGCGAAGTGGTGGTCGTCGACAGCACCAAGGCCGAGCTCGCGTCCGTGCACTACGAGGACGAGAATGGCAGCGTCGACATACGCAGGCGAGAGGACAGCGGCGAATCGCTCCCCTGGCTGCGCATCGAGGACAAGCCGCCCGTTCCCCCTCCGGTCAAGCCCGGGCAGACCAAGCCCGCCCCCGCGACGTCCAAGCCCCACCCTCCACGCGAGCTCAGGGGCGAGGAGCCCGCGGAGAAGCTGCTGGCGCAGTTCGCCCCCTTCCGTTCGCCGCGCGCCTTCGGCGTGCTCGACCCACAAAAGACGAAGGAGCTGGGTCTCGACGCGTCCAAGAAGCGACTCGTGGTGACGGCGCGTGGCGAGACGCGCGAGTTCGCGATCGGACAGCCCGCGCAGGGAATCGGCGAGAGCTACCTCCGCGACGTCAAGGATGGCCGGACGTACCTCATGCCGCGCGCGCTCCTCACCGACCTGCAGGGCGCCGCTCACCGCCTCGTCGATCGCCGGCTGCACACCTTCAAGATCGCGGACTTCACGCGGCTGACTGTGTCGGCGGCGGGGAAGAACCGCGACTTCGTGGTCGCGAACGGGCACGACCAGAACGCCTACAAGTTGTCGCCCGCCGCCTCACCGGACAAGCCGGACGAGCTGGCGCGCAACTGGCACGACAAGATCTGGCGCCTCTTCCCGAGCGAGCTGCTGGGCAAGGGCGAGGTCCCCGGCGGCGGGGAGCCGAAGGTCGCGGTGCGCATCGACTACCTCGACGGCAGCCGCCGCCTCGGCTGGATCGAGCTCGGCAAGGTCGACGTCGCCCCTGCGCCGGAGGCTGTCTCGACCGCGCCCGCGACGACCCCCAGCGCCGAGACCTACGGGCGGACGGAGCACACCGCGGGATGGGTTCGCCTCGCGAACGATCCAACCTTGTTGCAGGACGCCGAGAAGGTCGCGAGCGGCTCCTAGCCGCGCGGCAGCTGCCTACGTGCGCTGAAGCCGGTTCTATCGGACGATCGCCCCAGTTTCGCGCGGGCACGAATTTCCGGGGCGCTGTCCTGAGGGATGGCCACGCGACGTCTGGTTGACGCCGCGTGGCCACGATGGGAGAGTCCGCCCACGTGAGGCGAATCATTGGGCTCCTCGCTGCGACGCTGGCTCTTTGTGTCGCGGTCGTGGGCTCGAGGGCCTTGCAGGCCGACCGAAGGGAGTCTGCGCGCCAGGAGATCCGTCGCGCCGCCGAGCGTGCCGGGCAGCGGGCCGCGGACGCGCTGACGGCAGAGCTCGTGGCGCTAAGGCTCAAGGCGGACAACGCCGCCTCCAATCCGCGCCTGGTCTTCGCGCTTCAAGGCGACGCCGATGAGCGAACGCTGCGCGATCTGTGGCGCACCGAGGAGTGGTGGCGGCCCTGGCGCAGGGACTTCAAGGTCTACGCGCTCGCGTTCTCCGGCACGCGGCTCGAGGTGGTGGAAGGCATCGCATCGAGCGACGGGAACGGCCGACCGTCGTTGAACACCGAGGCGCTGGTTCGCCGGGTGAGGGACAGCGGCGAGGCCACTGCCGACATCGTGACGGGCCCGGCGGGATCGTTCGAGGCGGCGGCGACGCTGGTCACGGTGCCGGGGCGCGATCATCCGGCCGTGCTGCTGCTGGCGAGACCCCTCGACCAGGCGGCGCTCGCCGCGGTGATCGAGCAGGCGGGCGGCGCGGTCGCCGTCCTCGATGGTGGGGCCGTTCTCGTCGAGGCGGGGGCCGAGGGGGAGCGCGCGCTCCTGAAGGCAGCGACCGCCGCCCAGCCGCAGACCTCGTTCGTGGAAGCGGCGGACGGTTCGTGGGCGGCCGCCCGCAGCCCGCTCGCGGGGCGCCTCACGCTCCTCACGCTGGTGGCCGCCGCCCCGAACGCCCGCGCGGCTGGCGCCGTGGCCGGTGGAAGCAGCCTGGTGATCTACGGGGTCGCCGCCCTGGCGGCGGCCGTGGCCCTGTCCCTCGGCTTCCGCCGCTCTCGCCGCCCCGGTGCTGCTCCGGTGACGGTGGGGGCTGCCCTCTCGCCGACGGGGCCTGGGGGGCTCCCTGACACCTTGCAGGGCCCCGCAGCGATGACGCCGCCGTCGGGAGGAGCAGAGGTGCCGAGCGCGACGGTCGAACGAGCCACCGGACACCGCGCCACAGAGGTGGCTCCCCTGGCGGCGCCCAACGTCCCGGCGGCGGACGCGACGTTCGGCCGCTATACGTTGCTCGATCGGCTGGGCGAGGGTGGGATGGCGCAGGTGTACACGGCCGTCACGTTCGGCGCCCGAGGATTCCGCCGCAAGTTCGTCGTCAAGCGGCTCAGGCCCGAGCTGGCGCGCGAGCCGGCCGTGGTCGACCAGTTCATCGACGAGGCCAACCTGGCGTCGTCGCTGGTCCACTCGAACATCGTTCCCGTGTTCGACTTCGGCAAGGTCAATGACGAGTACTTCCTCGCCCAGGAGTACATCCTCGGACGCGATCTGGCGCGCTTCACCCGCCAGAGCCTGGGGCGGGATGGCCGCCCCGCCCCGGCGCCGGCGGTGCTCTACATCGCCTTCGAAACGCTGAAGGCGCTGGAGTATGCGCACACGAAGACGAGCGACGCGGGCGCGCCGTTGGGCATCGTTCACCGGGACGTCTCGCCCGGCAACATCTTGGTCTCCGCGCGGGGCGAAGTGAAGCTGTTCGACTTTGGCATCGTGAAGGCCGAGGGACGGGTGACGAAGACCGAGTCCGGCGTGGTGAAAGGCAACGTGACGTTCATGTCGCCCGAGCAGGCGCGCGGAGGGGACATCGACGCGCGCGCCGACTTGTTCTCACTCGGGCTGGTGATGTTCTACGTGCTGACCGGGAGGGCGCTCTACTCCGGCACGACGACCTATGAGCTTCTGGTTCGAGCGGCCACCGGACCAGGCGCCGACGAGCAGGCGGCGCTGCGGTCGCTGCAGGAGCCCTGCGGCTCCATCTTGCGCCGGGCGCTCCAGGTGCCTCGCGAGGATCGGTACCAGACCGCGCGCGAATTCCGGGAGGCGATCGCGCCCCATCTGGGAGGGGGCGGCGTGGAGCTCGCGGCGCTCGTCCATCACCTGTTCGCGGAGGATTTTCGGGCCGAGGAGACCAGATTTCGCGCGATCGACCCCGTGGCCACGCCGCCCGTCGGGTCGGCGGCGCTCGACGCCCCTTCCGCGCGGCGGTCTTGATGGCGACGGGGCCACAGGGAGGTCGCCACCGGCTGGCCCCAGCGGGCTTCGATCCCGAGGCCCGCCCCCGCATCTCGATCCTCAACGTCGAGGCGCCAGAGGGTCGGCATCAGGCCGAGCACCGCTACCGGACGTTGCAGCCCTGTCGAGCGCTGGGTGAGCTCGGCAACGTGTCCGTCGTCAGCGGCTCCTTGCTGTCACCGACTGTCCACGCCTTGCTCTTGCGCGCCGACGTGCTGGTGGTCGGCGACCAGATCGATCCCGATCTGTTGCCGATCTTCGACTCGAGGCGCCGGGCGCGTCGGCTGTCGGTCTACGAGATCAACCATCACCATCTGTTTCCGCCGCCGGAGAGCGCGCCCTCCCCCGTTGACCTCGTGCGGCGCAGCCTGTCGCCGCAGCTCGCCCGCCAATCCGATTGCTTGCAGTTTCCCACGCAGGAGCTCGAACGTCGCTTCCATCTCGTCAACCAGCGCCGCGCCGTGTTTCCAAGCCATCGCTGGACGCCCACGGCGGAGACCGCGCGCGAGCCGCTCGGGCCACGCGTCCGGATCGGCTGGGGCGGCGCCATCGGGCACATCGAGGACCTCCGCTTCATCGCGCCCGCGCTGGTCCGCACGGCCGCGCGCCATCCCGAGGTCGACATCGCGATCCTCGGACACGAACGCCTCCGCGCCCTCTTCGCCGACCTGCCACCCGAGCGTTTCGCCTTCACCCCCGAGTCGTCGTTCGAGGCGAACGAAGCCTTCGTCGGTGGCCTGACCATAGGCGTCTCGCCGCTGCTGCCGACCACCTTCAACCGATGTCGTTCGGATTCGAAGTTCCTCGAGTACGCCGCCCATCGCGTGCTCGCGGTCTGCTCCGACCTCGAGCCCTACGCCGCCGTGCGCGAGCGCAACCTCGGGCTCATGTTCCGCTCCCCCGACGAGCTCGAGGCGGTGTTGACCGAGGCGATCAGCGCGCCCGACCGGCGGCGCGAGCTCGTCGAGCGGGCCGCGCGCTTCATCGACAGCGAGCGCATGGAGCGACCGAACGCCCCGCAGCGGCTCGGGGCCTACCTCGGCACGATGGCGAACCTCGGCCTGGCGCCGGAGTCCATGCGCGACCCTGCGCTGCCGCCGCTGTTCCAGGACCTGCACCAGACCCCCGCGTTCGCAGGCTCGCGCTATGTCGCGATCGAGGAGGACTCGGTGGAGTCTCGCCTCGCGCTGGGGCTGGCGGCCGAGCGCGCCGGCCACCGCGACGAGGCCTTGCGGCGCTTTGACGAGGCGTCCGCGCGCGCGCCGACGTTCTACCTGCCCTGGCTCCTCGCCGCGCTGGCCGAGCCCGACCCCCGCGCCGCGCTCGAGCGCCTGCGGCGAGCCTCCGAGCTCGCCCCGCGCTCCTGCCGCACGCTCTACGAGATGGGCGTGCGCCTGGCGGCGCTGGGTGACGAGGACGCGGCTCGAACGGCCTGGGAGCGGTGTCGCATCCTGGCCCCGGCGTTCGGCGCCGCCGAGGCCCGCCTCGCCGAGCTGGCGGACAGCCATGGGCACATCGAGGAGGCTTGTCGCCGCTACGAAGAGGCGGCCCTGCAGAACAGCTTCCTCGCGTGGCCGGTCGCCCGCCTGGCCTCCATCGCGCTCGAGGGCGGGCAGCTCGAGAAGGCGGCGGCGCTGCTGCGGCCCTCGCTCGAGCACGACGGCGAGCTGTGGTTGACCAACTTCCTGATTGGCCGCGCTTACGAGGAGATGCGTCGCTTCGACGAAGCGCGCATTCACCTGACGCGTGCGCTCGACTCGCCGATCGGCAGCGAACACGACAGGGCGGCGGTGGTGGCGCTGCTGGCCTCCGTGGAGTTGCGCCTCGGCGCGCGCGATGCGACGCGGGCCCGCCTCGACGAGCTGCGCCGACACGAGCAGGACACCGAGCCCCGCTGAGCCCTCACCGCCTCGCCGGCCTACCCCTCAGCGGAGATCGCGAATCACCTCGCGCAGGCGCACCAGCTCGAACGGCTTCTCGATGCAGAGGTTCGGGATCTGGTCCAGGAAGGCGCGCGCCCGCGCGGTGAACGCGCCGCCGGTCATGAACACCATGCGCCCGGCCAGGTGCGCACGTTCGGCGCTCACGTATCCGAAGACCTCCATCCCCGTCACGTCGGGCATCATGAGGTCGCACAGGATGATGTCGAATCGATCGTCCTCGGCCAGGATGGCCTTCGCCTCCCGACCGCTCGTCGCGAGGATGACGTCGTGCTCGGGAGCGAGGGCGCGCTGAAGCCCCTGGGCCAACGAGATCTCGTCATCCACCAACAAGACGCGCCGGCGCCGCTCGACCCCGCCGATGAGATCGGCCGAAGGGGCCGCGGCCGTGGGCGCGAGCTTCTGCGCCGGAGGCAACGTGACCCGAAACCGAGCCCCCTTGCCGACCACGCTCTCGACGGTCAGCTCCCCTCCCAGCCCCTTGACGATGCCGTGGCAAATGAACAACCCAAGGCCGGTCCCCACACCGATCGGCTTCGTGGTGAAGAACGGATCGAAGATTCGCTCGATGACCTCGGCGGAGATGCCTCCGCCCGTGTCCGAGATGGTGACGATCGCCCGGCCGCTCCTGTCCGTCGCCGTGGCGATGCCAATCTCGTTGGCGGAGGCGTTGCCCTCTTGAATCGCCTGCGCCGCGTTGATGAGGAGGTTGAGGAACACCTGGCCCAGCCGGGATTCGCTGGCCTCGACCAAGGGCACTGGACCGAAGTCCCTGGTGACGTGGGCGCGATGGCGAATCTCGTTCCACACCATGGTCAACGACGATTCGAGCAGGCGCTTGACGTCGACCGCGTCGTGATGTTCCTCGGAGCTCCGCGAGAAGATCTTCAAGTCCCTGACGATCTGACGAACACGAATGGCTCCTTCCTGCGCCTCGCTGAGCGCGGCGATCAGCTCGTCGAGCCGATCGGATGCTGCGGGACTCTCTGGCCCGCGCGTCGGGTCGGCGACCAGCTTCGTCAGGCGCTCCGAGACGAAGCCCACGTTGGCCATCACGTAGGTCAAGGGATTGTTGATCTCGTGCGCCACGCCGGCCGCCAGCGTGCCCATCGAGGCGAGGCGCTCGGCCTGGATCAGCTTGGCCTCGATGGCCCGACTCTCGGAGACGTCCAGCATCGACGCGATCATGCGCACGGCGGCGCCACGGGCGTTGCGCGACAGGAACCCCCGGTCGAGCACGACGGCGTGGCTTCCGTCGCCGCGCACGAACCGATACTCGTCGTTCCAGGCGGTGGCGTCCGACTGGATGGCCCGACGCAACCCCGCGAGGACCCGCTCTCGGTCGGCGGGATGGATGTGCTCGGACCACCAGGCCAGCGACGAGCCCACCTCGTGCGGCGAATATTGAAACGCGTTCATGCTGCCGTCGTTCCACACCCATTCGCCGGTCTCGATGTTCCAGTCACGGACCAGGTCGTTCGTGGCGCGGGCGATCATCCGGTAACGGGCCTCGCTCTGACGGACCGCCTCCTCCGACCGTACGCGATCGGTGATGTCGAGGGCCACCCCGATCGTGCCGACGAGCTTGCCACCCTCGTCGCGGAGCGGGTCCACCCGCGTCTGGTAGGCGCGGCCGTTGAACCAGACGTCCGTCGAGCTGCCGCGCCCATCGAGCGCCGCCCGATGAGCCGCCATGTGGCGCCAGGCCTCGGGAGAGCTCGCGACGAAGTCCGCGAGGTTGATGCCGACGACCTCGCCCGGCCCGAGGCCCATCGCCGCGAGCCCGGCCCCGGTCGCCGACGTGAACGTCAGGTCCAGGTCGGTGGTCCACAAGATCGCGGGGAGTTGCTCGGTGATGAAGCGCAGGCGCTGATGGGCGTCGAACGGCGCCGACCCCGGGTGTCCGGGCAGCCCCGCCGTCATCCCCCTGAGGATGGCGCGCAGAGCCACCTCGCTCATCGCGAGCGAGGCGAACTTTCCGAGCAGCACCCGTTGGTCCTGGTTCAAGTGCCGTGTCCGCGTGTCGAAGATGGCGAACGCCCCGATGCGAGCCCCCTCCTCCGAGACCAACGGGGCGCCCGCGTAGAAGCGGATCCGGGGCTCGTCCACCACCTGCGGATTCGTGGCGAAGCGCGGGTCCGCGACGACATCATCCACGACGAGCACGTCGGATGTCGCGATGGCCTGGGCGCAGGACGAAACGTCGCGCAGGGTCTCCCGGCGCATCAGCCCACGACCGTGGCACGACTTGAACCACTGCCGATCCCCATCGACGATCGTGATGACCGCCGTGGAGACATCGAACGCCTCCGCCGCCAGTCGCGTGAGCCGATCGAACGCCTCTTCGGGAGGGGTATCCAGGATCCCGTACGCCCGCACCGCGGCGAGGCGGCGCTCCTCGTCCTCGACAGGGGGGCCCGTTCGCGTCAAAGCGAGCGACAGATTACACCCTTCAGGATCCCGGCGCCCCCCACGTCCTCCATGAGTTAATCTCGGAATTCCCGCGGAGGAGCCAAGATGACATGTCCAACTTGCAAGCGGACGTTCGAGCCCCCGTATCCGGGCGAGGATCCGAGCCGGTCGCGCGCGTCGACCGCCCCATTTTGTTCCGCGCGATGCCGCTCAGCCGATCTCGGCAATTGGCTCGCCGGCGCCTACCGCCTCAGCGCTCCGGCGAGCGACGAGGATCTGGACCAGGGTCCCGCCGCCGCCAACGATGACGAGACACCGTCCCCGTTCAACTGAAGCACATTGCTTCAAAGGTTCGAAGTGAAGGTTAGATGGCGGCCGACAAGCCGGCCCGATGGCGAAGCCGACGCGAGCACCGGAGCCGAGCTACACTAGCCGAAGACGATCGTCCGGTTGCCCGAGACGAGCACGCGGCGATCGAGGTGGGCGCGGACGGCACGGGTCAGCACCAGGCGTTCCAGCTCCCGCCCCTTCTGGCTGAGATCCTCGACCTCATCGCGGTGGCTGACGCGGCACACGTCCTGGTCGATGATGGGACCCTGGTCGAGCGCGTTCGTCACGTAGTGCGCGGTCGCGCCGATCACCTTGACGCCCCTGGCCTTCGCTTGATGGTACGGCCTCGCCCCCACGAAGGCGGGCAAGAACGAATGGTGGATGTTGATGATGCGTGAGGGCCAGCGCGCCACGAAGGCGGGTGACAGAATTTGCATGTATCTGGCCAGGACGACGACGTCGATGCCCGCCTCCTCGAGCAGGATCTGTTGTCGCGCCTCGGCGGCGAGCTTGTCGTCCCGATCGACGGCGATGTGCTCGAACCTCACGCCGAAGTGTCCAGCGATCGGCCCGAGCTCGGCGTGGTTCGAGACGACCACCGTCAAGTCCCCCCGCAGATCGCCGAGCTGGTGGGCGAGCAGCAGATCGTAGAGACAATGTGGCGCCTTGCTCGCGAACACGGCGACGCGCGGCCGCAGGTCGGAGTAGGTGAGCTCGTGCGAGAGGTCGAACCGGACCGCCAGCTCGGCGAGCCTGGCGGCCATCTGGACCCGATCGAGGCGAAACGCGCCGACGTCCCAGACGAGGCGCATGAAGAACAGCCCCGTCTCCAGCTCGGCGTGTTGGTCGGCGTCGATGATGTTGCCACCGTTCGAGAACACGAAGTCGGACAGGGCCGCCACAATCCCGGTTCGATCCCGGCACGCCACCAGCAAGGTGGCACGCAGACCCTGGCTCATTGGTGGGCTCGCGCCGTACGGACGTGCTCCGCCATCGCCTCCAGCACCGGCACCGTCGCGTCCCAGGCCAGGCAGGCGTCGGTGATGCTCTGGCCGTACACCAGCTGCGCTCCCGGCTTCGGAGGATCCTGCCGCCCTCCCACGAGGTGACTCTCGATCATGATTCCCGCCACCGACCGCGAGCCCGAACGGAGCTGCAACCCCACGTCGAGCGCCACCGCCGGCTGCCGGGCCGGATCACGGCCGCTGTTCCCGTGACTGCAATCGATCATGACCCGTGACACGAGCCCCGCCCGCTGCAGCGCGGCCGAGACCTTCGCGACCGACGCCGCCTGGTAGTTCGGCCCCGCGGCGGCGCCGCGCAGAATCACGTGGCAATCGCGGTTTCCCCGCGTGGCGACGATCGCGGACAATCCCTGCTTCGTGACCCCCAGGAAGCAGTGCGGGTGGCTGGCCGCCGACACCGCGTCGATGGCGATTTGAATGTTGCCGTCGGTGCCGTTCTTGAACCCCACCGGCACCGACAGCCCCGACGCCAGCTCGCGGTGAATCTGGCTCTCGGTGGTGCGGGCGCCGATGGCGCCCCAGCTGACCAGGTCCGCCAGATATTGAGGGGTGATGGTGTCGAGGAATTCGCAGCCCGCGGGGAGCCCCAGCCGGGCCAGATCGAGCAGCAGCGTGCGGGCAATGCGCAGGCCGTCGTTGACCGCGAACGAGCCGTCGAGGCGCGGATCGTTGACCAGGCCCTTCCACCCCACCGTCGTACGTGGCTTCTCGAAGTAGACCCGCATGACGATGAACAGGTCCTTCGCCAGGCGGTCGGCCACGGTCTTCAGTCGCCGGGCGTAGTCCAACGCCGACGAGACATCGTGGATCGAGCACGGACCGACGACGACCAGCAGCCGATCGTCGTCGCGGCGCAGGATCGCGCCAACGACCTGACGCGCGCTCTCGACGAGGCGGGTCACCCGCTCGTCCGCGGGGAGCTCCGTCATCAGGCTCTCGGGCGAGATCAGGGCGCGGATGCCCTCGATGCGCAGATCGTCCGTCGTTCTCAGCATGCGCGTGCCGGCATCACGCCCCCGCGCGCCGCCGGGCCCGAACGGCGGCCGCCAGCCCCTCCAGCACCGGCACCGTGTCGTCCCAGGCGAGGCAGGCGTCGGTGATACTCTGCCCGTAGGTCAACGGGCGATCTGCCGCCGGCTCCTGGCGGCCGGCCACCAGGTGACTCTCGATCATCACGCCCGCGATGGCCCGCGAACCGGCGCTGATCTGCTCGGCGATTTCACGCGCGACCAGGGGCTGGCGCGCGGGATCCTTCCTGCTGTTGCCGTGGCTGCAGTCGATCATCACGCGGGGTCGTAGCCCGGCCTTCTTCAAGGAGGCCGTGGCGCTTGCCACCGCCTCGGCGCCGTAGTTCGGCGCGCCGCCCGCGCCGCGCAGGATGACGTGGCCGTCCGCGTTCCCGCGCGTCGAGACGATGGCTGACAGGCCCTGCTTCGTGACCGAGAGGAAGTGGTGCGGGTGGCCGGCGGCCTGAACGGCGTCGATGGCGATCTGCACGTTGCCGTCGGTCCCGTTCTTGAAGCCCACCGGCACCGACAACCCCGACGCCAGCTCCCGGTGCACCTGACTCTCCGTGGTGCGCGCGCCGATGGCGCCCCAGCTGACGAGGTCGGCGAGATATTGCGGGGTGATGGTGTCGAGGAATTCGCAACCGGTCGGCAGCCCCGCCTCGGCCAGATCGAGCAACAGCGAGCGCGCCACGTGGAGCCCCTCGTTGATCGCGAACGATCCGTCGAGCCGAGGATCATTGATGAGGCCCTTCCACCCCACCGTGGTGCGCGGCTTCTCGAAGTAGACGCGCATCACGACCAGAAGATCCGGCGCCAGCCGAGCCGCGACCTCCTGCAAGCGCGTGCCGTACTCGCGGGCTGCCTTGACGTCGTGGATCGAGCACGGGCCCACGATGGCGATCAGGCGGTCGTCCTCGTCCCTCAACACACGCGTGATGGCCTGGCGTCCGCCAGCAACGGTGGCTGAGGCTCGCTCGGTGATGGGCAGGTTCTCCATCAGGATCGCGGGCGGCACCAGAGGTCTGATCTTGTCGATGCGAAGGTCGTCGGTGGGGTGCAACATGAGCAGTTGTGAATCTAGCAGCCCGTGGCGAAATTCGCTCCACGTCCGGCCTTTCGCCAGGGGCTGTTAGCTGAGTTTCGCCCGCATCGCAGGAGCCCGTCCACCTCCACGTAGCGGGCCCCCCAGGGCCAGTGCCCCGAGCAGGAGCGCGGCGGCGGTGGCCAGCACGGCCTCGACGCGAAACGCGGCGCCCGGCCCGTGGCGATCCCACACCCGCCCCATCAGCAGCCCCGCCGGCAACGCCGCCGCCCCCACCACCCCATGGTAGAGGCCGAAGGCGGCGCCCCGTCGGCGCGACCCGACGATATCCGAGATGAACGCCCGCTCGGGGCCCTCGGCGAAGCCGTGATAGAGGGCGTAGATCCCGAGCAGCGCCGCGATGTGGAAGCGATGCGTGGCGAGTGAAAACCCCCAGTAGGTTCCGCCGTACGCCAGCCAGCCGCCAAAGATCAAGATCCACCGGGGGATCCGATCGGACACGGCGCCCCCGACCGCGGTGGTGACGGCCTTCACGACGTGGTGCCCGAGCCACAGCAACGGCAAGGTCGCGGGCGCCCATCCGAGCTGGCCGGCACGGATCAGGATGAACGCGTCCGACGAGTTCGCGAACGCGAAGAGCCCGACGGCGAACAGGTAGGCGATGAGCGGGGCCCGGGCCGGCGGCGCGTCCGTCGGGTCCGCGTCATTCCGGGCGGACGTCGCCGGCGACCCGGCGGACACGCGCGGAACCTCGGGCAGCCGGAGCCCGAGCAGCAGGGGGGCCAGAATCCCCAGTCCGGCACCGAGCGCGAAGGTCGCGCGGAACGAGACGCCTTCGGCCAGACAAACGCTTGCCACCAGCGGACCGATGGCCGCCCCCACGTGGTCGAGCGCCTGAGTGAAGCCAAACGCGCGGCCTCGGTTGGCCGGCCCCGCGGAGTCGGACAGCATCGCGTCGCGAGGTCCCGAACGAATGGCCTTGCCGACGCGATCCAGGCTCCGGGCACCGAGGACGTGCCACGGATGTGTCGCTACGGCGAGGATCGCGCGCCCGACCGTGGCCACGAGATAGCCCGCGATCACCAGCGGCCGGCGACGCAGACGATCCGACCACCGTCCGACCAGGATCTTGACCACCACGGCCACCGTCTCGGCCGCCCCCAGTGCGAGCCCGACAAACTGCATCGGCGCACCCATGGTGGCGAGGAATGGCCCCAAGATCGGGAACGCCGCCTCGCTGGAGGCATCGTTCAAGAGGCTGGCCAGACCGAACAGCCAGATGGTGGACGGAAGCCGCGTTCGCGCCGGGCGCCCCTGCCCTCTCCGTTCGGCGTCGGCTGTCGGTTCGGTCACCCCGGGCAACTGTGCCATGGCTGTCCTCGAACGTCACGACGACGCTCCCGCAGAATCCTCGCCGCGGGGCAGAGGTGGGGAAATGAACACATGGCGCGAATCGTGGGGCATTTCACAATTGATGGATGGCTAGCCTCGGTCACGTCGCGGTCGGCATGTGTGCCGGTCGCGCCTTCGCCGACCGGGGCGCGCGCCGGCCCAGGCTCGCGATCGCGTTCTTCGCCGGCTTGGCCCTGCTTCCGGATCTCGACTATCTGCTGGTCGCGCTCGGGGGGCGGAACGAGGGGGCCTTCGGGCACAGGGGCGCGGCTCATTCGCTGATCCCACCGCTCGCCGCCGCGCTGGTGGCGCTGGCCCTGGGGGCGCGGCTCAAGATTCCCCGCTCGCGCCTGGCGTTGTTCTGCGGGCTGGTGGTGGCGAGCCACGCGCTCCTCGATGCCATGACGACCGGCAGTCGCGGTGTCCCGCTGCTGTGGCCGCTGTCCTTCCATCGCTTCGAGATGCCGTGGCGCCCGATTCCGAACGCGCCATGCGGGCTCGCGTACGTCTCCAGGCTCGGGCTGCGGGTGGCCGCGACGGAGTTCCTGCAGTTCCTTCCGTTCCTGTGGTTCGCGACGAGACCGCTGCTCGTCGGCCCGCCCTGCGCCGCCCCCGGCGGCCCCAGTCCGGACGCCCGCTCCCGAGCCGCGGCGCCCCCCCGGGGACACCTCACGACATCGACCTCAGGCTGACGGCGCACGGCCGGCCGGCACTGCGCGTCAACCTGCGGCGCGGGCATTATTTGCGATTCTTGACGATTCTTGGCGAAACCCCGAGAAGGCAACGCTTTTCTTCTCGACAACGGACCAAACTCACTTCAAAGTGTCGCCTCCGATGACCTCGCTTGGACCAGAACTAGAAGAAAATCAAGAGGAAGAAATAGCTGCCCCTGCGGAGGCCGCGGCCCCAGCCCCCGAGGTGGCCGCGCCGGCGGAGGACGCCGACGAAGCCGGGGACGCGCACGATCCCGTCAGGATGTATCTGCGCGGGATGGTGTCGATCGCGCTTCTCACGCGGGAAGGCGAGGTCGCGCTGGCCCGCCGAATCGAGGACGCGGAGCACCGGGTCTTGAAGGCCGTGCTGCGGGCCCCCGTCGCCGTGAACGAGATCCTCGATCTCGGCAACCAGCTGCGGAAGGCGAAGATTCGCGTCACCGAGGTCACCCGCGACGCGGACGACCAGGATCCGGACTTCGACGAGGCGTGGCACACCGAGCGCGTCTGCAAGGCCCTCGACGGGATCGGTCGCGTGTTTCGGAAGCACCAGAAGCTGCTGGAATCGGCCCCAAAACGGCCGACCGCCGCGGTCAAGACGCGCTTCGAGCAAAAGGTCGCGACCAGCGCCGACGAGCTGTTTCAAGCGCTGCTCGACATCCGCCTCGGCAAGGAGCGGGTGGGTCCAATTCTCGACCAGCTCAAGACCTACGTGCAACGACTCGATGCTTGCCGCCGGCAGATGACGGACTGCGAGCAACGCGCGGGGATGAGCATCTCCGAGCTGCGCAAGACGCTGCGGCAGGTTCGCGCCTCTCCGGTGCGGCGACAGGCCTTGACCCGCAAGCTCGGGCTGCGCGTCGAGGAGCTCGAGAAGATCTTCGAGCAGTCCGTCGAGGTCAGCCGCCAGCTGCGTCAGGTCGAGACCGACGCGGGCATGGACGAGTCCATGCTTCGCGAGACGGTGCAAGAGATCGCCGACGGCGAGCACGCCGGCGAAAAGGCCAAGGCCGAGATGATCCGCGCGAACCTGCGCCTGGTCGTGGCGATCGCGAAGAAATATGCGAACCGTGGTCTGCTGTTCCTCGACCTGATTCAGGAGGGCAACATCGGCCTCATGCGCGCGGTGGAGAAGTTCGACTACCGCCGCGGGTTCAAGTTCTCGACGTACGCCACGTGGTGGATCCGCCAGGGGATCACCCGCGCCATCGCCGATCAGGCCCGCACCATCCGCATCCCCGTCCACATGAACGAGTCGCTTCACAAGCTCACGCGGACCACTCACGCGCTGGTCCGCAAGCTGGGCCGCGATCCTCTGGTGGAGGAGCTGGCGGACGACATGGGCATGCCGGTCGAGAAGGTGCGGCAGCTGCTGCGCATCTCCAAGACGACCGTGTCGCTCGAGACCCCCGTGGGCACGGACGAGGACGCGCGTCTTGGCGACTTCATCGAGGACAAGGACGCCATCTCGCCCGCTGATGCGCTCGTGGCGGCGGATCTGTCCGAGCAGACGCGTCGGGTGCTCGCCACGCTCACCCCGCGCGAGGAAAAGATCCTGCGCATGCGCTTCGGGATCGGCGAGCGCTCGGACCACACCCTCGAGCAGGTCGGCGAGGAGTTCGACCTCACGCGCGAGCGCATCCGCCAGATCGAGTCCAAGGCGCTGAAGAAGCTCCGCGCCAGCCGCGAATTCCGCGAGCTCCGCAACCACTGAGTGGCTTCGCCGCCCGACCTCCCACTCCGCGCGCCACCGGACTTGGCTTCCGAGCCGAGCGCCTCTGGCGCTTGGTTGCGCTCCGACTCGCGCAGGTCATCGCTCCGCGATGCCCCGCGCTCGCGGAGCACTCGAGATGAGACGGGAGTACGGGCCGTATCCATGTAACGGACGAGCAACGAAGCGGGCGCGAAGCCTCGGCGCCACAACTGTTGTGCTATTTCACGGGAGGACTAGTTTTGAGGCGGACGTGTTGGGTCTTGAAGGGTTGCGCTCGCCTGTGAGGCAGCTGGCGGCCGGACGGTTGGTGCAGCGGCACGAGCTGGTGGTTGCCGTGACCGATGAGGTCCGCGCGGCCCATGCGGCGCAGCGCCTCGCGCAGGAGCGGCCAGTTGTCGGGATCGTGGTAGCGCAAGAACGCCTTGTGCAGGCGCCGCACCTTCAGGCCGCGCGGCACACGCACGTCCTCTCCGTTGGCGCGGCGTAGCGGGCGCAACGGGTTGCGCCCCGTGTGGTACATCGCCGTCGCCGTGGCCATCGGCGACGGCAGGAACGCCTGCACCTGGTCGGCGCGAAACCCGTTCTTCTTCAGCCACAGCGCCAGGTGGAGCATGTCCTCGTCGGTCGTCCCGGGGTGCGCCGCGATGAAGTACGGAATGAGATACTGCTCCTTGCCCGCCTCGCGCGAGAAGCGATCGAACAAGCTCTTGAATCGATCGTAGGCGGCGAGCCCCGGCTTCAGCATCTTCGACAGCGGCCCGGCCTCGGTGTGCTCGGGCGCGATCTTCAAGTAGCCACCCACGTGGTGGGTGGCCAGCTCCTTCACGTATTCCGGCGACGTCGCCGCCAGGTCGTAGCGTAGCCCAGACGCGATCAACACCTTCTTGATCCCTGGCAGCGCGCGGGCCTTGCGATAGAGCCCGATCAACGAGGTGTGGTCCGTGTCGAGGTTCGAACAGATGCCCGGGTAAACGCACGAGGGGCGGCGACACGCCGCCTCGACGGTGGGATCCTTGCATGCCAGGCGATACATGTTCGCCGTCGGACCCCCGAGATCCGAGATGACCCCGGTGAAGCCGGGGACCTTGTCGCGGACCTCGCCGATCTCGCGCAGCACGGAAGCCTCGGACCGATTCTGGATGATCCGCCCTTCGTGCTCGGTGATGGAGCAAAAGGTGCACCCCCCGAAGCAGCCGCGCATGATCGTCACCGAGAAACGGATCATGTCGTACGCCGGGATCTTGAAGTCCCCGTACGACGGATGTGGCCGCCGCGTGTACGGCAGCTCGTACACGGCGTCCATCTCCGCGCTCGAGAGCGGAAGCGGCGGCGGGGTGAGCCACACGTCGCGATCACCGTGACGCTGCACGAGCGCTCGCGCGTTTCCGGGATTCGATTCGAGGTGGAGAATGCGCGAGGCGTGGGCGTAAAGCACCGGATCGCGCACGACGTCGGCGAAGTCGGGCATGCGGATCACCGTGCGCGAGCGCTCCGTGCGCGGTGTCCTCGGCCGGCGCAGGGGCACCAGCGTCTCCGCGACCGCCCCCGCTGGCGCTCCCACGACCGCCGGGCCCTCCCCTCCCCCACCTGGAGCATGGGCGGTCACGCCGGGGGCGGCGTAAGGGTCGGCCAGCGGCGCGACCGGTCCGGGCTCATCCACCGTCCGCGAATCGACTTCCGTCCAGTCGCCAGGAAGGCCGCCCCGCCGCACGAAGGCCGTGCCCCGAACGTCCGTGATGGTCTCGGGCCCTTCGCCCGCGCCCAGGCGATGCGCGATCTCGACGATGGCGCGCTCCGCGTTTCCGTACACCAGCAGGTCCGCGCCCGCGTCGAGCAGGACCGATCTGCGCACGGCGTCGGACCAGTAGTCGTAGTGCGCGATACGCCTCAGGCTCGCCTCGATGCCTCCGATGACGATCGGAACGTCCGCGAACGCCTCGCGGCAGCGCTGCGCGTACGCGATCACCGCGCGATCTGGGCGCAGCCCCCCTTGGCCGCCCGGCGAATAGGCGTCGTCGGAGCGCAGCCGCCGATCGGAGGTGTAACGATTCACCATCGAATCCATGTTCCCGGCGGTGACGCCCCAGAACAGGTTCGGGCGCCCCAGGCGCTCGAACGACGTCGCCTGGCGCCAATCCGGCTGCGCCAGGATGCCCACCCGAAATCCCTGCGCCTCCAGCAAGCGCCCTATCAGCGCAGCGCCGAAGCTGGGATGGTCGACGTAGGCGTCGCCGGTGACGAGCACGACATCGCAGCCCTCCCATCCGAGCGCGTCCAGCTCGGCCCGGGAGGTCGGCAGGACAGGCGCCGTCCCGAATTGCTCGGCCCAGAACTTGCGTCGTGAGAACAATGTCGGCGACACCCGGTCGGGAGAGACCGGCTGCCATTCGCTGGGAGCCTGTCTGGGCGCCGACGGCTTCATGAGGCGTAGACTCCAATACCACGGAGGTGCTGGCGGTGCCCGGAAGAGCCAATCCAAGACGAGCACGAGGTCATTTTCGAAGCGACATTCGACACCAGGCTGAGCGGCGCCGCGTCAGCCGCGGAGCCGGGCCAGGATGAGTGCCCGGAGGTTGTTCCTGTTCGCGCCCGGCGCTGGCGCGTCGTCGGCCTCCGCGTGGATGCAGGCCTGGCGCGGGCGGCTGGCGACCCTCGGCGACGTCGTGACCTTCGACTACCCGTACATGAAGGCGGGGCGCCGGGCGCCCGACCGTCCGCCCGCGCTGATCGCGGCCCACGAAGCGGCCCTGGCGACCGCGCAAACGGGCGCGCACGGACCCGTATTCCTGATCGGCAAGTCGATGGGCTCGCGCATCGGGTGTCACGTCTCGCTTCAGAACGCTGTCGCCGGGTTGATCTGTTTGGGCTATCCGCTCGTGTCGGGGGCCACGGGCGGCCTGCGCGACGAGGTCCTCGTCGCGCTGCGGACCCCGATCCTGTTCGTCCAGGGGACGGGCGATCCCCTTTGTCCCCTGGACAAGCTGGCGGGGGTCCGGGCACGCATGTCGGCGCGCAACGAGCTCCATGTGGTGACAGCCGGAAATCATTCATTGGAGCTCTCGCGTGCGAAGTCGAAGCGGGAAGCTCAGGACGCGTCCGATCAGGCCGTGCTCGCGGCGATACGATCCTTCGTCGAGTCAGTAACCTGATTTCGGCTTCGGCGGGCGCTTGGCCATCGCCTTCGCGCGCCCGGGCTTTCGGCGCGGCTTGTCCGGTGTCTTGCGGCGAGGGGCCGCGTCGGTGGCCGACGCCGAAGGATCGGATTCGAGCACAATCGCCGCCGGGACGATCGGCGGATTGACCGCCGCCTGCTGGCTCGTCTCGCGCGCCGCCAGGGAGGGCCGCCGCACCACGAAGGCCCGCACCCCCAGCGCCGCCCCGGCGACGAGCGCCAGCCCCCCCAGCCATGACGCCGCGCCAAGCGCCCGGCGGCCGTGCTTGGCGCGCGCGAATCGTTCGCGCTCTGCGTCGGCGGCGCTCCCCAGCCGCCCTGGGGCGCGTGGTCCGGCGGCCGACTCGTGCTCGGCGCCGGCGCTCGGCGCGCCTGGCTGCCCCGAGAGCGATCGGTCGGCCGCCCCTGGAGCGCCGCGCGGGGCCGCGCCGGTCAGCCGCCCCCCGGGACGATGCGGCACGGTGGAAGCGGTCTGCGGCGGCTCTTGCGAGGCCACCCTGGGCAAGGCCGCGTCCGGGGTATCGACGGCAGCCTCGGATTCGGCCCCCAACGAGCGCACGAGGCGCAAGACCGCGCGGTGACTGGAACGAAAGGACGCCAGGTAATTCTCGACGTCCACCAGCATGTCCGCCGCCGACGAATAGCGCGCCTCCGGATCGCGCTCGACGGCCCGGCGCACGATCTCGTCCACGGCGGGCGGAACGTCGGGATTCCAGGCCGACGGCGGCAGGGAGCGTTCCGCCAGCAGCTCCAGCTTTCGTTGCAAGTTGTTCTGGGCGCGAAACAACATCCGGCCCGTCAGCATCTCGTGGAGGACGCAACCGAGCGCGAACAGATCGGCCCGACGATCGATGGACTTGCAGGCAATCTGCTCGGGCGCCACGTAGGCTATCTTGCCCTTGACGACGTCGCCGTCGTCCTCCGCGATCATGTCGGCGGCGCGCGCGATACCGAAGTCGAGCACCTTCACCGCGCCCGTCTCCCCCAGCATGATGTTGGAGGGAGAGACGTCGCGATGAATGATCTCGAGCGGGCGCCCGCTGGCGTCGCGCAGGCCGTGCGCGTAGTCGAGCGCCACCAGGACCTCGCGCGTGATCTCCGCGGCGGTGACGACGGGCATGGTCGCGCCCTGCTCCCGCAGCTTCGTGAGCGCCTCCCGCAGGGTCAGGCCCCGAATGCTCTCCATGGCGATGAAGTACGAACCATCCGCCTCGCCGAACTCGAAGATCTGGACGATGTTGGGGTGCGCGAGCAACGCGGAGATCTTGGCCTCGTTGACGAACATCTGCGTGAAGCGCTGGCGCGCCGAGAGCTGAGGAAGCACCCGCTTGACGACGATCTCTCGCCGGAACCCCTCCGGACCGGTCACGACGGCACGGAAGACCTCCGCCATCCCTCCCTGTCCGATGCGCTCGACGAGCTCGAAACGGCCAAGGCGGTGGGGTGTCTGCGCCCGCTTCGGCTCGCGCGAGCGCAAAGGCAACGGCGGTTCCTGTCTCGGCGCACCCACGGGATGAGATCCATCGGCAGGATGCCCCCCGAGCGTGAGTCGGCCTATCAGTTTGCGAGGATCTATTTGATGCGCGCGCCGGGTCTCTACCGCACGCCCGGGCCCGCCGCGGCCACCGCGAGCGCCTCCGTCAGGTCCGGGACGACGAGCCCCAGCGTCGCGCAGCGCGCCGCGAAATCCGGGGGAGGAGGCGCGGCCGACGCCAGCAGGAGCGGGGCATTTGCGGCGTCCGCCCAGGGCACCCCCAGGAAGAAGGCGTGCAGCAACAGCCGCCCCGCGTCTCGGGCTCCCCCGGCGCTCTCGCCGACGACGGGATGGCCGGCGAGCCGCAGGTGGCGCCGGATCTGCTGGGTCCGGCCGGTTTCGAGCTCGACCCGCACGAGCGCCGCCGTCGCCGCCCGCCCGAGCACGGAGGCGTGGGTGACCGCCCGTCGGCCATCGAGCGGTTCGTCGAGGGTGGCCCGCTCCCAGGCGGGCGCCGGGCTGACCACCGCCAGGTACAACCGGCGCACCGCGTGCGCAGCGAACAGGGCATTCAAGGCCACGAGCGCCTCACGCTCCCGCGCCACCACCAGGAGCCCGCTCGTCGCGACGTCCAGGCGATGGGCCACGAGGCCACCGCCGTGATGCCGCCGCAGCCAATCGACGAGCGTGCCCTGCGTTCCACCTCGCGTGGGCTCGACCGGCATCCCGGCTGGCTTGTCGATGATCCACAGCTCTGGTCGCTCGAGGACGATCCGGGGCTGCGGGCCCTCCCCTTCCGGGGGGACGACCGCGGGCTCGTCCCACTGCAGGTGCTCGCCGGCCCGCACCTGCCGCGAGCTGATCCCCGTGCGCCGGCCGCCGACGAAGACCACCCCCGCCGCTATCAGGCGACGCGCCTCCCCGCGGCTGACGCCGGGGGCGACGCGCGCCATCGCCCTGTCGAGCCGCTCGCCTGCCAGCGCCTCGGGGACGACAAAATCGAATTGCGATGCGTGGGTCGATGCGCGGGTCATTGACGGGTGGCCGGGCCGCCCCCAGCCTGTCCGGCGAAGTGGCCGGGCTCGCGTGCAGAGGGTGGAACCTGGGCGATCCAGGCGATATAACGGCGACCGGTCACGCTGTCCATTCGAAGACCAAGGAGCATTCCATGAGCATCACTCTCGGTTCGGTAGCACCCGACTTCGTTCAGGAGTCGACGGAGGGCACAATCAAGTTCCACGAATGGATCGGAGACAAGTGGGCCGTCTTGTTCTCGCACCCCAAGGACTTCACGCCCGTTTGCACCACGGAGCTCGGGACGGTGGCGAAGCTGAAGCCGGAGTTCGACAAGCGCAACGTCAAGGTCATCGCCGTGAGCGTCGACGACGTGGCGTCGCACGAAAAGTGGATCGCCGACATCGAGGCGACCCAGCACACGAAGCTGAACTTTCCGATCCTGGGCGACGCGGATCGCAAGGTGTCGAAGCTCTATGGCATGATTCATCCCGACGCGAACGACACGCAGACCGTCCGCTCGGTCTTCGTCATCGATCCAAAGAAGAAGGTGCGATTGATGATCACCTACCCGGCCAGCACGGGGAGAAATTTCAACGAGTTGTTGCGGGTCATCGATTCCTTGCAGTTGACGGACAGCCATTCGGTGGCGACGCCCGCGGACTGGAAGGACGGCGACGACTGCGTCATCGTCCCGTCGCTGCAAGACCCCGAGGTCTTGAAGAAAAAATTTCCAAAGGGCTACACCGTCGTTCGCCCCTACCTCCGGATGACCCCGCAGCCAAACAAATAGAGCTGCCCAGAAACGGCCACCTCGCGCCGCGCGCGAGGCGGCCGTTTTCCGCCGATTGCGCGACACTTGCACGCGGAGCTTGGGTGTACCCCGGCCGTTGCGTTATCATGCTGCTCGCTCGCTCGGCCGAGTGACATGACATCCTTTCAAGACCGGACCCAAGACGAATCCGTCGGCTTCATCGGCCAGGTCATAGGTGGCAACTTCCGGATCGATCAGCTGATTGGCAGCGGCGCCACCGGCAACGTTTATCAGGCCGAGCAGCTCTCGCTGGGGAAGGCGGTCGCCGTAAAGGTGCTTCACCCGCACCTGATGGGGGATGACAAGCTGGTGCGGCGATTCCAGCGCGAGGCGAAGAGCGCCTCCCGCCTGAACCATCCGAACTCGGTGCAGATCATAGACTCCGGGCAGGACCGCGACGGGACGCTGTACATCGCGATGGAGCTGCTCTCGGGGCGGGATCTCGCCGAGGTGATCCGTGACGAGTTTCCGCTGCCGTTGCCGCGAATGATCCACATCATGTCGCAGGTCTTCGCCGCCCTGGACGAGGCCCACGCGCACGGGCTCATCCACCGCGACCTCAAGCCCAGCAACATCATGCTGATCGAGCGTCGCGACGAGCCCGACTTCGTCAAGGTCTGCGACTACGGGATAGCCAAGTCGGCCGCCGACGACACCCAACCGGGCAGCGAGGCCCAGATGCTGACGGTCCAAGGGCTGGTGTGCGGCACGCCCGAGTACATGTCACCCGAGCAGGCGCGCGGCGAGCCCCTCGATGGGCGGACCGATCTGTATTCGGCGGCCGTGATCCTGTACCAGATGACGACGGGTGACGTGCCCTTCAGGGCCGCGACGCCCATCGGCATCGTCAGCCGTCACCTGAGCGAGGCGCCGATCGTGCCCAGCCGGCGCCGCGCGGACGCGTCGATCCCGCCCGTTCTCGACGATTTGATCCTGCGGGGCCTGGCGAAGAGCCGCGACCTGCGCCCGGCGACGGCGGCGATTTTTCGCGACGAGCTACAGAAGGTCGCCACGACCGTGACCGACCGCCGGGCCCTCGCCAACGCCCAGACGCTGTCGCTGACCGGTCCCGGGTCGTCGGGGACGACGATTCCGGCGAAGCCGCCGACCGGCGCGACGGCGGCGCCCGGTCGTTCCACCCGAGGACGGCTCGCGGTCGGGCTCGGCGGCGCGACCATCGCGGCGTTGCTCGCGATCGGGTTCGCCCGCAGCGTGGGCACGCCGGCAACCTCTGTCCGGCATCCCCAGGTCCAGGTCGCGCCGCTGCCGACCTCACTCCCGCCGTCGACCCCGGTCGCGCCAACCGTCGTGCCACCGCCGGCCCAGGCGGAGGTCCCCGTCCAGGCCACCGCCGCGATCGCGGCCACGGCCGCGGCGCCGGCACCGGACCAGTCGCCGCGCGGGTCCGCGGTCGCGGCGGCGTCCCCCGATCACGCGCTTCGCCGCAGGACGACGGGCCCTCGGCCCGTGGCAGCGAGCCCGGCGGCGCGACACCCGTCCACGGTGGCGCCCGAGTCCGCCGGTCAGCACGCCCTGCGGGGCCCGGACACCCCGGCGCTCGACCAATCCGCGCCGGCGATGGCCGCGGCCCCGCGCGCGCAGCCGGCGGCCTCCAGAGAGCCCGCCGCTGGCGGCGCGGAGGACAAGGCCGGCGGTCTCGCGGCCGGGCGCGCGCCCCGGGACAGCGTCGCCGACGGCGAGAGATTGCTCGCGCAAGGAGAGGTCGCGGCGGCCTGTCGTCGCGGCGAAGAGGCCAAGCGCGCGGCACCGCGCGCCGCCGCCATCTACAAGTTCCTGGGCAAGTGCTACATGCGCGCGGGCGACGTCGCTCTCGCCAAGGACAACTATCGCCGGTACCTCGATGTGGCGCCGAACGCGCCCGACGCTGTCTTCATAGAAAGCATGATCAAGTGATCCAGCCGCCCGGCCTGCGCCACGCTCTGCTCTTCATATCCGGAACGATGCTCGGGCTCGGCGGCGGCTGCCGGGTCGACCCCGCGAAGCTCGACCACCGCGTCTTCTCGTGTGACACCGCCGCGCCCGATCCGGCCTGTGGAACGGACGCGACCGGGCGGCCAATGGGGTGCTTCGCCGCGCGCCAGATCGGGGCGACCGACTTCTGCGCCAAGACCTGCGACGTCCCCTTCGCGCCGCTCGAAGGCGCGGTCTGCCTGGCGTCGGAGATCCAGCTTCGTTCGTGCAGCCCCTCGAGCCCCGACGGCAGCGCGTGTGACCAGGAGGGTCTCGCCTGTTACCGGACGGACCTGCTGTCCGACGAGGGGGTCTGCACCACCCTCAGTCCCTGCAGCCATGACGAGGAGTGCCGAGATCCGGTGCGATCGGTCTGCGCGACCTCGTTTCTATCGCAGACGATTTATCCGGCCGCGGCCGACCTCGAGCTCGATCACCTGTTCTGCTTGCAGACCGGGTGCAAGTCCCGCGGCACCTCGTGCTCGCCGGGCGAGACCTGCCTGCAAGAGGTCATCCCCCCCGACGCTCACCCACCCGACATCTGCGTGCCCAACTGCGACTCGAACCTCCGGTGCCCGCCGAACTTCCTATGCTACAAGAAGGTGTCGACCTCGATCGCGCCCAACGTTTGCATTCCGGGCCTGCTCGGGTTCACGTGCGAGGACTCCATCGACTGCATGCTGGGAAGCTGCGTCGACACCGGCATCGGCTACCGCGTCTGCACCACCGCCTGTGACAGTGACGCCGACTGCTCCCGATTCGACGGCGAACAGGGGAAGTTCGTCTGCGTGAAGAACAACGCGGCCCCCAATCAGCCCGGTTTCTGCCAGACGCCGGACGCGTATCGCGGTTCGATCTGCAACACGACCGCCGACTGCCTGCCGCGAAACCCTGACGAGATCTGCAACCGCTTCAACCCGACCGACGAGCAAGGCACCTGCCTCTTGCCCTGTTCGGCCGAGGGCAAGTGTCCCCAGCGGGGTGGCATCGGCCATACCTGCCTGCCCTCGGGCGTCGCGGGCGCCCCGCCCGTCTGCTTCCCGGGATACTTCGGCTATCCGTGCACAGCGGACAGCAACTGCGTCGGCGACTTGACCTGTAACCCCACTTTTCCCATGGCGCCCAGCATCTGCACCGCGCCCTGCGCCGTCGACGCCGACTGTGGCCCCCCGAGCGCCACCAGCGGCGACCGCTGGGTCGCGGGCGGCGGCTGGTGCGGCGCCGCGCTGGGAGTCCCGGTCTGTCTCCCCAATAATTCGTTGCCTGATGGAAGCCCGTGTCCGTCGAACGTCGCCTGTTCGTCCGGGAAATGTCTGTCCAACATGTGCGCCCCGTCGTCATGAGAGGATTCGTCATGCGCGCGCGACCGTGGTTTCCATTCTCGTCCGGACGAGCCGGGCTCGTGGCGGCTACCGTGTCCATGTCGGTGTCGGCCGCGCTGGCGGGCACTCCGGCGGGGCTGGCACGCGCGGAAGAGCCGGTGCAAGCGCAAGGTCACCCCGAAAAATTGGCGGTGCTGGTCCTCGGGACCACCGAACGCGACGCCGAGCTGGCCGACAACCTCACCGAGGTCATCATCGCCACCATCGCCCAGCACCGGGGGGTGGAGATGGCCGGGCGCGAGGAGTTTCGGACCAGGCTCGGGGTGGAGAGCGAACAACGCGCCCAGGCCTGCATCGACGACCTGTCCTGCATGGGCCGGGCGGCCGTGTCGCTCGGCGTGCGGCGCATCGTCGCCGGGACCGTCGGGACGCGGGGCAAGCAATACCTCTTCAATCTCAACCTGAACAACGTCGAGACAAATCGCGTCGAGAACCACATCTTTCGCCTGGTCGACGGCGGCGTGAAGGATCTGATCCCCGCGGTCCAGTCGGCAGCCGACGAATTGTTCAGGCCGCGCGTCGAGCCAGGGCGAATTCAGCTCAGCTCCGCCCCACCGGGCGCGCGTGTGTCGATCGACAACGCGTACCTTGGCGTGACGCCGCTCATCTCCGGAACCTTGCTCGCCGGGAAGCACAGCGTGCGCGTCGAGGCCGAGGGGCGCTTCCCGTGGCTCTCATCGGTTGACGTCTTCCCTGGGCAGGACCTCGGCGTGACCCTCACCGAGGCCAATCTGCCGCGGCGGCGCCTCTGGCCCACCAAGACCGCCGTGGCAACTGCGTCACTCGCGGGGTTGTCGTTCGCGACCGGCGGCTTCCTGGGCGTGCTGTCGCAGCTGACGCCGTCGGGGGCCACCCGCGCCGACACCCAGAGCGACCTCGATCAAAAGATGCACTTCGGGACCGCCGCCAACGTCGCCTTCATCTCGGGCGCTGCCTTCACGGTGGCCACGCTCTACCTGGTCCTGCGCTATCACGATGACGTTTTCGGCCGCGAGGACGACACCGCCAAGTAGCCTCGGGCTGCCGGATATCCACCGATTCTTGTGGAATCCGCGCCCTTCGCAGCCCGTCAGAGCCCGGAGGTGTCAGTGACCAGCAGGGTCACGGGCTCGATGCCCCCCGACTTGATGCTCGCGTCCTTGGTCCCCGATCCGATGGTGCCGCGGCTGCCGTCCTCGAGGAGGATCTTGAACGTGACGGTCCCCGAATCCTTAGAGGTGCCGTATTCGAAGGTCCCGAGGACATGGTTGCCGGCGGAGTCGGTGGGCAGCCCCGAGTAAGATGCGCTCGTCGAGCAGACCGAATTGCTGAGCAGGAAGTCGGTCTCGTCCGAGACGGCGCCCGAAGTCATGATCTCACAGGACGCGATCTTCTGCAGGGTCCCGGAGGAGATTCCGGAGGGGATGGTCACCTCCACCGAAAAGTAGCTGTTCTGTCCGCAACCGACGAGGCCGCCGAGAGCCAGGGCGCAAAGTCCGATCCCGCTTCGCATCATTTCGCTCCAAAGCAGCCGGCGTCGTAGATCGCGCTGCAGGCGTGTTTCTGGTTGTGATTCTGGACGATCATGTAGGTGGCCGCGCCCGCGATCACGACACCCCCGACGATGGCCCAGAAAGGCCAGTCCTTCAGGAACGCCAGGTTGTCCCCCGAGTCGGCGGCGGGCTTCTTGGCTGCCTTGTCCGCCTTCGTTACGGTGAGCTTGGGCTCGTCCGACTTCTCGCCTGCGTTGTCCCCCGCCTTGCTCTTGTCACCGCCCGAGTCGTCCTCGGTCGACGAGGCCCCCGAGCCCGATTCCGCGAGCAGACGCCCGGCCGTCCGATTGTCGAGCCGGAGATTCACTGCCCTCGCGGGGACGGAAGCCGGCGCATCCGAGGCCGGCGACGCCCACGCTGGCGTCGCGAGGAGCATCGCCGCCAACAGACTGGCTGTCACGGCAGGCGCGAGATGCTCGCTACGGACGGGCCACCTGCGCCGCGTCCGAACTGGGGGGTCGCGTCTCGAGGAAGTCGTCATCACGGCGCATATTACAGAAGTTTCCCCGCCCGTGAAGATCCGATCTTCCCGGAGACCCGCGCGGTTCGCGCCACGCTCGCGCCCTCGGGCTCCCATGTTGGAGCGAACGCGCGCCACCATGGGCGTCACCTGTGGCATCATCGGGCTCGATGCCGCGGCAAATCAGCGTCGACGAGCTGGCCCGATTGCTGGCGACGCCGGAACCGCCCACGCTCCTCGATGTGCGGGAGGCGTGGGAGCACGATACGGCGGCGCTGCCCGGCACGCTGTTGATTCCCCTGCATGAGCTCGAGAAGAGATGGCCGGAGGTCGAGGGCAGCGTCAAGGGCGGCAACCTGATCGTCGTCTATTGTCACCACGGCGTGCGCAGCCTCTCCGGCGCCGCGATCCTCGAAGCGCACCAGGTGGGCCCGGTGGCCTCGCTGGCAGGGGGGATCGACGCTTGGTCCAGAGTCATCGATCCGGCCATCCCCCGCTATTGAAATGAGCGTCCGGGCCGCCTGGGCCGCGTCGCCCCTGGCTCGAAACGCGGCGATGCTGCTCGCCGCGGCGGTGCCCTGCGTGGCCTCCGGATGGTTGACGACCACTTCCCTGCAGCAGGACTTCGCCGCCTTCTTCACGGCGGCGCGCGCACGTGCCCTGCACCTCGATCCGTACGTTAACCACCTCGGGACTCCGGGCGGCCCCTGGGACGGCGTGGCGGTCTACCGTCACAGCCGGTTTCTCTATCCGCCGATCGTGGCCGAGCTGTTTCGGCCTCTGGCGGCGCTGCCATTCGTCTGGGCAAAGACGTTGTTCACGGCGGCGTCCTTGTTGGCGCTGGTCCTGGGTCTGTGCGTCGTGGCCGGCGACCCCAGCCTCGCGACCCCAGGTGCCGGGCGGCGCCAGCCCAACCTCGCGGTCACGCTGGCGCTGGCGGCGGTGTGGCCGCCGGTGTTCGCCGCCGTCGAGCGGGGCCAGATCGATCTCCTGCTGCTACCCATGCTCGCGGCGGCGTGGCGCTGGCGTCGCCACGCCGCCGTCGCCGGGCTGGCCCTGGGATCTTGCGCGCTGGGAAAGCCGCTCGTCCTGGGCATCCTGCCGGTGCTCCTCGGCGCGCGACGCTGGCGCTGGGCGGCCGCCACGGTTGGCGCCCTGGGCTTGTACGGCGCCGCATCCGTCGCCGTGTCGGGACGGGACTTGTGCGCGGAGTACTTGACGGACGTGCTTCCCCGGGCCGCGCTCTACGGCGAGGGGGGCCCCGAGGACTGGCTGCTCGACGACGACACCCTCGCCAAGGTCAGCGCCGACCTGGCGAATGGCGTCGCCCGGATCGATGGGCACGGCCGCGCGTTCGCGCAGGGAATCGGGGAGTTTGGCCGGAACGCCAGTTTGCCCCGTCTGTTGTCGGGCCATCGTCCACCTTCGCCCGCGGTGGCCTTCGCCGTTGGCCTGGTCGGGACCGCCGCGCTGGCGTGGACCGCGCGGCGCCGCTCGGCCTCTCCGGTGTGGTACTGGGGCGGCTTGCTGCTCGGCGTGATCGTGGCGCCGGTTTCCTGGGTCATGAGCCTGGTGTGGGCGACCCCGTTGTTCCTCTGGGTCCGCGTCGCGAGCGGAGCTGGCTCGGGTGGAGGGCTGGCGGCGGCGTCGCGGAACAGCGGCCGCGCGTTCGGTGTCGCGCTGACGGTAATGTTCGTGGGGGGCTTCGCAGGGCTGGTGGCTCCCGGCGCTTGGCCATTGGTCGGCGCTGCCGGCGTCGCAGCCGCCCTCGCCGTCCCCGCGCCCGCCGTCCCCGCGCCCGAGGACGAGGCGGTCTGGTGACGCCCGCCGGGCGCAGTGCGCCGCGTTCGATGCTTTGGCTACGCGGCGCGCTGGCGGCGTTCGGGATCGTGGTCGTCACGGAAGCGGCGGCCGGGTTCGCGGGCGCGCTGGCGGTGGCGACGCCCATCGTGGGCGCCGCCGGGCTGGTGGGGCTCGGCGCGCTCGTGGCGGCGCACCGTCGGGCGCGAAACGAGACGGATCAGGACCGACCGCCCCGCTTCACCAGGACTGACCGCTTCGCTGCCACCGCGCTCGGCGTCGCGCTTCTCAGTCGGCTCTGGGAGGGTCTTCACCGCGCACACTCCACCTACGACGTCCTGTCGTATCACCTGCACATTCCGGCGACCTGGCGAGCCGCCGGACGGATCAGCGTCGTGCCCACCCCATTCGGGGACCAGGCGCCCGCCTACGCTCCGAGCAACGCGGAGCTGACCTACCAGCTTGCCATGTCCCTCACCGGGAACCTCCGACTGGCGCAGGCTGGGCAGGCGCCGTTCGCGGCACTGGCGGCGCTGGCCATTTACGCCACCGCCCGGCAGCTCGGGCTGGCCCGCCTGCTGGGCTGCGGCGCCGCCCTCGCGTTCCTGATGATCCCCGAGATCTGGATGCAGTCGTCGGACGCCATGTCGGATCTCGCGCTCGCGTCGTTCTTCCTGTCCTGCGTTCCGTTCGTGCTGCGCCTGCGCCAGCATCGCTCCGGCCTCGACGTGGCGGCCCTGGGCGTGGGCCTCGGCCTGATGGCCGGGACGAAGTACGTTGGCGGGGCCTACCTGGGGCTGCTTGGGGCCGCCGGCGTGGCCGCGCTCCTGCGGTGCGGCTCGGGATGGTCGCGGAGGCGGTCGGTTCTGGTGCTAGGCCTGCTGACCTTGGCTTGCGGAGGCTTCTGGTACCTGCGCAACGTCATCGCCACGGGCGACCCCATCTTCCCGGTCACGCTTCGCTTCGGCCCGCTGATCCTCGGAAAGGGCCTCTACGAGGGCGCGACCATGCGCGCCTGGACCTACCACCTGCCCACCAGGAACCTTCAACCATTGGTTGAGATGTTCGAGGAGACGGGCTGGGGATTCCTGCTGACCCTGATCGCCGGATTTGGCGGCCTCGTGCTGGCGAAGCGGCCCGAGCGGCCGTTGGCGGTTGCCGTCCTCGTCGCGTTCGGCTGGGTGGTGCTCCCCTATCAGCAGGCCCGGCTGTTGTTTCCGGCCTGGGGAGTTGCGAGCGTGATGCTGGCCGAGGCCGCCTCGCTGGTGCCCGAGGCGCTGCGGCCGCTCGTGCTCGCCCCCGCCGTCGTGGGCGCCGCGCTCCAATATCCAACCGCGACGCGCCTGCTGGTGGCGGGCGCGTGGGGCGTCGTCACCCTGTCGGCTGCGCTGGGGCCACGGCTGCCCTTCGCGGACTCGTCCGCGTCGGCCACGGGCTCTGTTGCTCCAAGCCAGGTCGAGCGCGGGCGGCGCCGAGGATTGCCCGTCGCTCTGCTCGCAGGAGCGTGCGCGTGCGCGGGCGTCGTCTGGATTCGCGCCTGTCCCGACGAGCTTCCTTACCGGATCGGGGACCATCACGACGACGCGTGGGCCTACGTGCGAGAGCAGGTGCGTGGCCGCCGCATCGCTTATGCCGGCTCGAACCTTCCCCTTCCCCTGTGGGGCTGGCGGCTCGAGAATACCGTTCGCTACGTGAACACGGCCGGGCGGTTGGACGACCGCCTGCATGACTTCCGAGACGTCCCCCAGGCCGCGCCGGTCACCGCCGAACCAGCGCCCGAGCGCGCGCGGCCCGATCTCCGCGCGTGGCTCGCGAACCTAGACGCCGCCAAGATAGAGGTCCTCTTCGTCGCCCGTCTGTACCCGAACGTGCTGCCGTCGATGCCACACGACGACGAAGGGTTCCCGGTCGAGCGCGCCTGGGCCGACGCCAACGGCGGCCGCTTCCACCCGCGCTTCACCACGGCTGACGTCCGAATCTATGACGTGGCGCCAGAGCACGGAGAAGGGGTTGCCCGGTGATGACGACCGAAACCCCCGCGGCGCCCCTGACGCGCAGCCAGCGAGCCTGGGCGTGGGCGGCCACCTCCGTCGTCCTGTTCTTCGTCGCGAACCGCTGCCTCCAACCGATGGACGAGACCGATCTGTTCTACAACCTGCGGCTCGGCGAAATCATCCTCGGCGCCCGCGCGGTTCCGCGAACCAACCTGCTCTCCTTCACGAACCCCGACTTCCCAGATCCGAACCTGGCCTGGCTGTTCCAGATCGGACTCGCCCTCGCCTACCGCGCCGGAGGGATCGCCGCGACCGTGCTGTTGAAGACGGCGTTCGTCACCACGACGTTCGCCCTGCTCTTCCGGGTCGCCCTCCGGCGCGGCGCTCATCCTGCCCTGGCGGCCCTCGCGCTGGCGCTGGCGGCGTGGGCTGCCGAGCCACGGTTCGTCGAGCGACCTCACCTGGTGACGTTCGTCGGGCTCGGGCTCGTCCTCCTGGCCCTCGACCGGGCCGAGGCGGGGCGCCGCCGGTTGCTCTTCGCATTGCTGCCCATCGGCCTCGTGTGGGCGAACGGCAATTCATGCTTCTTCCTCGCGCCGGTGCTGCTGGTGCTCTACGCGCTCGGCTGCCGCCTCGACGGTCGGCCCACCGACGGGACGAGGGCGGTGGTCGTCGCCCTGGGGTTGCTCCCCCTGCTGTTCGCGACACCCTCCGGGGCCGCATTCCTCGGCTACGTGGCCAACCACTTTCGGATGCCGTACTTGCGGCCCCTGCAGGAGTACCGGGTCGCCGAATGGCCTACCGACGGTCCGTTCTTCTTCCTCTGCGGCGCCGTCGTCGCGACCGCGGGGCTGTCGGTTCTCGTCCCGGACGGCGGGCGTCTGGCGCTCCGGCACCTGTTGCCGATCGTCGCGTTCGGGCTGCTCGGCGCCAGGCGTATCCGCTTCGTGGCCGAGTTCTCGTTGCTGGCGGGACCTTACGTCGCCGCGCAGGCGACCCGCCTGCTGGGCCGCGGGCCCCGCGCTGACGGGGTCCACGCTTCGACGCCTTCCGCGAACGCGCGCCGCGCCGCGCAGATCGGGATCCTGTCGGGACTGGTGGTCCTCGCTTGCGCCCCACGCATCGTGGCCGCGCGACGCGGCGAGCGGCTGGTCGATCTCGAGATCGAGCCGGGGCTGGTGCCGTTCGCAGCGATCGACTGGATCGATGGCCACGGCCTGCGCGACAGGCTCTACAACGATCTCGAGGTCGGGTCGTACCTGGCCTGGGAAGGCTGGCCCCGCCACCGCGTCTTTCAGGATCCGCGCATCAACGCCTACCCGGCCGCATGGCACGCCTTGTTGCGGCGGACCGACCTCAACTCAGAAGAGTGGAATGAGCTTCTCGCGCGGTACGGTGTACGCGCCGCGCTCGTCAGCTTCCCCGAGGTGAACCCGCGGGCAGCGCTCTTCAATCCCGCCCGGTGGGCGCTCGTGCTGCGCAGCACAGACGCGCTCGTGTTCGCCCGGCGCGGACCGGACACGGATGCCCTCGTCGCCGCCGAAGAGATTCCCTTGACCTTCGCGTTCGATCCGGCGAACGGCAGCCGGCCGCTCCCGATCGAAAGCGCCCCCCCGTCGTCACCGGTCTCGGGGTGCGAATGGCAGCGTCGGCTGGCGGAGGTGTTCGTCGAGCGACGGACCTGGGAGCGCGCCGACGCGGCCTTGCGGCGGGCGCTCGCGCCTCCCATGACGTGCCTTGCACCGGCGCGACGGATCGAGGCGCTCATGCAGGCAGCGGCCGTGGCCCTGGAGCGCGGCGACATCAGCCGCGCCGCCGCGCTCCTCGAGGGAATCACGGCGCCCACCGCCAGGACGAACCGTGGGTTCGCCCTCGTGAGGCTGGGCCGCGCCCCCGAAGCCCTGGAGGAGTTCAGGGCGGCCATTCGGGCGGCGCCCGGGGAGCCCGAACCGCACTTCGGCGAAGCGTTGGCGCTGGTCCGGCTGGCGAGGAGCGCGGACGCGAGACGGGCGCTCGAGGCGTTCCTCGCGCGCTGGCCCGACCACTTCGCGGCGCCGCGGGCGCGCGCCCTCCTCGATGGACTGTGAGCCAGAGGCCAGACGGATGCGACCAACAGGGCGACGTTCATCCGTGAGATGTGTTACGATCAAGGTGGGAGTATTTACGTGACCCGCCCTCGCGCTCTGATTTCCGGCGTCTCGGGAAGACGGCTGGTCGGCGTGGTCGGGGTCGCGAGCGCGCTCCTCGCGCGGCCCGCGCTTGGAGCGGGCCCCGTCACCGCAGCTGCGCAGGGAGCACCAAGTTTGGCAGGGACAATCTGGGATGAGTCCGGCGTTCTGCGCGCCAACGAGCGGTCGGGGCTGGCGCGACGGCTGCAGGCCGAGGCGGCGAAGACGGGAGCGGCCGTCTCGATTGTGCTCGTGCCCCGGTTGCCCAGGCATGAAGCCATCGGGGAGCTCGCGCGGCGGACATTCTCCGAGCGTCACCTTGACGCACCTGGACCACCGCAGGTCCTCCTCGCCGTGGCCAAGCACGAGCGGCGCGCGGCGCTGGAGACGGGTCTGGGTCCCGCGGGAATCGTTCCGGAGATCGACGCGCGCCAGATCACCCGGCACCTGGCGGCCGATCTGGAAAGCGGGCCTGTCCGCCATGCCCTGGAGGAGGCCATCGTCGGCATCGCCAACTCGGTCCAGGCGACGCAGGATCGCCGTCGTCCAGCGCCGGCCGACCCCCTCGACGACGCCCCGCCCGCCTCGGCCCCGCAGCCTGCTGCGGCGCGACCTCGTCAGGCCGCCGGCGACGTCACGCTTCCCCGGCCTTCGAACGATCCGAGCGCCGAGAACCAGCCAGCGCCCCAACCGCCGCACGGCCGGTCGCTGCTTCCGACCGCGGCGATGCTCTCGGCGCTGGTCGTGCTCGGGCTCGCCCTGCGCCGGCGACGGCGCGCGACCCTGGAACATCAGGCCGCGAAGCCGGGTCGGCCCGCCCGCTAAACAGTTGGATACGGGGCCCAGTCCTGATAGCTTCCCCCGACCTTCGAACCAGCCAAGCGAGGTTCAATGTCTCCATCCAGGCCCGCCAGCGCCGTCCTCCCCCTCGATCCAGAAACGCCACCAGAATCCGTCGATCAAGATCCCCAGAACGGCGCTGAAAAGACCGGCGCCATTCCGGACCCGCGCACGCTCGGGGTCGAATGGTTCGCGATGTTGCCCTTCTGGGGCGTGCAGGCGGTCGCGGTGGTCGGCGTCATCGCGTCGGGCTGGTCATGGAAGGGCCTGGCACTGGCGCTCGGGCTCTACGCCGTCCGCATGTTCGGCTTGACCGCAGGCTTTCACCGGTATTTTTCCCACCGCTCGTACAAGACCAGCCGGGTGTTTCAATTCCTACTGGCGCTGCTGGGAACGACGGCGACGCAAAAGGGGGTGCTGTGGTGGGCCGCCCACCACCGCGCGCACCACAAATACTCGGATACGCCGCGAGACATCCACTCGGTGCGGCAGCACGGTTTCTGGTGGGCTCACGTGAAGTGGATCCTGGTCAAGCAATACGTGGACACCGACTTCGATCGGATCAAGGACTTCGCGAAGTTTCCCGAGCTCCGCTGGCTGAACACGCTGAACCTCGTGCCGCCGGTGCTGCTGGCAGTGACGCTGTTTCTCCTGGGGGGGTGGTGGGCGCTGTTATGGGGCTTCTTCGTGTCCAACACGCTGCTATGGCACGGCACGTTCTGCGTCAACTCGCTGGCGCACGCGTTCGGCAGGCGGCGGTACGAAACCGACGACGACAGCCGAAACAGCTTCCTCATCGCTGTCTTCACCCTCGGCGAGGGGTGGCACAACAACCACCACCACTACCAGCGCTCCGAGCGACAAGGCTTCTACTGGTGGGAGCTCGACATCACCCACATGATCTTGCGCGCGTTCTCGTGGGTTCGCCTCGTGAAGGATCTGCACGAGCCACCGCGGCAAGTTCGCGACGCGCGCGCGACGTCGTCGCCGTAGCAGCAGCTACCTCGACGATCGGGAAACTCGGAGGGCTCGGAGGGCCAGCGGCTGCGAGCCCTCCGAGTCTCCCCGGCACTAGTGAACCGGCGGTGTCGCGGCCGGCTTCGCGGCGGGGGCGACCTTCGCCCCCGGGTGCGCCGCGCCTGCCGGTGTCGCGCCGGGCTTGGTGGGCTCGGACGTCGCGGCGGGCGCCGCGGGCTTCGGTGGCTCCGGCTTCGTGATCTCGAGCAGCTCGATGTCGAAGATCAGCGTCGCGCCGCCGGGAATCGTCGGGGGCCGGCCCTGATCGCCGTAAGCGACCTCCGCCGGGCAGGTCAGCTGCGCCTTGCCGCCGATCTTCATCTTCTGTAAGCCCTCGGTCCAGCACTTGACGACGCCGCGCAGGGGGAACTGCGCGGGCTGGTTTCGCTTGTACGAGCTGTCGAACACCGTCCCGTCAGCCAGACGGCCTTCGTAGTTCACCTTCACAGTGTCGGTCTCGGCCGGGCCGTCACCGGTGCCCGCCCGAACCGTCTTGATGACCATCCCGGAGGGGAGCTGCTCCGCGCCCGTCTCTTTCGCCGCCTTCGCGACGGTCTCCTTCCCCTTCTGCTTCTCCGCCACGGCCTTCAGATCTTGCCGTTTGCGCGCCATATCGAAGATCTTCGGCCTGATGGTGTCGAGCTCCACCTTCGGCTTGGCCTTGGAGATGGCGTCCGAGAGGCCCAGCTTGACGAGCTCGAGCTCCGCGGGCGACATGCCGAAGACCTCGACATTCTTCCCGATGTCCAGGCCCAGCGCATAGAACACCTTCTGGTCGTCGGTCTTGGGGTCCGGAGCGGCGCCCCCGGCCCCCGCTCCGGTGCGGCCACACGCCGCGAAGACCGAGCCCATCGCGACCACTGCCAAGAACCGGGACAGGTGAGGTTTTGTTTGCATTGGCGCGTGGTAACACGTTCCGGAGCGGCTTACCAGAGCGCCCGCCCACAATCCGGACACCAGCCCGGTCGGTATCGGGACGGCCCAGGAAGGTCTCGCGACGGTCTCGCGACGCCCCTTGGACGCCCCGACCGCCCTGGGCCCCTGCCTTGGGCCCTTCGGGGGTAGATGGTATTGTGCCCCGATGTTCGAGATTTATGGCTACTTGAAGGACCCTCTCGCCTGGCGTGTCCGGTTCGCCGCCGAGGAAAAAGGGATCGCCTACGATTGGCTTCCAGGTGACATCTCGTTCCCAGATCCGCGCGTGGTGAAGAACAATCCGACGACGCGCTCACCGCTCGCGATTCACGACGGCTTCGTCCTCACGGACGCGTTCAATATCCAGCTCTACCTAGACGAGGCGTTTCCGGGGCGACCGCTCCAGCCCGAGACACCGCTCGGGCGGGCGGATGTCCGGATGTTCGTCGCGTCGCTCGACGCTCTCGTCGCCGTGTTGCAGGGCGAGGGAGGCCCCGCGACGTTCAATCGGCGAGCTTACAAGCGAATGGACGACGTCTTCACCGCCATCGAAGCTCGGCTGAGGGCGTCGGCCGGTCCCTGGCTCGACGGTGAGAAACCGGGGCAATGTGATATCTCGTTTTTGCCTCTGCTGTCCCAGCTCGAGTCCCTGGAGACGAGCTTCCCCGTCACACTCGAGGTCATGACGGCCTACTGGCAACGTGCGCTCGCGTACCCCCCCTTCCTGAAGACCAACTACCGCCTCGCGGCCATGCAAGGAAGCCGGTGAGCTTTCCGGGAGCGCGCTCCGGGTCGTGAGCGACGCCGGCGAGCGCGCGCGGCAAATCGAGGAGGCATCGCTGCGCGCATGGCCGGCGTTGACGGATTCGGATTTCGACGGATGGCGCCTGCGCTTCGCGGACGGGTATACGCGCCGCGCGAACTCGATCACGCCGCTTTGGCCGTCGCGCCTCACCTTGCTCGACAAGATCTCGACCTGCGAGCGAATTTACCGCGCGCGCGGCCTGCCCCCGATCTTTCGGTTGACGCCGTTCGCCCAGCCCGAGCTGGACGGGATCCTCGAGGCGCGTGGGTACGGGCTTGGCGATCGGGTCGAGGTCCGTGCGCGGGACATGAGCGCAACTATTCCGTCGGTCGCCGCCCCGGGCCTCCCCGCTTCGCTGCGCATCGAGGCGCTCGGTCTCGACAAGTGGCTCGACGCCTTCACAGCCCTGAGCGGCGCCGCCGAGGCGACGCGCGGGGCTCATCGCCGGGTTCTGAGCGCGACCCCCGGCACCCGACGTCTCTTCGTGCTGGTGGCGGAGGAGCGCCCGGTGGCCTGCGGGATGTGCGTGCTCCACGAGGGGCTGCTCGGCCTCTTCGACCTCGTCACCGCACCGGACAGCCGCCGGCGTGGCTTCGGCGCGGAGATTCTACGGCGCGCGCTCAGGTGGGGAGAGCGGGCCGGCGCGCGCGAGGCCTATCTGCAGGTCCTCGCCGGGAACGCGGTCGCGTCCCGCCTGTACGACCGAGCCGGGTTCGCGCTCGTCTACCGTTACCACTATCGCGAGCCGCCGCCCGACCTCACGCCCCTCGAACGGTGACGTGTCCCGCGCCGCATCTCGCGTCAGTTCATCCATGACGACGAACGCAGCGTCGTCGTCGTCTCGGCCCGGGCTGTCGCGCCTCGCTCGCGTCGGGTTGGCCGTCGCTGGCGTCGTCTGCCTGTTCGTCGCGTGTTACGGCCTGCTCGGCCCCTTCTACTACGGGCACTACGGCTTTCACGCCGGCGAGTACGCAACCCGCGCACGCCATACCTTGCGCAATGACTGCATCTTGCCGGGCAACGTGCCGGGGGCCACGGCGCCGGCGCCAGGCGCGTACTACATCCACCATCCCATCCTCACCCACCAATTGGTGACGGCAAGCTTCGCCCTGTTCGGCGATCACGAGGCGAGCGTTCGCCTGGCGTCCATCTTCGCGTTCATGACCTGCTTCGCGCTGCTGACGCTGCTGCTGTCACGCCAGGGCGGCACCGGCCCGGCGCTCGCGGGTGCCTCGACTTTCGCCGTGGTCCCGATCCATGCCTGGTATGCGGCGCACATCGATCCGGGCTTTCCCGCGATCGCGGCGCTGCTCGGAGCCTTCACCTGCTACCTCGCATGGCTCGAGTCCGGCGCCTGGCGTTCTGGGGCTGGCGCCCTGGCGCTGCTCGCGCTCAGCGAAGGCTTCGAATGGACGCCCTATCTCGTCACCGTTCCGTGGGCGATCCACGTCGTCGTCACCGCCCGTCGCGAGAGGGGGCGCTACGTGACCTTCGTGCCGTGGTTCGTTGCGGCGGCCTTGATTCCGGCGGTTCTACACATCATCGCGGTCAGGAGCGCGGGGCAATGGGCGGACTTCATCTGGGCCTACGGGAGCCGCTCCGCGTCGCTGTCGCACACGTCGTTTCTGACGACGATGAGCGCCTATTGCCGCACGTTGATCGGTCGACCGCTGTTGGCGGCGATCGGCGTGTCGTTGATCGCACACCTCCTTCGCCTGGTCCGACGGCGCTCGCGACCCCGCGATCTGGTGTTCCTGTGCATGCTGGCGGCCACATTGGGCTATTTCGAGCTGTTTCGCGTCGCCGTCGTGACCCACGCTTACCGACTGTTGTTCGGCGGGACAATCGCCGCGCTGGCAGTCGCAGATCTGTGGGAGACGACGGCGGCGCTGCTGGCTCACCTCGGTCGCAGGCGCGCGTCGATGGCGGCCGCCGTCCTGGTGGCCGCGATCCTCGCTGGGACCCTCCCCACGACCTGGGGGGGCTTGATCGAGAGCCGCGCACACGGGGGAATTCCGGAATGGAGGGTGTTCGATCCGCGCCTGCCTAGGTCCATGTTCGCCCGAACGCTGACCCGGCGCTCGCGGCTTGGCGACCGGATCTTGCTCCACCCGTCGTTCCCCTTCCGCATGGAGATCGGCTACGAGCTCGATCGCGACTTCACGAGCGGCGTCCGCCTGTCGACCTTGGCGCCCTCCGTGGCGTTGCCGGGCGTCCCCGCGCAGCCGTCCGCTGGTGCGCTCGTCGCCTTTGCGGTGGATGCGCTCGACGGTGAGGAGCGACGCGCCTTGGGGCGACTGCTGGCGCGCCATCCATTCGTGCAGATGGGCACCTTCGGATTGCTCGACTTGCGCGTGAATCATCCTGGCGTCGACGTCTTCAAGCTGGTTGGGCCGAGCGACGATCACCGGTCCCTGCTGCGCCGGTACCTCTTCGGGCCCTATGAATACCCGGCGCTCGTGCGTGATGATGCGAAGGCGGCCGCCTACATCGCCGAGATTGCATCGACCGGGCCGGCCGTCGAGCGACCGGGGCCGCCTGCGTCAGTCTCGAAGCGCTGACCGCGCCAGACCGGAGGGTGCCGTGCCTACGAGCCGGATTCGGCAAGGACGGCCATCGGTGCCGACCCGCGGCTGGGCTGGACCTCGGGGATCGCGTCACCCAGGATGACGCCCGCTCGACTCGCGTCACGTTCGCTCGCCATCGCCTCGCTGGCGACTGCTCGGTGGGCGATCATCGACTCGATGAGGCCCGGTAATCCCCCGATGTCAGGCTTTATCACGGTCGGGACGCCGTGGACCTCCGCCGTGCTCGAGCCCGTCACCACCACCGTGGGAATCCTTCGATAGTAGGTGTTGCGCCGCAGCGCCTTCAGGAGCTCCACTCCGCTCATCACGGGCATGAACAAATCAATCACGATGGCCACCGGCGTCTCTTCGGACAGGCGTTGGATGGCCTCGCGTCCGTTTCCGGCTTCGATCGTGCTGAACCCACTATCCGCCAAGAGACGGCCTATCGCTCGTCTCACCCCTGGCTCATCCTCAACGACGAGGACCGCTCTGCGCATCGCTCCCCTCCCTCACCGCGCACGACGTCCACCCACGCTCGCTTAGCCGAGCTAGGATCCACACCGGCCGGCATCACGACGTTACCAACGTGCGTTTCTGCCGGCAACAGGAAAAACTTGATCGCGATCGAAAAAGCGATCGCTGCCGAGCTTGGCCGAGCTTGGACGAGCTTGGACGAGCTTGAACGAGCTTGAACGAGCTCCAACGAGCTCGAACGAGCTTGCGCTAGCTCAGTTGTGTGGGCCCCTGTGTTCCGATGAAGGACGGACCGCGAAGGGCGACCGTCCAGCCGAGCTACTTCTTGCAGCGATCTTCGCCGAGCGTCACCCAGTCGGCGCCCATCCTCATCTCGCCGCGCCAGGTGAACTCCCGGTCACCATGCTTCGTGATGACCTCGCGGAACGGGATCTTTCGCCCGCCCATGCTGGCGTCGCCGGCCAAGGTGACGGAGTCGCCGGACCAACCCGAGGTGCTCTCCGAGCTGGTGCCGCCCATGTTGTCCACGCCAAGCATGACGAAGCCCTTCGACGAGGGATCGTAGGTCAGATATCCCCTCGCCTTCATGGGCATCGGGTTCGTCTTGGCCTTCACCTGCTGGTATTCAGCCGCCCACCAGAAGTTGTCGAGATCCCGCTTGAACCTCCAGGTTGACTTGTACGCGTGCTCCGGACCGCTCGGGCCCGCGGGCGCGCGGCCATCGCAGCGCCAGCTTCCTTCCAGGACTTTCATCTGCTCGAGCTCCGTCGCCGGCTTCGGGCCGGCGGGCGCCGCGGCGACGGGCGCCGTGGGCGCGGCGGCCGTGGGAGCCGCGGCCCTGGTCGCCGCCGGCGCGGCCGGCGCTGGCGTGACCTTGGCCATCGGAGCGATGGGTGCTGCCGGCGCGGACGCGGCGACGGGAGCGGCCGGCTTGGCGGGGACGGGCGCGACCGGCACGGCGGGCGTGGCCGCCGGCAGGGTCGCCGCTGGCTTGGTGGGTTGCGCCAACGCTGCCGCGGGCGCGACAACGACTAGCCAGGCGGCGAGCAAAGACTTTGGGGTTGTTCTTGTCATCTTCGGCCTCCTCGATTCCAGGGGGGTGGGGCCCCGACGATAACTCACGGGACGTGCGCGTGTTGTGAAAATCGCTGCGAATCTAGGGACCTACGGGTACCTACATGCACGACCCTCGCGCATTCAGGCCCACCGTCCGAGCCTCCGGCGGGCCGTGTTCCGGGCCGAGTTCGGGTCACTTCGGCAGGCGCCACAAGGGCATGGGGCCAAGCGGACGATTCTCGATCTCGAGCACGACCGGCGCGGCTGGCGGCCGCCCGCCGGCCAACGCCGTCTCCACCGACAGATCGGCGAGCGGGGCCGTCCCGAGCGCACACGCCTGCAGCGCCGTGATCGATTCGGATGGGATTCGAAACGGCGGCTCCTCCGGCCCAGGAAACACGACGACGGCCCCACCCGTCGCGCCGACGCTCGCCGCCAGCTCGACCGGTGAAACGCGAGGGCGGATTTCCCACCCCAGAGGGACGAGGATCCCAGGGCCCGGAGCGTGCATGAGCTGACCGAAGGGAATCCCGGAAAGCGCTTCGGTGGCCATGACCAGCACGCCGCGCCCGAGCACGGCCACGCGGTACCCGCGCAGGGCCGACGCCGGCAACGCATAGGACAGCGATCGCAGCCATCCGACCTGCTCCCACGGAATCAAGGTCGCGGTGGCGCGTGAAGCGCCGACCGGCGCGGGCTCGATGCGCAAAGGAATCGCGAGCGCGTCGGTGGCGGCCGGTCGAAATCCAGCCTCGGCGGTGCCCGCGCCAGCGAGTGTCCCCCGTCCCCCCAGCCGGACGAGGTCACCGATCGGGAGGAACACGGGAGCCGGCTCGACGATGGCCACCCCGCGCGGTGCCGGCGAGAACAAGAACAGCCGATCGGCGGGGAGCGCCTGGCGGCAAGCTCCGAGGTGAAGCGGATGCCGGTAGCCCAGCGCGACGGCAACGTTGGCGACGACGGGGACGAACAGCGTCAGTCCGGGCGTTCCAGAGAGCAGGCCCAGCAAGCGCGACGGCAATTCCGAGAGCCTCATCAACAAGAACGGGGGCTCACGGCGAAATGTGGTGTCGCCCCGGACCTCGCACAAAGCCACCGAGATCCGAAACGTCGGGTGCCGTCGTTGTGCCCGGTGCAGGTAGTCGATCACCACCGGCCCCAGCCCCCGACGCACCGCCAGGAAAAAGGAGTCCCGGGAACCACCACCGAGACTGCCCTGCTCGTCGCGGATCAGATCGAGCTGCAGCAACAAGGTCTCGAAGGGGATCTCCCGCTCGAACATGTAGACCCACGTCCGATCCGCGCCATACAAGATCGCGTCCGCGTCCTCCGGCGCCGGCTCGAGCCCGGCCACGTCATATCCGAGCGGAGATTGTGGGTCACGAACCTGAACGAAGTGCTTCCCGGTGCCCGTGAAGCAGCTTCCGCCCGCCAGCCGCGCGGCGCGCGTGATCGGCTCGACGAGCGACGGCGAGACGACGGCGAACTTCGCCAGCACGTCGCGGGGTCCCCCCGTGTCGCGAGCATGGACGAGTCGCAACCCCGGCTGCACGTCGTCGAGCGACTGCTCGCCCGACCACAGCCGAAGAAAGGTCACGAGACGATCGAGCGTGGAAAAACGAACGACCAGCTGTCGCCCCATGACCGCCCCGCGGGCGTCGACCGAGAGCCCCGGCACCGTGAACCGCACCTGGCCGACGCTCACGCGCTCGAGCATGCCGTCAGTCTAGTACCTCAGACCCGAAATACCCATTTCGGGTCTGAGCTACCAGAGGGGCTTCGTCGCTCGCGGAAGGGGCCGCGCCAGCGACCGCTTGGTGCTACGCTGAGCGGGCATGGCGTCGGCGGGCGACGACAGATCGTTTCCCGTGGAGGAGTTGCGGACGGCAGCCGCCAGCGGGCACCTTCCGGGGCTGGTGGAGCGCCTGGCGCGGGCGCGCGACTTCGCCCGCCTGATCGCGCTCTTCGAGCGTGTCACCGAGGTAGCCATACCGCTCGGGCTCCTCACCGAGGCGGTCCGGCGGACGGGGGACGCGCTTCGCCGGCGGGCGGGTCCGAGGCGTCGCGGGCCCGACGACGAAGATGACACGAACGAGGACATGCGAACGGCGAGGATCCTGGCCGGTGAGTGCTTGCTCGCGCGCGCGCCTGGTCCGGCGCTGACTGCCGGGGCTCGGGAGGCGCTGGGGGTCGCCGCCTCGCTCCTCGCCGACGCCGGTGACTTCCACCGTGCGGCGACGACCTTCGACCTCGCCGGAAACCTCGCAGCGGCGGCTGAGCTCTGGGGCCGCCTCGGTGATCTGGACGCCATGGAGTCGCGCCTGGCTCGCGACGAGGAACGCCGCCGCAGCGATCGCGACGCGGTGGGCGCCCTCCGCGATCTCGAGGCCCATCTTGACGCCGGGGAGCGTCTGGCCGCCCTCGAGATCGCGCGCAGCATCCCGGAGGGCAGCAACGAATCGAGGCGGGCGCGAGAGATCGCCAGCGCGCTGCAGGCACGTCTGCTTCGTTCTCGCAGCGTCTCGTTTCAGGTGCATCCTGGCCACCCGATTCGCTTCGCGGCGGCGCCCGCGGTGATCGGACGCGATCCCCTGGCGGAGATCTCCTTGCGTGATCCCGGCGTTTCGAGGCGCCACGCGGTGCTGTCGATCGAGGACCACGGATACGCCCTCACGGACGCGGGCTCGCGCCAGGGGAGCTTCGTCGGCGGCGCGACGATCACGTCTCCGGTCTTGCTGGCGGGCGACGCCGAGGTGCGGCTTGGCCCGTCGTGCCGCCTCGCGTTCCACCAGACCGCACCCGATCGGGTGCACGTTCGGGGCACGAGCGCGCTCGACAGCGGCGTCTCCGTGCTGGTGGGAAGGGGGAGGCTGCCACTCGGAGAGGTCATCCCGCAAGCGGCGGGTGCGTGGATCGAATTCGAAGGCCCATGTGTCCGCCTGGTGCGACCGCCGGAGCTGGCGGTGCGCATCCGCGGCGCGCTGGCCTCCACGCGAATCGAGCTCGTTCGAGGGGACCGCCTCGAGATCGGGCCCGCGGGGTCGAGCGTCCTACTCGAGGTTCCGTGACCTCGCGACCGCTCCCGGATCACCTGGCGGAGGCGAGCCAGGCCGAACAGGCAGGCGATCTGGCCGCCGCGATCGCCCATCTCACAGGGCACCTGCGCGGACACCCTGGCGACGCGACGGCGCGTCTCAGGCTCGGGCGCCTGCTGATGGCCCTCGACGAGCTCGAGGCCGCGCGCCAGGTGCTGGCCGAGCTCGACGAGGGGGTCGAGCCGGAGCTCGGCGAGAGGGCCAACCGCCTCCTCGCTCTGCTCGATGAACGGCAGGGCGCGCTCACGTCGGCGGAGCTCCGGTGGGAGCGCATCCTGGCGCGCGACATCGACGATCCGGATGCCGCCAATCACCTGCGCGCCCTTCGCCCCGGCCCGCCGCGCGGGGCATGGGATGCATCGCTCGGGACGCTGGTGGCGCTCGCGGGGGTGCGGACGTCGCGCTTTCGTTTGATTCGCGAGCTGGGACGCGGTTCCAGCGCGACCGTCTATCTGGTTCGCGACGAGCGCCTCGACTTGCCGCTGGCGCTGAAGGTGTTGCACCCGCACCTCGCGGGCGCGGCCCGCACCGAGGCGCGCCGGCAGTTCTTCGCCGAGGCGCGCGTGGCGGCGGGGCTGCGCCATCCCGGCGTCGTCGCCATCTACGACCTCGACGAGGACGCGCGCTCGCTGGCGATGGAGCACATCGGGGGGGGAACGCTGCGGCAGCGAGCTCGCGAGGCGGCTGCCTCAGGAGGACCGCTCCCTGCCGACGAGCTCCTCGACATCACGAGGTCAGTTCTGGCGGCGCTGGCCCACGTTCACGACGCAGGCGTTGTCCACGGGGATCTCAAGCCGGGAAATGTCCTCTTGCGATCCCCTCGGGAGGTCGTACTGGCCGACTTCGGCGGCGCGCGTCTGGCAGGGGGCACTCCAACCACGGCGCAGGGGACGCCGCTTTACCTGGCGCCTGAGCAGTTCCACGGCGCACCGCCCTCTCCCCTGACCGACTTGTTCGCGGTCGGGGCAATCTTGGGGGAGTTGGCCAGCGGGCGGCCCGTCCGACGGCCCGGCGATCTGCTCGCCAGCCCCGAGGCCCTCTCGACGGTGATACCCGAGGCGGCCGTGGCGGCGCTCGGAGACGAAGGGCGGAGGCTGCGCGCCGTCATCGTCGCGCTCGCCGCGCCGCAGGCGGCGAGCCGGCCCGCGAGCGCCGGCGAGGCGCTCGCGACCTTGAAGTGAGCCGGCGCGCCCAAACCTCGCGGTTACCTCGCGGCCGACCACCGGGAGCTACCTTCCCGTGGGATCGACCTTGAGGGCTATCTCCGTCTCGCGTGAGTACTCGTACCTGCCGCAGGTGAGATCACGCGTGTCCCATTCGCCCTCTTCCAGGATCTCCGTCTGCACGGAGATCTCCGTCGCGTCGGGGCGCAGCAGGATTCGCAGGTGCTCGCGGATCTCCGTCGAATCGCCGGTCCTTCGGGCCGCGATCATCAGGCCCCGTGTCTCGTCGAACGTCTCGAGGCGCCAGGCTTCGACCGCCGCCAGTCGCTCCAACCGCTCCCACCGCTGCCGCACCGGGGTCGCGGACGGGATCGACAGGGGCTTGTATTCCCGCATGTCCACGTGTTCCTGGGAGAACGGCATCATCGCGGAGGCGCAGCTGGCCAAGCTCAGTGTGAAGATGAGTGTCCCCGCGCGCACTCCCGCCCCATCGACGGTACGAGCGCCGTCCTTGAGATTCGCGCAGCCAGGCGCGGGCCGCCGTCAACCGCCGTGAGCTACCAGGGAAAGGCCCTCGGAGCGACCCTCGGAGGGCGCTCACAGGGCCCCTCAAATGCCCCACCTGCCGGCGACTACTTGGGATCCTCGTCCTCGACGGAGCCTGACAGCGATTCCTTGCGGAGCTTCGCCGCGGCCTCCGCGCGCCCCGAACTGTCGCCAAAGTTGAACTGAACGCCCGTATTGAAGTCGGCGCCGATGCCCATCTTCGTCAGGCCGTAATACGCGTTCACCTGAGCGATCCAGGAGAGGCCCTTGCTGAGCTCGTAGATGATGCCGCCTGTTCCGGTGATCAGGATCGGACCAATCCGCACGGTGTCCTGAAACGATGACTGTCCCGGCTGCTTCACGACCACGATCTCCCGGATGCCCTCGCCGCCGCCGCCACCACCGCCGTAGAAGAAACGGAATCGCTGCTGGTGCGAGTAGAACAGCAGCTTCAAGAGAACTGCGTGGGCTCCCGACGCGGCGACCGTCGACGAGACACCCTTCGGACGCAGGATATACTGATCACGGGCCTCGATGGAGATGCCCACGTTGGGGGTGAACTGGTAACCGATGGTCGGCGCCAGGTGCCCGATGCCGGCCCACCCGATCCCAGGAACCGCAGGGGCGTGATTCTGATCTTTGAAGCCGTTCACAAGCGCCTCGGGCGTGCCCGAGAAGGGGAGCACCACGCCGGTGCCGATGCCGACGCCGACCCAGAAACGGCGGTTACCGAACTTGCGACCCTCGAGGTCCACGTCCTCCGCCAGCGGATCTTCCTCCTCGCGCCGCTTCTTGACCTTGGGCGCCGACTTGTTGACGACGAGCATGACGTTCGGGCTTTCGGCCCGCCCGTTGGAGACGACCGGTTGATCGGATGCGTCGACGCCCTCGAAGTAGAACTGCAGCGACTTGCCGTCGACGTTCTTCTTGGGCACGACCGCCTGCCACCAACCCTTGGGCGACTTCTCCATGGCGACGCTCTCGAAGTCGTCCATCTGAAAGCCCTTGTAATAGAGGTTGACGTTGGCGATCCCCAGGCTGTCCGCGGCCGCGCAACGAAGCGTCAGCTTCCTCCCTGGGGGCGTGTCGTTCGGGTAGGGACAATCGAGCGCCTCGACCTTCGCGGGGAGGTCGGGCTCGGCCCCGGAATCGCTGTCGGACCCACGACGGCGACGGGGCGCCGCACCCGACTCCGTGTCCGACTCGGTCGCCTGGGGGGGGGCCGCGTCTGGCTCGGCACGGGCGCGGTTCTTCTTTCCGCCGGCCGGGGCCGCCCCGCCGTCGTCACCCGCGCCGGTGTCGCGCTTGGCGACCACCGCCGCGAAGGCGTCCTTGACGGTGGACGACGTTAGATTGCGGTCGAGCTTGATGTCGCCCTGGATGTCCAGCGCTTTCTCGAAGTAGTGCTGGGCCTTGGTCTTGTCCTTGAATCCAAGCAAGTAAACAGCGCCCAGGTGGATGTAGGTTCTCGCCATCACCGGGTGGGTTTCGAGGCCCGCCCGCTTGCCCAGCTTCTCCGCCTCCAGCAACCCCTTCTTGGCGGCGTCGAAGTCGGCTGTGTCGTAGTCATCCATGGCCTTCTTGTTGATCTGGACGAGCCTGTCGACGGCGCCCTGGTCTTGCGCGAAAGCGAGGCTCGATACGCCCGTGCCGAGCGCGAAGGAAAGCCACACCGACGCGAGGGTCAGGTGACCGCGGCAAACGGTTCGAAACGAACGATTCATGGGAGAGGGGCTCATGGCGTCAGTACCTTCCTTCAGGGCACGAGAGTTGCCAATTGTTTATTGCTGGACAATGACGAATTCCACCCGTCTGTTCTTTTCCCGCCCCGCCGTGGTTCGATTGGTCTCGATCGGTTGATCGGGACCGTACCCCACCGCCTCCAACCGCGCTGCCGTTATGCCCAATTTTTCCAGGTGAATGCGCACGGCGTCCGCCCGGGCTTGCGACAGGCTCATGTTGCGCTTCCGCGGCCCCTGCGTGTCCGTGTGACCCTCGATACGCAGCCGCATCGTGGGCCGAGACCGCAGCACGCTGGCGATCTCGGCCAGCAGCGCGTCGCTCTGCGGCAGGATGAGCGCCTGGTTCGTCGCGAAGAAGATCTTCTGCTTGAGCTCGATCTTCTGGTCGGTGACGACGATGTTGTCGTAGGTCTTCGGGCAGCCGTTGCTGCTCGCCGGCCCCGGTTGCAAGGGACACTTGTCTTCGGCATCGGCCACGCCGTCCTTGTCGTTGTCGGGATCGGGGCAGCCGTCGGTGTCCTCGAAACCGTCCTTGTCCTCGGCGTCGTTCGGGCACTTGTCGACCGTGTCGGCGATCCCGTCGCCGTCATTGTCGGGATCGGGGCAACCATCGGTGTCCTCGAACCCGTCCTTGTCCTCGGCGTCGTTCGGGCACTTGTCGACCGTGTCGGCGATCCCGTCGCCGTCATTGTCGGGATCGGGGCAACCATCGGTGTCCTCGAACCCGTCCTTGTCCTCGGCGTCGTTCGGGCACTTGTCGACCGTGTCGGCGATCCCGTCGTGATCTCGATCGCCGGCCCCGATGCATCGGTCAGGGACCGACCGGCGCAGCGCCTCGCGGGCGTTGTCTTCGGCGATCTGCAGGTGTTCGCGCGCACGAAAGTAGTCGCCCTCCGCGAGCTCCCCGTCGGCAAACGCGGCGTTGGCATCGACGAGCGCCAGCTCCCGCGGGGCGCACCGCATGGCCCCGTTCTTTCGCGCCAGCGCCGCCTGTTGCCTGACCTCGGCGACCCCGACCTCGAGCTGTGTGCCCGCGCACGCCGCGAGCACCGACGGGCAAAACAGCAGCGGAATCAGCCAGCGCGCCTGCCGTGCCGGGCGTTCATCGAAGGCCGAGGAGGCGGCTCCCTTTCGTGGCCGCAGGGCCACGGTCAAGGTGACGCCTTGGGGGGCCCCGCCGCCCGGTCGAGCGCGATGACGCGCGCGCGATTGGCAAAGTCCTCCGCGCGGCGGCCGAATTCGATCGCGACCTGATACTCGGCGTGATCGCCTTCCTCGCGAGCCTTGTCCAGATAAGCGACCGCCGAGGTGTACTCGTAGGGAGCCGCCGTCTCGGCGCCCGCCCGCTTCGCCGACGCCACCGCGGTCGAGGCGCGTCCGTTGACCTGCTGGAAGTACCCAACCGGGCCACAGCCGCAGACAGCGACGAACAGCCACAGCACCGCCCGATGGCAGGACGCCGCCTGCGCCCGCGGCTCGGCAAACGCGTGCGGCCCGAATGGCAGGTCGCGAAACCGGCGCAAAGTACGGGCACCGTAACAAACTCCGCCGATACCGGTCAAATCAGCGTAACCACGGCAGTCTCTTGCACCGTCGCGGCGGGTCTGCCGATTTCCGAGAGTGGCTCCTTGCGTGTGCTGCCCATCCGCGATATTGACCTGTGTTCATTTTCCGATCCGTGTACGCGACACCCCCACGCCCCTGGAGGCCAGCCGGTGAAACAGCTTATCGCCTACCTTCTCGACCACGCGATACTCGACTTCTCCGGCGACTTGACGCTGGATACCATCAGAGAATTCCTTCGCGGCGATGACAGCCCCGCCGCGCGGGCGCTGCTGGCCAAGCTCGTGCAGGAAGGCGGCGTGGACGACATGGTCGTGACCCTCGCGGATTGTCTACAGGAATACCTCCGCACCGGTCTTACCGAGAACGTGGTGCTGGACCAGATCAAGCTTTACAGCGAGAGCTGACCCACGGACCGGCGCTCCTCGTTCGCCACTCCACATTCACCACGATGCCGGGCCGGCGCGTCGGTGTGGCTGGCAGCTGCGTTTGTCGGGGCGGGCTGTAGTGTCACGACCGATGCGATCCCACGAGAGGGCGCCTGCCTTCCGTTCGAGCTGGTCGGCCTTTCCCCTCCGGACGGGGCTCCCGCTGTGCCGCTGGACGCCACCTTCGTCTACGCCTTCACGGATTTTCCCGAACCCGACACCGCGATCGGCCAGAACTTCGGCGTGTTCTCGGGCCCGTACTACTACACCGCCCACGAATCGGTCGATCTGGTCGCGCGCACGATAAGGTTCAAGCCGACCTCGTCGCTGCCAGCTGGACTGGGCTTCACGCTCGGTATGTCCGCCCGGGTCACCTCGCTGCGGGGGTGTCCCATCGCCCCGCCACCAGCGTTGGCCAGCGGCAAGGTGCCCACGAGCTACTACTTCTCGTTCCACACCGCGGAGGCAGGCTCCGACCAGCCTCCGGCCGAGCCGGTCCCGGTGCCCGCGACGTTCGCCCAGGTGCTGGACGTGGCGGCCGCGCACTGCGCGGGCACGAGTTGCCACCTGGCGGCCGAGGCGAACGGCGCGCCGCCCGCCGAAGCCTGCCTGGCCGCCCCTGGCGGCGGGCTTTCGCTGTGCCCGGCCCAGGCGCACGCGAGCATGGTCGGAGTCATCTCCAAGCAGGTCTCGCGGCTCGCGATCGTGGCGCCGCGAGACTCCGCCCGCAGCTATCTCCTCAGAAAGCTGCTGGGGGCGCCCCCGGTCACCGGACACCAGGGCCCCCCCGAGGATGCGCTGGCCGACGCCGAGCTCGTCGCTCTCCAGAGCTGGATCGACAGCGGCGCGCCACCCTGAGGAGAGCGAGGCGTGCGCGGCGGTCCGAGCCGCCCTCAGCGCCCTCAGCCCTCAGCTGCCCTCAGCCCTTGTTGGGGTCGGCCTTGACCTCCGACTCCGCCAGGCGCTCGATCGCGGCGTCCAGGTGAATGACGGCCTGTTCGAGCTCGATGAGGCTGGCCCGATCCTTCTCGACCGCCTCCGCCTTGGCGTTCGCGACGAACTTCGGGTTCGCGAGCTTCTTGGTCAGCCAGTCGCGGTCCGCGATACGGGACGCGCGTTCCTTCAAGAGCTTCACACGCTCGGAGGCGCGATCGACGAGGCCTTCGAGCGGGACCACCACCTCGACATCACCAGCCATTGCCGTCGCGGTCGGCCCTTGCAGGTGGGGGGGCATCGTCCCGCTGCCCGCTCGTCGGACCCGCACGGCGCCGCAGCGCCCCTGCTCCGCGATGAGCTGCTGATAACCGTCGAGGATCGTCTTCTTGTAGTCGTCGCCCACCGTCAAGATCGCGGTGATGCGGGCCGACGACGGGATGTTCTTCTCGGCCCGGATCGTGCGCAGCGCCACCACCACCTTCTGGACCAGCGCCATCGAGGCCTCGGAGGCGTCGTCGATGAAACGCAGATCGCGCACGGGATAGAGCGTGATCATGATGCTCTGGGGCGCGCCGGCAGGCTTCGGGAGCTGCTGCCAGATCTCCTCCGTCAGGAACGGCATGAACGGGTGCAGCAGGCGCATCGCCGTCTCGAGCGCGGCGACCAACGCCCCCTGCACGCGCCAGCGGCGCTGGGCGTCCGCCGGCTCGCGGGACAGGGCCGCCTTCGCGAGCTCGATGTACCAATCGCACAGCTCGTTCCACACGAAGTGGTACACCGCCTGGGCGGCGTCGGCGATGCGGTAGTCCTCGAGCGCCTCGTCGACGGCCTCGACCGCGCGCTGCACGCGCGACAGGATCCAGCGCTCGGGCAGATCGAAGTCCACGCCGTCCGGACCGTCCGCCACCCGATCCCCGAAGCGTTCAGCGTCGAAGCCTTGCAGGTTCATCAGCGCGAAGCGGGTCGCGTTCCAGATCTTGGTTGCGAAGCGCCGCGCGTCTTCGACGTTGGAGAGCGCGAACTTGATGTTCTTGCCCTGGGCCGCCTGATTCGTCTGCCAGGCGAGCGCGAAGCGCAGGGGGTCCGCGCCGAACTTCGCGATGACGTCCAGGGGGTCGATGGTGTTGCCCTTGACCTTCGACATCTTGTCGCCCTTCTCGTCCGTCACCATCGTGTGCAGGTAGACGGTGCGGAAGGGGACCTTCTTCATGAAATGCAAGCCCGCCATCATCATCCGGGCGACCCAGAAGAACAGGATGTCATAGCCCGTGTCGAGGACGGTCGTGGGATAGAACGTCTTCAGCTCGCGCGTCTCCTCCGGCCAGCCGAGCGTCGCGAACGGCCATAGCCAGGACGAGAACCAGGTGTCGAGCACGTCCGGATCCTGGGTCAGGTCGGCCGCGCCGCAGGCGCCGCAGGTCGCCGGCGTCGAACGCGCGACGGTGATTTGCTTGCACGCGGCGCACGTCCAGGCCGGGATGCGGTGGCCCCACCACAGCTGACGCGAGATGCACCAGTCACGGATGTTCCGCATCCAGTGAAAGTAGGTCTTCGCCCAGGTTTCGGGCACGAAGCGGGTACGGCCCTGCTCGACGGCCTCGATGGCGGGCTTGGCCAGCGGCTCCATCTTGACGAACCACTGGGTGGAGAGCATGGGCTCGACGACCGTCTCGCAGCGCTGGCAGTGGCCGACGGCGTGGACGTGCGGTTTGCTGCCGCGTTCGAGCCCCAGCTCCGCGAGGCGCGCCTTGACCGCCTTGCGGGCGGCGAACCGATCGAGGCCCGCGAACGGCCCGCCCGCCTCGGTGACCACGCCCGCCTCGTCGAAGATCGAGATCATCGCGAGCTTGTTCCGCTGGGCGCACTCGAAGTCGTTCGGATCGTGCGCGGGTGTGACCTTGACGGCGCCGGTGCCGAACTTGGGGTCGACCAGCACGGGATCGGCGATGACCTCGAACTCGTAGCCGGTGATGGGGTTGCGAATGCGCTTGCCGATCTTGCTCCGGTGGCGGGGATCATCGGGGTGCACTGCCACCGCCGTGTCGCCGAGCATCGTCTCGGGGCGCGTCGTCGCGATCACCACCTCGCCCGAGCCGTCGAGCAGCGGATATGCGAACTCGTACAGGGTGCCCTGCGTCCCCTCGTCATAGTCGACCTCCAGATCGGAGAGCGCCGTGCGGCAGGAGACGCACCAGTTGATGAGGCGCCGAGCGCGGTAGATCAACCCCTCCTCGTGCAGACGCACGAAGGCCTCGACGACCGCCGCCGAGTACTGCGGCTCCATGGTGAACTTGAGGCGGTCCCAGTCGAGCGAGCAGCCCAGCTTCTTGAGCTGCTCGAGGATTCGATCTCCCGACTTCGCGCGCCACGCCCACACCCGCTCGACGAACGCTTCGCGCCCGATGTCGTGGCGCGATTTCTTCTCCTGCTCCTTCAGCTGTCGCTCGACGACCATCTGGGTGGCGATGCCGGCGTGATCGGTGCCCGGCAACCACATGGCGTTGTAGGCCGCCATGCGCTTCCAGCGCGTGAAGATGTCCTCGATCGTACAACCGAGCGCGTGGCCCATGTGCAGGAACCCCGTGACGTTCGGCGGCGGGATGACGATCGTGAACGGCGCCTTAGGTGCTTGCGCGTCCGCGTGGAAATAGCCCCGCTCCATCCACTCCGCGTACCATCGGGGCTCGATGGCAGCCGGATCGTAGTTCTTCGCCAGTTCAGACATAGCTTCGAAGCTCGGGGCGCGAACCTGTCAGATCCGTCCGCGCCTGTGCAACTCCTCTCGAACGATTGCCTCCGCCAGCTGGGGAACAATCTCGCGAACGATCCTCTCGATCGTCTCGCGCGAGAGCTTCGCGATCGCCTCGTACTCTGGGCCTCGGGCGGAGATGGCCGCCATCTGGTCGGCGACGCGCGACGCCCCGACGGAGGCAACCTGCCCGGCCAGTCCCCCCGGTATCACGGGCGGGGGCGTGCGAGCCTCAGCCGGCGCCATCGCGGGCGCGGCCGCGCGAACGGTCGGGGCAGGCGGCGGGGGCGCCACCGGATAGGAGGGCGCCGTCCCGCGAGGTGGGGGTTGGAGACCCGCCGCGGGCAACCCCATCATCGTGCGCATCCCCCCCGGAATCACGGGCGGTGGCTGGGGCGCTGGGGGCCGCAACGGGGACGGGGCCACGGCCGCCGCGTGCGGCACCGGCTGGGCCGACCCCACCGCGGGTCGGGATGGAACCGTGCCGGGACGAGCGACGGGCAATCCGGGACGCATCCCCGGGATCAGCGAGGGACGCATGCCCGGCGGCGCCGCCGCTGACCCGGGGTGAGCAACCGGGCGCGCCGGCGCGGCGCTCGGGGCGCTCGGGGCCGGCGGGGGCGTCGCGACGTCCTCGTCGATCGGCGAAACCGCAGCCCCGGCGCGGATGCCGGACCCCCCGACGGTGATCTCGCCGTAGTCGTCGACAAGCGAGGGAGCGCCGTGGAGATCGACCCCTGGCGGCGCCGCCGTGGCCGCCCCGAGACCGTTCAAGGACTTCGCCAGAGCCTCTTGCACCCCGGCCACGATGGCGACCGACTCGAACGGCTTCGTGAACTCGCCGTCGGCCGCGCTCTGGCGCGCGCGCGCCTCGTCGAGGGGATTGTGGAGGGAGGTCAGAATGTAGACCGGAACGCCACGAAGGCCGGGATCCGACTTGATGGCATGACAGAGGTCGTAGCCCGAACGACCCGGCATGACCCCGTCGGCGATGACGAGGTCCGGGCGGGTTCGTTGCGCGATCGTCAAACCTTCGTCCGCAGAGCGCGCCGCCACCAGCGTCACGTCCTCGCCCGCAAACGTCATCGCGAAAGCCCTCTGGATCGTCACACTGTCGTCGGCGATCAGGATACGCTTCGCCATGTAGTCAATTGGATATCACGTCGAGTCATCAGTGGTCAATCTTACGGACGGTGTTGCGCCAATGACGAGCGGCGGCCGCGGCCGATCGCAGTGACGCCTTCCGGTCGCGCGCGCCACCGCACCACGGATATAGTGAGCGATGTGTCACCGTCCGGTCGCGCCCTGTCGGCCTGCTCCCTGCGCCTTGGTGTCGTGCTGATCAGCGGGAGCGTGCTCGCGCAGGGACGGGCGCTGGCCGACGAAGATGAATGGCAGATCGCGGGACGGGCAGGCGTGGCCAGCGCGGTCGTCGATGGTCGCGACCCGCTCGGGGTTGGCGCGGGGACCACCTTGCAATATGGCCTCAATGACACCTGGTCGGCGCGCGTCTCCGTCGGCGGCGGCCTGCAGCGGGTGTCCGTCGACACCAACCAGCACCGGCCGGGCGGCAACATCTGGTCGTACACGGGTTTCGTGGGAATTGGTTACAGCATGGACGTCCTCCGGCTATTGCCGACGTTCGAGGTGGGCCTGGGTGTCCTCGGCATCGCGGGCGCGGTGAAGTCGTCGCACATGGCGCTCGGAATGCAACTCGGCATCGGGGCGGACTATCTGTTGACGCCGCGGTTCAGCGTCGGCGCGACGGCCCAGTACGTGTTCGCTCCCTTCGATCTGCTGTCGAACGTGCTGACCGGCGATCAGGTGCCGAAGGCCTTCGCGTTCTCGGCCCGCGCCACCTGGACGCTCAGGTAGCGCGCGCCGGGGACTTGCTTCGGCGTTTCCGCTTGCGCTCGCGCAGCACGATGCGGACGGGCGTGCCCTCGAAGCCGTATGTCTCACGGATTTGATTGGCCAGAAAACGCCGGTACGAGAGCGGCACCACGTCGGGGTGGCTGGCGCTGAACACGAACGTGGGCGGCTTCGACGAGACCTGGGTGCCGAAGAACAGCCGAACGTGCTTGCCCATCGGCCCCGACGGCGGCGGCCGTGTGGCGACGACCGTCTCAAGGAACCGGTTCAGCTCCCCCGTCGAGATCCGCCGCGAAGCCTCGCCGAACACCTTCGCGGCCACCCGCGGGATCTCGACCACCCCCGCGCCCGTGATCGCGGACGCCCAAAGAATCGGCGCCCACGACAGAAAAGGGAACGTCTCCTTGGTGGCTTCGACGGTCGCGTCGACGGCCGCCCGGGGCACCAGATCCTTCTTGTTGAGGAGCAGGATCGCGGCGCGTCCGGCGTCCTCGATGAGGCCGGCGATCTTGGCGTCTTCGGTGGTGGGGCCGATGCCGGCGTCGATGACCAGCACCGCCACGTCGGCGCGCGCCAGCTGGTCGCGGGTCATCTTCGCGGCGACCGCGTCGGTGAGCGACTCGACGGTACGGCGGCGCCGCAACCCCGCCGTATCGACGAGGATGAATTGCTTTCCGCCCGCGGAGAACGGCGTGTCGATGGGATCGCGGGTGGTGCCAGGGACATCGTGAACCAGGACCCGCTCCTCGCCGAGCAGCCGATTGACGAGCGACGACTTGCCCGCGTTCGCCTTGCCGATGAAGGCGATGCGAATGGGACCGGCCTCGCCCTCGCCCTCGGCCTCGGCCGCCCCCGCTTGCGCGTCGGAGGGCGATCCAGCCTTGGTCGCCGCCGGCCCCAACAGCTCGACGAGGCGATCGAGGAGCTCGCCGATGCCGCGGCCGTGCCCGGCCGAGATCGGGAACACATCATCGAAGCCCAGCCCGTAGAGCTCGCCGAGCGCTTCTTCGCGCTTGGTCGAATCGACCTTGTTCAAGGCAAGGACCACCGGCTTGTTGGCTCGGCGCAACAGCCTCGCCACTTCGCTGTCCACCGAGGTCAAGCCCTCGACCCCGTCGACCACGAACACGAGCACGTCCGCCTCGTCGACGGCCTTCAGGGTCTGGGCCCGCATCGCGCCCAGGATCCCCGCCGCCGATGGATCGAGGCCGCCCGTGTCCACGACGCGAAACCGACTGTTCAGCCAGTCGACCGCGCCGTAGCGGCGATCCCGCGTCACGCCGGGCATGTCCTCGACCAGCGCCGGACGCCCTCCCACCAGCCGATTGAACAGCGATGACTTCCCGACGTTCGGGCGGCCGATGAGCGCCACCAGCGGGCGCGCCGCATCCGCGTCGCTGCTCGACGAACCGTAGGCCTTCATCTCTGGTAGCCCACGTTGGCGAGCGTGTTCGACGACGACGTCCACTCGGGGGCGACCTTCACGTGCAAGCGCAGGTGGGCCGGCCGCCCCAGCATCTCGGAGACCTCGAGGCGGGCGCGCGAACCGATGTCTCGAATCATGGCGCCGCCCTTGCCGACGACGATGATCTTCTGGCTGTCCCGCTCGACCACGATCGACGCGTCGATGACCACGTCGTTACGATCCGGTCGCTCCTCCCAGTTGTCGACGACCACGGCCGTCGCGTAGGGCAACTCCTGCTTCAAGGCCGCGAACAGCTGCTCGCGAATCAGCTCGCCGGCCAGAAAGCGCTCGGTCCGATCCGTCAGCATGTCGGGCGAGAACAACGCCTGACCCTCGGGCAGGACCTTCGCCAGCTCCGCGAGCAGGCCCGGCACGCCGGAGCCACGGCGGGCGGAGACGGGGACCAGGGCGGTGAACGACCCCAGCTCCTGCCAGGCCGTCAGCACTGGAAACAGGGACGGCTTGTCCTTCACGGTGTCGACCTTGTTGATCGCCAGGATCACGGGCTTTCCCGCCTGTCGCAGCAGGTCCAGGATGCGCCGCTCCTCGGGCGCCAGCTTCACGGCCTGGGCGCTCTGGGGTGGCGTGACCACGAGGAGGGCGGCGTCGACCCCCTCCACGGCGCCCAGCGCCTCGTCCAACATGAAATGGCCGAGCGCATTGCGCGCGGCGTGGACGCCCGGGGTGTCGACGAAGACGATCTGCCCCGCCGGACCGTTCCAGACACCGAGGATGCGGTTGCGCGTCGTCTGCGGCTTGGAGCTGACGATCGCCAGCTTCTGCCCGACGATCTGATTCAGCAGCGTCGACTTTCCCACGTTGGGTCGGCCCAAGATCGCGACGGTTCCGGCTACCATGAGGGCGTCGTATATAGGGCCGGCCGGGCCTCCGCGCGAGCCAAAAGCAGGACGGAGACGGTTTTAGCGGCGACGCGGTCGGTTTTGGAGGGCTCGGGCTACGAAGCGCCGGTGCCTGCTCGCTCACGCGGCCGTCAGGAGCGCGTCGTCGACCCAGCGAGCCAGGAGCTGGAACGCCTCGGCGGCCAGCGCGCCGTCGTCGGCGCACGGGTCCGCCGCTTCTTGGCCCCCCGCGCCGCGCCGCACCTCGACGAAGGTCTCGCAAAGTCCGCCAAGGGTCGTCCCCGCCGCCGCTTGTCGCGCCATCGCCAGCTCGGCGGCGTCGTCCACGACGCGATGAACGACGCCGAATCCGCGCCGCCAGGCGAGGACGGTCTCCGGGCGCGCCTCGGGCACCCGGCATGGGGGCTCCCCGTTCGTCGCGCTCTCAGCGCCCTGCCCACCTGGGTCCGCCCGCCAGATCCCCGTGATGCCGAAGCCCTGTTCCAGGATCCTGTGACAGGGCGCGAGGCGGACCGGCAGCGGCGCGAACCCCTGCGGGGGAAGGCTTCGTAGCGACTCCATCGTCAAGGGTGCAGCGTCAGGGCCGTCGAAGAGCTCGCGGTGCGTCCGCTCCAGCGCCGCCAGCTCGGCGAGCCAGGGGCGCTCGACGCTGAGGGCGTGGGCCGCGAGGTAAGCCGGCAGGCGGTTGCCGACCTCCCGCAGCGACGGATGCGCCGGAGGCGCCGCCAGCAGGTAGTCCGTGATGAGATCGTGGAACGGCGCCTCGCCGACGGTCGCCCGGACGCGCGGGAACTCGTCACGCAAGACGTCCAGAATGCGAAAGAAGTACATGTTGGCGTAAAGGTCGAGCCGCGCCGCCGCCGACAGCCGCGCGTCACCGACGATGATCGCGTCGAGGGCGTCGGCTGGCAGTCCCCGCGCCGCGAGCCCGAGGTCGACCCCTGCGGGCGCCGTCAGCAGGCCATAGAGCAACTCTTGCAGCGCGCCGAGCGGCAGGGCGGCTGCCTCGATCTTGGTGGAGGTGTCAGAGGCCATGGCGTCTCCCGCGCGCCTCCGCCGCCTCCCGTCGCGTGTCCACCCCAGGTGCCGACCGGGATTCCACGGTCACCGGCGCCGCGCGGGCGGCCAGCACCTCGTGTTCGATCTCGGCGGCGCGACGAGACTCGGCGACGACCACCGCGAGGGGCGGAATCTCATCGTCGCGCTCGATCAGGGTGGCGACGCCCCCGAAGCGCTCGACGGCAGCCCGATACAGGTCCCAGACGCCGTCGCAGACAGGGTGATCGTGCGTGTCGAGCAGGTGCGTTCCCTCGTCGCGATGACCAGCGAGGTGAATCTGCCCCACGCTGCCGCGCGGAATACCCTCGAGGAAGCCGCGCGCGGGGAACCCGTGGTTGTGCGCGCTGACGAATATGTTGTTCACGTCCAGCAAGATGCCGCAGCCCGTCCGCTCCACGAGCGCGGTCAAGAACTCCCATTCGGTCATCGCGGAGTGGACGTATTGCAAGTAGCTCGAGACGTTCTCGACCAGGATGGCCCGCCCGAGCCGCTCCTCGACCGCGATCACCCGCGCCGCCACGTGCGCGAGCGCCTCCTCGGTGAGCGGCAGCGGCCACAGATCGTGCCCGGTGTGCCCACCGAAGCTCGACCAGCACAAATGATCCGAAATCCACGCGGGCTCGATCTCGCGCGCCAAGGCGTCGATGCGGCCGAGATACGCCTCGTCGAGCGGATCGGTCGATCCGAGAGACAGCGACACCCCATGCATGACGACCGGCATCCGGGCGCGAACGTCCCGCAGGACGGCGCGCGGGTTCCCGCCCTCGACCATGAAGTTCTCGCTGATGATCTCCACCCAATCGATCGGTGGCCGTTCCGTGCGAGCGGCCTCGAGGATCGGCTGAAAGTGAGGCGGTCTCAATCCAATGCCGTGGCCGATATGCGGAAATGCTTGCATGCGCCGGTGCGCGAGGCCCGATCCCCAGGGGCGCGGGCCTCGCCCTGCATGACGTGAGGCTACTTCTTCTCGGCCGGCTTGTCCGAGACGACCTTGCCGCCCTTGTCCTTGCAGTCCTTCTCCGACATCATCGTCCAACCCTTGCCCTTGCAACCGTTCTGACCCTTGCAGGCGTTCTCTGCCGAGTGACAGCCGCCCTTGCCCTTGCAAGCGTTCACCCCCTGACACTGGACAGATCCCTCCGATTTCGCGGATGCCGTGAACGGCGTCGCCGCCGAAAACAATCCCGCCACTGCCGCCGCGATGAATGCACCTTTGGTCGTCATGTCTCTTGTCCTTTCGGTTCGTTGGGGCCGAGCTCCGGCCGGTGGTCAGATAGCACGTTCGCCAGGGTTACGGGACGATGGACGAAGGGGTTACTGCCTTTCTTCGAGCTCTCGGCCAAATCGATGAAATCGATCGCCCAGATGCTCGAGCGTCCGCGCGCGACTCGCCCAGGCTCCGACCGCCATCAGGGGGATCGCGGGCAGGACGTGCCCCAGGATGGCGTGCCCCGCTCCGCCGATCGAACAATGAAAACGGACCACAAGGTGGCTGATGGTCGCCGCCGCCAGGCCGACGGCGCTTCCCACCAGCCCCGGCCGGGACAACGTCAACCGGGCGAGCGGCAACAGGCCGGCGCCAACCAGCGGCAACCCCAACCCGACGATCAACAGGTCGCAGGGAATGGCGTGGGCACCCATGGCGGCGCCCGCGAACAGCTTCGTCGACGGTCCCCGAGGATCCACCGCCACCACCAGCGCGAGGACCGCCATCGCGGCCACGCCGATCATCGTCGTCGCCCGCTCCACGCCGAGCCCGGTCATCGAGGGGCCCCGCGAGAGGCCCGCCACCGCTGACAGCCCCGCTATCGCCGCCAGCACGACGAACGTCTGGGCCAACGCTTCGACCGGCAGCTCTCCCCAATCGGGGCGCCGGCGCAGCGCCATTCCGGCCAACAAGGTCCACGTCAGCGTGAACGCGCCGACGCCCGCCACCCGTCGGCGCCATGCCCCGGGCGGGGCGGCGGGGGTTCGCTGGGCTGAAGCGAGCAAGCGCGCGCGCATGTCGGAGCTGGGACGCTCGAGGGGCTTCATGTGGTCCTGGGTTCCTTCTCCAGATTGCCGCGCTCACGCGGTGGCTCCCCACCGCGGAGCTCGGTGCGCAGCAACGCGCGCAGCGCTTCGTAGGCCCGGTGCGCTCGTAGCTTCACCGCTCCCTTCGTCGTCCCCAGAATGGTCGCAACCTCGGCGACAGACAAGCCCTCTCCTTTCAGGAGGCGAAACGCGGAGGCCTGGGCCTCGGGAATCCGCTGCAGCGCCGCGTCCAGCACCTGGGACAGCTCCTGGTCGGCCAGCAGCTCCTCCGGCGACGGTCCGGCTGCCGCGACCTCCGGCATCCAGGCGTGGTCAGCGCCCCCGCCGTCCCCCGCTTCGGGGGCGGGCCCGTTCGCGACCACCTTGGAGGCCCGTCGCGAGCGCACGTCGTCCAGGAACAGACGGCGCGCGATCGTGTACGCCCAGGGCAACACCGCGGCGCCCGGGCGATAGAGGCCGCGAGCGCGATGAATCCGCAAGAACGTCTCGTGTGTCAGATCCTGCGCCAGCGCCCGATCCCGGCAAAGCCCCAGCAGGAACGTGAGCACTGCCGGCGCCGCGAGATCATAGACCTCGCCGAGGGCAGCGTCATCGCCGGCCGCGAACCGATCCATCGCTCGCTCGAGGGGGAGGCGGCTGTTCACGATCATCCAGTCCGCGAGCATGCCCTCGCCCTCGGGGGCTCCACAAGCGACAACTGCGACCGTCACCGCCACCATACGCGGCACCCCCGCCCCTGGTTTCGCGCGAGGGTCAACGTGGTCGGTAGTCGCGTGCGAGCTTTGCCTCAGAGGGCCCTCTGAGGGCCTCTTCTCATTGCCCCCCGGGCAGGGTCACGAACCGGGCGCCCCCGGCGCCGCGCACGCGCACGAGGTGCCCGCCCGGATGGGGGGCGCGCAGCCCGCCGATGGCTTCGTCCGCGGACGTGACCGGCTTTCGGTCGACCTCGATGATCACCTCGCCCTCCTTCAGACCTGCCCGCGCCGCCGGGCTGCCGGGGGCCACGTCCGAGATCACCGCTCCAGCGACGCCCTTCGGCAGCCCGAGGGAGTCCGCGAGATCGGGGGTCAGGGTCTGCAGGCCGAGGCCGATCTTGCCCGAATCCGCGACCGTGTTCTCGTCCGCCCCCGGCAACTCGCCCAGCGTCACCGTGTTCGTCAGCGCCTTGCCGCTGCGCAGCTCGGTCAACTTGACCTTCGTCCCGATGGCCTGCGACGACACGTAGTCGACGACGTCGGCGCCAAATTCGATCTTGCGCCCGTCGATCTGCGTGATGACGTCGCCCGCCTGCACGCCCGCCCTTGCGGCGGGGCCACCCGCCGAAACCTCGCTCACGTAGGCGGCGCGCTCGGGGAGGTTGGCCCCCAGCGTCGCCTTCTTCGAGGCCTCGAGCTCGGAGAGGTCTCCGACCATCACGCCGAGGTATGGATACCGAACGCGTCCTTCCTTCAAGAGGACCTGGCTGACCCGGCGAACTTCGTTGATGGGAATGGCGAAGCCGTACGCCCCACCCGGCCCAGCGTTGATGAGCGTGTTGATGCCCACCACCTCGGCGTCGAGGTTGACGAGCGGACCTCCCGAGTTTCCCGGGTTGATCTTGGCGTCAGTCTGAATGTACGCGCGGACCCGGTCGCCGGACATGCGCACCCGGCGGCCGGCGCGTCCCTTTCCGCTGACGATCCCCGCCGTCACGGTCTGCTCGAGGCCGAGGGGGCTACCGATCGCCAGCACCCACTCACCGACTTCGAGCTTCTCGGAATCTCCGAGCCGCGCCACGATGAGGCCGCGCGGAACCTTTTCGAGGCGAACCACCGCGACGTCAGTCCGCGGATCGGCGCCCACGACCTTGGCCGGAAACTCGGTGCCGTCCCACATCGTCACCGTGACCTTCGTGGCCCCCTCGACGACGTGGCGGTTGGTCACCACGTCGCCCGCCATGTCGATGACGATGCCCGAGCCGGTGCCGTGCCGCGCACCGCCCGGCGGCATCCCCTGCCCTTCCCCGGGTTCGATGTCGAAGAAGTGCTTGAAGATGTCGGGGACGTCGTCCGGCACCTGCCGGCCTCGTCGCTCGCCACGCGCGAGCGGTGGAGGACCCGATTCGACGTCGATCCTAACCACGCTCGGACGCAGGGCCTTCGCGGTCGCGGCGAACGCCGACGACAGCGCCCGGGCCTCGGCGGGCTTCTCCACTTTCGGGGTCATGGCCGCAGGAGGCGGCGGGGGTAGAGCCGTGGGCGGAGCCGCCGATGCCGAGGTGCACCCGGCAGCGGCCGCGCCCATGACGAGGGAGAGAGCGAGCATCGCCGCGCCCGTGATCGGTCCGGCCCCGGGCGGGGTCACTGCTCGACGATTCGATGTCTTTTCCATTCTGAGGGTTCCAACCTGCACGCAGCGCATTTTATTCTCGGCCCGTCATTTTGAGACTCCGGAAGGGCCAGCCCCCGAGTCGGGGCATATGACCCACGCCACCCAAACGGCGATGCCTGCGGCGGGCGAGGAGCGAGCGCGCGGGGAGGCGATCAGCCGTGGGTCGTCCTCAGTGGCGGCCGCGCATCGCGGGCGCGACCCGCGAATGACCGACCCCATAGCCGCCGCCCCCGTGATAGCGCGCTCCGTAATATCCGCGCGCGCCGACCCCGACCCCGAACCCCACCCGGGGACCGTACCCGTAGTAAGGCCAGTAACCATAGGCCCAGGGCCCGTAGGGTCCCCAGAAGGGAGGTCCGTACCAACCGACCCACCACGGCGGTGCCACACCGACGGCGACATAGCGCTGACTCTCCGCCTCGTAGTCCTGGTAGGGTTCACGAGTGAACGGCGTATGTTCTTCGAAAACCTTGTTGCCCAGATTGATTCGCCAGGCGAGGTCGAAGGACGGCACCGCGCGCGCGTCGGCGCCGCCGCCCGGAATGCGATAGTAGAGGTCCAGGACCTTTCGCTCCCCCCTCGGAATCTCGGTGCTGCCGTTCTGTCGCCCGTCGATTTCCATGAAAGCGGGCTGCTGGGGGGCCGCGCCCGCCGCGGAGATGGTGAGCTGCCCGGGATCGATCGACCAGGGCGTCGCGCTCGACTGATTGGAAACCGCCAGCCGCACGTGGATCAACTGGGCACCACCCGCGCCCTGCTCGATGTCGCGTGTGCCGAACGAAGTCACGAACGCCTCTCCGCGCGGCGACTCGGGTGGCACGACGTAGTGGGACGCCGGGAAGCCGGCCTCGCTCGATGCGGCGATGGCGGTCGGCCGATAGCCATAGCGTTGCGTGGCGCAGCCCGCGCCGACAGACGCGATACCGCAGATGACGAAAACCATACCGTTCTTCATGATTTCACCTCTCGGGGGGCCGAGGCGGCGTGACCGCTTCAGCTCCTCGAGATCAGTTGGATCAGGATCGGACGGACGTCAACCCCTCGGCAGAGAACTGGCGCCCGCGTGGGGTGCGCCCGGTCACTGGGGACGGCTCCGGCCCTTCGTCTCAGGACGGGGGTCGCCGCAGGTGCCAGGCCTTGGGTTGGACGAACGTGCGGATGCCATGCGTGGACAGCGTCGACCCCGTTCCCGACCGCTTGCGGCCTGTCCAGGGAAGGCGCGGGCTGACCCGATCGCAGCAGTTCCAGTACACGCTGCCCGCGTCCACGCGCTCGAGGATCGCGCGGGCACGGGCGCGGTCCGGCGTGTAGACCCCGGCGGTCAGGCCGTAGTCCGTGTCGTTCATCAGGCGCACGGCCTCGTCATCGTCGTCGACGGGGGCGATGCCGATCACCGGACCGAAGCTCTCTTCGCGCATGAGCGACATCGCGTTCGTCGCGTCCGCGATGACGGTCGGCTGAAACACCTTGCCTCCGGGCTCGAGGCGTCGGCCGCCGGTGAGCGTGCGGCCTCCCTTCGCGACCGCGTCGGCGACCTGCGCCTCCAGCACGAACAGCTGATCCTCGCGCGCCAGCGGTCCGATGTAAGTCTTCGAATCTTCGGGATCGCCGATCACGAGCCCGCGGACGGCCGCCACGAAGGCGTCGAGGAACGCCGGATAGATCCGGCGCTGGACATAGATTCGCTCGACTGAGCAGCAGCTCTGCCCGTTGTTGTACATCGCCCCGTCGGCCAGGCTGTCGGCGGCGGCCTTGACGTCAGCGTCGTCGCACACGTACGTCGGGTCCTTGCCGCCAAGCTCCAGCTGCACCTTGACCATGCGGCCGCCGACGGCGCCCGCGATGCGCTGCCCGGTCGCGTAGCTCCCCGTGAAGAAGACCCCATCGACGGGCGCCGCCACCAGCGCCGCTCCCGTGGCGCCGCCGCCGATCACGTCGATCACGACGTCCGTCGGAACGCCGGCCTCGTGCAGCAGGGCGACCATGCGCTGGCCCGTCAAGGTCGTAAGCTCGGAGGGCTTGTAGAGCACGGCGTTCCCCGTCAACAGGGCTGGAACGAACACATTCGAGCCTACGAAGTAGGGGTAGTTCCACGCCGAGACGTTCGCGACCACCCCCAGCGGTTCGTGGGCGACGATCTCCTCCAGCGCCGGCGCCCCCGGCTCGCCTTCGACGAGCACAGTCTCGTCCGCCAGCACCCCGGCCGTCTCGCGCAAGAAGAAGTCGATTCGCCCCGGAACGGCGGCGAGCTCGTTGCGGGACTGCGTGATGGGCTTGCCCATCTCGCGGGTGAGGAGCAAGGCCAGGTCCTCCTTCTGGGCCACGATCGCCTCGCGGAAGCGCGCCATCACCGCGAGCCGGGAATCGAGCGGTGTCCGGGCCCACGCCGGCTGCGCCAGCCGGGCACGGGCCACCTTCGCGGCGACGATCGTGGCGGAATCCTCCGCGACCTCTCTCAGCACGTGACCATTGGCGGGGTTGACGATCTTCATGGCTTCCTCCTGCGGACCTCGTCCAGAAACGCGCGCAGCAGCACGCCCGGGTCGAGCAGACCCGGATCGCCCAGGGTGGCGATGAACTCGGGGTGCCACTGCACGCCGTAGGCGAACGGGCCGCCGGCGAGGCTCACGGCCTCGACGAGGCCATCGGGAACTGACCGGGCCTCGACGACGAGATCGCGTCCCAGGCTCCGCAGGCCCTGATGGTGAACGCTGTTGATGCGTCCGCCGAGCGCGCCGCCGTACCAGCCCGAGAGCCGCGAGCCCGATTCCATCGCGATCTCGTGCGTGTGGCGATCGTAGACGTCCCAGTCGCGGTGAACGCGCCCCTGCGGGAACTGCGTGGCCACGTCCTGCCACAGCGTCCCACCACGCGCGACGTTCAACACCTGCGCGCCCCGGCACACCCCCAGCACCGGCTTGTCTGCCGCGAGGCACAACGAGATCAGCTCGAGCTCGTACAGGTCGCGCGCCCGATCGCCGGACCACTCCGGTCGAACCGGCGCCTCGCCGTAGCTCTCGGGGGCCATGTCCGCCCCCCCCTGCAGGATCAGGCCGTCGATCGCCAGGCCTTCGAGGAGATCCTTCGCCCACAGCGCGCCGCTGGCCCGGGGCAAGAGGACGGGCAGGACGCCCTCTGCCATCAGCCACTGCAGCATCGACTCCTCCGCGTAGAGCAACGTCTTGCCCTTGAACAAGGCGCGGGCCGGATCCGCGTGCATGATGCACGCCGACACCCCGATGCGAACCGGCCCCGCGTGGACGCGCGAGGTGGTCATTGACCGGCGAGGGCGCGCTCGAAGAGCCGCCGGAAGTCCGCCTCGACCACAGGCTTGGGATTGTTCGGATGACAGCCATCCCCGACGGCTATCCCGACCAGGCGATCGAGGTGCGCGCGCGTCACCCCCACGTCCGCGAGCGTCCGGGGAATCCCCACGGCCGCCTTGAGCTCGACCAACCAGGTGATGAACCCCTCCGCCGTCTCCGCGCTGGCGCCGGCGGCGTGGGCCAGCTCGGCGAGCCTCCCGCCCGCGATGTCGGTGTTGAATGCCATCGCGTAGGGCAGGCAAATGCCGTTGACCAGACCGTGGTGAAGGTCGCAGACGGTGGATAGCGCATGCGCGAGCGAATGCGTCACGCCCAGTCCCTTTTGAAAGGCCACCCCGCCCATCAATGCAGCGTTCAACATACCCGCACGGGCGTCCCGGTGGCGAGCGTCTTCCAGCACCGCGCGCTCGCCGGCCTCCACGCGGCGGGCGAAGTCGACGGCGGGCCGCAGGCTTCGCGCCAGGATCCGCACGCCCTCGAAGGCGATGCCGTCGCACATCGGCTGAAACCCCTTGGCAAGATACGACTCGACGAGGTGGGTCAGCGCGTCCATGCCGGTCGCGGCCGTCACCGCCGCCGGCAGCGCCAGCGTCAGATCAGGATCGGCGAACACCCGCACCGCCATCAGCCGCGGAGAGAAGACAATCTTCTTGACGTGGGTCTCGTCGTCCGAGATCACGGTGCTGCGGCCGACCTCGCTGCCGGTCCCCGCCGTCGTCGGGATCGCGACATAGACGGGCAGCTTCTGATCTATCGGCCGCGCGCCGGGCTTGTCGTCCTCGTAGTCGAACAGGTCGCCGGGGTGATGGATCATCAACGCGATCGCCTTCGCGACGTCGATGGCGGCCCCGCCTCCCAGGGCGACGATGGCGTCCGCGCGGTGCGCGGCGAACGCGGCCACCCCGGCGGTCACCTGCGACTTCACCGGATTGCCCCAGATACCCGCGAAGACGTCGACCGCCACGCCGGCCCCCGCCAGCAGGTCGCGCGTGCCCGCCACCGGTGGCAACGGCGCCAGGCCCCGATCCGTGACGATCAGGGGTCGAGCCACGCCCAGCTCTCGAAGAGCGTCGGGCAGCAGCCCGACGGCGCCCGAGCCAAAATGGATCCGCGTCGGAAAATTGTATTGATGGATGGGCATGTCTCTTCGCCTCTCGGTGGCCGCTTGCACACCTCAAATGATTTCGAAATACCGCTTCCGTTCCCAGTCCGTGACCGCCTTGCTGAACTGCCGCCACTCCCACCGCCGGGTCATCGTGAAGTGCTCGACGAACGCGTCCCCGAACAGGTCGCGCGCCACCTGCGAGGCGCCGAAGCGCTCCGTCGCCTCCGACAGATTCCGCGCCAAGACTGGCGCGGTCGCGTCGGCGTAGCCGCTGCCCGTGATGGGCGGCGCGTCCAGGCTCAGCTCTTGTTCTATGCCCCACAGCCCGCTGCCGACGGCGGCCGCCAGCGCCAGGTACGGGTTCGCGTCGGAGCCGCCGACGCGGGTCTCGAGCCGCGTCGACTTCGCGCCCCCCGGGATCACCCGCAGCGCGGTCGTCCGGTTGTCGACGCCCCAGTTCGCCTTCGTGGGCGCCCAGGCCCCCTCCACGAGGCGCTTGTAGCTGTTCACCGTCGGCGCGTAGAGCGGCAACAGCTCGGGCAACGCGCGCATCTGCCCGGCCAGGTAGCTCTTGAACAACGCGCTCATCTTGGCCGGATCCCGATCGTCGTGGAACAGGTTCTTGCGGCCCCTCGCGTCCCACAAGCTCTGATGAATGTGGCCGCTGCAACCGGGGAGCTCGGCGTTCCACTTCGCCATGAACGACGGCATGATCCCGAACCGATGGCCCACCTCCTTGGCGCCGTCCTTGAACAGCACGGCCCGATCGGCGGATTCCAGCGCGGGACCGTAAAGGATCGCCGCCTCCATGACCCCCGGTCCGGTCTCCGTGTGCAGGCCCTCGATCGGCACCCCGAACGCCGCCATCTCGTCGAACAGCGCGTTCGCGTAGTCCCGACTCTGCCCGAGGCGGAGCAACGAATAGCCGAACATCCCGGGCGACAGCGCCTCGGGCTCCGCAAAACCCTTCGCGGCGAGCGACTGCGGGGTCTCCCGGAAATGGAAGAACTCGTACTCGAGGGAGGTGAGCGCGGTCAGGCCGGCCCGCTCGGCTCGCGCCAGCACCCGTTTCAAGACCTGCCGTGGACAGATCGGTAGCGGACCGCCGGCCTCGTCCACGAACTCCCCGAGCAGAAAAGGCACGTCGCGATCCCAGGGGACCTCGCGGTACGTCGCGAGGTCGAGCCGCGCGTGCGCGTCCGGATAGCCGCTCGACCACCCGGCGTAGCCGTCCTCGTCGTAGCAAGCGTCGGCGGAGTCCCACCCGAACACCACGCTGCAGAAGCCCAGACCACCGTCGAGCGCGGAGCGAAATTTCTCCTTGTTGATGTACTTTCCCCGCAAGATCCCGTCCGTATCGGTGATCGCGATCTTCACCTTCCCCGCGGGTGACGCCTCGATCCGCGAGCGGACCGCGCGCAAGGAGTCGCCGGAGGAGATCGCCTTCGCCATGTCCACGTCGGAGTATCGCGCCTCCTTCCCCGGGACGGAAGGGGCTGGGCCATTTGTCACACAGCGGGCGGGCGGGCGGGCGGATGCGCCGATCGGCCTGGCAGGTCCAGGCGGTGTCAGGGCACGCGCCCACCAAATGGGGTAGATTCACATGAGTGACGCGGCTCGGCAGGGCGGAGGCCCAATGATTCCGGACCCCCGGAAGATCCCGTGACCCTCGCCCGCCCCCGGGTGCTACTGCCCTACAAATTACCCTTAGACCAACCTTGGCCACCGAAAGACACCATGTCCCCCTTTACCTCCTGGCGCCGGGGCCGCGGTCCGATCTCACGGACGCGGAGCTGGCGTTGGCGCTGATCGGGGGTGAGGCGTGGGCCCCGGCGGCCGCGTGGAACCGCTTCGCGCCCACCGTCTACGGGATCGCGAACCGCGCCCTCGGTCGTGAGTCCGACGCAGAGGACATCACACAGGAGGTCTTCTTTCGCCTGTTCTCCCGCGTACACACGCTGAAGGAACCGACGGCGTTCCGCAGCTTCGTCATCTCGTTCGCGATCCGTATCGTCAAGTGGGAGCTCAGGCGCCGCCGCGCGCGGCGGTTCGTTCACCTCGCCGAATCGGGCGACTTGCCAGACACGGCCGTGTCCGGGGCCGACAACGAGGCGCGGCAGGTGCTGCGACGGTTCTACGCCACGCTGGATCAGCTCGGGGCGCGCGATCGCCTGGTGTTCTCGCTCCGTTTTTTGGAAGGTATGACGCTAGAGGAGGTTGCTGCGGCCATGGAATTGTCACTCTCCACGGTCAAACGGTCCATCACGCACGCGTCCCTGTGTGTGACGGAATGGATCGCGGCCGAGCCCGACTTGATGGCGTTCTTCGAGAGCAAAGGTAAAGGGGCAGGAGGGGCGTCATGAGAGCGTCGGCAGAGGTGGTGCAGCAGAACGTCGAAGCGGCCGCGGAGCTGGCACGCTCCGCAGCCCGACCCATGACCCCGGCGCAGCGGATGAAAGGGTGGCAGGCGGTGACATTTCGCCTCGACGGGCGGAAACGTCCGGCCGGGCGAATTGCCCTGGCCTCGATCCTCGCGTTGGGCGCCACGGCCGCCGCTGCGGTCATGGTCGTCCGGCCGTCGCGACACAACCCGACTCCGGGCGGCCAGATCCTCGCCTTCGCGGTCGAAGGGGGCGAGATCGGCGACGGGGGTTATGTGCGATCGTTCAGCTCGACCGGGGCGGTGTTGCGCTTCTCCGAAGGAACCCAGATGCGGCTGATGCCGGGGGCCCGCGGCCGCCTGGGTAAGGTCGACGGTCACGGCGCCCGATTCGCCATCGAGCAGGGCGAAGCGGAGGTGAAGGTGACGCCGCGGCCCGGCGCCCGCTGGCTGGTCGACGCAGGGCCGTTCCTGATCACGGTGCGCGGCACAGTCTTCACCGCCTCCTGGGATGGCGCCACGGAGCGGCTCGACGTCGACATGACGAAGGGGCTCGTCTCGGTCACCGGGCCGCTGGCCGAGGATGCCGTGGCCGTGCGCGCCGGGCAGCACCTGACGGTGAACGTGCAGAGGAAGGAGGTCCTTCTGCGCCAAAATGATCTCGTTCGGGCGCAGACCGGCCCGCATGCGACGTCACTGCCCCCTGCCCCGTCCGAAGCGCCGGCGGCACCTCAGGGCGCGCCCCCGCGCACGCACGATTCGAGATCGACGGCCGCCGAGCAAGGGCCACGCGGGTCCCGTACGGCTGGCGGTCGGCTCACGAGGGGCACGGCCTCTCGCGGGCGTCTGTCCCCCGGGCCCCGGAGCTGGGCGACGGCGCTTGGCGCGGGAGACTTCGAGGGCATCCTTCAGGACGCCGAACGTCGGGGAATCGAGGAATCGCTGGCCGAGGCCCCGGCGGCCGATCTGGCGGCCTTGGGGGACGCCGCCCGATACCGTCGGCGGGACGCCCTGGCCCGACAAGTGCTGACGACGGAACGCGCACGGTTTCCGAAGTCGGCGCGGGCGCGCGACGCGGCCTTTCTCCTCGGGCGCCTCGAGGACGCCGCCCCGGATGGCGGGTCACGCGCCATCGAATGGTATGATCGCTATCTCAAGGAGGCGCCCCTCGGCGTATACGCATCCGAAGCCCTGGGCCGAAAGATGACCACGACGGCGACGGTGCGCGGCCCGGACGCGGCCCGCGAGATCGCGAGCGAGTACCTGCGGCGATTTCCGTCCGGGACCTATTCGGCCACGGCGCACGCCTTCCTCGACGGGCGGTGACGACGCGCACGATTCGGGGAGCTCGCCCCGCGCGGCCACGGTGGGCCCTGGCGTTCGCCCTGGCGGTCACGATGATGGGTGGGGGTCTGGGCCTGGGATCGTCTGCGGAAGCCGCCACGGTTCTACTCTTGCGGCCTCCCCGACCTAGCGCCATCGTCTCGGAGGCCATCGTGCGCTTGCGCGGCGAGCTGGTCGCGGCGGGCTTCGGCGTCGAGCTGGCCGAGCCCACGGGGAATGGAGACGCGCCCGCGTCAATGACAGCGGCGGCGCTCCCGGCGACGGTCGATGCCGCGATCTCCCTGTTTGGAGAGACGCCGGAGGACCCCGGAGCGTTGCTGGTGATCAACCGGGCGACCGGAAAGGTCGTTCGCCACGCGATCCTGCCCGAGACGGACGCGAACCGGGCCGCGGAGATCCTGTCGATTCGCGCGCTCGAGGTGCTGCGCGCCAGCTTCCTCGAGGCGGCTCTCGAAGGTCCGCCCCCACCACCCAAGCCCGCCACGCCCACGAAGCCCGCGACGCCGCCGCCGGTGACCGAGGAGCGTCCCGCGCCCGTGTCTCCCGTCGTCGCGACGGCCACGATCGAGGCTCCAGCGCCGCCGTCGCGGTTCGCCCTGGAGATTGGAGGCCTCATGCTCGGGAGCCTCGACGGCGTCCCGGCGTCCGTACTCCCTCTGATCCGCCTCCAGGCCAGCGTGGGGAGCCTGTTCGTGGGCAGGCTGACCCTGGCGGGCCTCGGCACCCGCGCCCGCGCCACCTCGCCGCGTGGTGATGCGGACGTGTCCCACCAGTTGGCCCTCGCCGAGGGGGCGCTGCAGTTCCGCGCGACGAAGACGCTGCAGCCGTTCCTGTCGCTCGGGCTGGGCGCGATCTACGTGACCGCCGAAGGCCAGGCCTCGTCGCCTTATCAGGGCAAGCAGGGGAGCGCGTGGGCCGGCGTCGCCGACGTCGGCGTGGGGTTGCGGATCTCACTCAGCGAGCGCTTTCAGCTGGCAGGAGAATTTCACGCGCAAGGCGACGCCCCCTACCCGCAGATTCGGTTTCTGGGCGCACCTTTGGCGGAGGAGGGCCGGCCCACATTGCTGGGCAGCCTATCGGTCGTGGCATGGATGTGAGGGCCGGCGGCGCTGGGCCGGGACGGCTGCGGCGGAGAGCATCCGGGCGAGGAATGATGGGCATCGCGCTGGTCGCCGGCGTGGCATTGGGTTGCGGGCCGGCACCGATAGAGGTGGCCTTGGTCGCACCCGATCCGCTGCTGAATGGGCTCGTCGCGCACTGGCCGCTCGACGACAGCGCCGGGACAGCGACGGACCACTCGGGTAACGGCCACGACGGCACCCTGGCGGCGGGAACCTGGATAACAGGCAACTTCGGGGGGGCCCTTCATTTCGATTCGGGTAACGCCGTGTCGGTGCCGTCGTTCCCGGATGCCTCCGCAAGCTGGTCGGTGGCGCTGTGGGCAAGGCCCTCCAGCCCCGCCTCCGGCAACAACCTCTGGTACACGCTCATCAGCACCGAGAATGTCTTCAAGGGTGGCTGGGAGATGAACATCAGGCTCGACCCAGCGTCGAACATCTACTACGAATTCGCCTACTGGATTGGCCCTGGCCAATCCGACTACGCCCTTGTGCGCTGTACCTGCGTGGTCTTCGACCAGTGGACACACCTCGCCGCGGTGAGAGACGGACCGGGAGGAACGCTGTCCCTCTACGTGAACGGGGTGCTCCAGTCGACGATGCCCCAAGCGCCCGCCACGACGGCGTTGCCCCTCATCCTGCCGGGCAGCCCGACGCTGTTCCTCGGTCGCTGGCTCGGCGACGCCCGCCTCTACGTCGGTGATCTCGACGACGTCGCCGTCTACAATCGCTCCCTGGTGGCGTCCGAGGTGATGCGCCTGACCACCTCCGCGGTTCCCGAATCCCCGAAGTGAGCCGGGGCCGCCGTCGGATCAGCGTTTCTCTCTTCCGCGGATTCGCGGCATAGTCGTGGCTGCCATGGCAATCGCGCGGGTGGAGAACCTGATCGTGGGCGCCGGGATCACGGGCCTCGCGACCGCGGCTTTCCTCGCGGACCGAGACTATCTCGTCGTCGAAGCCGACGAGGAGATCGGGGGCTACTGCAAGACGGTCAAGCGCGAGGGCTTCACCTGGGACTACTCGGGTCACTTCTTCCATTTCAAGCATCCGGACGTCGAGGCCTGGCTGCGCGCGCGGATGCAGGGACAGGAGATCCGCACCATCACCAAGCGCGCGTTCGTCTCGTATGGCGGTCAGCTCATCGATTTTCCGTTCCAGAAGAACATTCATCAGCTGCCGCGCGACGAGTTCATCGAGTGTCTGCACGATCTGTTCTTCGCGCGCGCGGGCAGTGCCGCGCCGGTGGTGGAGCACAGCTTCAAGGAGATGCTGTACGCGAGGTTCGGGCGCGCCATCGCCGAGAAGTTCCTCATCCCGTACAACGAGAAGCTCTACGCGTGCGACGTGGGTGACCTCGACAGGGATGCCATGGGACGCTTCTTCCCCCACGCCGAGCTGGCGGACATCATCCGCAACATGCGCGTGCCCGACAACGCGAGCTACAACTCGACCTTCACCTACCCGCGGGGGGGCGCGATCGAGTACGTGAAGGCGCTGGCCAGCGAGGTTCGGCCGGAATCCCTGGCGCTCGGCGAGGCCCTGATGGAGATCGACCTCAACGCGAAGGTCGCCCGCACCACGAAGCGGCAGATTCACTACCAGCGGCTCGTCTCCTCGGCGCCCCTCCCCTTCCTGGCGCGCATGGCCGGCCTCGACCACGATCTCGGCGCGTTCACCTGGAACAAGGTGCTCGTCCTGAACCTCGGGTTCGACCGCAAGGGCGCACGCGATGTGCACTGGGTCTACTATCCAGACCGCGCGCGCTCCTTCTATCGCGTCGGTTACTACGACAACATCTTCGACAGCGATCGATTGAGCCTCTATGTCGAGGTGGGCTTCCCCAGCGACGCCACCGTCGACATCGACGGCATGCGCGCCCGCGTGCTCGAGGATCTGCGGGCCGAGGGCGTCATCACCCATCACCGACTGGTCGCCCACCACGGCGTCGTCATGAACCCGGCCTACGTTCACATCACGCGAGACTCGTTGGCGGAGGCGGCCCGGCTGGCGAGCATCCTGAGGGCGCACGAGGTCCACTCGATCGGGCGCTACGGCGGCTGGACCTATTGCTCGATCGAGGACAACATCGTCGAGGCGCGCGCGCTCGTGACCGCGTGGCGCTGACGAGCGCGTGCGGACGTCAGTGCGGGCCGGCGCCGGCCTGAATCGCGGCCTGCAGGCCGCCGGTGGTGTCGGGCGTGTAGGCGTAGGGAGGGTTCGTGAACGCCGTGCCGCCGCCGCCGGTCGCGGTGGCGCCCGACGTGCCCGTGAACACGTTGTTCATCTCGGTGATGTACGCGGTCTGCTGATCGCTCGTGTTGTTGAACTGGGTCGGGTTCTTGACGCCTGTGAACACGCTGGCCTCGACCAGGATCTGCGCATCGATCCCGGCGCGGACGCAGTAGTTGCTGGCTGACGACGACCAGAGATTGTTGAACAGATGGTTCTTGCCGAACCGCACACGGGGCTGGCGTTCGACCACGTTGTCCGCCCACCAGTCGTGGTGCCACGTGACGTTCAGCGTGCCGGAGTCGCTGGCGGTGTCGCTGCCGCCGACCAGATTGCTGAAGCGATGCCCGGCGGCGCCCGTCGAGTCGCTGCCCTGGGTGTCGGTGCGCGGCGTGTAGTGGAACTTCGTCCACGACACGGTGACGTAGTTAGCGGCGTTCGTGATGTCCAGGTTGCCGTCCGTGCCGTCCGAGATGTCGCAGTGATCGATCCAGATGTGATGAGAGCTCTTCTGCACGGTCATCGCGTCGTCCCCCGAAGAGCACCCGACCGACGAATCGTAGCCGGGGTCGAGCGAGCAGTCGCCGACGCCATAGCCGACGATCTTGAGGTTGCGGATGATGACGTTCGCGGAACCGTTGACCTCGACGTGACCGTGAAGCTCGGCGCCGCAGACACCGACGATGGTCTTGTTCGAGCCAACGCGCATCGCGCCCGTGATCGACCCCTTCACCCAGATGACCGCCGCGTTCGTCCCCGCCACGGCGCTGTTGAAGGCCGCGAGCGTGGTCACCGTCGTCGGGGCGGCGGCGCCGCCGCCGGTCGTCGTCGTCACGCCAGAGCCCGCCATGGACGCCCATCCCACGAGGGCGCTCGCTTCGGGGGGGGTGCAGGCACCGGAGCCGCCAGTGGCCGTCCCCCCGCCCGTACCCGGAGTCCCCCCGGAGCCGCTCGCGCCCCCAGTTTGGGCATGTCCGGCGCCCCCACCCGAGGACGTGCCTCCACGGCCTCCGGTCGCGCCGGCGTGTCCGCCCGAAGCGGCGACTCCGCCCGAGCCGCTGGCCATCGAGCCCGCCTCCCCTGCCCCGCCTCGCCCTCCCATTCCTCCGGATCCGCCTCGGCCGGCGCCGCCGCCCGAGCCTACCGCTCCACCCGAGGCGACCGTGCCGCCGGTCGCCGTGACGCCCCCCGAGGCGCCGGGGGAGCCGCCCGTGCTCATCACGCCACCTGAGCCCTTCCCGCCGGTGCCCGTCGTTCCACCGGAAGCTGCTCCGCCCGTACCGGCCGCGCCATCAGGCCCACCCGCGCCGGCGGCGCCACCCGACCCGTCTCCCTGGCCAGTACCTCCGCAGGACCCGCCGGCCACCGCCAGCATCAGCGACAGCGCGATGGTGGCGAACGACCTCGGGCGCGGCCGTCGCCCTGCCGGCGATGCAGCGAGACTCCCGTCAGACTTGGGGGCAAGACCTCGAGCTAGCGGATCAAGTCGCATCGGCCGTGAGTGTCCCACCCTGAATGGGACGGCTCATGCGTGACCGCCGCTGGCCACCGTGAGGCGAACCCGCCGATGCGAGTGAGAGCCCTCTCATTCAGTTCGCCGGCGTCACCGACCACTGCTGGTTGGTTTGAGCGTGGTAGGTCCACTCTTCGATGGGGAGGTTCTCCTCCGTCGACCAGCTGGCGACATCGATCGAGGACGCTGGGTTGCTCGCCGGGCTGAACTTGTAGTAACCGTCGCCGGTCGGCGTGAACGACCACATCTGATTCGAGCTGGCCTTGTACGGGTATTGATTGAGCGCCGTACCATCGGCGGTGTGACCACCCACGATATCCAGAGCCTTGCCGCTCAGGTCGTTCGTGAAGCGGTACTTTCCCGGCGAGACCTGCACGATGCGCCACCGGAGGCTCTTTCCCGAGGACGAGTAAGTCTGCTGGACGACCAGGGTACTATCCGCGGTGCTGTCATCTTGCAGCGCTAGGCACTTCCCGCTGTTGCGGTTACAGACCTTGTAGTCGGTGTTCGGATCGAAGTTGCGCCACACGGTGACGACGTGCTTGAAAGCGCCGCAAGCTTTGAAGCCGTCGTCCTGATGGGGATGATCCTCGGCCGTGCAGCCGTCGCTGCAATAGCCAGAGCCGCCGATCGGATCCTTGTAAGGGGCCCCCTGCTGATACACGCCCAGACGACCGGGGACGACGCCTTCGTCGAAGTCCTTTCCATTGCAAAAGTAGGCCGCGGGGGGGCTCGTGAAGATATTTCCGAAGAACGATCCTTCCTGATACGGGAAGTCACTGTTCTGGCCCCAACCGAGCGCCGGGCTGTCGCCGTCCATCCACAGCGCGATGTGCTGCCCGGTGGTGTTGACGTGCGCGAGCATGCACGCGCTCAGCTGCTCCTGGCAGGTTCGATCGCACCCGCCGGTCGCCCACTGGGGCGCCATGCCGATCTCGCCCTTGAAGCTGAAGGCTTTGCCATACTTGTCCTTTTGGGTGATCGTATGTCCCCCGGGGATCGCGCACCGGATCAGGTATGACATCGTCTTGCGGCCGCTGTCGGACAACAGCAATTCGTTGGCGTTGGAGCCGCGCATCGAATCGAGGCCGTTCAACGAATTGAAGCCGTTGAGCGAATTGAACCCGTTCAACGAATTGAAGCCGTTGCGAGAGGTCAATCCGTTGATCGAGGTCAAGCCATTGTCCGTGGCCAAGGCCGCGCTGCTGTCGTCGGTCCCCACGCTGTCTGTCGGTGTTGCGCATCCCCCGGCCAGCGCCAGCGAGGAACATACCCAGATCGTTCCGCTCGAAATCTTCATCGTTCCCTTCTCCGACGATGGCCAGGCTGGTCCCCGGAGGGCCGCTGACACTTCGTCGCCCCGGGGTCATCCGGGGTTGCACAGGTCAGGGACCATCCCCGCCGGTTGCAGGGAGACAATGCATGACTGCGGCCAACAGTTTAGTAAGCTTGCCTACAATAACAGCCAGGGGAACCGCGGATATGTGACGGGTCGCCCGGCGCCGTGTTGCCTGGCAAACAACAGCCGTTGCGCCCTGCTCCACGTCTACCGGAGAAGCGTGGCCTGCGACGAAGAGCCGCGCGGAATTACTTGCCGATGCCCTTGGACGTGAGCCAATTGAACATGGCCATCTCCGCGTCCGGCCATGCGCTGGCGACGTCCGTGAAGCCGTGCGTGGTGTTCGGAACCAGGTGGATCATGGCGTCGGCCCCCGCCGCGGTCAGAAGGCTGACGAGATGCATGCTGTCCGCAACCGGCGCGGTGTGGTCGTTGGCGCCCTGAACCACGATCAGCGGTGGAATGTCCTTCCGAACGTAGGTCATCGGGCTGACCAGCTTGGCCACGTCGAGCCGGTTCGGCAGGCTGTTCGGAAGCCAACCCGCCGCGACCGCGTTGATCTCGGCGACGATGTCCGCGGGCCCGTACCCGTCGACGATTCCCGCGATCTTGAAGTCGGCGGGTGACGTGGGTCCCAGCATCGCGTCCGGGGTCGTCATGCCCACCATGAGCGCGAGGTGCCCGCCCGCGGACGCGCCCGTCACGACGTACTTGGTGCGATCGCCGTGGAAGTAGTCCATGTAGTCCCAGCACCACTTGGCGGCGAGCAAAGCGTCCTGCACCGCGGCCGGGGCCACCGCGCTGTCGGCGGAGGTGCCGTCGTTCACGCGATATTCAGCGTTGCACACCATGAATCCGTGCGAGAGGAAACGGTCGAAGAACGTCGACATATGGTCCTTGCCGGAGCCATTGTTGTACGAGTGAATCCACGCACCACCGTGGAACATGATGACCATAGGCAGGATCTGGGTTCCCTTCGGACCTGCTCCCGTCGGATAGATGATGTCGAGTCGCTGGGAGACGGAAGGGCCGTAGATGTAGTTGCCCTCGACTGTGTATCCGGGAGCGCTCGAGATGGGAACCTTCGAGGCGGCGTCACGGACCGGCGGGGGCAGCGCGCCTCCGGCGCCACCGCTTCCGCCGGAAGTGGCCCCAGCGGAGCCGCCGGTGCTGGCGACCTTGCCACCGCCACCCGTCGAGCCCCCGGATGACGACGTCGCGCCACCGGCCCCCGTCGAGCCTCCCGATGCGCTCGCCATGCCACCGGAGCTGGAGCCACCGGTGTTCGTGGACGTCCCAGCCGATCCGCCGCTGCTCGCGGCCGCCCCCCCGGTCGAGGAGGTTGCGCCGCCGCTCGCCGACGAGGACGATCCCCCCGTTCCGACCGGGGACGCCCCGCCGGTGCCGGAGGCGGGCGAAGTCGAGCCGCCTGACGCACCGCCCGAGAGTCCGCCGCTTCCACTCGATCCTCCGGTCTGGCCTCCGGTCTGGCCTCCGGTGGCGTCGCCGCCGCTCGCTCCCCCACAGCCCGCGATCAGGCTCAGCCCGAACGCGCACAGGAGCAGGGCGCCCATGGGCCGGGCTCGCCAAGCCGTTGCAACGGGTGCGTCCTGGCCGTTCGGTTCAAATCGCATCGGCGGCTCCTCTCTCGATGGTCAGCAAAGCTCGGGTGAAGAATCCCCACGTCGTCGTCAGCCTTCGTCATGCGATGACCGTCCGCAAGCCGCCCAGCAAGAGCGCGACGCGAACCCGAAACATAATCGATCCTGCCCCTGAATCCCACCGTTCGCCGACGTGCCCTCCACCCCCGACGAGGCCCGAACGGACTCGGGGATTCAGCGCAGCGCGTAGATCGCGGAGATCTCGGGCTTCGTGAGGGCGCGCTTGTACACGCGGAAGTCGTCGAGAGCACCCGCCAAATATGCGTCGTAGACGAACTGGGACCGCCCCAGGTAATTGTTCGTCGTGACGCCGAGCTCGTGGACGCCGAGCGTGAGCGTGGCGGTCGCCACGGATGCGCCATCGACGTAGATCGTACCCGACTTGGAATTTCCCCCGGCGATCACCAGCGCGATGTGATGCCAGGAATTGAGGGAAAGCGTCGTCGAGGTCTGGATGCGCTGCTCGGTCGCTATCCCCGAGTTGGTGATCGCGAAGCGAACGTAGCCGCTCGTGTCCGCGGTGTTGAGGAACATGAAGGTCGTGATGCCGCTTCCCAGATCGAAGATCCTCTGGTTGGCCATGGAGCTCGTCGGGTATACCCAGCTCGCGATGGTCACAGCGTCGGGGACCAGGTCGTAGAGGCTGGGGACGGTCACGTAACCGCCTCCCATCGGGCCGTTGGCCGTGAGGGCGACCGCGCCGGTTCCCACCTCATACGTCGCGGCGCGAAAGACGATGCCGCCACCAACTCCTGCCGTACCGAGCGTGGCGTTGCGCGGTCCTCCAGCGTACCCAGAGGAGTCGGTGGCGGTCTGTCCCGACGTCTCGTCGAAGCGGTACCACAGCACGAGATCGGGATCTCCGGCGCCGGCGGTGCCGCCGGCCGCGGACAACCCGCCAGCACCGCCGCTGCCGGTTGTAGCCCCACCGCGACCACCGCCGCTCACACCGCCAGGAGCATTTCCGGCATTCCCGCCGCCCCCTGCGCCGTGACCGTCTCCCTCGCCCGCTGCCCCGGAGGCTCCACCGTTCGCGTCCATCCCGCCGGCGCCCTGACCGGCTCCCCCGTTGTCGTCGACGCCACCGCCCACCATGCCACCCGAGCTCGAGCCGGCGGTGCCGCTCATGCCCGCCCCGGCGACGACGCCACCGGTCCCGCCCGCGTCCCCTGTTCCGGGGGCGCCTCCGACGCGGGCTCCACCAGAGCCCGCCATGTTCGAAGCAGGCCGCCCTCCAGTTCCAGAGCCCCCGCTCCCTCCAGCTCCGCCCGAGCCAACGTCCGAGCTTCCGCCGAGCGCCTCGTAGTCGTACCTGCAGCCAGCAAGCACCAGAACCACGAAGATCAGGGGCAAATATCTGCGCAAGTCAGAACTTCCACAACGCGGAAAGACCAGCATTTCGGGCGTCGACATAAACGACGATGCCGGTTGCCATCGCGGCGGCGCCGGCCAGCGCCCACAAGACGTTGGCCTTGAGCGCACGTGACTTTACTTGGTCGATCTGAGACGGCGTACACGTCCCGGTCTGACCACAGGAGACGCTGAGGTCGTCGTAGTGATTCGTGGCGGAGACGCCGTAGGCGATGGCCCCGGCGCCGAGCGCCACCGTGGCACCCGCCAACGCCCACGGAATCCATCGGCGGACCGCAGGCCGTGGCGATGACCCGCCGGGCGGACCCGCATTCGCGGTGAGATCGACGGCCGCCGGAGTCGTGGCCTGAGCGGCCGGAGACGGGCTCGCCGGCGACGCGGGCTGCCCTGGCGAGCCGCTGACGGAGAACGGGGGCGGGCTGACGGGCGTGGGTGGAACGACACCCGGAGGAGCCGGCGCCGGCGCCGGCAACGTCGTCGTCGGCCCACCGGGGATCACCGGGATTGCCGGGGGCACGAAGTCGCTGGCGCCCGCCCCCTTCTTCTCGAGCTCGTCGATCCACTTCTTCGCCGCCTCCCGGTGCGCGCCGCCTCGATCGCGGCGCAGGTAAGTCTGGTACATCCTCAGCGCCGCGGTCTCATGTCCGAGCCCGCGATGCGCCTCGGCGATGTCGAACAGCAGGCTCGAGTCACCGGACATCTGATAGGCCTGAGAGAATCCCTCGATGGCCTCCTGGCGATGACCGAGATCGGCGGCGCGTCGCGCCTTCTCGGCGATCTCGGTTGCGGCGCTGGCTGCACGCGCGGGCGGCTCCCCTGCGTGTGCGAGCTGCGCCACGAGCGACAACCACGCGACTCCCACGAGATAAACGCCGCACTTCCTCACGAGTTGCCCCCCAGCGCCGAAGAACTGCGAACCATTCGATTCGTGTAGTAGCACGTCGTGCATTCATCGTGAAGGGATCAAATCGCTGATTCGGATTCGCGCGACACGATTCGTTGCGGCCCGTGACCGCGAGGGGGCGTGGCGACGCAAGCGGCGGGCGCGAACGACCACGAATGACCACGGGCGTCACCCGGCGGAAGAGCACCTCCCCGGAAGCCCGCTCGTGGTTACGCCGATTGCACCATCCCGAAACCCTGCCGAAATCCAGCCCGGGTTAGGTTGCTCGCATGGGCACGGTAGTCGACGCAGAACCCGAACCTCTGGCGCTCGATCTGGCACGCACCGCGGTCGTCATGATCGACATGCAGCGCGATTTCCTGGAGCCGGGCGGATTCGGCGAAACGCTCGGCAACGACGTCTCGCTGCTCGGCAAGGCGGTCGCACCTTGTCGGGCACTCCTCGAAGCGATGCGGGCGCGCGGAGTTCTCATCGTTCACACCCGTGAGGGGCACAGGCCGGATCTTTCGGACGCCCCACGCGCCAAGGTGGAGCGCGGGGTTCCGAGCATGCGAATTGGCGCGCCGGGGCCCATGGGCCGCATCTTGATTCGAGGCGAGCGCGGGCACGACATCATTGACGCGCTGGCCCCCCGCAAGGGAGAGCCGGTCGTCGACAAGCCGGGAAAGGGAGCGTTCTACGCGACCGACCTGCACTCGATCCTTCACAACCGGGGAATTGAGACGCTGATCGTTTGCGGTGTCACGACCGAGGTCTGCGTTCATACGACGGTCCGGGAGGCCAACGATCGCGGTTACAAGTGCCTCGTTCCCGGGGACTGCTGCGCCTCCTACTTTCCGGAATTTCACGAGATTGGTTTGCGAATGATCAAGGCGCAAGGGGGGATCTTCGGCTGGGTCACCGACTCGACCCGGCTGCTGTCCGCAGTGGCTTGAGGGGCTAGCGAAAGGCCGAAAGGCCCAGGGAGGATCGCCATGGCAACCGTGACATCGTCGTCGACTGCATCGGCATTGATGGGCAAGCCCAAGCTGTGGGTACCCGGTGACTGGAATGCCTTCTTCGGCTTCGGCACCAACATCCTCGTCAATCTGTTGACCCTGAGCGCGCTGCTGCGCTTCGTGCTCCAGATGCCCGACGCCCTTGTGTTCAAGCGAATCCTCCCCGCGGCCGGGATGATGATGTGCATGAGCACGCTGTATTACGCGTCGCTCGCCTATCGCTTGGCCAAGAAGACCGGCCGCTCGGACGTGTGCGCCTTGCCCTCGGGCATCAGCGTGCCTCACATGTTCATCGTCACGCTGGTGATCATGTTGCCGGTGAAGCTGGCCACGGGAGATCCCATCAAGGGCTGGCAGGCCGGGCTGACGTGGGTGTTCATCCAGAGCTTCGTCTTGATGGCGGGTGGATTCCTCGCGCCGATCATCCGGCGGATCACCCCCAAGGCGGCGCTGCTCGGCGCGCTGGCGGGCGTGTCGATCACGTTCATATCGATGAAGCCCGCGCTCGAGATGTTCATGACCCCGATGGTCGGCATCGTGTGCTTCGCGATCATCCTCGTCAGCTGGTTCGGCGGGGTGAAGTTCGGCGGCGTGCCCGCGGGCCTGGTGGCCATCGCCGCCGGCACCGTGATCGCGTGGGGTTCGAACCTGTTCGGCTTGAACTGGGGCGGTATGACCGCCGAGAGCCTGAAGGCCTCGTTTCAAACGTTCGGCTTCGCGGTCCCGCACCCGGCCATCGGGCTGGTGCTCGGCGGCCTGCACTGGTCGTTCCTCAAGGTCATCCTCGTCACCGCGATCCCGTTCGGCATCTATGACCTGGTCGAGGCCATGGACAATGTCGTCAGCGCGTCCGCCGCAGGCGACGAGTACCCAACCACCCGTGTGCTCACGGCGGACGGCGTGGTCAGCCTGATCGGCTGCCTGATGGGCAACCCCTACATCAACGCGGTCTACATCGGTCATCCCGGCTGGAAGGCGATGGGAGGACGCATCGGGTACTCCGCCGCGACGGGGGTGATGATCATCATCCTCTCCTGGTTCGGGATCATTTCGCTCATGACGGCGTTGATCCCCGTGGTGGCGATCTCGCCAATCTTGCTCTACATCGGCATGCTGATCGGCTCGCAGGCCTTCCAGGAGAGCCCTCACCGTCACGCGCCCGCCATCGTCGTCGCGCTGGTCCCGTCGTTGGCGGCCTGGGGCCGGCTACAGATCGACAACTCCCTGAGCGCGGTCTCGAACATTCATCACGTGACCCCCGACATGATCGCGAGCATGAAGCAGGTCGGCATCATGTACCACGGCCTCTCGATCCTCGGAGGCGGCTCCATCCTGGCCGGCGTCGTTCTGGGCGCCACCACCACGTTCATCATCGACCGTGACTTCAGCAAGGCCGCGGGCTTCGCGACCGCCGGCGGCATCCTCACGTTCCTCGGTCTCATGCACGGCGAGGAGGTGGGTGCCTTCCAGAACCCGGCGGTCGTTGCAGCCTACCTCGTGGTGGCTGGAGTGTTGTTCGCCTGCAGCCGCTTCGCGGTCGTCGCCCCCCTGTCAGCGGCGGACTTGCACGAGGAGCCCGAGCACGCGGGGCTCGAGATGGCCGAGTAACACCCGGCAGGGTGCTGCTGTCTGGCCGGGCTACGCGGTGATGCCGTCGACTATGAGGCGTTCGGCCAGCTCGGCGGGCAGGGGCCGCGAGAACAAGAATCCCTGGGCGCTGTTGCAGTTCAGGTCCTGAAGCGCGTCCGCCTGCGCCTTCGTCTCGACGCCCTCGGCGGTGACCTCCATCCCGAGGTTCTGGGCCAGGGAGACGATCGCCTTCACGATCTCCGCCTGGCTGGGCGTGTCCTCCATCCGGCTGACGAAGGACTTGTCGACCTTCAGCGTGTGCACGGGAAAGTTGTGCAGGTAGGACAGCGACGAGTACCCCGTCCCGAAGTCGTCGATGTGCAGCCGGATGGCCATCTCGTGCAATTGCTGGATGACCGCCGCGCCGCTCTTCAGGTTCTGCATCAGCGCGCTCTCGGTGATCTCCAGCGTCAGCGAGGCGGGGTCGAGGCCGGTTTCTCTCAGCACGCGCTTCACCTGCTCGGCGACGTCGGAGTGGGCGAGCTGGCGGGTGGACACGTTGACGCTGATGCGAAGCGCCGGATCGCGGGGGTATAGCGCCTGCCATTGCCGCATCTGGCGACAGGCCTCCATCAGCATGAAGTCCCCGAGCGCGCTGATGAGGCCGGTCTCCTCGGCGATGGGGATGAACACGTCCGGCATGATGAGGCCGCGCGTGGGATGTCTCCACCGCGCGAGCGCCTCGAAGCCGCGGAGCGTGCGGGTGCCTAGATCGATGATCGGCTGGTAGTAGGGAACGATCTCGCCGCGCTCGATGCCACGCCGGAGATCCGTCTCCAGCCTGAGGAGCGACACCGCCCGCTGGTGCATGTCGACGTCGAAGACCTGGTGCCGCGAGCGCCCGCTGGCCTTCGCCCGGTACATGGCCGTATCGGCGTCTCGCAGCATGTCCTCCGGGCGCTCGTAGTGTCCGCTCGACAGCGCGATCCCGAGGCTCGCCGAGGAGAACACCTCCTGCCCGTGCACGAAGAATGGCGCCGAGAGCTCCTTCTGGATCCGCTCCGCGATGCGGGTGGCGTCGAGCTCGGACGTGATGTCCTCGAGCAGCACGGTGAACTCGTCGCCGCCGAGCCGCGCCAGCGTGTCGCAGGGCCGCACGCAACGCTCCAGCCGGCGGGCGATCTCGACCAGCAGCTCGTCCCCGGCGTGATGCCCGAGACCGTCGTTGATCCCCTTGAACCGATCCAGGTCGAGGTAGATGACCGCGAAGAGGACGTTCGTCTGGGGACGGCGCCCGCGGTGGAACAGGTGCTGGAGACGATCCATGAACAGCGCCCGATTGGGGAGCTGCGTGAGCGTGTCGAAGAAAGCCTGGTGCTCGAGCTGCGCCTCGAACTCCTTGCGCTGGGTGATGTCGCGCGAGATCCCGAACGTGCCAACGATGTTCCCGTCAGAGTCGCGGAGCGGCATCTTGGTCGTCGAGACCCAGTGCACGACCCCATCGGGTGTGGTCTCCTTCTCCTCGACGTTCACCAGCGGCAGCCCGGTGCGAATGATCTCCTGCTCGTCCCGGAAGGCCTGCGCGGCGTGCTCGTCGGTGAAGTAGTCGAAGTCGGTGCGGCCGATGGCCAGCGTGGGTTCGACGACGCCGAACCGGGCGGCGGCGTACCGGTTGACGCGGGTGAAGCGGCTCTCGCGGTCCTTGAAATAGATGCTGTCCGGGCTGTTGTCCATCAGCGTCTCGAGGAGGAAGAGCTCCTCCCGCAAGCGTGCGATCTCCGCGAGGTGGCGGCGGTGGTCGTCGGCGGGGTCGGCATCGTTCGGGGCAAGGCTCAATGCCATTTTGACCTCGGTGGCCGCGGTCCGCGGGGACGCCGGTCTGGAAGGTGGGGATTCATTCGATCTTGATCTCGGTTGCTCTCGCGGGCGCTGAAGCGGAAATTCTCAAGCATTTCGCTGGTGACACTTCGTTGGGAAAATGGAAATCGAGCGAAGGGGAGCTGATTCCGCCTTCGCTCGATTGGTGGGGCTGCCGGGACGGAAGGGGCGGCGGCACCCCCAGGGCCGCCGCCCCTTCCAGGCCTGAAGGCGAAGCGCTTCCAGGCGAAGGCGAGGGTTCGTTTACTGGCGCCACACGGTGACGACGTTGTTGTAGCCGTAGCAGGCCTTGAAGCCGGAGGTCCAGTATTGGCCGTCGGCGGTCGCGCAGTTGGTGGTGGCGTTGGCGGAGAGGCAGGTGTAGCCGTTCCAGCTGTAGCTGTTCTTGTAGAAGCTCGACTGCTGGTTGCTGCCGATGCGGCCGGCGACCGTGCCCACCGCGAAGTCCTTGCCCTCGCAGTAGTACGCCTGGGGGGGGCTCACGAACAGGTTCCCGAAGAAGGAGCCTTCCTGGCGGGGATAGGACTTGCTGAGCTCCCAGCCAATCTCTGGCTTCTGGGCGACGATCCACAGGGGAACGTGCTGACCGGTCGTGTTGATGTGAGCCATCATGCACGCGCTGACGTACTCCTGGCAGGTCCCGTCGCAGGAGCCGGTCTCCCACCCAGGGCCGAAGCCGAGCTGGCCCGCGTAGGTGTAGGAGTTTCCGTTCTGATCCTTCTTGGTGATGCTGTGGCCGGCGGGCAACGCGCACCGCACGAGGTAGGACAACGTCATCCGGCCCGCGTCGGAGCTCATCAGGCCCACGCCGTTGGCGAGCCCCTTGGTGGAGTTCAAGCCGTTCAGCGAGTTCAAGCCGTTGATCGAGTTGAAGCCGTTGAGCGAGTTCAAGCCGTTCAGCGAGTTCAGGCCGTTCGAGCTGGCGAGGGCCTCGTGAGCCGACGAGACGTCGGACGAGGAGACGGTCGAGCCGGCATCCTCCGTGGCAACGCAGCCGGTAACCATCAGGAGTCCAGTTGCAGCAAAGAGCGGCCATTTCGTGTGCAGTTTGAAGGTTCGCATCGTCTCTCTCCTCGGGTCGGAAGGGGTTGAACCGGAGAACCAGCTCTCCGGACGACCAGAGACAAAGCACAATGCTTGCCAATTATTTTGTAAACTGAAACACAGAAAAATGGCCAACTTTGGCTTTCCTCATGAAGTTGACCGTTGTTCCGGTGACGACAACCCGTTGCGCGCGATGCAACAACCGAGGCTCGTGGACGAGCCAGCCGAGGTGGCGCCGCGCGACTGCTACGCTTCGCCCAAACGGAGGAGCCCATGAAGATTGGAATCGTCGGTTCGGGGGTCGTCGCGCAGACGCTGGGTACGAAGTTGATCGAGCTTGGCCACGACGTGGCGCTGGGGACGCGGGATCCCCGGAAGCTGGATGACAAGAAGAACATGGCCGGCACGCTGCGCGAGTGGCTCCAGCAGACTCAAGACCGGGGGAAGGTCATGACCTTCGCGCAGGCTGCCCTACACGGCGAGCTCCTGATGAACGCGACGGCCGGCGGCGTCTCGATCGAAGCGCTGAAGATGGCGGGGGCGGACAAGGTCGGACCGAAGGTCCTGATCGACACGGCGAACATCCTCGACTTCAGCCGGGGCCTCCCGCCGCGGGCCCTGGCCAGCCAGGACAACTGCTTGGCCGAGGCGATCCAGGATGCGTTCCCGAACCTGAAGGTCGTCAAGTGCTTGAACACGATCAGCGCGCTGGTGATGGTCAACCCGCGGGGCCTGGCCGGCGGCGATCACACCGTCTTCCTCAGCGGCAATGACGCCGGGGCGAAGGGGAAGGTGTCCGAGCTCCTGGCGGCCATCGGATGGACCGACGTCCTGGACCTGGGAGACATCTCGACGGCGCGCGGGCCCGAGATGTACATGGCGATGTGGATTCGGCTCTGGGGCGTGACCAAGACGCCGCTCGTCAACGTGAAGGTCGTGCGCTAACGCGGCTCCGCCGCTTCCATCAGAAGGCCCCCGGGGCAAGTATCTTTCTCGAGTGCTCCGCGAGCGCGGGGCATCGCGGAGCGATGACCTGCGGGAGTCGGAGCACCAGGCGCCAGAGGTGGTCGGCTCGGAAGCCAAGCCTCGTCGCGCGCGCAGCGGGAGTGCGTTGGTTGGCGAGCCATTCAGGCCGCCGCCTCTACACCGCGGGCCGGCGCCCCCTGGCCCGCCCCGTCACACCACGAGGTGCTGGCGGACGAGGTCGTCGTTCAAATCGGACATCTTGCCCTCCGCGACCGTGCGGCCGCGGTCCATGATGCAGAAGACGTTGCCCACACGGCGCGCGAACGGGAGCTTCTGTTCGACGAGCAGGACCGAGAGGCCCTCGTGGTTCAGGCGGATGATGATGTCGCCGATCTCGTGGACGATGTTGGGCTGAATGCCCTCGGTGGGTTCGTCGAGGATCAACAGCTTGGGATCGGACGCGAGCGCCCTGCCGATCGCGAGCTGCTGCTGCTGGCCGCCGGAGAGGTCACCGCCCCGGCGGCCCAGGATCTTCTTGAGGACGGGGAACAACTCGAAGACCCGCTTGGGGATATCGCGCCGCCGGTGCGGCGTCAGGCCGAGGCGCAGGTTCTCCTCCACCGTGAGCTGGGGAAAGATCTCGCGGCCTTGGGGCACGTAACCGATGCCCATGCGCGCCCGCAGCTCGGGCCGCCCAGGGAGCAGCGTCTCGCCGCCGAGCTTCATCTTCGCCGACACGGGGGGCAGCAACCCCATGATCACCTTCAACAGGGTCGTCTTGCCGACGCCATTGCGTCCCATCAAACACACGCAGGCGCCCTTTGGGATCACGAGCCCGGCATCCCAGAGCGTATGGCTCTCACCGTAAAACTGGTTCACCCCGCTCACGTCGAGCATCGCCGAAGCGGCGTCCGGGGTCTCAGACCCCGCACCCGGAGCGGTCATCGGGGCTGTCTCTGTCGTGGCCGCGACGGCTTCCATCAGGTTCCCAGGTAGACCTCGATGACGCGCGGATCGCGCTGGATGTCGGCCATGGGCCCTTCCGCCAAGATCCGTCCCTCGTGCAGCACCGTGACCTTGCGGGCGATGCTGCGCACGAACTCCATGTCGTGCTCCACCACCACGACCGTCCGCTCTCCGGCCAGCCGTTGCATCAGCTCGGCGGTCCGCTCCATCTCGGGCTGGGTCATCCCCGCCACCGGCTCGTCTATCAACAAAACCTTGGGATCCATGGCGAGCAACATGCCTATCTCCAGCCACTGTTTGTGGCCGTGCGCCAGCAGGCCGGCCATCCGTCCCTTCAGGTCCTCGAGCCCGATCGTCTCCAGGACCTGATCGATGCGGTCCTTGTCGGCCTTGCCGAGGCGCGCGAACAGCGAGCGGAACACGCCGCGGTTGCCCTTCAGGGCCAGCTCGCAGTTCTCGTAGACCGTATGCTGGGGGAACACCGTCGGACGTTGAAACTTTCGCCCCACGCCCAGCTCCGCGATGCGGCACTCCGACAGCTCCGTCAAGTCGTGCAGGCGGCTCTCGAGATAGACGGAGCCCTTGTCGGGTCGCGTCTTTCCCGTGATGCAATCCATCAGGGTGGTCTTGCCGGCGCCGTTCGGGCCGATGATGCACCGAAGCTCGCCGCGATCGAGGATCAGCGTCACGTCGTCGAGCGCCTTGAACCCGTCGAAGCTGACGGTCAGCTCCTCGACCCAGAGCGCCACCCCGTGCTCCCCGAGGGCGCGGTGGGGCCGGTCGCCGGCACTTTCGACCTTGATGGGGCGATCGGCCACCGTGGTCTCGAGCGAGCCATCCCCTTCCGTCTGGGCGCCCTTCACCGCCTCCGGCGCAGGGCTGGGTCCCGGCCCAGCGGCCTCATGTTTGTCGGTGTCTTGCCGCTCCGGCTTCATGTGATCATCCATCCGGGGCTCCGGGCCCGCCGTCGAGGCGATCTCGGGAGCGCTCACGATGATGGCTCCGGCCCCTTCGCGGGGACCTTCCGTCTGCGGAGGTTCGCTAGCAAACCCATGAGGCCGCGCGGCAGGAACAGCGTCACCAGGACGAAGATGCCACCGAGCGCGTACAGCCATGCCGACGGAAACGCGGCCGTCAGCCAGCTCTTGGCGCCGTTCAGCAACAGCGCGCCGAGCAGCGGCCCGACGAGCGTTCCCCTCCCCCCCACCGCGACCCAGATGGCCAGCTCGATGGAGTTCGAGGGCTGCATCTCACTGGGATTGATGATTCCGACCTGCGGGACATAGAGCGCGCCCGCGAACGCGCACAACATCGCCGACAGGGTCCAGACGAACAGTTTGTAGCGGGTCGACTCGTAGCCGCAAAATCTGGTCTTGAGCTCGGCGTCCCGAATCGCCGTGAGCACCCGGCCGAGCTTGCTGGTGACGACGAACCGACAGAGCAGGTAGGTGCCCACCAGGGAAACGGCGGTGATGATGTAGAGGCCCAATTTGGTCGACGGCGCCTGCAGCGAGTGACCGAGGATCCGCTTGAAGTCGGTGAGGCCGTTGTTGCCCCCGAACCCGGTCGGATTCTGAAAGAAGAGCAGCATCGCCGCGTAGGTCAAGGCCTGCGTGACGATCGACAAATACACACCCTTGATCCGTGAGCGAAAGGCGAACCAGCCGAACACCAGCGCAAGCAGCCCCGGGACCACGAGCACCATGACGGCCGCGAACGGGAAGTGGTCGAAGCCGCGCCAGTACCAGGGCAACTCCTTCCAGTCCAGGAAGACCATGAAGTCCGGCAGGTTGCTGCGATAGACACCTTCACCGGCGATGGAGCGCATCAAGTACATACCCATGCCGTACCCGCCGAGCGCGAAGAACAGCGCGTGCCCGAGGCTGAGGATCCCCGTATACCCCCACACCATGTCCATCGCGACGGCCATCATCCCGAAGCACAGGAACTTGCCCAGCAACGGGATCAGGTAGTCCGGGATCGCGAGCGGAAATGACTTCGGCAGCGCGTTCAACATCGGAACGAGCACGGTGAGGACCAGGCTGGTCGCAGCGAGGATGATCCAGCCTCGCCGCCCATGGAATTGAAGCAACCGCTCTCGCACTAGTGCACCGCCGTCGAAATAGCGTCAACGCCGAGGCCGACAAGCCGCGCC
>CAYUFS010000001.1:267532-309268 GCA_964443975.1 uncultured Myxococcales bacterium | reverse complement strand
ACCTGGCGAACGATCGCATCAAGGACTACGTCTTCGACTGGAACCGCATGCTGTCGTTCGACGGCAACACCGCGCCCTACCTCATGTACGCCCACGCCCGCATCCGCTCGATCCTGCGCAAGGCGGGCGAGCTCGACGAGGCACGCGCGCTCGATACGTCGGACGACTTCATCGTCGAGGCGCCCCAGGAACGGGCGCTCGCGCTCGCGGTCGTCCAGCTCGGCAGCATCCTCGAACGCACCGCAGAGACGTTGCAGCCGCACCGGATTTGCGCCTTCCTCTACGACGTCGCCAGCGCCTATACGGCATTTTACGAGAGCTGCCCGGTCCTCAAGTCCGAGGGGCCGACGCGGCGGTCGCGCCTCGCGTTCTGCGAGGTGACGGCGCGGACGCTGGCGCTGGGCCTCGAGCTGCTCGGCATCATCGCGCCCGATCAGATGTAGCGCGCTACCGCATGACGGAGCCGAGGTGGATGATCAGGCTGCCCGCCAGGATCACCGCCAGCCCGACCCACGTCGTGGCCGGGACGGCGTCGCGAAAGATGAACCTTCCGGCGCAGACACTCGCGACGGCGAAGAACCCGATGTATGCGCCGAGGAGCTTCGAAAAGTCGAGGTCGAGCAGGTTGACGATGAGCCCGTAGCCCCCGATGACGAGGAAGCCGAGGACGACGAGCGCGGGGCCGGCGCCGCGCAGTCCCTTGCGAATGAGCACATCTCCGGCCACCTCGAACGCGGCCGCGATGCACATGACCCCGAATGCAACGAGGGAACGAATCATCGGGGAATGGTAACAGCTTCGATGGGCAGCGGCCGCGCCGTCAGTTTCGCGCCGGACCCGCGGTCGCATGCGTCCCGAGGAACGCCTCGAGGCCTTCGAGGACGAGCCGCGGGATCTCGTGTCCGCCTTCGAAGGGAACCCACGTCACATCGAGCCGCGCCGCGCGCGCGTGGTCGCGCAGCGCCTCGGCCAGCCCGAACGACAGCACTGGATCGCGGCGGCCATGGCTCATGAAGATCGGGAACCCCGGCGGCATGGCGGCCAGGTGCGCGACCCACGTCGGCTCGGTCAGCAGCGAGCCGGATAGCACCACCAGGCCCCCGACCGCGGCGGGCGACGCCAGCGCCACGTCCGTGGCGAGCATGGCGCCCTGGGAGAACCCCCCGACCCACACGGCCTCGGGTGCGACCCGCGCGCGCCGGGTGACCTCGGCGACGAGCGCCTGCATCTGCGCGCGCGCCTCGGCGAGCCCGGCCGGCGTCTCTTGCCGCAAGGCGCGTTCTTCGCCCCGCTCGCGCGCCGCCATCAAGCGACCGATGTCGAGCGGCCACCACGCGCGGCCCCCGCCTTGGCTCACGAGCGGCCCTTCGGGAAACACGAGCAGCCGCCCGGGGGCCGCCAGCGCCTCACCGAGGGGAACGAGATCGGTGCCCGCCGCGCCCCAGCCATGCAGCAAGATCACCACCTGGCGTGGATGCCGGCGCTCGCCCACCGTGCGCACGCGCAGGCCCGCCCACACCCCCGCGGGTTCGAGGCCCGCGTCACCCTGCGCGGGCGACATCATCGCCCGGCGGCAGGAGGATGCGGACGTGAGCGCCGCCAGCGCCAGCAGCGCGGGCGGGCGCGCGCGGCCCGGTCCGAGGTTGATGACGGCGGCTGGCCTCATGGCGCGTCCGCCAACGTATCACGCCCGGCGGTGGAATGTCGCCGGCCCGCCGTATTGTCAGATCACAGCAGCTGCTTCGCCTTGATCTCCAGGTATTCATTGACCAGGGCGGGGGTGACCTGCTCGGGCGCCGCGTGGACGATCAGCGCTCCGGTCGCTCTCAGGTCGCGCACCAGCCGCTCGCGCCACAGGGCTGCTTCGGCTGCCGCGCCGGCGACGTAGAGGTCGAGCTCGTGCGGCGCCAGGCCGAGCTCGACCAGGCCATCGATGTCGCTGTCCCGGAACAACACCGCCAGCGCCAGGTGGCGCCGGGGCAGGCCCCGCATGAAGGCCAGCAGCCGCTGCGCTGACACGTCGTCGACCACCTGTGTGAACAGGACCACCAGCGCCCGCTTGCGCAGGCGAAGTGACAGCAGATCGAACGCGACGGAAAAATCGCTGTCGACCATCGCCGGCTGCAGGTCGTAGGCGGCCGCGATCAGGCGCTGGGTGGCCCGCGGCCCCGCCAGCGGCGGCAGGTAGGCGCGCACCCGATCGTCGAAGGCCACGAGGCCGATCTGGTCTCCCGAGCGGGCCGCCACGTGCCCCATCATCAGGGTGGCGTTCAGCGCGTGGTCGAAGTGGGTCAGCCCCCCCGTCTCCGCCGTCATGAGACGGCCCCCATCGAGCACGCACACCACGGTCTGGTCGCGCTCCTTCTGGTGCTCGCGAACGATCAGCTTCTGGCGGCGCGCCGTGGCCTTCCAGTCGATGTGGCGGAACGGATCGTCGCGCTGGTGGTCCCGCAACCGCTCGAACTCCGTCTCGCCGCCCCGCAGGCGCGCGGCCCGCGCCGACAGCGCCTCGCGGTTCTGGCGCGCCAGGAGGTCGTAGGTGCGCACCGCGCGCACGTCGGGGTAGACGCGGACCTCGTCGGAGGCCGACACGCGCACCTGTCGCCACCACAGCCCGAGCGGCGTGAGGTACCGCAGGTGATGATCGCCGAGCCGAAACGCGCCCCGGCGCGAGGGCCGCGCGTGGTAGGTCACGGTGGCGCGGCCGCGCGGCGCCACCGTGACCTCGGCGGGCAAGCCCGTCGCCGTGATCTCGAGCGGCAAATCGTCCGTCAACCGCACCGACAGCGCGCGCCGCGAGCGAGACTCGAGCTCGACGGCGATGGGGTTGTCGCGGCCGACCGACAGGACCCGCGACACGTTCCGGTGAGCGGAGACCATGCGCCGCCTGCCGAGCCACAAGTCGACGGCGGCGACGAGCACGATGCCCGCGTCCAGCGCCAGCATCGTCCACAGCAAGGACGCGTCGAGCAGCGCCGCCAGCGCCAGCCCGACGGGCAAGGCCGCCGTCGCGACCAGCCGCCGGGATGGGATCATGCCAGGCCCTTGGGCACCGGGGTCTCGCGCAGCACGTCGGCGACGCAGTCGTCGGTGGTGACGCCTTCGATCTCGGCGTCGGGGGAGAGGCCCACGCGATGGCGCAACACCGCGGCGCTCAGGCTCTTCACGTCGTCGGGCGCGACGAAGTCACGACCGGCGACGGCCGCCTGGACACGCGAGACCTGAAGCAGCGCGATCGAGGCCCGCGGCGACGCCCCGAAGGTCAACGACCGGTGGGCGCGCGTCCGGGCGACGATCTGGGTGATGTAGTCGATGATCGGCTCCGCCACCTGCACGCCCGCGACGGCCCCGGACATGGCGATCAAGTCCGCAGGGGTGACGACCCGCCGGAGCGCCGAGCGCTCGAGCGCCACGGCGTCGAAGCCCGCCAGGTAGTTGCGCAGGATCGCCGCCTCGACCTCGACGCTGGGATGCCGGACGAACAGCTTGAACAGGAAGCGATCGAGCTGCGCCTCGGGCAACGGGTAGGTCCCCTGCGACTCGATGGGGTTCTGCGTGGCGATGACGAAGAAGGGGTGCGGCAAAGCGCGCGTCGTGCCGTCGACGGAGACGGTGCGCTCCTGCATCGCCTCCAGCAGCGCGGACTGCGTCTTCGCGGGCGCGCGGTTGATCTCGTCCGCGAGCAGGAGCTGCGTGAACACCGGGCCGGGCACGAAGTCGAACACGCCGCTCTTCTGGTTGAAGACGTTCCCCCCCGTGACGTCCGACGGCATCAGATCCGGCGTGAACTGGATGCGCTTGAACATGCACCCCAGGACCTGACCGAGCGCCCGCACCAGCAGGGTCTTGCCCAGCCCGGGCGCCCCCTCGATGAGCACGTGCCCGCCCGCCAGCACGGCGATCAGGGTCTCCGAGACCAGCGCGTCCTGTCCGACGAGGACGCGCGCGATCTCCTGATGAATGACCTGGAACCTCTCCCGAAACTCGCTGATGTTCAAGACTTCGTCTCCCCTTGGCGTGTGTGACCCATCGTGGTCCGCCCCCCCCGGGCTTCGGCGAGCAACCTGCCGAGCGCCGCGATGGTGGCGAGGTCTTCTTGCGCGGCGGCGCGCGAGCGAGGCTCGTCGCCGTTCGTCGCGTCATGGTCGCGGTGCGCCTGGAACAGCACCCGCGCCACCTCTCCGAGCGGGCGGCTGGTGCGCGCCGCGACGGCCGAGGCGAGCTCCCCCAGCCCGCGATCGCCGGCCAGGTGGATTCGCTCACGCAACCGTTCGATCGTCCAGGTGGCGTAGGCGGCCGAGGCGTGCCGCGCGGCCCGCGCACGGGCATATTGCAGGCCCAACGCCTCGACATGCTCGCCAAACCGCCGCCGCCGTATCGACTGGCGCTCCATCAGCCGGCCGAACGCCGCGCCCTTCCACACGAAGAGCAGGATGAGGAACGCGGTCAGCTGCGCCATGAACGGCGCCAGGCGACCGCGCGACACCGACTCGAGCGGCGTGGTCGCGATCAGCCCCGTCTCCTGCGTGACCACGTCGATCGGACCGCCCACGACCTCCAGCAGCTCGCGGAGCAACGCCGCGTTGTCGGCCACGGGCAGCGCCGCGTTCGTGTACAGGCCGCTGTCCGCCAGCACGATCACGTGCCCGTCGCCCACCTCGAGCACGACGGCGTACGGCTTGTTCCCGCGACGGAGCAACACCTGGTGGGGCGTCGGCGTGCCGACGTTCACCCAGCCGCCCTCCGGGACGCGACCCGTCAGCGTGCGTCGTGCCAGGGCGTGGCTGGCGGCGGAGGCGGCGGAATCGCCCTCGTCCTCGTCGCGGTTGCCGGCGGTGACGGCCCAGACCCGAAGCTCCTGCGTCGAGCGGATCGGGCGGCTCTCACCCGTCGACACCAGCTCGACGTCGATCCAGGCGGGAAGGGCGCGCGGCCCGGCGACCACGACCGTCATCCGGCCATTTTGAACGGCGGCCTGCAGGCCATTCCAGTCGCGGTCGCCAAGCTCGGCGTCCGGGAGGATCACGATCTGGCGTGGCACCCTCGCCGTCTGGTCCTTCGCGTCGCCGTCGGCGGGCGGCTCGCTCAGCTCCCGTTCGAGGGCGGCGAGCGGCCGGAGCCGCTCGCGCGCGTCGATCCCGGACGCCGTGAGAAACGCCGAGACCGCCGCGGAGCCAGAGGGCGAGTCCGCCCAGTCGGAGCGCAGCGAGGAGTTGCAGGACAGGCTGCCCGCGAGCGCGAGACCGAACGCGAGCACGAAGCCGACGGCGGCGACGCGCTCGAGGAGCGCCATCACCCGACCGGAGACCGAGCGGTAAACGTCGTCGCCCGGTGTGGTCGTCCCGAACTGAACGCCCTCCACCGCCGCGACCACGTCGCCAACGGGCGCCGCCAGGTCCGGCGCGCGGCCGCGGAGCTCGCGCACGTAGTCGCCGTTCGTGGCGGAGGGGTGAACGCGAATGTGCCCGTCGCCTTCCAGCCGCCGCAGCAGCGCCGCGTGCAGGTCGCCGATCGCCCCCGCGTAGTCGCCGCTCGCGGCGGCCGCGCGCGCCCGCGCCAGGAGGCGGGCGACGTCCCGCTCCACAGCGAGGGCGGTCGCCGCGGGCGCGTCCAGCCCGGCGCGTGACGCTGGCGCTTCGTCGCTGGCGGCGACCGCCTGACCACGCCGCCCCACCAGGCTTCGCCCCACGAGATAGATCAGCAGCGCGAGCGCCCCCGCGAGCATGACGAAGAAGAGCCCTCGCCCGAGCCCGCCGAAGTCGGGCAGCTTGACCTCGAGCGGCCTGGGCGGCTCCACCACCTTCGCGGTCGCGCCCCGCGCGCAAGCCTTGGCGAACGCCGGGCAGCGCGCGGCGCGTGCGTCGGGAGGTGAGGGCAGGAGCCCGCACCAGCGCACCTCCTCCGCCGTCAGTGGGTAGCTCGTCTCGTGACAGAACCGATAGCGCGGCGCACGCATCGTCTCCAGCAACACCGGCTCCGTTGCGTCAGCGACGGTGGCCGCTCCGCTCCGCGCCCCGGAATCACGCGCGGCCGCGGCGCCGCCGGCTCCCCATCTTGCCGCCAGCGTCAAGGCGACGGCGAGCCCCGCCGTCCGCAGCGGGCGCGTCATACCGCGCGCTCTTCCACGGGGTAACCATCGCCGCGCGCCATCTCCATGAATCGAAGCTGGATGTCCCAGCCCTCCTTGCGCGTGCGCAGGTCGATGTAAGTCAGGAACCGCGCCGACGCCACCAGGGGCACCGTGACGAAGAAGCCGGCGAGCGCGTACGGCGTGCCCCCGCTGCCGTGGAACAGGTTGCCGAACGGCTCGCCGAGCTGGAGCACCATCGAGACGAGGGTGCCCCCCACCAGCTCGCCCGCGAGCACGCCCGCGCCCGGCAACAGGGCGATCGCCAGGGCCACGCCGAACGCCGCGGCGCCCCGGCCCTTCACGGCGCGCGCGCTGCGACCGATGGCGGCGAAGGGCCCGGCGCCCTCGAGCAGCGACACCTCGGGAACGACCAGGCAGATGCTGGCGGTGTAGAGAATCAGGAGGAAGACGCAGAACGCGACCGCGTGGATGACGGTGGTCACCACGCGCGCCACCACGAACGATGGCAGCCGGCGCAGCGTGCGACCCAGGATGGCCCCGCGGCGCACGGCCGCCGGCGCGAGGAACATCAGCTCGCTGTAGGCCACCGTGAAGGCAGCTTCGCACAGGGCACCCAGGCCGATCGCCAGCAGCCAAACGAAGGCCCACCGCCACGCGAGGACGTAGCGCGCCAGCAAGCACCCGGCGAAGGCCGGCAGCAACAAGGTGGCGGCGAGCGGCAAGGTGACCGCCCGGTTGCGCAAGCAGAACGGCGCCGCGAGATCGAGCAGGTCAGCCGCGGTCCGCACCCGCAGCACAACCCGGGCGGCCCCCAGGTTCATTTCGCGTGCCTGGTCGGCAAGGGCACGCGCGCAGCCCCCGACCCCGCGCCCGTGCCCGGGTTCGCGGCGCGGCCGGAACGGCCGGCGAAACCGAGGTAGGCGATCACGCCCAGCCATAGCAGGGACGCCACGGCCAGCTTGACCCGGCGGGGCGCGTGGGACGGCGACCAAAAACCTTCCAGGCAAGCGGCGATGGCCAGCATGATCACCACGCCGAGCACCAGGTGCGCTACGTCGCGCGCGCGGGCACGCAACGATCCGAACCGCGTGAGGCCGCCCGTCGATACGAGCGCGTACCCCATCACCAGGCCCGCGGCACCGGAGATCACGATCGCCGTCAGCTCGAACGCTCCATGCCCGGCGATGAACGTCAGCAGGTTGCGCCCGTAGCCGGCCGATTGCACGAAGCCGGCGACCGTCCCGATCGTGAGGCCGTTGTACACGAGGAAGAACACGCTGCCGAGGCCGAACAAAATCCCGGTAGCGAAGCAACGGAACGCGATGCCGATGTTGTTGTTCACGTAAAATCCCGCCATGAACGCGTTGTCGTCGCCGGTGCGGCCCTCGCCAGGATCGTGCGCATAGCTCTCGCGCATCTGCTCCGCGGTCGCCTCGGGCAGGATCTGCGTGGCGAAGCGGGGAGAGCGAACCGAGCCGATGAAACCCACCAGCCCCGGCACCACGAACAGCAACGCCGCGAACGCGACGAACCGTCCATGACGCCGCACGGTGCGGGGAAAATCGCGCGCCAGGAGGTCGATGACGGCGCCCAGGCGGTAGGGCGGCGCGCTGTAGAGGGCGGCGTGCGCCCGGGCGGCGATCCCGTCGAGGAACGCGATCAAATCCGGCGTGTATCCGGACGAGCGCGCGTGCATCAGATCCGCCGACACCGACCGGTAGAGCCCGGCCGCGCGCGCGATGGTGGGCGCCGGGAAGCGGTGCCAGGCCCGGTGCTGCCCGAGCAGGGCGGCGAGCTCATTCCATTCGCCGGAGCGGTTCTTCACCCAGGTGTCCTGGCGGTCGCTCAAGGAGCCGACCCTCGCGGGGCCGCACCACGCAGCCCGAGCGCGCGCTGGTGGAGCAACCCCAGGAAGCGCACGGGATCGCCCGCGCGCAGGTTCATGCGCGCCGCCAGGACGGGAGCGATGATCTCCGCCAGCTCCCGCGCGCGCGGCGCGGACAGCCGCGGGCGCCGCAGGAACAGCTCGATGGCGTCGATCTCCTCCGGGCGAACGGGCGGACGATGAGGAATCTCCGCGAGCTCGGCGGGGGTCGCCGGCGGCACGAGCGTTATGGCCGCGTCGATGGCGCTGCCGGTCTCGATGACGACCATGGTGCCTGCCACCCGATCGCCGATTCGCCTGAAAGAACGGTCGCCCGCCATCGAGAGCAGGCCGAGCACGTAACCCGCCGGCAAGAAATCCGCGGCGCGCAGGAGGTTGCGCAAGAAGGCGTCGATGAACCCCACTGGATAGCCGCCGTCCTTCACGACGCGCAGCCCGAGCGCGCGCTTGCCAGGCGTCTGTCCGTTCCAGAGGCTTTCGAAGAGGACGCCGTAGCCCCAGTCGAGCACGAACAACAGCACCAACCACAGGCCCCGCGACGCCTTCATGCCGCCGATCCCGGTGGTCAGGGCCGCCGTCGTCAGCAGGACGACCAAGCGGATGGCGAGGTCGATGAGGTAGGCCAGGGCGCGGCGCACGGGCCCTGCCACGTGGTAGCGGAAGCGAATCCGCTCCGGCGTCTCGACGTCCGCGGTATTGTCCAACGGATCGTCGTGGGCGGGCCCCATGCGCGCCGATCCCATCACGCGGTCGTGCGCGGCGTCAAGCGGAACCCGATCCCGATAATGTGGGTTGACGTTCGGCGGGGGCCGTGTTGCCATTCCCAGGCGGCGAAGCAAGTCTTTCGCACTTTCAGCGGGCGCGACCTCGGCAGGCGCCGCCCCCCGCGCGAGTCACTGAGGATATGGAGGCCCAGGTGGTTGACGAAGCGACGAGCCCGTACTCCCCCCCGAAGGCGAACCTCGAAGGCGCGGCGGCCCAGCCCGGCGACCTGCAAGCCGCCCCCGCCGGCTCGCGGTTTGCCGCCGCGTGCATCGATGGGCTCGTCTTCTTGCCGGCTGGAATCCTCGGGGGAATTCTGGCGTTCATCCTGCGACCGACCCCCGGCGAGCCACCCCAGGCCCCCGGCGCCGCCTTCGCCGTGATCGGCGCGCTGGTGGGCCTCTACGTGTTGGTGTTCGTCGTGCTGCAGATCGTCTTCCTGTCGACCCGCGGGCAGACCATCGGAAAGCGCGCCATGAAGATTCGCATCGTGAAGCTCGACGGCTCGGCCCCAGGTTTCGTCCACGCGGTGTTGCTGCGGGTGATCGTCAACGCGCTCCCCTCGGCGATCCCGGTCGTGGGGGGCCTTTACGGTCTGACCGACATCCTGTTCATCTTCAGGACCGATCATCGGTGCATCCACGATCACATCGCCGGAACGCGCGTGGTCATGGGCGCGCCGGCGCCGGCGGCGATGTCATAGCCCGCCTGCGCTCCTCAGGGACGCGGCGGATCGAGCTTCGCCAGGTGGCGCCCGAACCTGTCCGCGATCAAATGCTCGACGCAGTAGCCGGTGGCGCCAATCCGCTTGCGCCCGCAGCCGGCCTTCCGGCAGCGCGCCGTCCGCTCCTCCAGGGTGCCGAGGTGATCCTCCAGGCGAGCGAGACAAAAGCCGCGCAGGGTTGCCGCACGATCCACGTCGCGCAGGCGGCGCGCCGTCGCCGGCAGCGGGCGGCAAAACACCATCCCACCCTCTACATCCTCCGGCCACGTGGCGAGCCACACCGAGCCGCACGCGGGACACTGGCGAAGCTCCTCCCACTCCGCCAGCTCCAGGACCGGCCACTGCATCACGGCGTCGTCGTCTACCCGAGCCCACGTGGGCCGTGTCAGACAGGTACAACCAGACCGGGGGCCATCATCCAAGTCGCGTGAAACCTCCGAAAGCAGTGCGAGCTTGCCTCGTTCGGCCCCCAAATTCCAGTTCGAGCGGCGGCGCATATACTGTCGCCTCTTCATGACAACGCCCCCGCCATCGAATGTCCCGCCGTCGACGCCCTCGCATCCGACGGGGCACACCTCCTCTAGGGAGGGCGCCGGCACCCTCTCCGTGCTGCGCGATCGCGGCTTCGTCCAGCAGATCACCGACGAGGGGGCGCTCGCCGCGCGGCTCGCCGCCAGCCCCGTGACCTTCTACGCCGGATTCGATCCCACGGCCGCCAGTCTGCACGTGGGACACTACATCCCCCTCATGGCCATGGCGCACCTGGCGCGGGCCGGCCACCAGGCCATCGCGGTGCTCGGGGGCGGGACCGCCATGGTCGGCGATCCCAGCGGCAAGACCGAGATGCGCCAGCTCATCTCGGCGGAAGCCATCGCCAACAACCGGGCGGCCATCGAGCCGCAGGTGCGGCGGATCATCGGCCCGGCGGCGCGGATCGTCGACAACGCGGAGTGGCTGCTGCCGCTCAACTACATCGCGTTCCTGCGCGACATCGGGCGTCACTTCAGCGTGAACCGGATGCTGACCGCGGATGCGTACAAGCTGCGCCTGGAGAAGGGCCTGTCGTTCATCGAGTTCAACTACCAGCTGCTGCAGGCCTACGACTTTCTCGCGCTTTGTGATCGCCACGACTGCGCGCTGCAGATCGGCGGCGACGATCAGTGGGGGAACATCCTGGCGGGGACGGATCTCATCCGGCGGCTTCGCCAAAAGGAGGCGTTTGGCCTGACGTTTCCCCTCCTCACCACCGCCTCCGGCGCGAAGATGGGAAAGACGGCCGCGGGGGCCGTGTGGCTGGACCCGGGGATGACGTCGCCGTTCGAGCTCTACCAGTACTTCGTGAACGTCGACGACGGAGACGTGGTGCGCTTCCTCAAGCTCTTGACCTTCGAGCCACTCGACGAGATCCGCAGGTTCGAGGCGGTCGCGGGCGCCGAGCTCCGGGACGCGAAGCGCTTGCTGGCCCGCGCGGTGACCGCCATCGTCCACGGCCCAGAGGCAGCGGCCACCACCGAGGCCGCGGCGCGGGCGGCCTTCGGCGGGGCGGGCGGCGACCAGTCGGGGTTGCCGTCGCTCCGGATCGACCGACAGCGACTGGAAGCCGGCACGAAGATCGTCGATCTGATCGTGGAGCTCGGCTTCGCGCCGTCGAAGAGCGCGGCCCGACGTCTGGTCGAGCAGCGCGGCGTGAAGGTCGGGGAGCGAGAGATCGGCGAGGTGGACGCGACCTTGCAAGCGAGCGACGGCTCGACCCTGCTCCGGGTCGGCAAGAAGCACGTGGGCCGGCTCATCGTCGGCGAGTGACGGCAAACCCCTCGCGGCGGAGGAGCCGCGCTATTCCTCGCCGGTCTCCATGCGCGTCTCCGTCACGTCGCGGGCGATCACGCGACCGTTGGGGCCGGGGCGCAGGCGAAGGAAGCGAAGGCGCGGAAATCGCCGGGTGACGTCGTCGAGCGTGGGGTCGTCGCCCTCGCGCGCGAGGCCCACCACGCGATGCGCGCCGAAGCGGTACGCGCCCGCGGGCGGCAGCGGCGGCCGGGCCAGCAAGAAATCGACGTCGGGCCCGCCCTCGGCCGGCAGCGCGACGAAGGAAGCCGGGACGTCGCCGAGGACGAGCAAGGCCGCCTCGCGCCCGCGGACGCGCGGGTCTTCCTTGACGGCGAGATCCAGATCCTTGATCCCGGCGTCGACGTGGAACGTGGTGAACCCCGCCGCGAGACCCGAAACGACGCCCCGGCGCGCCGCCGCCAGGCGCGCCTCGTAGGCGGTCACCTCACCCCGCCGCGCCAGATCCTGGCCGAGGCCGAGTCCCGCCAGCGCACACACCACTCCCACGAGGACGGGCACGGGCACCCGGCGCAGGCGCGCGGCCGCGAGCCACGCGATCGCGACCGCCGGAAAATAGAAGTAGCGGGCCCCGACGATCCATGGCGCCGCCGGCAGCGGCAAGATCGTCAGCACGAGGATCACCGCCGGCCCTGCCGCGCCCAACCGCGGCCCGGGGCGCCGCGCCGCGCGCGCGACGCCGAGGATCAACAGGGCCCACGCCGTCATCCCGACGGTGAGCGCGATGGGCTCGCTCAAGATCTGTGTGCCCGTGACCGCGTGAAGCAACCCCGCCGCGAGCTGGACCGCCTTCCCACCCCAAGGCGCGGCGACGTCTCCCGAACCACCGACACCGTGAAGCACCAGCGTCCGTACCACCGCGTAGGCCGCCACCACCGGAATGAACACGGCCACGCGCTTGGCGACGGCGGCCGAGCGCGTCTCCGGCTCGCGCATCGCGAGCGCAACCGCCGCCACCATCGGCAGGACGACGGCCGTCTCCTTCGACCAGCACGCCGCGGCGAACAGCGCCACCGCGAGGCCGCGCCTTCCGCGGGCCAACGCCCCGATCGCCCCGAGGCCGAACGCGGTCGCCAGGAGATCGGTCGACGCCGAATACCAGTACGCGGCCTCGCGCGTCGACGGCGCCACGAAGAACAACAGGGCTGCCGCGGCCGCCACGCGCCGGTCGCCCTCGACGATGAGGATCAGGTGGCCCGTCAGCGCGGCGACGGTGAGGTGGAGCAGCAGGGCCAGCGCGCCGAACGCCGCGGGCGTTGCCGGCGCGAGGCGACCGAGGCCCCACCACAACAACATGGGCAAGGGACGATAGAACTCGCCGCCGTGTTGATCGTGCACGAACGCCAGCAACGGGTTCGGGGCGTAGCGCGAGAACGCCAGGAAGAGATGATCGTCGCCGATGAAGGTCGTCGCCGCGAAGAACGGCACCCCCACCAGCAGGGCGAGCCCCACCGCGACACCCACCGCCATCGCGGCATGCTCGCGCGGGAGCTTGCCGGTCCACGCCCTCGTGCGCTCCCGAAGGTCGGGGCCGAGCTGTTTGCCGTCGGGGGCCATGCTCTTTGAAGGTGACTGGCGGGACGAGCGGCCGGCGGTTACGGCCAGGCGCCGCCGGACGACGCGGCGACCCCATGCAGCAACGCCTTCATCTCGTCGTGAAGCAGACCGTTCGTGGCAACCACGCGGCCGGTCTCCCCGTCGAACGGCGTACCGTCCATCTCGGTGGCGCGCCCTCCCGCCGCCTCGACGATCGCCGCGCCCGCGACGAGATCCCAGGGATGCAGCATGCGCTCCCAGTACACGTCCAGCCAGCCACAAGCGACGAAGCAAAGATCCAGGGCCGCCGACCCCAGCCGGCGCGTCCCCTGCGCCGCTGCGATGAGCGCGCTCCACTCGGGCAGGTTGGTGTGCGCGGGCGATCGCAAGTAGGGAAACCCCGTCACGACCAGCGCGCGCTTCAGGGAGGCCACGCGGGACGGCGCGATCGGCTTGCCGTTCAAGCGCGACCCGTCCCCGAGTGCCCCCGAGAACGACCACCCGACCGCGGGCGCCTCGACGACCCCCACCATCGGCCGCCGATCGATGGTCAGGCCGATCGACACGGAGAACAGCGGGAAGCCGTGCGCGAAGTTCGTGGTGCCGTCCAGCGGATCGACATACCAGACGCGGCCGGTCCGTTGCGCGCGCGCCCCCCCGACGGTGGTGCCCTCCTCGCCCACGATGGTGTCGGCCGGAAACGCCGCGGCGAGACGCGACACCACCAGCGCCTCCGAGCGCTTGTCGAACTCGGTGACGAGATCGATGTCCTCTGACTTGAACTCGATGTCCGGGCGGGTCCCCCACCCTTGCATCAGGATCGCGCCCGCGTCGCGGGCCACCTCCTCGGCGACGCGGCGGGCGTGCGCGAGGTCGTCGCGCGAACCGCGCGCAGCGTCGCTCACAGCTCCTTGCGCATCCACGTCGCTTCCTTCGAGCGCGCCAGCAAATATTCCGCGGTGGTGGCGATCTTCTGGTCCACCTCCTTGCGATCGACGACCGCGAACCCCAGCCGCTCGCCGAAATACCCCTGCGCCCCGTCCGTCACCAGGTACAGGCGCTTCACGCCGCGCGCGCGCGCCCGCTCGGTCGCCGTCTCCACCAGCAGGTAGCCGAGGCCCTCACCGCGGCGCTCCGGTGCCACCGCCAGCATCCGCAGCAGCGCGACGTCCTCCATCACCTCGAGCGCGACACAGCCCACGAGCGGCGCCTCGGGCCCCGGCGCCGGGATGACGAGGTAGCTGGTCCAGAACTGATCAAGCACCGGGTGGGCGATGCCGATGCGATCGAGGAGTTGCCCGATGCGGGCCTTGTCGTGGGCGCGCGCCGGCACCACCGGATCGCCGAGCGCGTCCAGCACCCGTTCGTGCAGGCCCCCGAAATCCCCCGACGACATGATGACGATGGTGTCGCCCGGGGCGGCGCGCTCGGCCATGTGGGCCGCCATGTCGTCGGCGTTGCCGATCACCCGAGCCGGGACGTCCTCCCGCCGAAGATCCGCGGCGACGCGGTCCACGTCCAGCCGCTCGGCGGGCGCGATCTTCTCGGGCGCGAACAGCGGCGCCAGCACCACCTCGTCGGCCACCGACAGCGCGTCGGCGAAGTCCGCCTGAAACACCGCGCGCCGGCTGGTCGCCGAGCGCGGCTCGAAGGCCGCGATCAGCTTCCCGGGACCGAAACGTCCCTTCAAGGCGAGCAGCGTCTCGCGAATCGCCGTCGGATGGTGGGCGAAGTCATCGACGACGGTCACGCCAGCGGCGACGCCCCGGATCTCTTGCCGCCGGCGGATGCCCAGGAAACGCGGCACCGCCCGCGCAATCTCTTCGAGCGACAACCCCAGCGACGTCGCGGCTGCGATCACCCCCATCAAGTTCTCGAAGTTGTAGATCCCGGGTAGGTAGGTCTCGATGAAGCCCACGCGCGCGCCGTCGTGCGCGATGGCCAAGGTGGTGCGGCCACCGTTCGCGCGGGCCGCGACCTCGAACGTCCACGACGCCCCCGAGCCCGGGCGGCCGTACGTCTCGACCGGGCAGCGCGCGGCGTCGGCCACGTCCATCGCGCCCGGCGACGCCCCGCACACCAGCAGGCGACCGTCGGGCGGGATGAGCGCGAGGAACCTTCGGAACGCCGCCTTCACCGCCGCCTCGTCGGGGAAGATGTCCGCGTGATCGTACTCGACGGACGTCAGGATCACGGTCCGTGGCCGGTAGTGCAGGAACTTCGAGCCCTTGTCGAAGAAGGCGGTGTCGTACTCGTCGCCCTCGATGACGAAGTCGCCACCCTTCCCGAGCCGCCACGACTGGCGAAAGTTGAGCGGGACGCCGCCGATCAGGAACGACGGATCGCGCCCGGCGTCGGTGAGGACCTGGGCCATCAGCGAGGATGTGGTGGTCTTGCCATGCGTGCCGGCGACGACCAGGGAGCGGTTGGCGTTCAGGAACAGCTCCGACAGCAGCGCCGGGAAAGACGTCAGAGCGAGGTGGCGCTCGCTCGCCGCGACCACCTCGACGTGGTCCTTGCGGCACACGTTCCCCACCACCACCCGCTCGGGCTGCCAGTCGAGGTTCGCCGGCGCGTACCCGTCGAACACGGGGATCTGCTGGTCGGCGAGCTGGGTGGACATGGGCGGGTACACGTGCTCGTCGGACCCCCGCACGTCGTGCCCGGCGGCCTTCAGGAGGCCGGCCAGCGAACCCATCCCCGTGCCGCAGATACCGATGAGGTGGATTCTCATCACCCGCTCGCGTTCATTTCGGCACGCATTCCGTCGACCCGGGAGCGAACTGGGTCGCGAACTTCTTCAGCTCCATGGTGAAACGGACCGTGAAGTCGCGGAACAGTCCACCGTCGCGCTCCGCCTGGCCTCCCGCCGTGTCCCACGCCAACTTCGTCACCACGCCCGAGCCGCACGGCTCGAGCCGCCCGCGCTTGCGCTGCTTCACGAACGCTCCCCAGGCGTCCGCGGCGCGGCGATCACATCGCCCCCCCGGTCCGTCGCAAGAGACCGCCAGCAGGTCGTACCAGAACGGGCCCTTCGGCCCGTACTCGACGATCTGCATCCAGGGCGCGATCCCGCCGCCCTTCGTCGTTTCCTTGGCAACGTAAACGACGTCGTGCGTGCTGCCCGCCGGAACGTCGATGTAGGCGCAGGCCTCCTTCTCCCCGGAGACCGAGAACGTCCCCAGGCCCGAGAAGTCAGCCGAGGCCACCCCGCCGGCGGCCGACATGCGGATCTCGAGCCGCTTTGTCCCGTCCGCGGGGGGCGACGTCTCCTCCTCGTTGGCGCCCGAATCCCGGCAGCGACACCCGCCGCCGACACACCGCGAGCCCGCGAGACGGAGCGTGGTCTCCGTCGGCACCGCGCGTTCGGGCCCCGGAACGAGCGCCACCCGGCCGGGATCAATGGGCGCCGGCTTCGGTGGCGCGCACGCGGCCAGCACGGCCAGCAGGCCCAGGCAGCCCAGCGCTCGCCGCCGCTCATGCGACGAGCGCATGCAACCAAATGCCGCCGTGCAGGGTCTGGTGGACGTCAGAGTGTGGCTTACGTACCATATTTTCCGCATGTTCCCATCTCGTTATCGCCTTCAGTTGGTGGTGGTCGCCGCCGCGGCTCTCTGGGCAGCCGCGGGCTTGACCGGTTGCGCGACCTCCGACGAGGCGACGAAGGCCGTCACCTATTCGCTGACCGCGAAGCAAAACTACGAAAAGGGGCTGGCGGAGCTGAAAGACGAGAACTATCCCGAGGCCCAGAAATATTTCCAGTTCGTGCGCTCGAAGTTCCCATTTTCGAAGTACGCCGCGCTGGCCGAGCTGGCCATCGCCGACACCAGCTTCGAGCGGGGTAACTACACCGAGGCCATCGACGCCTACAAGCAGTTCATCCGCCTCCACCCCACGCACGAGAAGACGACCGACGGCTACGCGGCCTTCAAGATCGGCGAGTGCTACTTCAAGGACATGCCGGATGACGTCTGGCTGCTGCCGCCCTCTTACGAGAAGGATCAAGCCGCCGTCTCGGACGCGCTCCGCGAGATGGACGACTTCGCGAAGAAGTACCCCGATTCGCCCTACGTGAAGGAGGCGCAGCCTTTCCGCCGGGAGGCCCTGAAGCGCCTGGTGGATCACGAAGTCTACGTGGCGCGGTTCTACCTCGACCGCGACCATCCCAAGGCGGCGGCCATGCGCATCGAGGGCGCCATTCGCCGCTATCCAGGCTCCGGGCGCGAGCCGGAGCTGCTGGTGACGCTGGGGCAGACCTACCTGCACATGGGCGATCCGGCGCGGGCGCGCGACACGTTCGAGCGGGTCGTGCGCGAGTACCAGGGCGCCCAGCAGGCCCGCCAGTCCGAGCTGTACCTGGACTTCATCAAGCAACGCTTCGGAGATCGGCTCCCGGAGGCGTCCGGGGCCGGTCATGGATGACGACACGCGCGAGCGGTTGAACCGCGGCCGCGACCACTATCAGGCGGGGGAATACGATCTCGCCGAGGCTTATCTGACCGAGATCGCCGATCGTGACGGCGAGTTCGCCGACGTCTTCGACATGCTGGGCGTGATCTATCACCAGCAAGGACGGGTGACCGACGCCGAGCGGATGTTCGAGCGCGCCCTTCGCATCAACGCCAACTACACGGACGCCGCCCTGAACCTGGCCGTCACCTACAACGATCTCGGCAAGTACAAGGAAGCGAACGCGATCTACGCCCGGCTCATCGACGCCTCCAAGAACGCGCCCCGGCAGCTCGATCCCTATGCCCGGGGCAAGCTCGCGAACATGCACGCCGATCTCGGCGCCGCCTATCGCGACCTCGGCCAGCTCGCGGACGCCGTCCGCGAGTACGAGACGGCGCTGGCGCTGTGCCCGACGTTTCACGATCTTCGCACCCGGCTGGGTTCGACGTTACGAGAGGTCGGCAACCTGGGGGCGGCGGCTCGTGAATTCGAGCGCGTTCGCGAGGAAAAGCCGGGCTACGTCCCCGCGCGCCTGCACCTCGGCCTCGTCTACTACGGCCTCGGCCGCCGCCCCGAGGCCCTCGCCGAGTGGCAGGAGATCCTGGCCATGGAGCCCTTGAACAAGTCGGCCGCGATGTACATCGCGATGGTGAGCGGCGTGGCCCCGCCCATTCCCGACATCCCCTCGTCGCGCTGAGGATCCCGAGTGCCCCGCTTCGAGCCGTCGCCCGAAACGTTCGTCGTGGAGGAGGTGCCAGCGTACCTGCCGTCCGGCGTCGGCGAGCACACGTACCTGTGGATCGAGAAGCGCTCGATCACCACCTGGGACGCGATCGCCACGCTGGCGCGCCGGTTGGGCGTCGAGGAGCGCGAGGTGGGCAGCGCCGGCCTGAAGGACAAGCACGCGACCGCGCGCCAGTGGCTGAGCGTGCCCCGCGTGGCACCCGCGGTGGCGCTCGCCGCGGGCGACGACCGCCTGCGCGTGCTCCAGGCGCTCCCGCACGGCAACAAGCTGCGCACCGGGCACCTGCGCGGCAATCGCTTCGAGGTCGTGGTGACGGGGCTCGAACCCGGCGAAGGGGCGACCCTGCTCGACAGGCTCGCGGCCCTGGTGCGCGAGGGGCTCCCCAACCGCTACGGCGACCAACGCTTCGGGCGAGATGGCGACAACGTCGCCCGCGGCGTCGAGTTGCTGCGCGGACAGCGGCGCGAGCGCGACGCACGCCGCCGCCGGCTGATGCTGTCGGCGGTGCAATCGGCCGTCTTCAACGAGGTGCTCCGGGCGCGGCAGGTGACAGCTTCGCTTCGTCGCGTGCTGACCGGAGACGTGCTCCAGAAGACCGCGAGCGGCGGCGTCTTCGTCACCGAGGAGCCTCGGATCGATCAGGATCGCGTCGACGCGGGCGAGCTCGCGATCACCGGCCCGATGCCCGGCGGCTGGGCGCGCGAGCCGCCCCCCGGCAGCGAGGCCCGTGCCATCGAGGACGACGCCATCGCGGCCGTCGGCACCACCCGCGAGGACTTCCTCGCGGCCGGCCGCGACCTGCCCGGCGCGCGCCGGCCGCTCGTCATCGAGGTCAAGGCGCACGCCCCCGAGGAGCCGGGGCCTGCCGACGATGTCACCGCGCTGCGGATCGCCTTCGCCCTGCCGGCCGGAACGTACGCCACGGTGCTGGTGGAGGCCCTCGGCGTCGTCGTCGGGCAACCCGACGCCCCGGTCCGGGAATCTATGCTAACAAGGTGACCCATGCGTTTGGCGGAGCGTCTCCTCGGCCTGACTCTCGTCGGGGCGAACTGGGTGTTTTGGTTGTTGATCGGGTTGTCGGTGCTGTCCGTGGCCGTCATGGTGGAGCGCGCGATCCGGCTCGGCGGTCGCCCGGTCGACCTCGAATCCTTCGGGAAGGAGCTACTCGAGCGACTGTCGCGCGGCGACATCATTGGCGCGCGCAAGCTCGTCGCCGCGAAGCGGACGCCCGAGGCGGACGTCGTCTCTTCGGGGATCGATCAGTTCGAGCGAGGGGCCGCCGCCGTCTCGGCGGCGATGGCGGGCGCGAAGTCGAAGCTGCGGATCGATCTCGAGCGCAACCTCGGCGTGCTGGGAACGCTCGGCAACAACGCGCCGTTCATCGGGCTGTTCGGGACGGTGCTGGGGATCATCCGGTCGTTCGCCGATCTGTCGCATAACCAGGGCGGCGGGATGGGCATCGTCATCGGAGGCATCGCGGAGGCCCTGGTGGCGACCGCGCTCGGCCTGCTGGTGGCCATCCCCGCGGTCGTCGCCTTCAACTACTTCCAGGGCAAGATCAGGCGAATCCTCGGGCGCGTGGACATCGCGGCCCAGATGGTCCTGGTTTCCCTGCCGGTCGGCCCGGTGGCGACCGCGGCTGGCTCGGTCGCCGCGGAGAATCGCAAGGCCTGACATGGCGACGGGCGCCAACAACTTCGACGGCGACGACGACGGGCCGCAGATGATCTCGGGCATCAACGTGACACCGCTCGTCGACATCACGCTGGTGCTGTTGATCATCTTCATGGTCACCGCGACCTTCATCGCCAACGGCGCCATCAAGATCGACCTCCCCAAGGCCGCCTCGGGCACCGAGCAGACCAAGAGCACCCTGGCGCTATCCCTGACGAAGGACGGCGCGCTGTACCTGAACGGCGAGAGGACCAGCGACCCGGCGATCGTCAAGTACATCGGCGAGACCCTCCCGGGCGCGCCCGACCTGCAGGCGATCATCGCCGCGGATCGCGTCGTCGCCCACGGCGACGTCGTGCACCTCATCGATCTGGTGAAACGGGCGGGGGTGCGCCGGTTCGCCATCAACGTCGATCCGGCCGCGGCGACGGCCGGGAGGTGAGGCGCGCTTGGCTACCCGGGCCGCCGACGCGCGGATCTCGGCGCTCGCGCTGGCCGTCGCCCTGGCGGCGCACGGCGTCGTCATCGGCGCGCTGTCCACCGTGCGGAAGCCCTGGGGTGACGGGCGGCCCGAGCCCGTCGAGTTCGAGCTGCGCGAGCCGGCCCCGCCGCCGCCCGAAGTGGTGCGCCCGCCAGAGCTCCCGGTCGCGCCGCCCGACCCGCCCAGGCCCAGGCTGGTCGTTCGCCGCCTGGCGCCCCAGCCCCCCACCGCCCCGCCGCCTCCGAACCAGGCCCCGCCGCCAGAGACGCCTCCCAGCGCGCCGCCGGTCTTCGGCGTGACGATGAGCTCCGTGGTCGCCGGAGACTCCGCCGTGGCGGTGCCGGTCGGCAATACCTTGCTGATGAAGCCGGCCCCTGCCCGGAAGCCTGGTGAGGCGCCCCAGCCCTACGCCGGAACCGGAGCGCAGACCGGCGCGCCGGTGTCCGAGGTCAACGTCGCGACCCTGCCCCGCGTGGTCTACGAGGTGAACAGCGCCGACAATTATCCCGCGGACGCGAAGGCCCTGGGCATCGAGGGCAAGGTGAAGGCCAGCCTGACCTTGAACGAGAAGGGACAGGTCGTGGGCGTTCGAATCCTCGAGCGGGCGGGCCACGGATTCGACGAGGCGGCCACCCAGGCGCTGCGCAAGTTCCGCTTCTCGCCCGCGCTGACCAACGACGGCCGCGCCGTTCCGTTCCGGCTCACGTTCGAGTATCGGTTCTCGATTGTCGATTGACGATCTGTTTGCGCGCTGGAATGGACTTGACTGCACGTCGAGCGCTATCCTGCGGTGCCCGCGGACACTGAAAACGGACACCAAACGGATGAGAACCTTGCTTCGCCTGTCTTACCTCCTGCCACCTCGCCCCTCCCACCGCCAGCTGCGCCGCCCCGACCGCGTCGCCGGGCGACCCACCGCAAGCGTGCAGGCGTCGCTGATGGCGGCCGTGCTCGCCGCAGCCATGAGCCTGGGCGCGCGACCCGCACGGGCACAGGCGGTGTCGCCGCCGGCGCGCTCGTTCGACGGCGATCTGTTCCAACCGGCGATCGGACCGCGCAACTTCCTCACCCTCGATGCCGCTGACGTTCCAGGCCACGAGCAGCTCTCCTTCGGGCTGGTCTTCGATCTGCAACGGTTCCCCTACAAGATCTCGACGGGGCGGCCCGGGGCGAAGGCGGAGACGCAATATCCCCTCAGCACCGAGCTCAAGAGCGAGCTGCATCTGGCGCTGGGCCTGTTCGACCGGGTTCAGCTCGGCGTCGCCGTGCCCTTCGTGCTGGCGATTCGCGGCGATGGCATCAGCGGTGACACCGGCCTCACGACGGGGAACGATCTCTCGGCCGCCGGCCTCGGCGACGTGAGGGTCGAGGTGAAGGCTCAGCTGCTCTCGGCGGGCGACGACGATCAGTTCGTGCTCGGTGGACTCGTCGGCGGGACCGCCCCGACAGGCAAGAAGGATTCGTACATCGGGGAACGGTCGGTGACCGGGCGCGGGAAGGTGCTCGCCACCCTGGCGCTCGGGCGCCTGCGCCTCGGGGCCGAGGCGGGGGTCCTGCTGCGCGAGAAGACGGTCACCCTGGACGCCTCGGTCGGGAATCAAGTGCTCTACGCCGGCGGCGCGTCCCTGGGCCTGCTGCGCGGCTTCGAGGTCATCGGCGAGGTGGCCGGGCGCAGCGGGTTCGCGGACTTCACCAAGCGCTACTGGGACGAGAACCCGCTGGAGGCCGACATCGCCGCGCGGGCGTCGCCCCGGGGGATGGTCGCCATCACCGGAGGCCTGGGCGTGGGGCTGGGGAAGGGGATCGGCGCGCCCCAGGTGCGCCTGTTCCTGGGCGCCGAGTTCACGCCGGACTTCCGCGACTCGGACCACGACGGCGTCTACGACTCCGAGGACCGTTGCCCCGATCAGGCCGAGGATCGCGACGGGTACAAGGACGACGACGGCTGCCCCGACCTCGACAACGACGGCGACGGCATCCCCGACGCCACGGACAAGTGCCCGAATGATCCAGAGGACTTCGACCAGTTCGAGGACGAGGATGGCTGCCCCGATCCGGACAACGACAAGGACGGCATCCCCGACCTGAATGACGCCTGCCCGAACGCCGCCGAGGATGGCCGAGGGAAGCGTCCGAAGGACGGCTGCCCCTCGACCTCGGAGGACCAGGACGGCGACGGCATCCCCGACGCGGTGGACAAGTGCCCCGACGAGCCGGAGGACAAGGACGGCTTCCAGGACGAGGACGGCTGCCCCGACCCCGACAATGACAACGACGGCATCCCCGACGGCTTCGACAACTGCCCGAATGAGCCGGAGGACGCGGACGGCTTCCAGGACGAGGATGGCTGCCCCGACCCCGACAACGACAAGGACGGCATCCCGGACACCGCGGACAAGTGCCCCAATCAGCCCGAGACCTTGAACGGCATCAAGGACGACGACGGTTGTCCCGACGCCGGAGACGAGATCGTGCGGCTGCAGGACGATCGCATCGAGGTGCTGGAGAAGATCTCGTTCAGCACGCGACATGGGCAAAGCGACCTGAAGGACAGCGCGCTCCCGTCCCTGAAGGACGTGGCCCTGGTGATGAAGGGACATCCGGAGATCACCAAGCTGCGCATCGATGTGTCGTCCGAGAAGCTGTCCGCGGACGAGGCCAAGCACCGCGCCGAGCTGATTCGGGACGCATTGGTGGCGGTCGGGGTCGAGAGCAAGCGGTTGCGCCCGACCGGCAAGGCCGAGGGCGGCTCCGGGACGCACGTCAGCTTCGTCATCGTGGAGAAGGCGGCCGCGAAGCCCCTCACCCCGAGCGCGCCCCCGCCCAAGGCCGCTCCCGCCATTCCATGACCCGCCGCCGACCTTCCTCCGCGCGCATCTCCCGGCAGGGTTAGAAGCATGCGAGTCCGCGGGTGGGCAGCGACTGACGTGGGCCGGCGGCGCGATCACAACGAGGACTGTTTTCTCTGCAACGACGGCTGCGGCCTCTACGCGGTGGCCGACGGGATGGGCGGTCACCTTGGAGGGGAGCGGGCGAGCCGGATGGCCACCGAGATCGTCGAGGCGAACCTGACCTCCGCCCTGGCCATCGCCACCGGAACCTCGGACGGGTCACCGCTGGCTGGCGCGGACGCCTTGCGGCTGGCCATCGTGGAAGCCGACCGCCGCATCTACGAGACCGCGGCAGCCGAGCCCGACGTCGCCGGGATGGGCACCACGCTGACCGCCCTGTTCTTCTGCGGTGGGCGCGCCTATCTGGGGCACGTCGGAGATTCACGCGCGTACCTGCATCGTGACGGACGGACACGGCAGCTGACCGACGACCATTCCTGGATTCAGGACCAAGTGCGCGCCGGGCTGCTGTCGTCGACCGAGGCGAAGGAGTCGCGCTACCGCAACATCATCACGCGTTCGGTCGGCTTCGAGCCCACCGTGAACCCCGACTTGCAGGAGCTGCGCCCGCAGGCGGGAGACTGCTTCTTGCTTTGCTCGGACGGTCTATCGAACGACATCAGCGCCGACGAGATCGGACAGATCCTGACGACCTCCTTCTACCGCGACGCGCCCCGGGACCTCATCGCCCTGGCCAACGAGCGCGGCGGCGACGACAACATCACGTGCGTTTGCGTGCACGTGGCCAACGACTGAGCACCCGGGCAAGATTGCCCGAACGGTCAACCCTCAGGCGGCCTTCTCCGCGTGGTCCTTTCCGTCGAACCGGAGCGCCTTGCGCTTGCCCTCGAAGGCGGTCAGCAACGTGACGGGGCGGCGCCAGATGCGGTGCAGGGAGGTCAGCGTGGCGCGCGCGTGCTCGCCGTCGAGATCCATGCCCTCGTGCCTGTGATGCAGCAACAGCTCGCCGCGATTCTCGTGGTTCGAGTCCTCCACGAAGATGAACGGCTCGCCGAAGTTCGTCAGCTGGTAAAGAATCTTGTGCTTGACCTGCTGAAACTCGCGCGAGTCGATCTCGTAGTTGCCTGACCGCTCGTTCAGCGCGAACGAGAAGAACTTCTTCTCCTGGCAGAACTCCTCGGTGAAGAACTCGTCGATGAAGGTGACGTCGCTGTAGTACTTCCGCACCTCGAAGATCTTCTTCCGGCCGAGCCCGAGCCGCCGGTCCCAGGCGCGTCGCTCGTCGAGGTTCCGGCACTCGTCCCACTCGCGGCCGAAACGTCCCTTGTCCCAGCGCTCCTCGATGTGGCGAAACAGCTCGACGCCCACCTTGTACGGGTTCCATTGCCCAGGCGCCGTGGCCATGACGCCGGCGTTGTGGTCGGCGTAGTCGATGATCTCGGACGCCTTGAGGGCGCGCTCGGTCATGATGCGGCTGTGCCAGTAGGAGGCCCAGCCCTCGTTCATTATCTTGGTCTGGCGCTGGGGCGCGAAGTAGTAGGCCTCGTCGCGGATGATCTCCAGCACGTCTCGCTCCCAGGATTCGAGCGGCGCGTTCTGCAGCAGGAACGCCAGCACGTCCCGCTCGGGCTCCGGGGGATTGCGCCGGGGCTTGTCCCGCTCTCGCTCCAGCTTCTTTCGCTGCGTCTCCAGGTACTCGGGCGGGTTGATGAACTTGTCCATGTACCCCTTGGCGCGCAGACGCGGAATCTCCGGCGTCTCCTTCTCCGTGGTCTCCGCCCGTTCGGGCGCCTTGCGCACGATGAACGGTGACATGGGGTCGATCAGGTTCTCGAGGCTCAGGCAGGCGTCGACGAAGCTCTCCACCTTCTCCACGCCCAGCCGCTCCATGTGCCGCCGGATGCGCGTGGCGTGGTTCGCCATGCCGTCGATCATGCGGCGGTTCGTCTTCGAGAAGAAGTAGTTGTTCTTGAAGAAGTCCACGTGGCCGAGCACGTGCGCGATTACCATCTTCTGATCGACGAGCGAGTTGCCCTCGAGCAGGTACGCGTAGGCGGGGTTGTTGTTGATGACCATCTCGTAGATCTGCGACAGGCCGTAGACGTGGCTCTTCGTCAGATGCTCGAACTCCATCCCGAACCGCCAGTGCGGGTAGCGCACAGGAAAGCCCCCGAACGCGGCCACCTCCTGCATGCGCTTGTAGTCGAGGATCTCGAACTCGATATCCCAGAAGTCGAGGCCATAGGCGCGCCCGTGCCCCTCGATCTCCCGCTGGATGTCGTGCAGGTAGGTGGGGAGGGAGGCCACGGCTATTTGCCCCTCCCCAGAAAGTCCCGGATCGAGTCCATGATCGCGTCCTTGCCCTTGATCTCGGAGACGTAGACGTGATCCTCCACGTCGAAGTGCTCGTTCAGGTCCTTGATGAATTGCCCGGAGCCGTAGGGGCTCTCCACCTGGCCGTAGCAGAACATGTTGACGTGCGGCAGCACCTGGGTGCGGAGGATCTCGACGCACTGAACGGTGTCGTCCACCGACCAGTTGTCGCCGTCCGAGAAATGGAAGGGGTAGATGTTCCACTCCGATGGCGGGAACTCGTCCTCGATCATCTTCGCGCACAGCTTGTACGCGCTCGAGATCATGGTCCCGCCTGACTCGCGGGTGCGGAAGAACGTGTCGCGGTCGACCTCCTTGGCCGTGGCGTCGTGGATGATGAAGCGCGACTCGAGGCCCTTGTACTGCGAGCGGAGCCACGTGTCGATCCAGAACGACTCGATGCGCACGATCTCCTTCTGCTCGTCCCCCATCGAGCCGGAGACGTCCATGATGAAGATCATCACCGCGCTCGACTGCGGCAGCGGCGTGGTCCGCCACGATCGGTACCGCCGATCCTCGCGAACGGGCACGATCATGGGGCGCTCGGGGCTGTAGCTGCCGGCCATCATCTGCCGGCGCAGCGCCTGGCGAAACGTCCGCTTGAAGTGACGGAGCGACTCCGGGCCCGTCCGCCGGATGCCGACGTAGCGGTCCTTCTGGCTGATCAGCCTCTCCTTGCCCTTCGGCTGGATACGCGGCAGGTGCAGCTCCTCGCCCATGATCTGGGCCAGCTCCTCCAGCGACAGCTCGACCTCGATGGCGTGGTCGCCGGGCTTGTCCCCCGCCTTGCCCTTGCCATCGCCGTTCGGGTCTCCCTTTCCGATGCTGTCGCCCACATCTCCCTCGCCCTGCCCCACGCCCCCCGCGCTCTTGCTGCCGAAGTGGAACCGAGGCGGGTTGATCTGCGGCAGCGGGATCGACACCAGATCCTTCCCTTTTCGACCGATCAGCTCGCCCTGCGAGATGTACTTGCGCAGGTCCTGCTTGATCTTGCCGCGCACGATGTCGCGAAACCGGCGGTGGTCGGGGTCGATTCTCAACGCCATCAGATCACGAGGTCCATGAAGCGCTGTGACTCGGGATCGTACACGCCCAGCCGCCGGCCCTGTCGCCGCGCGGCCAACCCTTGGTCCAGCATCCCCAGCGCCCGCGTCAGCACCGCCATCGGATCAGCGGCCCCCAGCTCCGCCATCAGCCGCACCAGCAGCTCGGCAGCGGTGCCGTTCATCTCGACCGTGACCGGGGCAACTCTGGGGTCCATCGTTTCGTTTTCCCTCGTGGTTCCGTTGGCTGGCGGCGACGCCCCGACCTTCAGTCCTTCACGTCTCCCCGGGCGAAGATGCTGGCGACGAAGTTCAGCACGTCCGTCGAGCAGATCTCGCAGTACCCGTAGTTGCGAATCATGCGATTCTTCACCACGTCGATCTTCTCCTGGGTGTCCCGGTCGACCACCGCCGACACCAGGCTGGTCAGCTTGATCGAATCCTTCTGATCCTCGAACAGCTTCAGCTCCAGCGCCTTCTGCAGCCGCTCGTTGGTGCGGAAGTCGAACTGCCGCCCCTCCACCGCCAGCGCGCCGATGTAGTTCATGATCTCGCGCCGGAAGTCGTCCTTGCGCGACTCCGGGATGTCGATCTTCTCCTCGATCGACCGCATCAGGCGCTCGTCCGGCTCCTCGTCCTGGCCGGTGTACTTGTTCTTCACCCGCTCGCGCTGGGTGTAGGCCTTGATGTTGTCGATGTAGTTCGCGCACAGCTTGGCGATCGCCTCTTCGTCGGCGCTGATGGCCCGCTGGACCTCGTTCTTCACGATGTCCTCGTACTCCTGCTTCACCATGCCGAGCAGCATGGCGTAGTTGCGCCGCTGGTCGTCGTTCGTGATCAGCGAGTGGTGGCGCAGGCCCGACTCCAGCTCGTTCATGACCATGAACGGGTTGACGCAGCCCTCGCCGCGATCGCTGACCAGCGCGTTCGAGATCTTGTCCTGGATGTAGCGGGGCGAGATCCCGTCCATGCCCTCGCGAACCGCCTCCTTGCGCAGCTCCTTGATGTTGTCCTGGGTGAACCCCGGCAGCGTCTTGCCGTCGTAGAGCTTCATCTTCTGGACGAGCGTCAGCTGATTCTTCTTCGGGTCCTCGAGGCGCGTCAGCACCGCCCACATCGCCGCCGTCTCCAGCGTGTGGGGCGCGATGTGCTTGCCGCGAATCTTGGCGGCGTTGTAGTCCTTCTCGTAGATCCGCCGCTCCTCCGAGATGCGGGTGATGTACGGGATGTCGATCTTGACGGTTCGATCCCGCAGCGCCTCCATGAACTCGTTCGACAGCAGCTTCTTGTACTCGGCCTCGTTCGTGTGGCCGAGGATGACCTCGTCGATGTCCGTCTGCGCGAACTTCTTCGGCTTGATCTTGTGCTCCTGGGACGCGCCCAGCAGGTCGTAGAGGAACGCGACGTCCAGCTTCAAGACCTCGATGAACTCGATGATGCCGCGGTTGGCGATGTTGAACTCGCCGTCGAAGTTGAACGCGCGCGGGTCGCTGTCCGACCCGAACTCGGCGATCTTGCGGTAGTTGATGTCGCCGGTCAGCTCGGTCGAGTCCTGGTTCTTCTCGTCCTTGGGCTGGAACGTGCCGATGCCGATGCGATCCTGCTCCGACAGGATCAGGCGGCGCACGCGAACGTGCTTCACGACCTCGCTCCAGTTTCCCTTGTGGTGCGCCATCAGCTCGCGGAAGACCAGGCGGCAGGCGGGATCCAGATCCCCCTCGATGTGGACGTTGGGCCGGCCCGGAGCGTTGACCCCCAGCTCCACCAGCGCCTTCTCGCGCCACTCGGGCGGGATCAGCCGCAGGGGCTCCTCGTGCATCGGGCACTTGAACTCGCGCGACCCGCCGGCGATCTCCGCCAGCGACTCCGGGAGGATCCAGTCGTACGTGTACATGGCCCCTTCGGGCGTGCGCGAATACTCCTCGATGCCGCGCTTGATGAGGCGCGCGATGGTCGACTTCGAGCTGCCCACCGGGCCGTGCAGCAGGATCACCCTGCGCTCGGTCCCGTAGCGCTGCGCCGCGCTCTGCAGCACGCTGACGAGGCGCATGAGCGGGATGTCGAGCCCGTAGATGGCGTCGCGGCCGCCGTGGTGGTCGTCCTTGAAGAAGTTGTAGCGGATGAGCCGCTTCTTGTTGTCGATGTACTCTTCCTGGCCGTACGACAGGATCATGTCGTACACGCGCTGGAACGCCGTCCGGGTCACCGACGGGTTCCGCTTGATCAGCGCCAGGTAGTCCTCGAAGTTGCCGGACCAGTGAAGCTCGGCGTACTCCTTCAAATTCTGAAGGCCGGCGATCTTGCCGATCAACGGCGGAACATCGGCGGCCTTGCCAGCGACGGTATCGGACAGAGCCATCGGCGATCTCCTTCCACGGGGAGGCAGGTGCGTGCGGGTCGATACGGGCGGATCGCGCCGGTCCAAAGCCGGTCGCGAGGTTCCATTTTAGCACGCGGCGTCGATCGCCGCGCGGCCATGTATCGATCCTCTTCCACTGGAAACGAGGGGCCGAGGAGGCCCTATTTCTGCGCTACTTCTCTACGAAGGCCCGCTCGATCACGTACTCGCCCTGCCCATCGCTGCTGCCCTCCGTGAAGCCCCGGTCCTCGAGCAAGGTCACGAGATCATTCAGCATGGACGGGCTTCCGCAGATCATCACGCGATCGTGCGCGGGGTCGAGCGGCGGCAACCCAAGGTCGGCGAAGAGCTTTCCGTTTTCGATGAGCGTGGTCAGCCGGCCCTGGTTCCGGAACGGCTCGCGGGTCACGGTGGGGTAGTACAGCAGCTGCTTTTGCGCCTGCTCGCCCACGAGCTCGTGACGAGGCAGCTCGTTCTCGATGATGTCCCGGTAGCCGAGATCGCTGATGCGGCGGACGCCGTGGGCGATGGCGACGTTCTCGAAGCGGTCGTAGACGGCGGGATCGCGGATGATGCTCATGAAGGGCGCCAGTCCCGTGCCGCTGGCCAGCAGGAACAGGCGCTTGCCGGGCAGCAGGTGGTCCCACAGCAGCGTCCCGGTCGGCTTGCGGCTCACGAACACCGGGTCCCCCACCTTGACGTGTTGCAGGCGCGACGTCAGCGGGCCGTCGGGGACCTTGATGCTGTAGAACTCGAGCTCCTCCTCGTAGTTGGGGCTGACGACGCTGTAGGCCCGCAGCAGCGGCCGCCCCTCGACCTCTAGCCCGACCATGACGAAGTGCCCGTTCCGGAACCGAAGGCCCGGATCGCGGGTGGTGCGGAAGCTGAACAGCGAATCGTTCCAGTGGTGGACGCTGAGGACCCGTTCTTGGCTGAGCTGGCTCATGTTGTGTCTCTGCCGCTCTATCTAGCCAAGTTTGCCACATCGGTAAAACGGGTTATTCGTATATATCTTAGCGATTTCATAGATGGGTGATGTTCAGGGGGCCAAGCGGACGCCGAATCCGACCGGAGGTGGAACGACGTCGACGAAACCCGCGCGGCCTTCCGAGATCCAAGCCAGCTCGGAGCTATCAAGATCCCGATCGAATTCGTAGCGCACGGCCAGCGGCGATCCCATCTCGTCGACGCGCAGCACGGTGGCGCGCATGCCGGCAATCTGCGTGACGTTCCCGACAGAGAAAGGGGTGGCTCGGACGATGCCATTGCGACCAATCGGGAACAGAGGGACCGAATCGTTCGTGACCTCGATCGACCGGGCGGAGATCCGGACCGCCGTCGTCTGCTCGAAGGTATGACTCAGGACCCGCCAATGCCTGGGCGACTCCTCTCGCAGCAGGTAGGGCGCCGAGAGAACTGGGAGGCCACCGCTCGCGCGAAGGACGAGGGTCGTGTCGATCGAGCGAGCGTCGCGCGGTACCGTGTCGAAGCGAGCGAGGTTCTCGATCATGTCCTCGACTGTCTCGAGCGAGAGTCGGCGCGTCTGGAAAGGAGCGGCCGCGAGGTGGATGAATGCCGCCGCCGCTGCAACCCCTATCAAGGCGGCTTGCCGGAGAGGGGAGCCGATACGGCGGATTCCGTTGGCGAGCAGCACGGACACCACGGCGCTCACGCCTATCGCCGACACTCCAAGAAGGCGCTGCGACGGCTCGGTCGCCGCCAGCGGCAGCAGTGCGAGCACGGAGCCACACGCGAGCCACGCACCGCCTCCGGGATCAACCACGGATCGGCGGCGCTGAGCTGTCCCCACGGAGCAGACCGCCAGGACTCCCGCCCCGAGAACCAAGGTGGCGCGAAACGCCCGAAACGCGAGCCATGGCGAAATCACATCGACGCCAAGCCACGACGCAGCGATCAGGACGGAAAGCACCCGGGGCAACGCTTCCACGAATGCACCGCCGGCTGTGACTGGATCTCGATAGAAACCGGACGCCCTGGCGCCGTACCCAAGGGCCGCGCGCACGACCACATAACCAGCGAGCGGAACGACAGCGGGCAGCGCGCCGATCAGGCGACGAAGAGGGGACTCGGCGCGGCGACACAGCTCGAAGGCGATCAGATAGCCGATGAAGCAGAGGGCATATTCGCCCGTGAGAGTGGTCGCGACAATGGCTGCAGCCGTCGCCACTCCCTGGACCGGTCGTCTGTCGGCCCGCCAGTGGGCGTAGAGCGCCAGCCCAAGCGCCCCGAACGTCAGGGTCACGATGACGTTACGATTGGCCGCCCATACGAGCGGGATGGCCAGGGCCGGCGAGAGCGCGAAGACTGCCGTGGCGACCAGCGCGGTGCCCGTCCCGAGCGCCGTTCGGTACAGCACGTAGGCCGCCATCACCGCGGCCGCCCACCAAAGCAAGGACACGGCGTGGGGTCCGAACGCGCCGTAACCGAAGAACCGGTGATCCAGCCAAACAAGCACGCTCGGCAGCGGGCGCAGGAACCGGGTGATAAGGTTCGGGTCCGACCACCACGGAATGATTCCGCGGTCCAGGAGCTCCGCTCGATTGTCGTCCGCGACGAAATCGTAAAGGTTGAAGGGGCCCCGTGTCGGCGTCAGCTTCCCCTCGATCATGGCCCGTTGCGCGACGTCGTCCATCTCGAGAGGGGCGCGCAGAGCGGCGCGGTTTGCGATGGCGCCCGCTGCGAGCGAGCCCACGACTACTAGAATGGTGGCGGTCCGCGGGCGGAGCGTCATATCGGGCGCTAAGGAACGAGAAAGCGTCCTATCTTGCCGGCCTGCTGTTCGGTGAACCAGAGCTGTCCATCTGGTCCGCGCGTGATTGCATAAGGATCGGCTGGGACCGGGAATTCGGCGACCGCGCCCGAGTTGTCGATGCGGCCGATAGCCGCGCGGCCCTCGGTGAACCAGATGGCGGAGTCCGGCCCCAGCGCCAGGGGCCCGGGACTCACGGTAGTTGTCGGAAGCGCAAATTCGGTCACTGTTCCGGCGGTAGTTATTCGACCAATCTTGTTGGCGTGCGCCTCTGCAAACCAGAGGTTTCCGTCGGCTCCCGCGGCGATGCTGGCGGGATAGGCGTCGGCGGTCGGGATGTCGAATTCGACGATGACCCCGGCCGGCGTGATACGTCCGACCTTGTTGCCCATTACTTCCAGGAACCAGCAGTTCCCATCGGGGCCCGTCGTGATCGCCGCGGGACGCCCGTCCGCGGTCGGCACGGATTTTCCTGACATCACGCCGGCCAGCGTGAAGGTTCCGATCTGGTTCGCGCTCCAATCGGTGAACCAGATCTTACCGTCCGATCCTGCCGTGATGCCCATCGGAATAGCCAACCCAGAGGTGAGCGGGTACTCAGTGATCGTTCCGCTCGGCGTGATGGAGCCGATTTTCGCACCGTTTTCCTCGACGAACCAAACATTGCCATCTGCGCCAAGCGTAAGGGTGCCGAGGCCGCTGCCCGCAGTCGGAACGATGAAGTCGGTGATCGTGCCGCTCGGGCTGATGCGGCGGATCCTGTCGTAAGCGGCATCGGTGAACCAGAGATTTCCGTCGGCGCCAGCTACGATGTACCTCGGTTTGGCTCCTTCGTCCTGCACGGTGAACTCGGCAATCCGGCTCTTGCAGACGCCGCTGTCGCAATAGGCGCTGACGGCGCAAGCTTGGGAGCAGGCGGGACTACCGACGGTTCCCCCGGCGCCTCCATGCGCGGCCATACCACCTGAGCCACCACCGCCGGCCCTGCTCCCAGCTGTGCCGATGTCCCCGCCCGCGTCGGTCCCTCCGGTGCCACCAGCTCCGGTCGCGCCACGGCCCCCATTGCCAGGTCCTCCTCCCATGTTGCTGTTCCCTCCCGACGCTGATCCCCCGCCAACCTGGCCGGCGCCCCCGCCAGCGCCGACCGGACTTCCGCCTCGGCCACCCGGGTCGCCGATCGACCCGCCGGCGGTTGCCCCTCCATTCGCGGCGGCGTCCGCAGGACTGTCAGCCCCGGCGTCGACTGAGCCCCCCCCAAAACCGACGCGGCCGGCACCCCCGTCGAACTTGCTACTATTCACACCTCCCTGGTCGCCTGTCGCCGCATCCCCTGGCGGTTGATACTGCCGAGGTGTCGAACACGCCTCCAAACTAACGCCGAGAATGCAAATCGACACGAGCAACCAATACGCGCGCGGACCGTGGCTTCGGATTGTCTCGTTCATGCCTCTTGTCTCCGTCTCATCCCAGCCTCTATCCCCGACGGTCGCGGCACGAGCCCAGAAGAAACTGGAAAATCTAGATCTCGCCACTTGTCGCGCGGCAGGAATGTAGCAGTGGCCAACCGCCTGGTCTATCGACAGGCGCTGGAGGTGGTTGCCTACAACACGCAGCCGGCGCGGCAGGCGGCGTCGTGATCCGCTTGCGAGGAGGGGCAGAGAGCGTCGGACGGAGCGGCGGCCGCGGGGCACCGGGCGGCGTACGCTCTCGCCAGCGAATCGCACTGGGTCAGACAGAGCGCCAGATCGACCAGCTGGGGCTGACACCGCAGGGCGACGCAATCGGAGGTGGTCGACGCAGTCGCAGCGGCACAAGTATTCGCGTCGCGTCCTGACGAGGCGCAGACGAGCACGTCCGTCTCCTCGAGGGCCTGGCAGTAATGCAGGCACATCGCATCGTAGCTGCCGCTGTGTCCATCCGAGGCGGGCGCCGACCCCCCGTCCGTCGCCGCTACGGGAGCCGCGGCATCGGGCGCCGCTTTCGGCGACGACTTGGGCCAGGGCGGCAATCCCTGATCGTCCAACCAGTCGCACCCGAAACCTGTCACCGCGAGCAACACCACGACCATCGAGACCACGACGTTGCCGCAAAGCATTGCTCTCATGCCATTGTAAATATGCACGACATTTTTGCGGTGTCATGCTGGGCAATCACCAGGTTGCCACATCCGCAAAATGGGTTTACTTTCATTCGGCTTAGCGATTCCATTGATATGAGACACACGCTGCGCCAGCTGGAGGTCTTCGTGGAGGTCGCCCGGGAGGCGAGCGTCAGCCGGGCCGCCCACACCCTGGCGATGTCCCAGTCAGCGGCCAGCAGCGCCCTCCTGGAGCTGGAGCGGCAGTTCGACGTCCGCCTCTTCGATCGCATCGGCAATCGCCTGCAACTGAGCGCGCTCGGCCGCTCCATCCGGCCCCGCGCCGAGGCTGCCCTCGAGCACGCCCGCGACCTGGACAGCGCGCTCCAGCGCCAAGATGACGTGGGTCGGCTTCGCGTGGGGGCGACCCTGACCATCGGGAACTACCTGGCGGTGCCGCTGCTGGCGCGATTCATTCGCGAGAACCCGGGGGCGAATCCCGCGTTGGTCATCGCCAACACCGAGGAGATCGCGCGCCTGGTCGCGAACTTCGAGCTCGACATCGGGCTCATCGAGGGCGAAGTCGAGCACCCAGACCTGGAGCTGACAGCGTGGCGAGACGACCAGCTGGTGGTGTTCTGCGCCCCCGGCGATCGGCTCGCGCGCAAGCGCGCCCTGACCGACGACGACCTCCGCCGCGCGTCCTGGATCGTACGCGAGCAAGGCTCGGGCACCCGGCAGGCCTTCGACCGGGCCATGCAGGGGCTGCGGTCCCAGCTTCACATCACGCTCACCTTGCAGCAGACCGAGGCCATCAAGGGAGCGGTCGAGGCGGGCCTGGGCATCAGCTGCGTGTCGCGCCTCGCCCTCGAGGAGTCGTTCAAGCGCGGCACCCTGCACCCGTGCCGCGTCCCCCACCGCGACTTCCGCCGGCAATTCTTCTTCCTGCAGCACCGACAGAAGTTCCGCAGCCAAGCCGTCGAGCGCTGGCTCACCCTCTGCCGCGCGCCCTAGTAGTGCGTCAGCGAGCCGTCGACGCGCGCGCGTCGCAGGGCGACGACGAACAGCCCGGCGCCGAGCGGGATCAGCACGCCGCCGAACACCGCCATCGCGAAGAGCGCCCCGGCCAGCTCGGACAGCGACGCCCCGCGGAGCAGGGCCCCACGCGCCAGGTCGAGCGCATACGTCATGGGAAGCACTCGCCCCAGAGCCCGCAGCGCCGGAGGAAGCACGGAGACCGGGTACGCGACGCCGGACAACAGGAACGAGGTGCTTGCGAGAAACACCGACACGGGGTTGTTCCGCCGCACCAGCATCTGGGTCGCCGCCGACACGAGGCCGATGCCCACGAACGCGGCCAGGACCAGCGGAACAGCCACCGCCAGCGACGAGAACGACGCATGCGGGTACCGAACTCCGAACACCATCACCGCCAGCAGGAAATACAGCGCGGCGCGCGCGATGGCGAGCGCAAACTCATAGACAGGGCCCACCCCGAGGACGATCCACGCCGGCACGGGCGTCGCCAGCTCGGCCTCGAACAACCCCAGCATCTGCGCGTTGCGTACCCGCGCCGACAGGCTGGACACGCCGATCTGCTGGAAGTCCATGACGACCAGCCCCACCACCACGAACGCCAGGTAGTCGCCGCCATATTCGGCCAGGTGCGGGTTCGCGGACGCCCCCACCATCCGCGAGAAGAACGCCAGCGCCAGCACGGAGACCGCGAACGAGAACGTCCGGACGAGGAACGCGATCCGATACCCGGCCACCGTCGCGATCTCGCGCCGCGCGTACGCCACCAGGACGCGCCAGAACCACCGCGCGCGCGACGGGGTCACGAACGCGGCCGCCAGCTCCATGACGGTCCGCTCGCCGCGCGCCCCGGCGCCCGCGCCAGCGCTCACAGGCCCAGCTCCGCCTCGATCCGGTCCGGCGGGACCTCGCCGCGCGTCTGGCCTTGGTCGAGGAAGAGGACGCGGTCGCCGAGCGCGCGCGCCTCGGCGGGATCGTTCGTCCCGATGACCGCCGTCCGGCCCGCCCCGTGAATCACCTCGTCCCGCAGGAAGCGCCGCAGATCCCGCGCGCCCTGCGGATCGAGGCCGAGCGTGGGCTCGTCGAGCAGGATCACCTCGGGCGCGCCCAGCAGGCCCCGGGCCAGGGCCAGGCGCTGGCGCATCCCGCGCGAGTAAGTGCTGAACAGCCGGTCGGCCGCCGCCGCCAGGCCCACCCGGTCGAGCAGCGCCGACGCCTGCGTCCGCGCGGGTCCGGCGGCGTGCCCGTGCAGCGCGCCGAAGAAGGCCAGATTCTGGTGCCCGGTCAGCGGCCAGTGGAAGCTGCGCTCCTCCCCCACCACGAACGCCACGCGCCGCCGGAAGTCCTGCCCCGGCGCCGCGAGATCCGCGTCGAGCACGCGCGCGCGGCCGGCGCTGGGGGCCAGCAGCCCAGCAAGGATGCGCAACAACGTCGACTTGCCGGCGCCATTCGGGCCCATCAGGCACAGCACCTCACCAGCCGCCACCCGGAACGACACGTCCTCCAGCGCCTGTACCGGCGGGCGTCGCAATCTCCCCCGGAGCAGCTCGCTCACGCCCGCGCGAGGATAGAAGACCTTGCCGATGCCGACGGCATCGATCGCGTCGGTCACGGTTCGCCCAGCGCCTTGCCGCCGCGCTGGTACTTCACGACATTCGCCTCGTGCTCGGCGATGGTGCGCGAGAACACGTGGGTGCCGTCGTTCCTCGACACGAAATACAGGAACGGCGTCTTGTCGGGCGCCATGACCGCCTCCAGCGCGGCGCGCCCCGGGCTCGAGATCGGTCCGGGCGGCAGTCCTTCGTGCGCGTAGGTGCTGTACAGGTTGTCCTTGTCGTCGAGCTGAATGCGGTGGATGCGCCCGTCCCAGCGGGCGCACGCCGCCGACCGCGGCACCGCGACCGTGCACCCGTAGATGATCGTCGGATCGGTCTGCAGCAGCTTCGGCTTGAAGGTCGGGAAGCGCAGCCGGTTCAAGAACACCTGCGCGATGCGGGGGCGCTCCTGCGCCTGCCCGGTCTCCTTCTCGACGATCGACGCCAAGGTCACCACCTGCGCGTCGTCCCAGCCGAGGGTGCGATGCAGCTCGGCCAGGCCCTTCGCGTGCAGGGTTCGTAGCTCCTCGAAGACCTGCCGGTGCCGCCGGACCATCGGCGCGATCACCCGCGCCGCCGGCGTCCGCGGCCGCATCTTGTACGTGTCGGGATAGAGGTAGCCCTCCAGGGTGGAGCCCGGCAGTCCCAGCTGGGTCACGAACGCCGGATCGGTCGCCTGCACCAGGAACTCGTTCTTCGTGGTGATCCCCGAGGCGTCGAAGATCTCGGCGACCTCGACGATGTTCTTCCCGGGCGGAATCGTCACCGCCACCAGCTCGTCCGCGGCGCCCTTCACCAGCACCTCCAGCATCTGCTTCGGCGTCGCGGGCGCGAAGATGATGTAGCGGCCCGCCTTGAAGCGCCCCGCGACGCCGCGCTGACCGGCATAGAGGCGAAACACCGTGGGCCGATCGATCAGCCCCGCCTTGTTCAGGATCGCCGCCACCTGCCCCGCCGTCGCCCCCTTGGGGATCTCCACCTCGACCCGCCCGCGCGCCGAGCCCGACGGCTTGTCGCCGTAGCGCCAGGCCGCGAAGGCCAGCCAGGCCACGACCAGGATGCCCACGACCGTCGAGCCCATGAAGACGAAGAGTGCCCTTTTCATGTCCCGCTTCACGACCTCGCCGAGCCTGCCTTCGCGTCCAGCCAGCGCCGCAAGATCACGGCCGCCGCGACGCGATCCACGACCTGCTTCCGCCGCGCGCGCGACAGATCAGCGCGCAGCAGCACCTCCTCGGCCTCGACGGTGGTGAAGCTCTCGTCCACGAGCTCGATCGGAACCGACACCACCGCGCGGAGCCGTTCCACGAACGTCTGCACGCTGCGGGCCGCGCGACCCACTTCGCCCTCGGGACCAAGCGGCAGTCCCACCACCAGGCGCTCGGCGTCGAACTGCCTGACGACCGCCGCGATGGCGTCGAGATCTCGCTGTCCACCGTGGCGAGCGATCGTCGCGTGCGGCTGCGCCGTCAATCCCAGGCCATCGGTGACCGCCACGCCAATGCGGCGTGTCCCCAGATCGACGGCGACCACGCGGCTCGGCATCGTCCGAGGGTTATATCCATAACCCCGCGGGCGTCCAAAACCGGCCCCCGGGCGAAGGCCCGCTCGTCGTGTAAGACTGAGGCATGTCCGAACCCAGTAAACCTGCGAGCCCCGATGGCATCCCGCAGATTCATATCGACATCGACGAGGCCACCGCGCAGGGCGCGTACATCAACCTCGTCCTGCTGAATCACAACGACAACGAGTTCGTCCTGGACTTCGCATACGTCCAGCCCGGGGCGCCGCGCGCCCGCGTGCGCTCCCGCATCATCGTGTCGCCGCGCCACGCGAAACGCCTGCTGCACGCCCTCGAGGGCAACATCCGCCGCTACGAAGAGCGCTTCGGCAAGATCCAGGAACCCGAGTCACCCTTCGCCGGAAACTGAGCGGCGGGCGCCGACCCTCAGCTCACGGCTCCCTCGAGCGCCGTCAGCGTGCCGAAGCGCGCGTCGAGCTCGACCATCGCGCCATACGGCAGGGCGACGTTGCGGCTGCCATGGCCGACCCGCGCGCCCGTGACCACCGGGATCGCCAGGCGCCCGAGGCGATCCTCGATGACCTCGGACGCCGCCGGTGACTGCGCGCGCGTCGCCTCGGGCTCCACGCAGCCTGAAAAGTCGCCGACCACCACGCCTTCGACCGCCGAGAACAGCCCAGCGAGATCGAGGTGCGTCAGCAGGCGATCGACCCGGTAGGGACGCTCGCCCAGATCCTCGATGAAGAGAACAGCGCCGCCGAGATCGGGAAGGAAGGGCGTCCCGACGAGCCGCGACAGCACCTCCAGATTGCCGCCCATGAGCCGGCCGCGCACCCGCCCGGGGACGACCGCCTCCAGGTCCGACAGCAGGAGCCCGGGGTTCGGTTCCTCGAGGAGCCGGATGAGCCCGGCGTGATCCTCCGGAGGCAGGCTCCCGAGCTGGGTCACCACGGGGCCGTGCACGCTGACCACCCCGGCGCGCGCGGCGTAGGCCAGCAGCGTGGTGCCGTCGGAGAAGCCCACGATCGGGATGGGCCGCGCGCGCAGCCACGCGGGATCGAGAAACGGCAGAATTCGCGCCAGGCCATATCCCCCGCGCGCCATGATCACGGCCCGCGCCTCCGGGTCCGTCAACGCCGCTCGCAGCTCATCGAGGCGCCGCTCGTCGGAACCGGCCAGGTAGCCCTCGCGCGAGAACAGCGCCTCATCGTAGCGAAGCTGATAACGCGCGGCCAACCGCTCCGCGCCAGCCATGAACCCGGGGCGCGGCACGGGGCCCGAGGGGGCGACGATGCGCACGACGTCGCCCGGACGCAGTCGGGGGGGGACGATCACCGGCGCTTGTTCCGGCGACTCTTCTTGCCGCCGTCGGCCGTCGTCCCCGGACCGGAGCTATCGACCTCGTCGGGGCCGCCCTCGTGGGCGTGCGCCGCGTCTCCGGCCAGATTCTCCGACGACGCATCGACGACTATCCGGCGTGGCCCGGTGACATTGCGCCCGGGCTCATCGGCCAGGGGGGCCGGTGCGGCCGTTCGCGCCGCCTGGGCGTCGGCGGAAGCGACCGCGGGCGGGTGTGCGGGCTCGGGCGCTGGCACCGGCACCGGCTCCGGCTCGTAGGCGGCCTCGACCGGCGTTCCAAACACCGCCGCCTCGGCAGGATCCGAGAAGGTGACACGCATCCCGGCGCGGGCCAGCTCCTGCGCCTCGGAGACGGCCGCCACCTTCCCGAGGACCGTGCGCTCGCCGATCTTGAGGGCGACCGGCGTCCCCACGGGCATGGGCTCGGTGATGCCCAGGAACAGCCCTCGGGTGTCCAGCTCGCGAACAATGGCGGAGCGCCCGATGACCGCGCCCGCGTATCGAACCTCGATCATCTTGTCCACGCCTGCAAGTTTATCGCAGATCGCGCGCGGCCCGACGCGCAATCGACGGGACGCGCGCGGACCACGGCGCCCGGGCACCTCCCGGGTCCTCGCAGCGGGATGTGCGGCCGCGGCGGGTCTTGAACTTGCCCGGTGACGATCTTATACGTGTTCCTCGTACACCCGACCCACATCCGTCGTCGAACCGGGGGAGGCCTTCTCTTGATGATCCTGACTTACCGAAAAACTGGAACGTCGTTGCGCATCGGTGGGGCCCTGGTGGCGCTGCTCTTCACCGCGTCGGCGCCGTTGACGGCCCACGCCGACGAGGAAGACGACATCCAGAGGCAGATTGATATCCAGAAGGCGGGCGCCTCCGACCTCGAGCACCTCGACCGATCGCACGCCGCCGCGCCCGATCTGCAGCGGCTGCGCGACTGGTTGGGTGCCGCGTGGGATCTCCGCAACAAGCACGCATCCGACGAGGCCCGCGAGGTGCTGGAGCGGTGCATGGCCCAGGCCGAGCTCGTTCGCCAGGTGATCGCGGCGGCGCAGCTGAAGACCCAGGTCGCGGAGCGCGAGGCGAAGCTCGCGAGCACCAAGGCCGAAACCGACAAGAAGAAGAAAGCCCTGCAGGACGCCCAGATCAAGAAGCAAACCCTCGACGCGGCGGTGTCCAAATGAGGTCGGTCTCCTCCCGGTTCATTCGCTGGCTGGCCGCCCCCCCGGCTTTGGCGCTCTGGCTTGGCGCCTGCGCGACGCCGCCCAAGCCCACCGCCCTCGTCTCCTACGAGGACCTGAAGCGCGATCCGGGCATGGAAGATGCGCGCCGTCGCTTTCCCGATCTCGTCGGGAGCTCTGATCAGTACGGCGACCGCGCGACGAAGGAATGGGAGTCGAACAACCTGGAGGATTCCACCCGGGCCGCCCTGCTGGCCGAGATCAAGCTGAAGACCGCCCTGGCCCGCAACTCCCAGGAGCAGTCCAAGGCGCGGCTGCAGTCCGTGACGGCCGATCAAACCAAGGCGGACGAGACGCTGGCCAGCGTCGACAAGGACCTCGCGTCGGTGACCGAGCAGATCAAGCTGATGGAGAAGAACGTTCAGGCCGAGGCCGACAAGAAGCGGCTGACGGAGCAGCTGGCGAACGACCAGAAGCGCGCGAACGACGAGCGCGACAAGCTGTCTCAGCAGCTGGCGACCGAGGAGAAGCGAGCGGCCGCGCAGCTCGCCTTGAGGACGGCTGACACCGTGGAGGCGGGGAAGTACGCCGCCGCCGAGTACGGCGCGGCGTCGAGCATGCTGGCGAAGGCCGACGCCGAGATCAAGCAGGGCAACTGGCAGGCGGCGCAGGCCAGCCTCGACGTCGCAAAGGGACGCGCGGACCGCGCCGCGGAGCTCTCGAAGCCGAGCTACGAGCAGGCCGCCCAGGCCACCCAGAACAAGGCGCGCGACGAGGCGCTGGCCAGGGACGCCGCGGCGCTGCCCGGGGTCGCCGTGCGGATCGAGCGACGCGGCGAGCTGCAGCGCCTGGTCATCGCCATCCAGGACCTGTTCGGGCGCAGTCAGACCACGCTGCAGCCGGGGCGCGACGACGCACTCGAGCCGGTCGCCCGGCTGATCAGCAAGTATCCGAGCTACCCCGTCCAGGTGGTGGGCCACACCGACAACCGGGGCAAGCCCGGAGAGCTGATCGCCTTGTCGCAGGCCCGCGCGCAGTCGGTGTTCTCGTCGCTGGTGTCGAAGGGCGTCGAGGCGCGCCGGCTGATGGTCAGCGGCCAGGGCCCCAACGAGCCCATCGCTGACAACAAGAGCGGCCCCGGCCGAGCCAAGAACAGCCGCGTCGAGATCATCTTCCTCTACCACTAGGGGCTTCGCCGTCCCCTCTCCCTTACCCTCTCCCCGCTCTCGCGGGGCGAGGGGACCGAAACGGGCGCGGTGTCGCGGTTCGAGCCACCTTTCCTGTTCCCCGCGGGCTCGCGGGACCGAGGGGGGACCGGGACGGGAGCGGTGTCGACGGTTCGACCCAACCTTCCTGTTCCTCCCGTGAGCGG
>CAYUFS010000001.1:0-267432 GCA_964443975.1 uncultured Myxococcales bacterium | reverse complement strand
GGCGAGGCACAGGAACGGGAGCGGTGTCGACGGTTCGACCCAACCTTCCTGTTCCTCCCGTGAGCGGGGCGAGGCACAGGAACGGGAGCGGTGTCGACGGTTCGACCCAACCTTCCTGTTCCCTCTCCCCGCGGGAGCGGGGAGAGGGTCAGGGAGAGGGGACCCTGGCGGGGGGAACCTCTGACGCGGCCCTGCATTGCAAAGCGGCCGAGTCGGCTTAAGCTGTGCGGATTAACTTGGAACTATTGGGGGCACAGAGGTCTGGACTGAAGGGATTGGCGCGCCTCGCGGGGCTGCTGATCCTGGCGAGCGTGTCGACGCTCGACTGCACCCATTCCGTTTCCAAGCCCAAGACAGACAGCGGCGTCGACCATCAACCCACCGACGGCGGAGCCACCGACACGCCGAACGCCTGTACCGGGAGCGGGACGCACGGCAAGGACAACGGCCTCGCGTGCGCGTGCGCGGATGACTGCAAGAGCAACTTCTGTGTCGACGGCGTCTGCTGCGACAAGCCGTGCGATGGCAAGTGCGTGTCGTGCGCGCTGTCCACCTCCCTCGGCACGTGCGCCAACATCGTTCACGCTCCCCCCCGCGTGCCCACGGACTGTGCCACTGACGACCCGTCCACCTGCGATCTGGACGGCCTGTGCGACGGCTCCGGCAATTGCGAGCGCTACCCGGCCGGCACCATCTGTCAGGCCGGCACATGCGACCACGACGGCGTCGTGGGGAGATACCAGTGCGACGGCCAGGGGAGCTGCAAGCTCGGCGCCTCGACGGTGTGCGCTCCGTTCTCGTGCGACCCATCCACAGGCGCCTGCTTCAACCAATGCTCGGTCGACACCGACTGCGTCAGCGGGCGAACCTGCAAGAACGGCAGCTGCGGCCAGAAGATGAACGGGGCCAACTGCGCCGCCGACGCCGAGTGCACCTCCCAGCATTGCAACGACGGTGTCTGCTGTAACGTCGATTGCGCCCGCGTCTGTCGCACCTGCAACCTGGTCGGGAAGGTCGGCACGTGCTCGCCCACGCCCGAGGGACAGGCACACCCGATGTGCCCGACCGAAGCTTCCTCGACCTGCGGATCGGCGGGCGTCTGCGACGGGCTCGGGAGCTGCTCGAAGTACCCGGCCAACACCGTGTGCGGGCCCCCGACCTGCTCGGGCAACGCACTGCTGAGCGCCCAGGCCTGCGACGGGCTGGGAAGTTGCGGACAGCGCGAGGTCCACGACTGCGCCCCGTACCGCTGCACGGTCGACGCCTGCACCTCGAGCTGCAAGACGAGCGCGGACTGCGCGGACGGCATCGCGTGCGTGAACGGGAGCTGCGGGCCGAAGCAGGACGGCCAGAAGTGCGCCGCCGACGGGGAGTGCCTGAATCAGCACTGTGTCGACGGCGTCTGCTGCGAGAATGCGTGCCAGGGCTCGTGCCGGAGCTGCGCGCTGCCCAACCTCGCGGGCAAGTGCGCCCTGGTCGCCTTCGGCGCCGCCGATCCCCGCGCCATCTGCGTCGACATGAGCGCCGCCTCGTGTGGCACCGACGGCAAGTGCGACTCGACCGGGGGCTGCCGCAAGTACGCCACGGGCACCGTCTGCGCGACAGAGACCTGCGCCGACGACGTGTACACGGGCCAGTCGACCTGCAACGCTTCCGGCCAGTGCATCAAGCCGTCAGCGCGGGCCTGCACTCCCTACCACTGCAACGCCAGCACCTGTTACAACGCGTGCAGCACCGACCTTCAGTGTGTCGCCCCGAACATCTGTGGCCAGAACGGCAGCATCAGCCAGTGCGGCCCGAAGCCGCGCGGCGCCGACTGCTCGGGCGACAATGAATGCGGCTCGGGGCACTGCGCGCAGGGCAAGTGCTGCGACAACGCCTGCACGAACGCGTGCTCGGCCTGCAACCTGTCAGGGACGGCCGGGACCTGCACCAACGTGCAGAGCGGCGCCGACCCCCAGAACAAGTGCATCCCCGCGGCCCAGAACACCTGCGGAAACACCGGCATGTGCGCGGCCGGCCAGTGCGCCAAATTCTCGGCGAGCACGGTGTGCGCGGCCGCGAGCTGCGTGGCCGGTGGGCCGCCCCTGCCCGCGCTGAAGCCGCAGTCGAAGTGCGACGGCAACGGGACCTGCGTCACGCCGGCGAACGTGAACTGCGCCCCGGGCCGGTGCGACGCCACCGCCCTCATGTGCATCAACTCGTGCACGACGAACGCCGACTGCACCGCCCCGAACACGTGCGTGAACAACTCGTGCGGGCTCATCGCGAAGGGCGGCACGTGCGCGACCACCAGCCAGTGCGTCGCAGGCTTGACCTGCAACCACGACAAGGTCTGCTGTGACAAGGCCTGCGACGGCGTGTGCGAGACCTGCAAGCCGCCGACGAGCCCGCTTCCGGCGGGTACTTGCACGGCCGTTCCCCAGGGCCTGCTCGATCCGTCGATGATGTGCGCCGTGACCGCGTCCACGACCTGCGGCACGAATGGCAAATGCACCGGCAACAACACCCCGACCGGCACGGCCCGCTGCCAGGACTACGACGCCGCGACGACCTGCGGCCTGCAATCGTGCACGGACGTGACCGGTGCGCCGAGCATCCTGAAGTCTCCGTCGACGTGCAGCGGAACGGGAACATGCACGCCCAACATGACCGATTGCGGCGCCTTCAAGTGTCTGAACGCCACCCAGTGCCGGACGAGCTGCACCGCCGACACCGATTGCGTGGGCGTCCCCTGCAACACGTTCACGCATATGTGCGGGAACAAGCAGGCGCCGGGCGCGGCTTGCCTCATGGCTTCCGATTGCGGCGCCACCGCGCCCAACTGTGTCGACGGCGTCTGCTGCCAGACGGCCTGCACCGGCGCGTGTCAGGTATGCGCCGCCGGGACGGGGATCTGCGGGCCCGTCCCTGTCGGCACCCCGGACGCGATGTGCCCTGCCGCCGGCCCGAACACCTGCGGCAACACGGGTAACTGCGCGGCCGGGGGGGCGTGCGCGAAGCACGGCGCGGAGACGACCTGCCGGATCGCCTCCTGCTCCATGGACCTGCTCTCTTCGATCGCCGCGACCAAGTGCAACGGGACGGACACCTGCCCTGCGGCGCCGGCGCCCATGCTGTGCGGCGCCCCCACGTGCACGATGCTCACCTCGACGAGCTACTCCCAGACGACGGCCGCCATGTGCGGCGGAGGCTCGTGCACAGGGGGCGTGACGTCCCCTTGTGGCACGTTCACCTGCAACGCGACCAACACGGCGTGCTTGGCAATGTGCACGACCGACGCCGACTGCGCGAACGGCAAGGGCTGCGACACCGGGACCCACCAGTGCACGGGGTGGGCGAACGGACATCTCTGCTCTGCCGCAGCCTCATGCGGGAGCGGCTTCTGTGTCGACGGCGTCTGCTGCAACGCCGCTTGCAATGGCACCTGCCGCGCCTGCAACCTCCCGGGCACGGTGGGAATGTGCTCGCCCGTCAACTCGGGAGCCGACGTGGGCTGCCCCATGGGCGCCCCCGGAAATGTCTGCGGCAACACGGGCCAGTGCGCGCCTGGCGGGGTCTGCGGGCAGGCTCCCCCCACTACGACCTGCGGCACGCAAACGTGCACGGGGGATTCAACGTTGACTCCCGTGGGCAACTGCAACGGCGCGGGTTCCTGCATCCAGACACCCGGCGCTTGCCCCAACAATCTGAAGTGCGCGGACGGCACCAGCTGCGTGGCGGACTGCATGGGGGACCCGCTCCAGTGCGCGGCCATGTTCACGACCTGCAATCCCGACGGTTCCTGCTCCTAGCCGAGCCGCCCCGGCCGCCGCGCTGTCCTAACAGCTAGATTCCACACGGAATTATTCGCTGGCCAGGGGGCTTTCTCTCCCGCGATCCGAGTGCTAACTTCCCCCGCTCGTGGTCGCAAAGCTTCATCGACCATCACCCCTGAGGGTGACGTAGCAGATGCCAACCGTCCGTGAATACGAAGCCGCCCTGGGGCAGAATCCCGCCGACACCGAGGCCTTCGTCGGGCTGCGGAAGGCGTTCCGGCAATCGAAGGAGTTCGACCGGCTCATCACCCTCTATGAGACCCGGGCCCAGGCCATCGACGACGGCGCCAAGGCAGCTGAGCTGTTCTACCTGGCGGCCGAGCTGCGCTTCGATCAGCTGAGCGACACGGCGGGCGCGGAGGCAGATCTGGCGAACGCGGTCCACCGCGACCCGAGTCACATTCGCGCGGCCGCCCGCCTGAAGGACCTCTACCGCGAGCAGGGCCGTATCCCCGAGTACATGGAGATGCTCGAGATGGAGGCGGTCGCGGTGGCCAGGTCCCGTGATCCCGCCCACCTGGAAGAGCTCGCCAGCGAGATGGGCCAGCTGTTCGTCAACCACTTCGGCCGCCTGGAGCGCACCGTCCGCAGCGCCCAGCGCCCGGGAAAGCTGGCCGCGGGGGACGTCAAGACGATCGAGTCGGCGCGCAAGATCTATCGGGCGCTCGGGGACTTCCGGAGCGTGTCCCGGCTGTACGAGCTTGAGCTCGAGGGCACGACCGATCCCAAGCGCCGGGCGGACCTGTTGCTCGGTTTGGGTCGGGTGCTCGCCGAGAAGCTGGAGGACCTGGACGCCGCAGCGCAACGGCTGGCGGAGGTGATCCGCCTGCGTCCCCGCGACGAGAAGGCGCTGGAGCTGCTGGCGGGGGTGTACGCCCACCCGAGCTGGTTGGCCGAGGACGGCGCCGACAAGTCGGCCGGCATCTACTACCAGATCGCCCGGCGACGCCAGGAGGCGGGCGACACCGAGGGCTCCATCGCGGCGCTCCGGCGCGCCCTCGTTGCGGTCCCCGGTCACCCGGAGGCCTCGGACCTGATCGAACGCACGTACTACGACGCGCGCCGCCTGCAGGATCTCGATCGCTATTACCGCGAGCGCGTGACCGCGGCCACGACGCAGGACGATCGCATCAACTTCCTCTACAAGCGCGCGCAGCTCGCCGAGGGCGATCTGGGCGACACCGCCGAGGCCCAGCGCATCTACAGCGAGATCGCGTCGCACGAGGAGGCGGGGGGACCGGCGGGCGAGCGCCTCGCCGAGCTTTATGCCGCCGGGCGCGAGTACGGCAAGCTGGCCGAGCTGCGCGAGAAGCAGCTCGGCGTGGTGGAGGAGCCGATCCACCGCGTCCGCCTGATGAATGAGCTGGCGCAGCTCTACGGGGAGCGCCTCGGAGACCGGGATCAGGCGGCGGTCTACCTGCACGCCATCCTGCAGATCGACCCGGCCAACCTGACGGCGCTCAGCGCCTACGCGGACCACTTTCGCGACAAGGGCGACTGGCCCGCCCTCGTCGATCTGCTCGAGTTCGCGCTCGAGCAGGCGCGCCACACCGGCGCGCCCACCGAGGAGCTGGTGACGCGACTCGAGGAGATCGCCGTCGTCGCGGAGAAGAACCTCAACGACCCCGAGCGCGCCGTCGCCGCCTGGCGCCAGGTCGAGGAGCTGGACCCCGCCCACGCCCGTGCCCGCGAGATGCAGAAGCGAATTCTGCTGAAGACCAAGCGCTTCGATCAGATCGTCCCCATCCTCGAACGCGAGGCCGGCGCGGCCACGGACACGCCGCAGCGGATCGACGTGCTCCGCCGCATCGCCCAGATCCAGCGCGAGAAGCTGGCGGCGCCCGCGCGCGCCCTGGAGATCTACAAGCAGATCCTCGACATGTCGCCGCGCGACGCGGTGGCGCTGCGGGCGATGGTGGAGATCTACGAGCACGAGGGTGACTTCGTGGGGCTGGCCGCGACGCTACGCGATCAGGTCGACGTCGCCGGCACCAAGCAAGAGCGGGTCAGCCTGCTGCGCCGGCTGCTCGTCATCTACGACGAGCGGCTCGACGACGTGGACGACGGCGCGTGGGCGGCCAGCGAGGTGTTGAAGCTGGTCCCCGGTGACCGCGACACGCTGGCGCGCCTCGAGGACCTGCTGGCGCGCGCGGGCGACCAGGCCGGCCTGGTGCAGACGCTCGACTACCACGCCGAGCACGCCGGCTCCCCCGACGAACGAATCCAGGTGCTGGCCCGCGCCGCCGAGATCCTGGACGCGACGCTGAACGACGCCGCCCGCGCCGCCGAGCACTGGGAGGAGGTCGCGCGCCTCGACCCGGACGACGCGCGCGCGCTGAGCTCGCTCGGCGGCATCTACGGCCGCCTGGAGCGCCACGCCGATCTGGCGCGGATCCTCGACGCCCAGATCGAGCGTCTCGTGGCCGATCCCCAGCAGCAGGCCGAATACCTGCGCCGGCTCGCCGAGCTCAGCGAGGCGCAGCTCGGTGACCAGCGCCGGGGCCAGCGGGCGTGGGAAGCCTTGCTCGAGATCCTCCCCGCCGACATCCAGGCGCTGGAGGCGCTCGGCCGCATCTACGCCGAGAACGAGGACTGGGGGCGCCTGGTGCGTATCCTCGAGCGACAGATCCCGCTCGTGGACGCGGAGCGCGCCGTCGAGATCGCGCTGCGCCGCGCCGACATCCTCGACACGAGCCTCGATCAGAGCAAGCAGGCGTCGGAGGCGCTCGAGCACGTGATCGCGGAGCTGGATCCGCGGAGCTGGGAGGCCCACGAGCGCCTGCGCGAGCTTTACGAGCGCGACGGAAACTGGACGCGCGTCGTGAAGATCGCCGAGCGGCAGCTGTTCCTGGTCGAGGTGTCCGAGGAGCGGCTGCGGCGGGCGCTCGAGCTGGGCGCGCTGATTCGCGATCGCCTGCGCGACGAGCACAAGGCCATCGCGGCCTTCGAGCGCGCGCTGGAGATCAACCCGCGAAGCCTCGAGGCGATGCGCGCGCTGGCGCCGCTTTACGAGTCGACGCGCGACTGGGGGCGGGTGATCGCGCTGTCCGAGCGCACCCTCGACCTCACGGAGGACGTCGACGAACGCTTCGCCCTCATGCTGGACATCGCCGACGTCGCGGAGCAGCACCAGCAGGATCCAAAGGCCGCGTTCGAGTGGTATCGCCGCGCCTACGTCGAGCACCCCACCGCCGAATCCCTCGAGCGGGTCGACGCGGCCGCGGAGCGCCACGGCCTGTTCGATGAGCTGATCGCCGTCTACGAGGCGGCCCGTGCCCGCGCTGCCGAGGATATCGAGCAGATCGCCGCGTCCCTGAAGATAGCGTCCATCTGCGAGGACAAGCTCGCCGACGCTCCGCGCGCGTTCGCCGTGCTGCGGGACGCGCTCCCCGCCGATCCCGCGGGCCGGCAGCTGCTGCCGCTGCTCGAGCGCCTCGCTGAACGAACCCGAGACTGGACCGGGTTGCTCGACGTCTACGCGCGCGTGGCGCGCGGGCGCCCCGACGTCGGCGAGCGGGTGCGGTTGCTGAAGCAGCGCGCCGAGGTCCGCGAGCGACGGATGAGCGATCCCTCGGGCGCCCTCGACGAGCTGGTGCGGAGCTTCGCGCTCGATCCTGACAACGTCGAGACGCACGAGGAGATCTTGCGCCTCGCGGGGCTCACGGGACGCTGGGAGGACGCCCTCAAGGTCGAGGCGCAGCTCTTCGCCCTGGCCGAGGACCTCCCGCGCAAGCTGGGCGTGGCGCGCCACGCGGCCGCCCTGGTCGAGAACGAGGTGAAGGATCTGGTGCGGGCGTTTCGCGCCTACCTGAACGCCTTCCGCCTCGCGCCCGAGGATCCGGAGGTCGTCGCGCACCTGTGGCGCCTGGCGGGTCGCATCGGACGGTACGAAGGGGCGCCCGCCATCACCCCGCGCGCCAAGGAAGCCCTCGACGCCGTCGACGACAGCGGCGCTGGCGTCGACGCTGTCGTCGACGCTGGCGCTGGGGCGTCGCCGGCCGGAGCCTCCCCGAGCGCGACAGAGGACGAGCCAGCGGAGGCCGCGCCCCCCGCCGAGACGGAGGCGGCGCGCGCCGAGGGAGAAATCCCGGACGCAGGCGACGCCGGTGCAGACGAGCTTCCCCCCGTCCTCGGCCAACCGGAGTCGATCGAGGCGACCGACGCCGCGGGCGCCTCGCCGTTCGATGGCGAGGTAGAGATCGGCGCACCAGTCGGCGAGGACCGGTTCGAGGTCGACGGCGTCGCCGGCGCAGGCGAAGGCGAAGGCGAAGACGATGACGAGACGGTGGACGTCGACGACGCCGCGGTCATCGCCATAGCGGTGGACACGGAGTCCTCGGGCGTGCTGATGGAGCTGGAGGTCGGCGACATCGACGTCGACGAGGTGACGCCCCCTCCTCCCCCCATGGGGCGCGGCGGCGCGCCCCGGCTGCCGCCGCCGACGCCCGCGCGGCGCTTGCCGTTCGGGGCATCCTTCGAGACGCCGTGGGAGGAGCTGGCGCAGGCGTACGAGAACCTGCCGGCCACGGACACGGAAGCCCGGCGGCGGTATCTGCTGAAGCAGACCGAGGTCTGGGAGCGCGGCCAGAAGGACGTGGGGAAGGCCCTCGCCGTGCTGGAGCGCGCCTTCCGACTCGATCCCGACGACAAGGCGGTGCGCGCCGAGCTGGAGCGTGTCGGCCGGGAGCACGACCGCTGGGACCAGGTCTGCGACATCTATCTGGGGGCCATCGACGAGTTCGCGCCGGCCGACCAGTCCGTCTCGATTCACTACGAGGTGGCGCGGCTGCGCGAGTCGCTGGGACAGGTCCCGAAGGCCGAGGAGCGCTACCGCGACATCGTCGAGCTGAAGCCCGACGAGGCCCCCGCCCTGGATCGGCTGGAAGAGATCGTCCGCGCCGATGGTCGCTCGGCGGACCTGGCCGAGATCCTGGAGCGCCGCACATCCGGAACGGCGGGCCCGCTGTCCTGGTCGGGGCGGCGCGCGAAGCTGCGGGAGCTGGCCGACCTCTACGAAAAGCAGCTCGAAAAGCCCTACGAGGCGATCGACACCCTGGAGCTGCTGGTGTCGGAGTCCCTCGAAGAGGCCGCGGCCTCGGACGAGCTGGCCCGCAACGAAACGATCTACGCCTGCGAGTCGCTCGCCCGCCTCTACGGGCGCGTGGGCATGTGGAACAAGGTCATCGAGTCCCTGCAGCGGCAGGCTGAGCTGGTGGTCGAGCCCGCGGTGGTGCGCGCCATTCGGCTGCGCATCGCGGAGGTGTTCGAGCGCGAGCTCGGCCAGAGCGACCGGGCCGTGGAGGCCTTCGAGGCCGTTCGCGACGCCGATCCGAGCAACACGGAGGCCCTGGCGGCGCTCGAGCGCCTCTACGAAGCGCTTGGCCGCTGGGACGAGCTGCAGACGACCCTGGCCCGTCGGGCCGAGCTGAGCGGTGGCCCGGAGCGCGTCGAGATCGTGCGCCGCCGCGCGCGTGTGCTCGAAGAGCGCCTCGGCAATCCAGACGCGGCGGCGACGGCGCTGCGCGAGCTCGGGAATCCGGGCCTCGCCGACCTGGGGCTGGCCAGCATGCTGGTGCGCAACTTGCGGCAAGCCGGCCTGGCCCACGAGGCGGCCCGCACGCTCGGACAGCAGATCGAGGCGGCGCGCGGGCGCGCGGCGCCGGCGCGCGAGATCGTTCCGTCGCTGCTCGAGCTGAGCGTGGTGCGCGGTGACGACCTCGCCGATCCCGCGGGCGCCCGCCAGGCGATCGACGACGCCCTGGCCCTCGAGCCCCAGAACAGCGGCGCCCTCGCCGCGCTGGCGCGCCTCGAGCTGAAGGAGAACCACTTCGCGGCCTACGCCAGCGCACGCCGTCGCGAGGCGCGGGTCCTCCCGGATCAAGCGCAGGCGGTGGCGGCGTTCCTCGACGCTGGACGCGTCTACCGTGACCAGGCGGGCGCTCCCGACGAGGCCCGCGCCTGCTTCGAGGAGGCGCTGGCGCGGGACGCGCGCAGCATCGAGGCGCTGCAGGCGCTCGGCGCGCTGCACGCGGCGGCGGGCTCCTGGGCGGAGGCGCGCGAGCAGCTGCGGCGCCAGCTCGATCTCGCGGAGAGCCCGGAGACGCGCGCGGGTATCCTCATCGAGCTCGCGCGCTCGATCCGCGAGTCGGGCGGCGACTTCGCCGAAGCGCAGACCTATGTCGATCAGGCGCTGGAGCTGGCGCCCGACCACCTGCCCGCGGTGCTCGCCGCCGCCGACATTTACTACAAGGATGGGCAGTGGGCGGCGGCCGAGAAGCGCCTGACCGAGGCGTTGCGCCGCCTGCGCCACAACCCGGAGCAGTCGGCCCGGCTGCACGCGCGGCTCGCCGAGGTCAGCGATCGCCTGGGTCGCACCGACGAGGCCTTCCGCCAGCTGGTCGAGGCGGATCGCCTGGCGCCCGGCCAGCTCTCGATAAAGCTGGCGATGGGTGAGAACCGCTTCCGCGCCGGAAAGTGGCGCGAGGCGGTCGTTTACCTCGCCCCGCTCGGCGATCACCCGGACGCGGCGTTGCAGGCCGACGAGGTGGCCGACGGCCTGGCCCACGCCGCGCAGGCCGAGATCAAGCTGCGCCGGCCCGAGCGGGCGCTCGGCTTCTACGAGGCGGCGCTGGCGCTGCGCGCGAACCACGCGCCGTCGATCCGGGCGCTCGCCGACCTCGCGCTCGAACGCGGCGACAAGGCCACCGCGCGCGCTTACTTCGAGCGGCTGGTGGAAGGAACCGCGGACCGCGAGTCACGCGTCGCCGTGTTCGAGAGCCTGGGCGATCTGTACCGGGACGCCGGCGAGGTGCCGCGCGCCCGCGAGGCCTACGAGTCGGCCATCCACCTGTTCGAGCGCCCGACCGCGGTGCTGGTGGGCGTCCTCGAGAAGGCGCTCGTGCTGCAGCGGGAGTCGGGCGACGTGGAGGCGGCGGCCCGCACCGCGAACAGCCTCATCGAGCTGGTGCAGGATCCGAAGGAGCGCGCCCGGCGTCGCCGCGAGGCCGCCACCCTGATCGTGGCGCGCGGTGGGGGGGACGAGGCGCTCGAGCTGCTGGAGGCCGCCGCCGCCGACAACCCCGAGGACGACGGCATCCTGGCGAGCCTGTGCGACATCCTGATCAGCCAGGGCAAGCGCAAGCTGGCTGCCAAGCGCCTCGCGGACACCCTCCCCTTGCTCCCACCCCCGGGCGAGACCGCGGCGGCGCGCCAGGCGCGCGCGGGCCTCTGGGAGCGCCTCGGCGAGCTCCGCCGCAAGAAGGACAAGCCAGGCGCGATCGCATCCTTTGAGTCCGCGTTGCAGCTCGAGCCCCAGCGCATGAGCGCGCGGACCGCCCTCGTCGATCTCTACGCGAACGAGGCGGAGTTCGCGGACGCGGCGCTCGCCAACCTGCGCCAGCTCGTCGAGGCGGATCCGACCAACGCCGAGAGCGCGAAGACCCTCGCGGAGGCGTTCGCGGAGCGCGGCCTCTTCGATCGCGCGCGGTGCCTCTACGAGCTATGCGCGCTCGTCGGTCCTCCTGACGAGACCGTGGCGGCGTTCCTCGAGGGGCACCCGCTCGCCGAGCTCAAGCCCGACGATCACTATCCCGGCGCGCTTGACGACGACGATCGCAAGGTCCTGGCCAGCCCGGAGGCCCGCGTGATGACAGACGTGTTCTCGTTGCTGTGGGAGGGCGCGCCGCACCTCCTCAACGGGCGGCTCGAGGACTTCGGTGTGACGGCGGACGACAAGCTCTCGCCGATGTCAGACCTCGACATCGCGAAGCTGTACGTGCAGATCGGCAAGGCGCTCGGGAACCAGAAGACGACGCTCTACCTGCGCAAGAACGCTCACGTCGAACGAATGGAGATCGTCGTCCAGGCGCCGCCCGCGCTGGTCTTCGGCGCCGAGCTGATCGCGGCGCCGCTCGCCGAGGCCCGCTTCGAGATTGCGCGGGCCCTCGAGCTCACGCGCCCCGAATACACGCTGACGGCGGGCGTCCGCCCCAAGCAATTCACCGAGCTGTTCGGCAGCGTGCTGCGCGCCTTTCACCCCCGGCACGTCAAGCGCCGCGCCGGCGACGACGCGGCCGCCGAGGCGGCGGCGGCGTTCCGCAAGAACGTCCCCTACAAGGTCTCGAAGGGGATGGTCGAGCTGTTTCAAGAGATGGGCTCGACGACCTGGAGCTCGGTGCGCTGGCGCAAGGTCGTGGCCGACACCGGAAACCGGGCCGGCCTGCTGATGTGCGCCGATCTTCGTGCCGCGGTCGGGGCGATCCTTCGCGCGGAGAGGCGGGAGGCCGAGGACGGGGTCGCGAACACCGGCCGACTGGCGATCGACAACGAGGCGATCCGGGCGCTCATTCGCTTCGCGGTGTCGGACGACTATTTCAGGCTACGCGAGAAGCTGGGCATCGCCATCGCCGGCCCCGTGCGGCCGGGCGCGAACTGACGGCGCTCAGGCGGTGCGCGCCGCCGAAAACGCCGGCGGCGCCGGCTTGAATCGAGGTGGCTCCGCGACCTGGCGGCCGCCGCCCACCCCACCCCGGATGACGCGAAACGAGCGTTCGGGCGGCCGCAGCGGAGAGGCCTCCAGCGTGAGCGCCTCCATGGCGGGGGTACCCTCGTCGAGGCGCGCCAGCATGCAGTTGATGTCGTTCTGGAACTCGATGTCGCCCCGGATGTCACCCGGCGCCACCAGAGCCTGCCGTACGCCCGTTGCCGCCACGAAGTTCGTCGGGTGTGTCATCTTGTCCCCTAGGTCAGTTCAAGCAAGGGTTCGAAGCAAAGGCCGTTCCGTGATTCAGAACCGGGAGCAAAACCGTTGGACGCAAGGGTTATCGGCCCGGAACTCCGGATTCTTGAGAGACAGCCGTCACATACGGCCCCGCCCCCTGGCGGACACGAATGTCACCGTCGGGACACGAACGCCGCACCGAAGGGTCCCCCGCGCTGGGACGAGTGCCCTCGAAACACCCGCCCGCGGCCGCGTTGACACCCGCGATCCGGCCGACTATAAGCTGCCGGCACTTCGCGAGGATGGCGGAACTGGTAGACGCACTAGCTTGAGGTGCTAGCGGTTAACAGCCATCGGGGTTCAAGTCCCCGTCCTCGCACCCTGAAAAGCCCCTGATTCCGTCACGTTGTTACCTCAGGCGGGATCAGGGGCCAAGCGCTTCCGGACCCCGGGAAACTTTCGGTAGTTGTAAGTTTCCCGGACAGTTGCCGATCAGGCGGCTTTGGCTGGTAGCAGGCGGCCATGGGCGCGCCGGCCTTCCACGCGATCGATGGTGCCGTGGGCCAGGTAGTGGCGCTTGCCCACTTTGATCGATGTCCACCCCAGCGCCTTGGTCACCTCGTCGTTGGTGGTGGGCGTTCTGGATGGGAGGAGGCACGTAAAGCGGCGCTTGAAAAGTACGGCAGCGAAAAGCCGTAACCCCTCTCCCTGAAGCCGCCACCCGATGGCCTCGATGCGGCAGGCATCGTCAGACGGGGGTGGGTTTGACGAACGGTGCCGAAAAATCTGGCCCCAGGGAAAGACGGCCTTGGCCCCGCACGACGACCACCCCTTTCCCGTGATCAAGGCGAGGTAGCGGCACGCGAGTTTGTCAAAGTGATCGATCGAGGAACGGAGATCGTCGAAGGTCACATTCGACTTGTGCTCTCCCTTTTGGAGGTGCGCCACGGTCCGATCAGCGGCCTTCTCGATTTCCGCGGCCAACTCTCGGGCCCGTCTCATGTCCTCGTTGACGATCCGGGTAGAGAGGGTCACGCGGTCGTCCGTGAAGCCACGGAATGTCTCCTCCTGCCAGACGAAACGGTCCGGGTCTCGGTCCGGCGTGAGCGGAAAGATCGTCAAGTAGAACTCAAAGGTGATCTGATGGGCCTGGGCGGCCATTTGCTCTAGCAATCGCATCAGAGAGATGGAGTCGTCGTCCACCTTGAGCTGTCTACGAACACCCATGAAGGCGTTGCCCACGTAGCTCCTTTTGATGAAGTCGACGAACAGCCCCCCTTGGTTCTCGTCAATCCAAGTCCCGTTCGCCTGGACCACGTCCCTGAACCCCTCATGGACATCGCGGTCCTCGACTACCTGGCCGAAGTCTTCTCGGATGCGCTCGGCCCAGTCCTGCCATTTCTTCCAGACGCGTGCGTCCACTTTCACGACCGCAGTCTATCGGATCGCCCAGGTTCTTATCGCTACGCGGCCTTGGGCGCGACCATCGGCCGCTACACGCAACGGACTTCGAGTCCCGGTCTGCTGTTAGAATCGCGCTCCATGAACGACATCCAGCGCGAAAAGATCCGGGAGGCCCTGCCGCCGGTCATCCGGCCCCCGGTGGGTCAAAAGCCCGACAGGTCGAGTCGTACTTCGAACCGCTCTGGAAGAAAGCGGAAGCTGCGTTGACGGAAGCCACCTATCTGATGATCGTCGGCTACAGCTTCCCGGACACGGATTCGAACGCCCAGCGGCTACTGGATGCGTTCGCGAGTGAGAACCCCGTCAAACATCAGGTCCACATCGTTATGGGAAGCGACGTCAACGCGCCGGCAGTGCAAAGGGTCGTGTCCCTGGTGAAGTCTTCGGCGAACGGCCGCAAGATCATCGTCTCCAGCGACCCCCTTAACCTCAACACCACCGGCGGTGAGGTCCTCAACATCGTCGCCCACCCCTTGTTCACCCAGGACTTTATCGGCCGTCATGCCGAGGTGCGGACGGCATTCCCTGAGGGAGAGATTTAGCCCCCGACCGGTTCAAGTCCCCGTCCTCGCACACCCAAGTCCCTGTCACTGCTGGATTTACCTCACCCGGTGGTGGCTTGGGATGGCCATGGAACACGGGCCCGGGAGACCTTGATGCATCGTGGGGTTTCCCGGCAGGTGTGGACATCGAGTAGCCGCGGTCTCGACCGAGGTGCCTTGGCCCGCGCGGGTGCCTCACCGGCGGTCGGTCGCGGGTGCCCGTTACGCTGCCGCGGTTGAGGTTCAAAGGGCCGGCTTACCGCCGCGCGAGACGTGCCAAATTGCGAGGATGAACACCTGGCGTGCTCCCTCGTTCACTTCGAAGTAGACGTGATACCGACTTCGCGGCAGCAGCAGCCGCCGGATCTCTCGACCGTTCATGCTCCGATAGACCGCTACGCTGTTGGGAGCGAACGCGACTCGACTCACCGCCGCACGAAGCTCCCCAGCAAACAGCTCGGACGCCGCCGGCCGGTTCGCGCCCCACCAACGCTGGATGGTGGCAAAATGCGCGCGCGCCTGCGACGTCAGGGCGACGAAGTAGCCGCCCGCCATCAGATCAGGCGGCCGGCGCGAACATCGGCGAAGACCTCGTCCGCCGACACCACCTCGCCCCGATCGACCTGGCGCTGAGACTCTTCGAGCGCCGCATGCAGGCGCGCCCGATCCTCGTCGTCGAGATCATCTCCCCCGTCAACGACGAGGAGCCGGAGCTCCGTCTCGTCCGGGAGGTCGACCGCGTCTTCCACGACCACGCGTCCGCCCACGACCCGGGCCTTTAGCGTCAACGTCATCCGGCCAAGCATAACACGCCCGGGCCCTCGGACGGCGCCACGAGACCGCCGTCTTTCGTCGCGCACGGCGACAACCGCCCTCGTCGGTAAGATCGACCTGGGAGTCGCAAGTTGATCCCGCTGCCCGATTTGTCACATTGGACACATGGGGAGCGTGACCATCCGCAAGCTTCACGAGGAGACCGGGCGCATCGTCGACGCCGCCCAGGCTGGCGAGGTGATCGTCGTGAGTCGTCGAGGTGTTCCAGTCGCTGAGCTGCGTGCGCTCGGGGCCCGCAAGGTGAAGGTCATCCGAATTCCAAACTTCAACCGACGCTACGCGAGGTTCCCGCGGGTCAAGACGGACAGCGGAAGGATCCTAGAAGGAGATCGGCGGTGAGCGCGTGCTTCGACAGGCGCCTGCAACGCGAAATGCTATCTGAACGAACCGGACAGCGTCGGTGTCCGCGCCCTGTTGCGCACGTCGCCGGCGCGCTAGTCGAAGCCTTCCAGCGCCTCGTTCTTTTCGAAGCCGTCGATGAGCACGTCCAGGGGTGAGGCGTCGTCCGGGCCTTTGCGACCGGTCATGCTCACATGAGACCGCCGGACCGCGAAAGTCCGTGACCTTTCGTGGGGCTCCGGTATCTCAGTATCCTGGCTCGGTCATGTGCCCGGCACGGGCCCGCGGTCGGGCCTCAGGCTGTTGCACTTGCCGGGACGAGGAGCAGAGATGAGCGAACGAATCGAATCAACGCCCACGCGCCAGCCGGTCATGTACGTCCCGCACGGTGGCGGCCCGTGGCCGTTTGTCGACATGGGCGGCTTCATGCCCGAGCGGGATATCCAGGCCCTGCGCGCTTACTTCGTGACGTTGCCGCAGAAGCTCCCGGCGCGCCCGAAGGCCTTGCTCGTCGCCTCGGCGCACTGGGAAGCGGCCGTGCCGACGGTCATGACATCGCCGCAGCCGCCGATCCTGTACGACTACGGCGGCTTTCCACCCGAGGCCTACGCGATCACCTGGCCCGCGCCCGGGAACCCTGCCCTCGCCGAGCGCGTCGTGCATCTGCTTGGTGAGGCGGGCATCGCCGCAAAGACCGACGCGCGCCGCGGGTTCGACCACGGCACGTTCATCCCGTTCAAGCTGTCTTGGCCCGACGCCGACATCCCGACGATTCAGCTCTCGCTGAAGGCGGGGCTCGATCCGCGCGAGCATCTGGCGATCGGGCGCGCGCTGGCGCCGCTGCGCGACGAGGGGGTGCTCATCCTCGGCAGCGGGATGAGCTACCACAACATGCGGGACTTCGGGACGACGACGGCCCATCGCGCGTCGCTGGTCTTCGACGCCTGGCTGAAGGATGCCGCCACGGCGGAGCCCGTGACTCGCGCGCAGCGTCTTGGCGACTGGGCCTCCGCCCCGGGCGCGCGGCACGCGCACCCGCGCGAAGAGCACCTCATCCCGCTGATGGTCGTCGCGGGCGCGGCGCGCGATGACGTTGGCGTCATCACGTTCAACGAGGACCTGATGAACGCGCGCGTGTCGGCGGTTCAATACGGTTGACGGCGTAGCGCCCCTCGATGGCTTCCAGACGCTTGACGAGCGCGCGGTTCTCGGCCTCGAGCGTCCGGAGCTGCGCGCTCTGCGCCTCCACCAGGTGGTCGAGCGCCTGGATGGCCGCCAGCGCGACGCCGTGACCGTCGACGGAATAGTACGAGCGATCGCTGTTGCCCAGCCCGAAGCTCGCGTAGAAGTCCTGCGCCATGGGCCCCAGGTGGCGAATCCCCTCGGGTTCGGAGAGGTAAGTCCAGTTCGAGATGGGCAGGCGACTGACGCGCGCGAGGATCTCGTTCGCGTCGACTGGCGTGATGTTCTTCTTCAGGTTGCGGTCGCTCACGCAAAGCGGAGCGCATCCCTGCGGACACGTCGTTTGTTGCGCCGTGGGGTGAAAGCAGCTCGCGCCTCCACTCACCGGACCGTCCATCTCGCAGCAGAGGTCGCCGGGTGCGCACGAGCAAGGCGCCGGTTGGCACATTCCGCCAAGGCAGGCCTGGCTCGCGTCACACTTCTTTCCGCAGCCGCCGCAGTTGAACGGATCGTTGTTGGGGTTCACACAGCCCGCTCCGCAGCAGGTGCGCCCGATCGTGCAGGCCAGCGCGCAAACGCCGGTGCCGCCGCCTGCGCCTCCAACTCCGCGACCGCCCGCGCCGCCCCCGACCCCGCCGCCCCCGACCCCGCCCCCGAACCCCTTGCCCGCTTGGCCGCCGAGCCCGCGACCGGCCTGGCCGCCGCCGCCGCCGTTGCTGCCCCCCGCTGAGCCACCGCCCGTTCCCGTCAGACCCGCTCCCCCGGCGGCGTGCCCCGCGCTTCCACCCCCGCCCTTGCCCCCGCCGCCGGCCTTGCCTCCGATTCCGGCGTGGCCTCCTTCGCCAGCCCCGCCGCTACCCGTCGCCCCGCCCGATCCCGGCTCGCCGCCAGCGCCGCCCTGACGGCCCCCCACTCCCCCGGAACCGGGGCCGTCCATCCCGGGACCGCCGTCTACCTTCCCGCCGGTCCCGCTGGCGCCAGCGCCACCTCCAAAATGCTGGCCGCTGGAGCCGCACCCCGCGATTCCAGCTGCAAGCCCAAGCAACAATATCCAACTTTGCAGCGGAGGAACGAGCGCGACGGAACGGCTGGTCGGCACCATGCCCTGCAGGCTAGCAGCCCGTGGCGTCTTCGGTACGCGGATTGCGTGCAGTGAGCGCATGACCACCTCTCCAAGTCCCATCGAGCGCCCTGTTCAAGTGCCCAAGCAACCGCGGCCAGGCCCGCTTCCGGACCAACGCCAGCGGTGGGTCGAATTGATGCGCTTCGGAGGTCCGGAGGGCTTCGAGATGACGGAGCCGCCGATGCCGCTCGCGGGTCACGGCGAGGTGCGGGTACGCGAGCTCGCGGCGAGCGTCCAATTCACGGACGTGATACTGCGCAAGGGGAAGTACCCCGATCTCAAACAGAGGCCACCTCTCGTGCTCGGGTACGATGTCGTGGGCGACGTCGACGAGGTGGGGCCGGGCGTGTCTTCGCTTGCTATCGGCGATCGCGTCGCCGATCTCACGATGACCGGCTCTTACGCGCGCTACCGGACGCTGCGCGCGGACCGGGTCGTTCGCGTGCCGGCGGGCGTCGATCCGGCAGAGGCCGACGCCCTGGTGCTCAGCTGGGCCACCGCGTACCAGCTCCTCCACCGCGAAGCGCGCGTCGTCGGGACAGAGCGCGTCCTCATTCACGGGGCCGCCGGCGCCGTAGGTCAGGCGCTCGTCGCTCTGGGTAAGCTTGCGGGGCTGCAGATGTGGGGCACCGCTCGCGCACAGCATGCCGAGCTCGTTCGTTCCCTGGGGGCGACTCCCGTCGACTTCGAGACCCAGGATATCCGCTCCCTCGCTCCCGATGGGTTCGACGTGGTCTTCGACGGGATCGGCGAGGGCGGCTTCGCGAGCTCGTGGAGCTCCGTGAGAAAAGGCGGCAAACTTTGCGCCTACGGGTTCACATCGGCGGTGAACGGGCGGACGCGGCTGTGGACGCTGGGGTGGTGGCTTCTGCGGCTTCACCTCTGGAATTGGCTACCGAACGGCAAGCGCGCGCGGTTCTACTCGATCACATCTCTCCGGAAGCGACATCCAGACTGGTACCGCGCCGATCTGGAGAAGCTCTTCGAGCTGCTGGCCGCGAAGGCCATTCACCCGAGCATCGCGGAACGGATCGGCCTCGACGGCGTGGCCGACGCCCACCGTCGGATCGAGGCCGGAGGCATGACGGGCAAGATCGTCATCTGTCCGTGATTCGGCGGAGATCCCCGACGATGCCCGCTTCCTCTCGGCGGCTTGCCTCTTTTCGTTTCGCGTCAGTAACTCCCCGCCCGTTCACGGACGACGATGGGAGCGGTCCGGAACCGGTCGGCGCCTGGAGGGAGATGCTTTTCTGGCCTGTTTGCCCGGGACCAATGCGACCACGACACGGCACGGGCCGTGCAGACCTGCCAGGGCGACCCCGAACATCGCGCCGGCGAAGAAAGCACCGCACAGCCCATGACTCCCAGCACTCAACATCAAGCCGTCGTCGCCACCTACGATTCACACGCCCAGGCCGAGGGCGCGATCAAATCCCTCCAGCAGTCGGGATTCGACATGAAGCGCCTGTCGATCATCGGAAAGGACGTCCACACCGAGGAGCACGCGCTCGGCTTCTATACATCCGGGGACCGGATCAAGATCTGGGGAGGGCGGGGGGCGTTCTGGGGAAGCCTGTGGGGGTTGCTGTTCGGTGGCGCGGTGTTCTTCATTCCCGCCATGGGACCGCTCGTCGTCATGGGGCCGCTCGTCGGTTGGATTGTCGGGGCGCTCGAGGGCGCGACGCTGGGCGGTGTGGCGGGCGTGCTCGCCGCCGCCTTCACCAACCTTGGAATTCCCAAAGACAGCGTGGTGAAGTACGAGCTCGAGGTGAAGACCGGGAAATATCTGGTCCTCGCACAGGGGACGCCGGCGATGATCGAACATGCGCGGGGCGTTCTGAGGACGACCGGCGCCTCGGAGGTGGTGACCCATTCTCTCGAACGTGAAGGCATCTTGAACCTGCTCTCCGACGAGGAGATCGCCCGCGTGAGCACCGCGGAAGCGGCGGAGCATCTCGTTCCGGGCGACGAGTACGTGGACCTGGAGCAACTCGAAAAGGGCGTCCACCGGGCCACGGGAACAATGGCACCGCTCGGCCGCCTGCTGCCGAGGAGCGCCGTGCAGGAAGATACCTGGTCCAAAATCCTGACGCACTTGTCGTCTATGCCGGTCGCGGTGGCGCCGCCTGGCTGAGCGCAGCAAACGGTCGGCAAGGAGGCATTCATGGAAGCAGCTCAACCTGCCATTTCCGGGAATCATAAAGCTCGCAACCCTGGGACTCGGGAGCTCGCGCTCCCCGGCCACCATCACACCGGCATGAGGGCGCCATCGTGCCAGGCATCGGCGGCGCTTGCTCGCCGGGACCGGCAGGGGCAGACGCTGGGTGATGTCCTGCACGAGGCCCTGGTCAGCGGGCACGAGGCCCTCGTCCGATCGACGGGCGGCGCCGTCTTTGTCACGTACGGCACCCTCGACCTGCCCGGAATCGGAACGGTCTTCTATGTCATTTTCTCCGACGCCCCGCTGGCTCGGGGTCCAGAATGGGTCCTGATCCTCACGTGGACGAGCTGGGCAGGCCGATCGGACATCCTGGAGACGGCAGACCGCGGCCGGAGACTCTTGCGCGCGCTGGCCAATTGAGCCAGGCGCACAAGGCGCACACTGGCCGCTGGATCTTTGGCGCCGTCCTGGCCGTCGCGGTGTTGGGGGGCGCCCTCTGGGGCCTTCGCGCTCCGGGGGTCCGTGTCGCGGCGGTCCGCCGTGGCGATCTGGAACAGCACATCGTGGTCAGCGGCCGGGTGCGGGTGCCGAACCGCGTTCAGGTCTCGTCGCGCGTGTCGGCCTTGACCGTCGCGGTGTTTGCCGGCGAGGGGCGGCGAGTCGCGGCGGGTGAGCTGCTCATCCAGCTCGACGACGCCGAGGCTCAGGCCGCCGTCGGGCAGGCTCGGGCGTCGGCAAACCAGGCCCGGGCCCGCGTGGATCAGCTGAAGCGCGTGGGGTCTGTTGTGGCGACCGCCAGCCTGAAGCAGGCGGAGACCAACCTGGATCAGGCGCAGGCCACCTACGAGCGGACCGCCCGCTTCGTCACCAAGGGCGCCTCGACGGTGGTCGAGCTGGACGAGGTGCGCCGCAACCTGGAGCGAGCGCGCGCGCAGCGCGCGGCCGCGGTGGCGCAGCAGATCGCGTCCACTCCCATGGGGGCGGACTCGCGGATCGCGCTCACCGCGCTGCTCGAAGCGCAGGCGCGGCTGGCGGGAGCGGAGGCTCGGCTGGCCCAGGCGCGCATCGTGGCTCCCGGCGCCGGCGTGGTGCTGTCGCGCGCCGTGGAAGCGGGCGACGTGGTTCAGCCGGGGCAGACGTTGCTGGTGCTGGCGATCGACGGAGACGCCGAGCTGGTGTTCGACGCCGACGAGCGCAACATTCCGTTCATCAAGCTCGGGCAGGTCGCGAGCGCCGCGGCGGACGCCTATCCCCAGCAGCCGTTCGGCGCGACGGTCAGCTTCATCGCGCCGTCCATCGATCCCCAGCGCGGCAGCATCGAGGTGCGCCTGGTCGTGACCAAGCCGCCGCCGCCTTTTCTCAAGCCGGACATGACGGTCTCGGTCGATCTGACGGTCGCCGCCAAACACGGCGCGCTGCTCGTGGCGTCGAGCGCGGTGCGCGGCGCGGCGACGCGCTCGCCCTCGGTGATGGCGGTGGAGGCGGGGCGCCTGCGGCGTCGCGCCGTGACGCTGGGGATCACCGGCGAGGGCGCCGTCGAGCTCGCGTCGGGAATCGACGAGGGTGCCGAGGTCGTGCTCCCCGACGGCCGCGCCTTGAAGGAGGGCCGACGGGTGCGCGCGACGCTGGTCGAGCCCGGGGACGAGCGCTGATGCCTTTCGCGTGGTTCGTCGCGCTCCGCTACCTGCTGACCGACAAGGCCCAGACCGGCCTGGCGCTGGCGGCGGTCGCCGTCGGCGTCTCGGTCATCGTGTTCCTGTCGGCGCTGATCGGCGGCTTGCAGACATCGTTGATCGACAAGACGCTGGGGTCGCAGCCCCACATCACGCTGCGCTTGCCGCGCGAGGCCCCGCGCCCGCTGGTGATGCCCACGCCCACGACGGCCATCTCCCGCAAGGTTCAATCGACGTCACAGCGCATGCGCTCGATCGACCAGTGGCCGGCGATGATGGCGAGCGCGGAGCGCGTGGCGGGTGTGACGGCCGTGTCGCCGATGGTGATCGGGGCGGGCTTCGCCGTGCGGGGCGACGCGCGCGAGCCGATTCTCGTTCGCGGGGTCGACCCGGACCGCTTCCTGGCCATCCTCGACGTCCGCCGCAAGCTGGTCGCGGGGCGCTTCGACATCGCGACGGGTGACGTGGTCATCGGCGTCACCCTGGCCGACAACCTGGGTGTTGGCGTCGGTGACCGGCTGCGCGTGACGACCAGCGAGGGGATCGACGACACCGTGACCATCAACGGCCTGTTCCGGGTGGGAAACGAGGGCGTGGATCGAACGTGGGTGCTGACGTCCCTGCGGCACGCCCAGGCCTTGTACGCCTTGCCTGGCGGCGCGAACGCGATCGAGCTGAAGGTGGCGGACATCTTCGCCGCCGAGGAGATCGCGCGCGACCTCCACGACCGGACGGGTCTCGACGCCGCGAGCTGGATGAAGCTGAACGCGGAGCTGCTGAGCGGCCTGTCGGCGCAGAGCAGCTCGAAGTCCCTGATCGAATTCTTCGTCACGGTCGCGGTGGCGCTGGGCATCGCCAGCGTCCTCATCGTGTCCGTCGTGCAGAAATCGCGGGAGATTGGCATCCTGCGCGCCGTCGGGACGCCCGCGCGGCGCGTCCTGCAGGTGTTCCTGATCCAGGGGGGACTGCTCGGGCTCGCCGGCGCCATCTTTGGCTCGGGCCTCGGGGCGGTCTTCTCTCGGCTGTTCGAGGGGCTGGCCATCGACGCGGACGGCGCGCCGCGGTTTCCGATCCGGCTCGGTTTGCCGTTGTTCGCGGGCGCGACGACGATTGCCGTGGTGGTCGGCGTGCTGGCGGCCGTCATCCCGGCGATTCGCGCGGCGCGCCTCGATCCCGCGGTCGCCATTCGCCATGTCTGAGCCGGCGCTGGTTTCAGTCGAAGCCGTGGGCAAGATCTACGGCCAGGACGAGGCGACGACCCGCGCGCTGTCGGACGTCGACCTCACCATCGGGCAAGGCGAGCTGGTGGCGCTGACGGGCCCGTCGGGCTCCGGCAAGAGCACGCTCTTGAACCTGCTCGGCCTGCTCGATCGGCCGACCTCGGGGCGCATTCTCCTGAACGGCATCGACACCACCGGGATGAGCGACGGCGCGCTGACCGATCTGCGCGCGAAGCTGCTGGGGTTCGTGTTTCAGTTCCACCACCTGCTGCCCGCGTTCAACGCCGTGGAGAACGTGATGCTGCCGGACTGGGGGCACACCGGGCGTCCATCGGCGGATGTGCGCGTCCGCGCCGAGGAGCTGTTGCGTCAGGTCGGACTCGGGCACCGGCTGGATCGCCGCACCAACAAGCTCTCGGGGGGCGAGCAGCAGCGCGTCGCCATCGCGCGCGCGCTGGTGAACCGCCCTCCCCTGGTGCTGGCCGACGAGCCGACCGGGAACCTCGACACCGAGTCATCGAACGCCGTGTTCGCGTTGCTGCGCCAGTTCAACCGCGATCGCGGCACCACCTTCCTGGTCGTGACCCACGACGAGAGGATCGCCGCCGCGTGCGACCGCGTGATCGAGATGGTCGACGGCCGCTTGACGAAAGACTCGGGCCGGCCGGCGAGGTGAAGAGCGGGAGCGGCTCCAATCATGCAAGATGAGACGCATGCAAGCGATGGTGCTGAAGCGAATCGGAGCGCCTCTGGAATGGACGGAGCTCCCGGATCGACAACCGGGGCCAGGTCAGATTCGCGTGAAGGTCGGCGCCTGCGGCGTCTGTCGCACGGATCTGCACGTCGTCGATGGTGAGCTGCCCGACCCCAAGGTGCCGATCACGCCCGGCCACGAGATCGTCGGTCGCATCGATGCGCTCGGGTCGGGCGTCGAGGGGCTTCGCATCGGTGAGCGGGTTGGCATCCCGTGGCTGGGCCACACCTGCGGCGTGTGCGCGTACTGCCTTGCGCAGCAAGAGAATCTGTGTGATCGCCCCCTCTTCACCGGATACACGCGGGACGGCGGCTTCGCGACGGCGGCGATCGCCGATGCGCGCTACGCGTTCCCCCTCGGGGAGTCCGGCACGGAAGTGGAGCTCGCGCCCTTGCTGTGTGCGGGCCTGATCGGCTGGCGTTCGCTGGTGATCGCCGGCGACGGAAAGCGGCTGGGGCTCTACGGCTTTGGCGCCGCCGCGCACATCGTGGCCCAGGTCGCGAAGGGGCAGGGTCGATCGGTGTTTGCCTTCACGCGCCCCGGAGACACCGCCACGCAGGCCTTCGCCCGGCGACTCGGCGCGACGTGGGCGGGTGGCTCCGATGAACCGCCGCCCGAGCCGCTCGATGCCGCGATCATCTTCGCGACCGTCGGAGATCTCGTGCCCCTGGCTCTCCAGGCTGTCCACAAGGGCGGTCGCGTCGTCTGCGCGGGCATCCACATGAGCGACATCCCGAGCTTCCCGTACAGCCTGTTGTGGGGCGAGCGAAAGCTCGTGTCGGTGGCCAATCTCACGCGGCAGGACGGCATCGATTTCCTGCGGGAAGCGCCGCGACTCGGCGTCGTCACCGCGACGACGAGGTATCCGCTCGCCGAGGCCAATCGAGCCCTCGCCGATCTCCGTGCTGGCCGGTTCGAAGGCGCCGCCGTTCTCGTGCCGTGAAGGTGCGCGATGCCGGCCCGAAGACCGACATCGCCGGAGGTTCTACTGGTACGAAACCGTCATCCTGTCGATGACCTCGGTCACCCCCGGAGTCGCCCAGGCGGCGTCCGCGGCGTCCTCGGTGGTTTGCCATGACGATGCGTGACCCGTCAGCGTGACCTTCCCTCCCGACGTGTCGATCTTGATCCCCTTGGCATCGGCCTTGGCCTGCCGATTGAGCGCTGTCTGGATCTGCTCCTTGACGTCAGTCGGGGACACCTGCGACTTGAGCGCGACGGCATTGATCACCGAGACGACGCCCGTGAGGTAGCGAACCGCCCGCTCGGCGGCCTCGCGCTCGAAGTTCCAGGTGGCCTGCCCTTCGAGGGTGACCGAGCCAGAGGTCACCTTGGCGGTGACGGTCTTCGGAACCATCACGTCCCACTTGAGGGCGCTCTGGATCGCCGTGGCGATCTCCGAATCGGTGTGCTTGTGGTCAGAGAGCAGCTTGACCGACAGATCCTGCGCCATCGTACGAACCCCGCTGACGCGCTTCGTGGCGTCCTCGGCGGCCCACTTCTGGGCGTAGGTGTCGACGGTGCCGGTCAGCGACACCGCGCCACCGTCCACGGTGACCCCGATCTGAGCCGCGTTGACCTTGGGATCCCACCGAAGCTCTTCTTCCACGTCCTGCTGCAGTTGCTTGTCTGACTTGTTCACGGGGCACGCTCCTGATTCTCGAAGGGTCGCAGGTCACGGCTGGGCGCAGATACGCTCACTCGTGGGGCCGCGAGTTCCTTCGCGGGCGGGTCCTGCACTTCATGGGCCGCCATGACACCGCGAACATGAGGCGGTACGCCGCCCGGATCGCGTGTTGCCTGTAGCCGGGTGGTTACGGACCCATTTTCCTGGGTAGCGATCGCAACGTCCGGTTGGGTTGAGCTCCCGCCCTGTGCGCCGGGAACAAGGTCCACTGGTCGGCGTGGCGATTGCACGCACCGCTGATGTGGACGAGTTGAATAGCGCCGGACTGTGACGGCCATGACACCGTCGACACGCCCCGTTCTCCCGAAACGACAGTGATGGGGCGCCGCCTCCCGATCAAGACCCTGTTTCTGGACGTCGGGGGCGTGCTCCTCACCGATGGCTGGGATCGTCGCGCGCGCAGGCGAGCCGCCGCCGCTTTCGAGCTGGAGCTGGCCCCGATGGAGGAGCGCCATCACCTGATCTTCGAGACATTCGAGGCGGGTAGCGTGACGCTCGACGACTATCTTCGCCTGGTGGTGTTTTGGGAGGCGCGTCCGTTCACCCGGGCTCAGTTTCGGCAGTTCATGTTCGCCCAGTCCCACCCCCACAAGGACATGCTCGACCTGGTCGGCGCGCTGCGGGCACGGCACAGGCTGAAGGTCGTCGTCGTGAGCAACGAGGCGCGGGAGCTGAATCAACACCGGATCCGCGCCTTCCGGCTGGGCGGGATCGTGGACACCTTCGTGTCCTCGTGTTTTGTGCACATTCGCAAGCCCGACGCGGAGATCTTTCGAATTGCACTGGACGTCGCCCAGACGCCCCCGCGGCAGGTCCTCTATGTCGACAACACGCCGATGTTCGTCAGCGTCGCGGAACGGCTGGGCATCCGGAGCGTCCTTCACACGAGCTACAGCACGACGAAGGCGACGCTGGAGTCATTCGGTCTCGACGGTGATCCTCCATGACGATCGCCCATCACCCCATCGTCACCCTCAACGCAGGTTCGTCGAGCATCAAGTTCGCGCTGTTCGAGGCCGCGCCATCGCTTCGCCGGGTCGTGGGCGGTGCGATCGAACGAATCGGCTCGCCCGAGGCCACCCTCGAGATCAAGGGGGAGAGTGAGGCTGACGCGGTCTCCCGGCCGCAGGCGGCGCCCGACCAGCGCGCGGCGGTCGACGCCGTTCTCGGTTGGATCGAGACGCGCCTCGGGTCGCAGACCCCGGCGGGGATCGGACATCGCATCGTGCACGGTGGCCCACGCCACAGCGCGCCCGCGCTGATCGACAACCAACTCCTGGAGGAGCTGCATCAGCTCATCCCCCTCGATCCCGAGCACCTGCCCGCGGAGCTGCTGCTCGTCGAGGCGTTTCGACGCCGCTATCCCGACGTGCCGCAGGTGGCGTGCTTCGACACCGCCTTTCACCACGACCTGCCGCGAGTCGCCCGGCTGCTCGCGATTCCCCGCCGCTATGAGGCCAAGGGGGTCCGGCGTTACGGGTTCCACGGCCTGTCCTACGCCTACCTGGTCGAGGAGCTCGTGCGCCTCGGCGACCCGGCGGCGACCTCCGGCCGCGCCATCCTCGCCCACCTGGGAAGCGGGGCCAGCATGGCGGCCGTTCGCAACGGCAAGAGCATCGACACGAGCATGGGGTTCACGCCGACGTCGGGCCTGGTGATGGGGTCCCGCGCCGGAGATCTCGATCCCGGCCTCGGCTACTACCTGGCCCGCACGGACGGCACCACCGCGAAGCAGTTCGAGCACATGGTGAGCCACGAGTCCGGGCTGCTCGGGGTGTCCGAGCTCAGCGCCGACGTGCGTGCGCTCCTGGCGCGGGAAGCCGGCGACGTGCGTGCGGCCGAGGCGCTCGCGCTGTTTTGCTACCAGGCAAAGAAGTGGGTGGGCGCCTTCGCGGCCGCCCTGGGGGGCCTCGACACCCTCGTCTTCTCCGGAGGCATCGGCGAGAACAGTCCCGTCCTCCGCGCGCGCATCTGCGAAGGCCTCGGGTTTCTCGGCATCGCGCTGAGTGAGACCGCCAACGCGGACAACAGAGGCGTGATCTCCAGCGGTCCAAGCCACGTGCGCGTTCGGGTGATTCGCACGGACGAGGAGCGCATGCTCGCGCGCTCGGTATGGCGAACTTGCGCGGGCCCGACGACGAACAACGGTGCTTGAGTCAATGGAGCAGACAATGGACCTTCGCTCGGAGACACTGACGCCGGACTTGCTGCGCAGGATGGACGCGTACTGGAGGGCCGCGAATTACCTCTCGGTCGGCCAGATCTATCTCGCCGACAATCCCTTGCTCCGGCGGCCCCTGGCGCTCACGGACGTGAAGCACATGCTGCTCGGACACTGGGGCACCACCCCGGGGCAGAACTTCATCTATGTCCACCTGAACCGCGTCATCAAGAAGTACGACCTCGACATGATCTATGTCTCGGGTCCGGGGCACGGCGGGCCGGCTGTGGTCGGCAACACCTACCTCGAGGGCACATACAGCGAGATCTATCCCAACATCAGCCGGGACGAAGCGGGGCTCCGGAAGCTGTTCCTCCAGTTTTCGTTCCCTGGGGGGATACCGAGCCACGCCTCCCCGGAGTGTCCCGGCTCGATTCACGAAGGGGGCGAGCTGGGATATTCGCTCAGCCACTCGTTCGGCGCAGTCTTCGATAATCCGAAGCTGGTGGTGGCGTGCGTCGTGGGCGACGGCGAGGCCGAGACCGGTCCCCTGGCGACCGCCTGGCACTCCAACAAATTCCTCGATCCGATCACCGACGGCGCCGTGCTGCCGATCCTGCACCTCAACGGGTACAAGATCTCGAACCCGACGCTGCTCGCCCGCATCACCCACGAGGAGCTGGACCAGTTGCTTCGCGGCTACGGGTGGAGCCCACTCTTCGTCGAGGGCGACGAGCCCGGGCCGATGCACCAGGCCATGGCCGCGGCGCTCGACGCGGCGGTGGAGCAGATCAGGAAGCTCCAGTGGGACGCCCGCGCCAGCGGCACCTTCGTGCGTCCGCGCTGGCCGATGATCGTGCTTCGCTCCCCGAAGGGCTGGACCGGCCCGAAGATGGTGGACGGCCAGCAGATCGAGGGGACGTTCCGCGCTCATCAGGTGCCCCTGGCCGTGTCGGCGAGCGCGCCTCCGGAACACCTCGCGCAGCTCGAGGCCTGGCTGAAGAGCTACCGGCCCGAGGAGCTGTTCGATGACCAGGGGCGCCTGAAGGCGGAGCTCGCCGACCTCGCGCCCGCGGGCGAGCGACGGATGGGGGCGAACCCGCACGCCAATGGCGGCATCCTGCTGCAGGACCTGCGCATGCCGGATTTTCGCGACTACGCGGCGGATGTCCCCGCGCCCGGGGCGCCAGGCATCGGCGACACGCATGTCCTCGGGCGCTTCCTGCGTGACGTGACGAAGCTGAACGAGGCCGGGCGCAACTTCCGCGTCTTTGGGCCCGACGAGACGCTCTCCAACGGTCTCGAGGCGCTCTTCCAAGTCACGAAGCGGCAATGGGATGCCGCCACTGTCCCCAACGACGAGTTTCTCACACCCACGGGGCGCGTGATGGAGATGCTGAGCGAGCACCAGTGCGAGGGTTGGCTCGAGGGCTACCTGCTCACGGGACGGCACGGGATCTTCAACTGCTACGAGGCCTTCATCCACATCGTCGATTCGATGTTCAACCAGCACGCCAAATGGTTGAAGGTCACGGCTCACCTGCCGTGGCGGCGCAAGATCGCGTCCTTGAACTATCTGCTGGCTTCGCACGTCTGGCGGCAGGACCACAACGGATTCACCCATCAGGATCCCGGGTTCATCGATCACGTGATGAACAAGAAGGCCGAGATCGTGCGCGTGTACCTCCCGCCGGACGCAAACTGTCTGCTGTCCGTCATGGACCATTGCCTCCGCAGCCGCCACTACGTCAACGTCGTCGTGGCCGGGAAACATCCGGCGCCCCAGTGGTTGAGCATCGAAGCCGCCTGTGCCCATTGCACCGAAGGAGTCGGGATCTGGCAGTGGGCCAGCAACGACCAGGGCGTCGCGCCGGACGTCGTGATGGCCTGCGCTGGCGACGTGCCGACGCTGGAGACCCTCGCGGCGGTGTCCATCATGCGAAGGCACCTGCCCGAGCTGAAGATCCGCGTCGTCAACGTGGTGGACCTGATGAAGCTCCAGCCACAGAGCGAGCACCCGCACGGGTTGAGCGACACGGACTTCGACCAGCTGTTCACCCGCGACCGCCCCGTCATCTTCGCCTTTCATGCCTACCCGTCGCTGATCCACCGCTTGACCTACCGCCGCGCCAATCACCAGAACATTCACGTGCGCGGCTACAAGGAGGAGGGCACGATCACCACCCCCTTCGACATGACCGTCATGAACGACATGGATCGCTTTCATCTGGTGATGGACACGATCGATCGCGTGCCGCAGGTGGGCGAAAAGGGCATCTACCTGAAGCAGCAGCTCCGCGACAAGCTGGTCGAGCACAGGCAGTACATCGACACCCACGGCCAGGACATGCCCGAGATCCGCGACTGGAAGTGGAACCACCCACCATGAAGCGTCTCATCGTATTCGACCTGGATGGCACGCTCGCTGAGAGCAAGGCGGCTGTCGATGCCGAGATGGCCGCTCTGCTCGTCGGGCTACTGGAGGTGGTCAAGGTGGCGGTCATCTCGGGCGGCACCTGGTCGCAGTTCGAGCGCCAAGTGATCGCCTCGCTTGCCGCGCAGGCGGCTCCCGCGCGTTTCAGCGAGCTCTCCCTGCTTCCGACCTGTGGAACGAAGTTCTACCGATATGAGGCGGCCTGGCTACAGGTCTACTCGCAAGATCTATCAGCCGGAGAGAAGGACACGATCATGCGCGCATTGACCGACATGATTGGCATGTCCGATCTTGACGCCACCAGGACGTGGGGAGATCGAATCGACGACCGGGGGAGCCAGGTCACGTTCTCCGCCCTGGGTCAGGCGGCTCCTCTGGAGGAGAAGCAGCGGTGGGATCCCGACCACAAGCGGCGCAGGGCGCTGAAGGCGTTCCTGGACGCTCGGATCCCGGAGTTCGACGTGAATCTGGGCGGGACGACGTCGATTGACGTCACCAGGCCGGGGATCGACAAGGCCTACGGGATCCGAAAGCTCCGGGACATCCTCGGCATTGGCATAGGCAGGATGCTTTTCGTCGGCGACGCCCTGTACCCCGAGGGCAACGACCATCCCGTCAAGGGAACCGGCATCGCGTCGATTCAGGTCCGAGACCCGAACGAGACGAAGCGCGTCGTCGAAGCGATCACCGCCTGTGCGGATGTCCGTCACCCTGATGAAGCGCCCGCCCCGTAGGCCGAATGGGAAGCTTTCAACTGCACCGGCTGGGACAGATCATGGAGCCCGACCCCAGCAATCCACACGAGTTGGAGGGGGTTCTGAATCCGGCCGCCGTTCGGGGCCCCGATGGGCAGCTGTTCTTGTTTCCGCGCCTGGTCGCACGGGGCAACTACTCGCGCATCGGCATCGCGCGGGTGCGGTTCGACGCCGGCGGCGAACCGACGTCGGTCGAGCGGCTCGGCGTCGCGCTGGAGCCAGAGGTCGACTACGAGCAACGGCCGGACGGGGGAGGAGGCTGCGAAGATCCGCGCGTCACCTTCGTCGAGGAGCTTCAGCGTTACCTGATGGCCTACACCGCATTTTCCAGCCTGGGGCCCCGAATCGCGTTCGCCGAATCGCGGGATCTCTTTCATTGGAAGCGTCTTGGGCTGGCGGCGTTCTCGTCGTTTCGAGGCGTGGACTTCGCGCACGTTGACAACAAGGACGCCAGCCTGTTTCCCGTCGCCCTGCCAAACCACGCCGGCAAGATGCAGCTGACCTTGCTCCACCGTCCCCTCTTTCCGGGCACTCGCCCCGAGGAGACCGCTCGGCGGGCACCATCCCGGGTCGTCGATCCCGACCGCGAGAGCATCTGGATGTCCTACTGTCCAATGCCCTCCGGTCCGCGCGAGCCAACGCACCTGGGACTGTTCAACTCCCACCGTCGCCTGGCCGAGCCCGCGTCGGCGTGGGAGCGGTTGAAGATCGGCGGAGGTACGCCACCCCTCCTCACCCGCCACGGCTGGCTCGTCGTCTACCATGGCGTGAGCGAGGTCTCGGGGCCGAGGGGCGGCGACGCTCACCTGTGCTACTCGGCCGGCGTGATGGTGCTGGCCAGGGAGCATCCCAGGCGAGTCCTCTATAGATCCGCGGAGCCCGTATTGACGCCGCAATCGCCCCACGAACGCCAGGGCACGGTCGCCAACGTCGTATTTCCGACGGGCATCGATCGGCGCGACGATCTCGGTGAGCCGAATCGGTGCGACGTCTATTACGGAATGGCGGATCGGCGAATCGGCGTCGCCCGGCTCGACATTCCCGAGAGTCTGCCCGCAGGCGCCCCCGCCGACGGCGACGGGCACGAAAGAGGGCCAGAAGAATGAACCTGTCAGAGACGGCGGTGGCGTTGATGGCCGACGACAGGGGCCTGCTCGCGATGGACGAGAGCGTACCCACCTGCAACAGGCGATTTGCCGCGCTGGGAATTCCGCAGACGGAGGCGGCCAGGCGGGCCTATCGCGAGCTGCTCGTGACCACCCCTCGGCTCGACGAGGCCATAAGCGGCGCGATCCTCTGCGACGAGACCATCCGCCAACAAAAGCAGGACGGCACGCCCTTCGCGAAGGCCGTCAGCGATGCGGGAATCATCCCGGGCATCAAGGTCGACCTGGGTGAAACGGCGTTGGCGGGCTTCCGCGGAGAGCAAGCGACGGAGGGTCTGGATGGATTGCGCGCCCGGCTGTCAGAGTACGTGCGCATGGGAGCCCGCTTCGCCAAGTGGCGGGCGGTGCTTGCCGTGAGCGCCGTGCTTCCCAGCAGCGGCTGCGTCGAGGCGAACGCGCATGGGTTGGCCCGCTATGCCAGGTCGTGCCAGGAGGCCGGGCTGGTCCCGATCATCGAGCCAGAGGTGCTCATGGAGGGCGACCACTCTCTGGAACGTTGCCGCGAGGTCACCGAGGAGGTCTTGCGGGTCGTCTTTGACCGCCTTCACGATCAGCGCGTCGTGCTCGAGGAGATGATCCTCAAGCCCAACATGGTCCTGCCGGGAGGGGCTTGCCCCAGGCAGGATTCGGTCGACGAAGTGGCTGACGCCACGGTGAGTTGTCTCCTGCGCGCCGTTCCGGCCGCCGTGCCGGGCGTGGCGTTCCTCTCGGGGGGACAGGCGTCCGAGCTCGCTTCGGCACGGTTGAACGCCATGAACGTTCGATTCAAGGCGCGCCTGCCCTGGGCGCTTTCGTTTTCGTTCGCGCGGGCCATCCAGCAGCCCGCCCTGGAGATCTGGCGAGGCGACGAGTCCCGGGTGCAGGCGGCCCAGCAGGCTCTCCTGCACCGAGCGCGGTGCAACCGCTCGGCGCGGCGGGGTGAATACAGCGCAACGATGGAGGCTCGGTCCGCCGGGGGAGGCTGAGCAGGAACGACCCGACCAGGCGTCGGGACCTGCTCTCCTCGTTTCAGCCGCCCCCGCAACGAGAGCTGGCGAAGTCGGGGCCCGTCGCGTTTGACTCCATGTCCAGGCCCGCCTGTAGAACGTGGAACGCCGTCGTCGGTTCGTCGACATATTGGAACAAGTCGACGTCCTCGCGGCTGATCATTCCGTGGCGCGCGAGCGCGTCGAAGTTGATGATCTCCTTCCAGTAGCTAGACCCGTAGAGGAGGATGCGTATCCGCCGATCGAGCTTACGGGTCTGCTGAAGCGTCAAGAACTCGGTCAGCTCGTCCAGGGTGCCAAATCCCCCCGGAAAGACGACCACGGCGCGCGCCAGATGTGCGAACCACAGCTTGCGCATGAAGAAGTAACGGAACTCGAAAGACAACTCCGGCGTCACGTACGGATTGGGGCGTTGCTCGTGCGGCAGCCCGATGTTGAGGCCGATCGTCCTCCCGCCGGCTTCGGAGGCCCCACGGTTGGCGGCCTCCATGATCCCGCCACCGCCGCCCGAACACACGACGTATCGCTGGGCGTCTGGCGATAGGCCCTTTGACCAGGTGGTGACCAACCGAGCGAGCTCGCGTGCGTCCTCGTAGTAGCGGCCAAGCGGTCCGTCGGGCGTGAGCCTCGCGGAGCCGAAGAACACGATCGTCGCCCGTATCCCCTCATGGTGAAAGGTGGCCAACGGCTGCAGATATTCCGCGATGATGCGCAGCGGACGCGCGTCGTCGCTGTCGAGGAACCTCTGGTCCTCGTACGCGAGCGAATGATGCGGCGTCGTGCCCGGTCGGCTCATGACGCCCCCGACCGCGCAAAGTCGATGAAGCCGCGCTCGACGTCGGTGCGGACCAACTGGACGCGCGCCCGATCGCCGACGTCGAGGCCCTGGAAGCCACGCACCAGCTTTCCCTCGGTCGCGGGGTGCAGAATTCGGACCCAGGTTCCCTTGGCCGAGGCGCCCGTGACCAGCGCATTGAACACCTCGCCGATCCGTGAGCCGAGCAGCGAGGCCGCCGCCGACTTGCTCACCTGGCGCTCGACCTTCGCGGCGTTCACCTCCTGGGCGGTACAGTGCAGCGCCAGGGCAGCGAGCTCGTCGTTTCCGTAGGGGGACGGCTCCGCGGAGAGGGCCGCCTTCAACAGGCGCTGCGTGAGCAGGTCCGGATAGCGGCGATTCGGCGCCGTGGAGTGCGTGTAGTCCGTCACGGCAAGCCCGAAGTGCCCCTCCGGCGTCTGGCCCGGAGACTCGAGGACGTACTCCCCGCGACCCAGCAGCTTGACCACCGCCAGCGACAGGTCGGGGAATCGTGCGGGATCTTCGCGTCGACGCTTGGTGAGGAAGCGCGCCAGCGCCTCGCCGCTCGGTTCCTGCGGCAACCGTTCACCGAGGGTCCCGGCGAGCGCGACGATCCGGTCCCATCGCTCAGGAGAGCGCAGGACCCTCCGCAGCGCAGAGAAGCCGTGTTGCGCGAGGAACCTTGCCGTCGCGCCGTTCGCCGCGACCATGAGGTCCTCGATCAACTCCTTCGCGCGGTTCGGCTGATTGGGGCGCAGGTCGGAGAGCCGGCCGCCGTCGAATGTAGCTTCGGCCTCGGGCGTACTCAGGCTGAGGGCGCCATGCTGCAAGCGGAGTCCCCGCATGGCCTGCGCGACGCGATCCTGCATTCGAAGTTGAGCTTCGAGTCCCGGCACCGCCGCGACGCGGGCCGGCGCCGGCGCCGCCCCATCCAGCCAGGCGGCGACGGAGTCGTAGGCGAGCTTCGCGTGATTGCGGACGGCCGCGCGGTAGACGTCCGAGCCCTTCATCGTGCCGTCAGCGTCGACCACCATCTCGATCACGATGGCCAGCCGCTCCTGGGCTTCCCCGAGCGAGGTGAGGTCCGTGGACAGTCGCTCCGGCAACATCGGGAAGATCCCGGCGGCCGTGTACACGGAGGTCGTGTTGGTTCGCGCATGCTCGTCGATCGCGGAACGTCGCTTGACGACGGCATCGACGTCGGCGATGGCGACGAAGACCTTCACCGCTCGGCCGCTCATCGCTTCGGCGACCGACAGCTGGTCCAGATCGCGAGAGGTGTCGTTGTCGATCGACGCCCAGAGCAGCTCGCGCAGGTCGCGCACGCCGCGCAAGTCGTTGACGTAGGGTCCCGACGCCGCCGGGGCTCCCCGGATCCCGGCAGTCTCTGCCAGGACCGCGGCTGAGAAGTCTGGCAAGAGGCCCCGTTCGACCATCAGTCGATGCGCGATAGATTCAAGCTGGCTCATGACGGCCCCCTTGAATGTGAGTGGTTGCCACGTTCAATGGGCGGCGCAGCGGCACGTTGCATGCACCGGGACGATACGACGTGACGCCGATTGCGCCACCACATTGTCCACCTGCGTTCCTGTCCGGCTTTCTTGACCCGAGCAACCTCTCCTGTGAGAACGCGACGGCTGGTCGGCGGTGGGTTCGTCCTGGTGACATTCCAAACGTGATGGGCGGACTGCGCAACAACCAGTTTCTTCGGGGCCCCAACCTCTGCTCTTCTGCGGGTCGGAACGGCTCGTGCAGGTTGGCCCCGACGACAGCCGCTTCCGAAGAGAAAAAAAGGAAAGGTACTTATGACCCGAGCGCGCGAGGAACCCGCTGCCGCAACCAGCGGACGCCGGCAAGGGGACAGGATACGGACGGTGACCAACAGCACGTTCCGTCATCTTGTTTTGCAGGGCGACGGGCCCATCGTCGTCGAGTTCATGTCCTACGGCTGCGCGTACTGCCGAGTGATCGAGCCGGTCCTACAGCAGGTGGCGCAGACGGTGAAATCCGAAGACCAGATCTTCAGGGTCAATGTGGCGGTCGAGCGCGAGCTCGCGCAGAGCTATCAGGTAAAGACCACCCCAACCTTGGTCATGTTTCTGAACGGAAGGGAAGTGGGACGCGTCGAGGGACCGGACCCGACGGTGTCGAGCGTCCTGGCCGTGATGACGCAGGCCTTCGAATCATGACGAGGCCGATCCTGTTGTACAACGACGAATGCGGCGTCTGTCGCCGGATTGCGCGTTGGGTAGGAAGGTCTGCACGGAGTGAATCGGGCGAAGCGAGCATCGTCGAGCAACCGATCGGCGACGATCCGGAGGCGCTTCGGCTGATCAGCCCCGACCTCGATATCTGGGATGCTTATGCGACGATCCACCTGGTCATGCCCGATGGCTCGATGAAGCTGGGTGGGGAGGCCGTCGCTGAGGTGCTGCGCAGTTTGGAGAACACCAGATGGTTCGCCGGGATCTTCGCCGTCAGCCTGTTCGGATTCCGGCCGTTCCAGCTGATGCTCAACATGGCCTATGCGATCCTGGCGAGTATCCGTCCCCTTCTCGGCTGTGCGAGCTGCGGTACGCCAAGTGTTTGGATGCGGCCGCTGGTATGGACCATCAAGCGGGCGAGGGCCATGTTCGGAGGGCGTAGCCACCCAAGCGCGCCTCCGCATTTCACCTCGCGCCCGATCGCCGGCCGGCGACTACCACCGGCCCGGCAAGGTCCTTCGAAGGCTGCCACTGGCGCCCCACGCCGGTCGCCGTGAGTCATCGGACCAAGATCGACGGGGGTGCTCACCCCTCAGGGCAGGCAGCCCTGCAGGGCCTTGGCGAGGCGGCTGAGGTTCGCCACCACCGCGATGAGCTCGGTCGGCTCGATGGGTTTCGCGAGGTGCATGTTGAAGCCGGCCTGCAGCGCGCGCCGACGGTCGTCGGCGGTGCTGTATCCGGTCAAGCAGGCGGCGGGTGTCTGCCCGCCCTGGGCCGCTGGCAGCGCGCGCACCCGCGCGATCAGGCTGTAGCCGTCCTCGAGCGGCATCCCGATGTCGCAAAGCAGGACATCCGGCGCCTCCGCCTCGACCGCCGACAGGGCCAGCGCGGCGGAGGGCGCCGTCCTGACCACGGCCCCGCACTCCTCCAGGACCGCCGCCACGACGTCGCGCGCGTCTGGCTCGTCATCGACCACCAGGATACGCAGACCGTCGAGCTCGGGCGGACGCTGGAACGTCACCCGCGATTCGGTCGCCCGGTTCGCGACCTGGGGAACGGAGGCGCGGCGCACGGCGGCCACGGGGACGCGGACGATGAACGTCGCGCCCTGGCCGATGCCGCCGCTGCGCGCCTCGATCGTTCCCCCGTGCATCTCGACGAGGTTCCTGGCGATGGCGAGTCCCAGCCCCAGGCCTCCGTGCTGTCGCGTCGTGGACGAGTCGGCCTGCTTGAAGCGGTCGAAGATCTGACCCAGGAAGTCGGGCGCGATCCCCTGCCCCGAGTCGCTGACGGCGAGCTCGAGGTGCGAGTCGTCGCGGCGGAGCACGACGTGGATCGCGCCTCCCCGCGGGGTGAACTTCGTGGCGTTGGTCAGCAGATTCCAGACGATCTGCTGAAGCCGCCCCGGATCCCCGGAGAGCATGCTGTCCGTGTCGAGCACGAGGCTTAGGCGCAGCCCCTTGGCGTCGATCGCGGGGCGCGCCGAGTCGACGGCGGCTTCGACGACCCTCGCCAGGGAGACCGTCTTGACGTCGAGCGGGAGCTTGCCCGAGATGACCCGCGAGACGTCGAGGAGATCCTCCACGAGCTGCGCCTGACTCACGGCGTTCCGTTCGATGGTCTCGAGCGCGCGGGCCGCGCGCTCCGCCGAGAACGTCCCCGTGCGCAGGAGCCGCGTCCATCCCAGGATGGCGTTCAGCGGGTTGCGGAGCTCGTGGCTCACGATCGCGAGGAATTCGTCCTTGGCGCGGCTGGCGAGCTCGGCCGCCTGGCGGGCGCGCTCGGCGCGCGCGAGCAAGACCTGCCGCTCCTCCTCGGCCGTCTTTCGCTCGGTGATGTCGAAGAACGACGACACCACGCCCGCGACCTTGCCGTCGGGGCCGAACAAGGGCTGGGCGTTGATGGACAGCCAGATCAGCCGGCCGTCGGGAGCATGGACCCCCATGATCTCGTTCAACAGCGGTCTGCCCTCACGCAGCGCGCGCATCGGAACGTGCTCGTCGGCGGGGTAGGCGGAGCCATCGTCGCGCACGGCGCGCCAGCGGGGATCCGCCAGCACGCGGGAGGCCAGCTGGTCCCTGGTGAGGCCGAGCAGGCGCTCCGCGCTGGCGTTGGCGAATTGAATCGTGCCGTCGACCCCGCGCAGGACGATGCCCTCCTCGAGCGCGGCGACGATCGCGCGGCCGCGCTCCTCGCTGTCCCGCAGCGCGCGCTCCGTGCGCTTGCGATCGGTGACGTCGGCGAACGAGGACACCCCCGCCACGAGGCGTCCGTCCACGTCGTAGATGGGCGCGGAGTTGACGCTCAGCACGCGACGATCACCCGCGCCCCGAACGAACTCGACCTCCTCGTCGAGGACGCGGTCCCCGTGCAGGGCCCGCATGAGCGGGAGCTCCGCGGTCGTGTAGGGACGGCCGTCGGGATGAAACGCCGGATAGGCGGCGAACTGCTGCATGGACCCTGCCGACAGCGTGGGGCGCCCGAGGATGCTGTCGGCGAGCGCGTTCGAAAGCACCGACTTCCCCGAGGGGGCCTCCGCGATGATGATGCCGGCGGGCATCTGGTTGATCACGCCCTCGAGGAACTGGCGCTCGCTCTCGGCGTGGGCCCTTGCCAGCGCGTTGGCGATCGCGGAGGCGATGTGCTCGCCCGCGAGCTCGTAGAAGGCCTGGTAGTCGGCGTCGAACACGCGCCGCGGATTGAGGCCGGCAACGAGGTACCCATACGGCGAATCCGTTCCCGGCCGCTCCAGCGACAGCACGATCGCGCCCGTGATGGGTTCGGGATACGGCCCCGCGTGCAGCGCGCCGAAGCGCGCGCTCACGTCCTCGACGAGCCGAAAGCGCGCTCCCGAAGCCCGCGCCACGAAGGGCCACCCGCCCTCATCGCCTGGGGCGGAGCTCGCGAGGGGCACCCTCTCGGCGCGCGCGGCGGGGCAATCGTCGAGACCGGTCCAGGCGACGAGCCTGGCGGCCGGTGGGTCACCGTCGCGCAAGTACAGCAACGCGAAGGGCACGTCCTCGGTGGCCTTCGCGAACACGTCCCGCGTGGCCTGACAGACGCGCTCCGGCGTCTTGACGGCCGCCAGGCCGGCCGCGAGCTGGCGCAGGGCACGCAGCCGGCGCTCGGCGATGACCCGTTCCGTCGTCTCGTAAACGATGCCAAGCACGCCGCCAATGCCGCCGTGGTCGTCGCTGAGGGGGCTGTAAGAGAGGGTGAAGAAGCACTCCTCCAGGTAGCCGTAGCGGTCGAGCGGAAGAATCCCATCGACGAGCGAGACAGCCTCGCCGGCCATCACCCGGCGAAACATCGGCCCAACCACCGGCCAGAGCTCGGGGAAGCTGTCCTCCGTGCGCTTGCCCATCGCGCCGGGGTACTTGCTCGCGCCGAGCACCGGGCGATAGGCGTCGTTGTGTAGAAAGATGAGCTCCGGTCCCCACAAGATCCGCATCGCGAAGCGGGACGCCAGCATGATGCCCACCGTGGTCCGCAGCGTGGTGGGCCACCCGCCCGGGGGTCCGAGCGGATTCTTCGACCAGTCGATCGAGCGCAAGAGCGCGCCCGCCTCCCCTCCTCCCATCAAGCATGGATCGATCGAATCCGTGACGGACGAACCGCTCATCGGACGGGAACCATAGCAGCCCCCACCGAGCGTCCCCGGCGAAACGTGTGATAAAACTCCCGCGGAGCTTCCCCATGGACATCCAGCTTTTCGACAGCACCCTGAGAGACGGCACGCAGAGCGAGGGGCTCTCGCTGTCGGTGGAGGACAAGCTCAAGATCGCGCGCCTCCTGGACGGCTTCGGGGTTCACTACATCGAGGGCGGGTACCCGGGCTCGAACCCGAAGGACGTCGAGTTCTTCCAGCGCGCCAAGGGGGTGACGTTCCGCCATGCGAAGTTGACCGCCTTCGGCATGACCCGTCGGGCCGGCGGTCGCGCCGACACCGATCCGATCTTGCGCGCGATGGTGGCCGCCGAGACCCCGGCCGTGACCGTCGTCGGCAAGACATGGACCCTGCACGTGACGAAGATCGTCGGCACCACGCTGGAGGAGAACCTGGCGATGATCTCGGACAGCGTCGCTTTTCTGAAGCAGCAGGGGCGCGAGGTCGTCTACGACTGCGAGCACTTCTTCGACGGGTTCAGGGCCGATCGCGACTACGCGCTCGCGACGGTCAGGGCCGCCGCCGCGGCCGGCGCGGACTGGATCGCGATGTGCGACACCAACGGGGGCAGCATGCCCAGCTATGTCACCGAGGTCGTCGGCGTGGTGCGGGCCACCGTCCCCACGCGCCTCGGGATCCACACCCACAACGACGCCGACGTCGCGGTCGCGAACGCGTTCGCCGCGGTCGAGGCGGGCTGCCTGCAGGTGCAGGGGACCATCAACGGCTGGGGCGAGCGCTGCGGAAACGCGAACCTGATCTCGGTCATCGCGGGGCTGCAGCTGAAGATGGGGCGCCGCTGCGTCTCCGAGGAGAACCTCGCCCGCCTGACGGAGCTGTCGCGCTCGGTGAGCGAGATCGCCAACGTTCGACCGCGGACGCACGCGCCGTACGTCGGCCACTCCGCGTTCGCCCACAAGGGCGGCATGCACGTGGCCGCGGTGGAGAAGGAGCCGGCCAGCTACGAGCACATCGTCCCCGAGCGCGTCGGCAACCGCCGCCACATCGTCGTCTCCGAGCTGTCCGGCCGGGGCAACGTCCGCATGCGCGCGAGCGAGCTCGGCATCGACATGCAGGGGAACGAGCGGCGCGTCCTCGAACACGTGAAGGAGCTGGAGAGCCAGGGGTATCAGTTCGAGGCCGCCGAGGGCTCGTTCGAGCTCTTGAGCCGGCGCAGCCATCCGGGGTACGTGCCGCCCTTCGAGGTCCTCGACGTGGTCGTGATCTCGGAGCGCCGCCGGGGCAATTCGATGTTCGCCGAGGCGACCGTGAAGCTGAAGGTCGGCGACGAGATCGTCCACGAGGTGGCGGAGGGGACGGGGCCGGTGCACGCGCTCGACGGCGCGTTTCACAAGGCCCTGAACCCGTATTTCCCCCTCGTGCGCGACGTTCACCTCGCCGACTACAAGGTCCGCATCCTCGATCCCGACGCGGCGACGGGCGCCAAGACCCGCGTGCTCATCGAGGCCGCGCGTGGCGAGGAGCGCTGGAGCACCATCGGCGTGTCCCAGAACATCATCGAGGCGAGCGCGACGGCGCTGGCCGACGCCCTGGAGCTGCCGCTGGCGCGCGCCGGGAAGGCCGAGGCCGTGGTGACTCTCACCGAGCGCCAGGTCGGCTGAGGAGCGGCCCGAGGTCGCGGCCCGCGGCCATCCGACCGAACGGCGGCGGGGTAAAGCGGTCATCGCGTGATATAAACGCTCCCCTCGATGTGCGGAATCGTTGGTTACGTAGGTCCGAAGAGCGCCGTGCCGGTTCTCGTCGAAGGCCTGTCACGCCTCGAGTATCGCGGCTATGACAGCGCCGGGGTCGCCGTCATCGGCCCGCGCGGGCTGAACGTCGTTCGCCGGCCGGGGAAGCTATCGGTCCTCGCGGCCGCCCTGGCGAGCCATCCCGTCGAGGGCCACATCGGGATCGGCCACACGCGCTGGGCGACCCACGGCCGGCCGTCCGAGGAGAACGCGCACCCGCACACCGCCGGCGCCGTGACCGTGGTCCACAACGGGATCATCGAGAACCACGTGGCGCTGCGGGCGCAGATGGAGGCCCTCGGGCGGCAGTTCTCGTCCGAAACCGACACGGAGGTGTTCGCGCACCTCATCGATCAGGCGATCGTCACGGGCGCGACCTCGCTGGGCGCGGCGGTTCGCGCCGCCATCCGCCAGGTCGAGGGGACCTACGCCATCGTCGTGCTGTCGGATAAGTTCCCCGACACCATCGTGGCGACCCGAAACGCCTCGCCGCTGGTGCTCGGCATGGGCGACGGTGAATCCTTCGTGGCCTCGGACGTGCCGGCGATCCTCGAGCACACCCGCAAGATCGTCTTCCTCGACGAGGGAGACGTCGCCGAGGTCCGGGCGCCCGGCTTCTCGATCACCGATCGCAACGGCGCCGTGGTCACGCGGCCCATCGAGTCCATCACCTGGAGCGCCGCGCAGGCCGAAAAGGACGGTTACCCGCACTTCATGCTGAAGGAGATCTTCGAGCAGCCGCGCGCCGTCGCGGACACGATGCGGGGACGGCTACGGCCGGAGCACGGCGACGCCGTGCTCGACGCGGTCGAGTTGCCGCTGGCCCGGCTGGGGCGCGTGGTGCTGCTGGCGTGTGGCACCTCGTACTACGCGGGGCTCGTCGGCAAGTTCTTGATCGAAGGGCTGTCGCGGGTGCCGTGCGAGGTGGACCTGGCCAGCGAGTTTCGCTATCGCGATCCGGTCATCGGCCCGGGCGACGTGGTCGTGGCCATCTCCCAGAGCGGCGAGACCGCGGACACCCTCGGCGCCGTGCGCGAGGCGCGCGCGCGCGGGGCGTGGGTGCTCGCCATCGCGAACGTCGTGGGGTCCGCCATCCCCCGGGCCTCGCACGCGACGTTCTACACCCACGCCGGTCCCGAGATCGGCGTCGCGTCGACGAAGTGCTTCACCGCGCAGTTGACGGCCCTGGCCCTGTTCGCGCTGCACCTCGGACGGCGGCGCGGAACCCTGTCCGAGGCCGACGGTCGCGCCATCGCCGCCGCCATGGCGGCGATCCCCGAGAAGATGACCCGCTGCCTGCAAGCGCTGGCGCCGTCTCCGAAGGTCGACACGCCGTTTCCGGCGCTGGCCGCGCGCTTCAAGACGGCGCGCGATTTCCTGTTCCTCGGACGTGGCGCCAACTATCCCATTGCCCTCGAGGGCGCCCTGAAGCTGAAGGAGATCTCGTACATTCACGCGGAGGGGTACGCGGCGGGGGAGATGAAGCACGGCCCCATCGCCCTCATCGACGACGGCGTTCCCGTGGTCGTCATCGCCCCACGCGGGCCCGGCTACGAGAAGGTGCTGTCGAACCTGGCCGAGGTCCAGGCCCGCAAGGGCACCGTCCTGGCGATCGCGACCGAAGGCGACGACGCCATCGCGCGGCAAGCGAAGGACGTCCTCTACGTCCCCGAGACCGATCCTCGCCTTCAGCCCTTCGTGACCGTCCTGCCGCTGCAGTTGCTCGCGTACGCGATCTCGGTCGCGCGGGGGAACGACGTCGACCAGCCCCGGAACCTCGCCAAGAGCGTCACGGTCGAGTAGGCGCCGGGGCGGCGGCCCCGATCCATCTCGACGCGGTTCGGATATAACCTGGCTCGTGGTCCACGATCTGGCGTCGCAGGGCCTGCCGGTGCGGCAGGGGGAGCTCCTGCTTGGCAAGTACCTGATCGGGGAGACGCTGGGTGCGGGCGGGATGGGAGTCGTGGTGGTGGCCGAGCACGTGCAACTCGGCCAGAAGGTCGCGGTGAAGTTCCTCTCGGCGGAGCTGCGCGACAACCGCGATGCTGTCGGGAGGTTCTTGCGCGAGGCGCGCGCGGCCGCCAGCCTCCGCAGCGAGCACGTCGTACGGGTGGTCGATGTCAGCAGCACGCAGGGTGACCTCTGCTACATGGTGATGGAGTACCTCGACGGAAAGGATCTCTCGCAGCTCCTCCAGGCCCGCGGTCACCTGCCCGTCCCCGAGGCCGTTGGCTATCTGCTGCAGGCGTGTGAGGCGATCGGGGAGGCGCACGGGCTGGGGATCGTCCACCGCGATCTCAAGCCGGGCAATTTGTTCTTGACCCATCGCCCGGATGGCTCGCCGCTCATCAAGGTCCTCGACTTTGGGATCTCGAAGGCCGCCATCGCGGAGCACCCCGGCGTGGGGGCTGGCGCGGGCGCGCGCGGCGGGCGCGCCCCGGAGCTCACGTCGACGTCGATGGTGTTGGGCTCGCCGATGTACATGTCGCCCGAGCAGCTCCGCAGCGCCAAGAACGTCGACGCGCGCACGGACGTATGGTCGCTGGGCGTGATCCTGCACGAGCTTCTGACCGGTCAGCCGGCATTCAACGGGGAGACGACGATGCAAGTGCTGGCGACGATCGTCGCCGATCCGCCGACGCCGCTTCGACAGGTCCGGCCCGACCTTCCGGGCGCGCTGGAGAAGCTGGTGCTCGATTGCCTGGAGAAGCTTCCGGCGCAACGGCTGCAAAGCGTGAGCGAGCTGGTGCGGCGCCTGGCGCCGTTCGCGCCGGTCTGGGCGGCTTCGTCGGTCGCGCGGGTTCTCGGGTCATCGTCGCGGAGCGATGCCAGCGGCGCGCCACGGCCACCGCGCGAGCTGGCGGACACCGACATCTTCGCGCGCCCCGGCCACACGCAGCGCTTGCCCGGGACGAGCACGACGTCGGCGCACCTGTCCGGCGAGCTGGTCGCCGCGGCGGCGGCGGAGCGCGTGAGCGCGGCGCGAGGGGCGCCACGAACGCGGCGGCGCGGCGCGAAGGTGGCGGGCACCCTGGTCGCCGCGGCGGCGGTGATCGGGCTCGGAGCCTTCGTCGTTCACAACCGGGCGCGCGAGCCCCAAGTCTCCCCGTCGCCGCAAGACCTTGCCGCCGGCCCACCGCCGGTCTCGCCGATTGCGAAGCCGGAGACGCCCGCGGAATCCAAGGCTCCCCAACCGGTCGCGTTGCCACCCACAAGCGCGCCCCCGATCGAGGCGCAGCGGCCCGCCGAGAAGCAAGCCAATCAGGGACAGGGCGAGGGGGCGCGGCCGCGGGAGCCGGCCTCGGGAACCTCGCCCATGTCCAAGCGGGCCGGGGGACACAAGGCGGTCAAGACGCGCTCACGCGCACCGCGCGCGGTCATCATGCCCCCCGCCGCCCCGGCGTCACCCGCGGCCCTGACAAGCCGACCTCCGCCGGCGCGCGGGGCCGAAAAGGAGACCGACGTTCTGGATGGTCGCCGCTGATCGGCGATATCGAGCCATCGCCCGACAACGGATGCAAACGGACCCCGTCCGTGTTGACCGCCCCACCCCGCTCGGCGATAAATTGAGCCGTGGCGAAGGATGTGGCCGCGGAGGACCAGCCAGCGGGCCGGATGGATAGAGAGTCCCCCACCCACAGGAGGGCGCCGGGGCCCATGGTTGCGATGGCGATGGCGATGGCGCTTGCCCCATGCCCGCGCGCGTGGGCGCAGTCCACGAGCGCGACGCTGGCCGAAACGCTATTTCAAGAGGGCCGGCGCCTGATGAACGAGAAGAACTACGCCGAGGCCTGTCCCAAGCTGGCCGAGAGCCAGCGTCTAGATCCGGCGACCGGCACGCTCCTGAACCTCGCTGTGTGCCACCAGGACCAGGGCAAGCTGGCGAGCGCCTGGGTCGAATTCAGCGCCGCGCTGTCGAGCGCCCGGCTCGACCACCGGCCCGACCGGGAGCAGCTCGCCCGCGATCACATCGCGGCGATCGAGCCGCGCGTCGCCCACGTGACGCTGGGCGTTCCGGACGCCGCGCGGGTTCCAGGGCTGGAGGTGAATCTCGACGGCACGACCGTGGGCGCGGCCGCGTGGGGAATATCGACGCCGATGGATCCCGGCACTCACGCGCTGACCGCCACGGCGCCCGGCCGGCGCGCGTGGTCGAGCCGCTTCGAGGTTCCCGTCGGCGCCAGCCGGCAGACGGTTCAGATCCCCGTGCTCGTCGCCGAGTCGCCGGCCCGGGCGGCGCCGCCCGCGGTCGTCACGGCACCAGCGCCCGGGCCCCCTCCGCTCGTGAGCGCCCCCGCGAACGAAACCGCCCCGTCGCCCGCACCCGCCTCGCCTGCCTCCGGCAGCGGCGTCCGAACGGCCGCCTACGCCGTGGGCGGCGCCGGCGTCGCCGCCCTGGGCGTGGGCACTTACTTCGGCCTGCGCGCGTTCTCGAAGTGGAGCGATCGCAACAAGAACTGTCCCAACGAACACTGTAGCCCGGACGGTAACAACGACTACGAGGCCGCGCGAACCGCGTCCCTCGTCGCAAATGTGGCGTTCGGCGTGGGCATCGCGGCCGTGGCCACCGGCGCGTTCTTGTGGCTGCGCTCCCGTTCGCCCGAGCCCGACGGCGCGGCGTCGGCCGCCGCGGGGTTCTCGTCGGTGTCACTGGCGCCATCGGTGGGCTTCGAAGGCGGTGGGCTGCTCCTGGGCGGTCGGTGGTGAAGCGAGTCAGTCTCCTGGGGGCGACCCTGAGTGTGGTCGCGTGCGCAATCGCCTTCGCTGGCGCCTGCGGCGAGATCGTCGGCATTCACAGCGGCACCGCCACCGGCACCGGCGGCCGCGTCGCCGGCGCGGGTGGCGGCGGCGCGGCAGGCGCGGTGGGGGGCGGACAGGGAGGCCTTGCGGTCGCGAGCGGCGGCAACGGAGCGGCGGTCACCGGCACCGGTGGAGGCGGCGGCAAAGTGGGCGCCGGCACCGCGGGTTCGATCGGCACGGGCGGCGGCGTGATCGCCACGGGTGGCGTGATCGCCACCGGCGGCGCGATCGCCACGGGTGGCGCGGCTGCGGGCTCGGGTGGTATGACCGGCGCGTGCCTGGCGAACGCCACGCAGTGCATGGGCGCGAAGCTGCAAACCTGCGCCAGCGGTCAGTGGGGGGCCGCGACGGCCTGCCCGACCCGTCAGTCCTGCACCGGACCCGCTGGAACCGCGAAGTGCACCTGCGTCGCCGACCCGGTCTGCACCTCGAACGCGGTCGGGAACATGTGCGCGACCCCATCGACGCTGGCCACCTGCATGCAGGACGCGAACGGGTGCTTTTACGAGGCGTCGTCGGCGATGTGCGGCGGGCACCAGGCTTGCTCCGGCTCCGCCTGCGCGTGTGTCGCGGATCCCGCGTGCAAGTCCGCTGGCCCCACCTGCGCGACCTCCACCTCGCTGGCGACGTGCGCCGCGGACGGAAGCTGCTTCTACCAGGTGGCCGGCTCACCTGCGGCCTGCGGAGCCGGCAACGTCTGCGAGCGCCTCGCGCCTGCGAGCTGCGCCGACCCCAACTGGGTCGAGTGGCCCGTCCCGCCGTCCGTGTCTCCGAGCGCCTACACCGACAACGGCGACGGCACGGTCACAGACAACGTCACGGGCCTCATGTGGCAGTCCCCCCCCGCGGCCACGACCATGCTCCAGCCTGACGCTGTCACGTACTGCTCCACAACGCTGGCGGCGGGGGGACACCACGACTGGCGCCTGCCCGCGAAGATCGAGCTGCTTTCGATCGTCGACTACGGGCGGTCGAACCCGAGCATAAACCCGGTGTTCGTAGGCACGCTTTCAGGCTACTACTGGTCCTCGACGTCCGTTGCCGGCAACCCGAACTCCATCTGGATCATCGGCTTCAGCTCCGGCGATGCGAGCTATATCGCCATGACGAATGAGTACCCTGTTCGATGCGTGCGCTGAGGCTCAGACGCCCGCGGCAACGCGGAACCGCGCCGGCTCGCGTGTGTTTTCGAACGGCCTTTGCCCGATGATCCGAAGCCCAAGGAGACCCCATGAGCGTGCCCGCCAAACGTTTCCTAGCCTCCGCCGCCTTGGTCGCGCTGCTGGGCGCCGTGCCCGCGCGGGCCAGCGCGCCCGCGGGCCGTTTCACGGTCTCGGCCGGCGTCGCCGCCACGCGGGTCGTCCATGACGACAAGACAGGTTTGAATTGGCAGCAGGCCGTGTCGACGACCACGTACACCTACGCGGACGCCGTGACTTATTGCTCGGGCAACGCGGCGGGGCTGGCTGGCAGTGGCTGGCGGCTGCCCGCGATCAAGGAGTTGCAGACGTTGATCGACGATTCGGTGGCGTTGCCCGGCCCGACAATCGACGCGACAGCATTTCCGTCGACACCGGGGGATGCATTCTGGTCCTCGACGCCCATTGTCCCCAACAAAACCGACGTTTGGGCCGGCATGTTCTACCACGCCGCCACGGGCCCCCGGAACATGTCGCTTACGGCCTACGTGCGTTGCGTGCGCTGACGATCGTGTTTCCGATCAGCCCAATTCGCGCAGCGCTCACCCCGTCCCGGAGGGGACCACGCGAGGGGTCGCCGCGTCCACCTGCTTCGCGAGGTCGACGAAGTGGCCCGGAACGCCCAGGACCGACGAGCCCGGCGGCACGCTGTCCGCGAGCACGGTGTTTGCGCCGATGAAGCTATCCGAGCCAACTTGAACGTCCCCCACGATGCAGGCGCCCGGCCCGATCTCGACCCTGCTGCCGATCGAGGGCGCCTGCCGCTCGGTCTTGCGCTTGAGGCCGATGGTGACGGAGTGGCGAATCGTCACGTCGTCGCCAATCTCCTTCGAGCCGACGAAGACCGCCCCATGATGAACGATCCGGAACCGCCGGCCGATCTTCGAGTTGTATGGCAGGTCGATCCCCCACAGCGCGATCACGCCCAGGTGCGCGGTCCGGTACAGGAGCGAGAGCGGCGCGCGCAAGACCTTCACCTCGAGGTCCATGCGCCAGTTGCCAAAACGATGCACGGCGAGCGCCCAGAAGCCGGGCGACAACACGTCACTTCCGTGCGTGCGAAAGTCCTCCGCCAGCAATTCCGGCAAACCGAGTCCGGCGGGGTTCGCGTTGACGTCTCCGGCGGGCAGCGGCTTCTCCGAGGCCTGCTTCTGGCCGTCCAGGCCCTCTCGCCCCGCTGACCGCGGCGGCACGCTCACGTGGGGACGATCCGGGCGGGAACGCCCAAGACGGTCGCGTGCGGAGGCACGTTCTTGAGCACCACGGAGTTGGCGCCGACCACAGCGTCGTGCCCGACGCGAACGCCACCCAGCACGCAGACGCCTGAGCCGAGGTCGGCGCGATCCTCGATGACGGGCAACGTCTGCGGCGTGCCGGCGGTGCCGCGCAAGGGGCCGAACGTGGTGTCGTGCCGGATGTGAACGTCGTTTCCGATCGCGCGCGCGGTCAGCAACATACAGCCGTTGTGCCACAACCGGACCCGACGTCCGAGGTCGACGGTCCGAGGCAGATGGATCCCCCACACCCAGTCGATCCCCGTGAACATGAGCTTGTAGGCCGCTTCGAGCAGCGCGCGCGTCGGGGCGGCCTCGACCTCCGCGGCGCGCCGGCCCAGACGATGAGCGGTGACGGCCCAGAACCCTGGCTCCAACAGACCGTGATCGTACGTGGCAAAATCCTCCGCGAGCAACTCGAATGCGCCGACGTCATCCGCGGCCCTGGTGTCGGACGCGGGGATCGTCGCCGGCTCACCGGCGGTCCCGTCCCTCGTGTCAGCGGACGCGACCTCGCCCCCGTGCCCGGCGGTATCCGTAAGACGGCGTATTCCGTTCCTCAAGACGTCGAGAACCATGCGTGGTTTTCTGTAGCCAAAATCTACGCGTCAGTTTTGGGATTTTGGCCCACGACGCCGCCTGCCGCCTAACGAGAAATCACGAAATGAGGCCTGCCCGAGCTCGGCCAGTGACCGCGGTCACACGAGCGAGATCGCGAAGTGGTGGCAGGTGATGCTCATGCGCTCCCGAAAATAGAAGCGGTGCGCGGCGTGGCGCTGCACGCCCGAGTCGAGCTGAATCGACTGACACCCGTTCGCCCGAGCCTCTGCCTTCAGCCAGTCGAGCAGGAGCTGCCCGTGTCCACGCGACCGGATCGGGTCGAGCGTCACGAAATCGTCGATGTAGCAATGCCGGCCCCACGCCAGGCTCTCCGCGAAGCGATACCCGGCGACCGCGACGAGCTCCTCGCCCACCCGCACCGCCGCGAGACGAAACCCGCTCGCCCGCAGCCGCTCGATGGTGTCGACGTAGGTCTCTGCCGTGAGCTGCGGCCGCAGCTGTTGCATGACGGCGAAGCTCCTCTCGACGTCTTCGCGCCGGGACAGCGCCAGTACGAACGGCCCATCGGTGGTGCCCGCCTCTTCCATGCTCGCCTCCTCGCAGGGTTCCTGCCCGATCAACCGCCGATCGAGATGCGCGTCGCCCCGCGCGCGTTTGTCGCCTGGACGGTCCCGCGCGGCCGAGCGGCGTCGCTCGCCTGAACGAGGATGACCTCGCGCAAGCCTCCCGGCTGGACGTGAAAGAAATTGTCGTCGCAGGTGAAGCCATCGACCTGCACGGCCACCGCTTGCGCGAAGCGCCGGCTGCGAACCGCCAACACGAAGCGGCCGTCGCCGCGCGGCGCGACGGTCGCCTCCATTCCCAGATCGCCCTCCCGGTTGGCTGGCCGCCCCGTGGGGAAGAAGAACGCTTCGCTGGCGACGCCTCCATCCGGCGAGACCAGGGTGGCCACCGCCAGGTCGTGCTCGGGGGGACCGAAGCGATACGCATAGGTCGTGTCGGCGAATCCGCCCAGCAGCGCGCACGCCGCCAGCTCCTCCCCGCCTCGCGCCGGAATCGTGAACGCCCTCTCGACGGCGGCGACCTGGGTCTCGCCGTCCCGGAACAACTTCAGGCGCAGCGCGCCCTCCCAGGGCGTCTCTCGCTCGTTGACGGCGTGAACGAACGCGCCATTCAATCCTTCGTCCGAGAAGAAGACGGCGACCGGCCGCAGGATCCGGCGAACGTAGTGGTAGACGGCCTTCGCGTCACCGCTCGCGTCCAGGACGCCCCACCCCGCGCCGGCGACCAGATCTCGCAGGAACCAGATGAGCGCGCCCCGGCACGAGGACTGCGCGCGGCGCCACTCGGCGAACGCGGCCTCCATCACCTCGCCCGTCGTGATCCGGCTGAGCGCCAGGTAGCGCTCGGGATCGGAGGAGCGCAGCGCGGTGGGATCGACCCCGAACAGCAGCTTCAGGTAGAAGTCCCGGACGTCGTCGAAGTCCCAGCCCGCGCCGAGATCCCGCGGGACCCCCGCCTTCCAGGCGGGGGAATGCACGCGCGGCGAACCACCGGGGGCGAGCTGCGCCAGGATCGCGTCGCCAGGCACGTTGGCGAAGCCCAGGCACTCGGAGGCGAAGCGCACCTCTGAACGCCGCGCGTCCTCGAGCGGCCGCAGGTAGGCGCCGACTCCGTAGTAAGAGGTCGACCCCACCCGTGGCTGATGCGGAAAGTCGCCGCCGCTGGCGCTCGAGGGCCAGTAAGGAACGTCGGGCCTAAGGCGCAGGCACAGCCTGGCCAGCGTCTCGCGGAACAGCGGCCGATGCCAGGCGGCGGAAGGCGCGCCCCACATGGCGGCTTGCTGCTCGCCCTCACTGTCGCCGCAAAGCACCGCGATGGAGGGGCGGCCCTGCCAGCGCGCGAGCGCCTGACCCACCTCCGCTTCGACCGCGGCGACGAACCGCGGGTCCTCCGGATAGTCCATGTTCGCGAACATGAAATCCTGCCAGATCAGGATCCCAAGCTCGTCGCAGAGCTCATGGAAGACGTCGTTCTCGTACACCATGGGTCCCGCGACCCGCAGCATGTTCATCCCCGCGTCCCGTGCAGCCCGCAGCGTGCGCCGATATTCATCGGGCGGGCCGGTCAGGGTGGCGGCGTCGAGCGGCGTCCAGCAGGCGCCCCGACAGAACACCGGAACGCCGTTCACCGAGAGGGCGAAGTCGCCGCCCTTCGTCTCGAGCGCGACGGTCCGGAATCCCACCCGCCCCAGATCCACGGTGACGTCGGTGACGTCGGTGACGTCGCCGCCCTCCCCCGCGACCACGAGGCGGACGCCGTAGCGAGGCTGGGCGCCGTGGGTGTGCGGCCACCAGCGCGCGGCGTCGCCCACCGTGACCGCGCCGCTCACGCGGACGAGCCACTGGGCCGCCGCCTGCGAATCGGGCTGGCACGACAGGGGAGACTCGGTGGTCTGCCCCGTGGGACCCGTGACCACGAGTCGCGCGGCGGTGATGGCACGCCCGTCGAGGGCCTGCAGCGTCGCCGCGACGGTGATCAGACCGTCCCGCTCCCGCAGGGTGGCCCGCAGATCGACGTCGAGGACGTCGAGGCGGGAGCGTGTTTGCAACCGGACCGGGCGCCAGGGACCGACCGGCGCCAGCGCCGGCGACCATCCCGGCGTGCGACCGAGCAGGGTCGTACGGAACCACCGGAGCTGCTGGTGCTCGATCATGGGCGCCCGCCAGCGCGGTCGCGGCCGCCGCGCCGCGAGCAGCGAGTCGAGGGCAGCGAAGCGCAAGACCAGCTCGTTGTCGGCACGCAGCCGCGCCGTCACGTCCACGCCGTGCCCCACGAACATGCTCTCCGCGTGCAAGATCGCTTCCCCGTTCAACCAGACGTCGGTCACGGTCGCCAGCCCGTCGAAGCAGAGCATGAGCCGCCGCCCGGCCGCGGGCGGGATGGCCTGGAATCGGCAGCGGTACCACCAGTCGACGCCATCCAGACGGGACGGCGTCGGGCCGGCCGCCGCCCCGGCAGCGCGCAACGCGCTCGCCGCGGTTCCGGGGACCGGCGCTGGGAACCATGCGGCGGTCGGGAGCCCCGCGAGGGCGGCGGCCCCGCCCGGAGGCGCCGCGCAACAGGACCAGTCTCCGAGCGCCACCTCTTCGTGGGTATCGACCTGCCACATGATAGGGCGCCCGTGAGCGAGTGGCCCGGGACCTTCAGCGAGGGGCGGTCAGACCGGTGACGGCCGTTCGAATGGCGGAGATGCTCTCGAACACGCTCCGCCTGAGCATGGAGTCGGGGAATTCGATGTCGAAGGCACCTTCGAGCGCGAGCATCAAATTGACGCTGGCATGGGAGGTCATGCCCGCCTGGTAGAGATCGGCGTCGTCGCTCAGCGTGGAGATGTCCTTCGCCAACCGGCCGTGCTCGGCCAGAATGTCCCTGATCTTCGTTCCGATTTCGTCAGACATGTTTGTTCATTGCGCTGGGGTGGGTTTTGGTTGAGAACCGAGTGGCTTCCGCGCGGTGGCGGCCACCACGGCCGTCGCGTAGTCGCCCTCGTGGCTGATGCTGACCGAACAGGACAGCCAGCCCGCCGCCTCCGCCAGGTCGCGGGCGGCGCCATGAAGCTCGATCTCGCTCCACCCGCCAGGCATCTGCTTGACCTCGATGGCGCGTAGATCCAGGCCCTGATCGTTCAGCCGCAGCGCCTTGAGCGTCGCCTCCTTCGCGGCGAACCGCGCCGCGAAGCGCGAGGGCGCGACGATGGGATTCGACGAGCAGTAGGCGATCTCGGCGGGCGTGAAGATTCGCGTGACGTAGGCGTCACCCAGCTTGTGCAACGACGACGCCACCTGGCTGATTTGCACCAGGTCGATGCCGACGATGACGTGAATATCTGCCCCGCTCATGTGCAAATCGTCACAGCATTCACGCTTATCTCCGGGCTTGTCAAGGCGACGACGCCCCGTCCCGCGCGGCCTGCCCGACGCCCGCCCGCAAGAGCTCGGCCGCGCGCGCCCAGTCCGCGCTCGCCGGCTCGAACAGGGGCGTGAAGTCGCCGGGGCGCTTCGAGTTCACCGCCCGGGCGCCCTTCAAGATGAGGGCCTTCATCGCTGACGACACGCGCTCGTAGGCAAGGGCGGCATCGAGGAGCTCCTTTCGCCCGGACGGCGCCAGCCAGCGAAGGTACAAGGACGCCAGCTCGCACGCGGCTCCCACCTGTCGCACCGTCGCGAACGCATAGGCGTGGTAGCGGGCGAGGCCTTCCTCCTGCAGGTGGGGAAGGTCGGCCGCGAAGCGGGCCGCGAAGGTGGCCACCGGGTTCTCCGCCGGCATGCGCCGCACGTGATGCGCCAACATCGCCGCCGACCGCCGGCGGAGCTCGCCCGCCGGCGTTCGCTCCATGCGATCGGTGCGAATCAGCTCCGCGAAGAAGGGCATGTACGTCGGATCAGGAGGCACGCCCAGACGAAACAGCGCGGCGAAATCGTCGCCTCCTAGCTCGAAGTAGCCGGCGTTGTGAAAGTAGCCCAGGCGGCGCCGTTCGACGTCGACGTCGACGATGACGATCGTCGTCTTCGTGTGCTGCGTCCGGTAGTCGGTGCCCTGGGTGTCCGGCAGGAAGAAAGCGTCCGCCTCCGTGCTGACCAGTCGCCCGGCTGCCGTGTGAAGCACGGCGTGCTCCAGCAGCGACCGCCACACCGTCATCTCCTGCACGTCGATGCCATAGAGATTCCACAGGTCGACGTGGGGCGGTTTGAAGAACGTCCACTGATCGCCCTCGAAATCGACGGCGACCGTGAACGGGAGCATCGCCATCGGATCGAGCCCGTGGGCATGCAGGACTTCGATCCAGATGTCGATATAACAGTTCTTCTCGACCCAGTCCCGGCCCTCGGCATGAAGCTCGTGCCGGAGGTAGTTCGCGGGGTCGGGCGAGATCACGGCGGACCGCCTCGTCACGGCCACAGGCGGTCGCGGACCTCTTTCGGCCAGGCGCCGACATCGCAGCCGTGGTGGCGAAACAACGCCATCACGCAGCGCTCGAGGCCGAAGCCGAGACACGCCGTGTGCGCCGTGTTGCCCCCTTCGGTCTTGATGTCGAACGTGTGGCCGAAGTGGTCCTGGTGATAGTTGAACGAACATACGGCGGTCGGGTGTTCCTCGGAGATCACCGGAACCAACACCTCGAACTTCAGCTTCTGGTCCTTCTGGCTGACCGCCAACATGCGGCCGCCGCGCCCGAAGAACGGATCGGAGGCGACGTCGGGCCGGGCCGGCAATCCGAGCGACGTCAGGATCTCCACGCCGCGCTTCACCCAGGTGTCGCGCCAGGCGACGACCATCTCCGGCGTTCCCGCCCGCACGAACTCTCGGACACGGAAGGCCTGCATCCGCGTCGGCTCGGGCGACGGCTCGTGTCGGTAGACCCAGTTCTGCATGTCGACCAGCCTGCCGTTCTCGGGGACGGTCCCCTGGAAGCTGGGATAGACGGGGTAGCAAGCGGCTGGGTTCAACACCACGGACGTCATCCCTTGCAGCTCCGCCCACGGCTGGCCCGCGTGGACCTTCTCGCTCAGCTCCTTGTGCTGCTTGTCGTTCCCGAAGAAGCTGAAGACGGTGCCGGCCAGCTGCGGAAACGAATCGAGGAAGTCGCTGCGCTCCAGGACCCGCCGATCGATGATGGGCGGGAACAACATCACCTCGGCGCCATCGCTATGCGCCAGCCGACTGATGAGCGCGTTGAACCCCGCCAAGACCTCCTCGAACACCGGACCGCGACCGAACGCGCCTGGAACGCCCACGGGGATGATCAGCCGGTTCTTGACCAGCTCCTCGTAGAACCTGGCCGCATCGTACTCTTTTACCGCCACGCGTTTTCCTCCTCCAAGTTAGTTACGATCTGAGTCACTCGTCCTTGTAGACGAGAAGCATGGACGCGCTCTTGGCGAGGATGCGATCGTTTCCGATCATGAGGGCCGCCGAGAGCGAGTCGCGAAGGTGCCGGCCCATGCTGAACGGAGTGTCGTTCTTGTAGGCCATGATCCCGCAGATGCCGAGCGCCTTGTGCACGATCTCCGCCACCAGCTCGGACGACGAAATCTTGAGGTTGTTCATCCTCAGGGCGAAGCCGATGCTCAGCAATGCCTGCGTGCCGGCGGCCGAGCGCAGCAGCTCGTCGCAGTCGGCCGCGACAGCGTGAACGTTCGTGCGCATGACCTGCAGGCGCGTCGACAGCTCCGCGAGACGCGTGGCGGTCGGCGGAATCGTCCCTGGCTTCTTCCGCGCCTCCGCGCGCACGAAGGCGCTGGCCCGCGCCATCGCATCCGTCGCGATCCCCAACCACACGGCCGACCACAGGATGTGCGAGAACGGCACCATCGTCTCGGCCGAGGAGTCGGCGAAGGAGCCCGGCACGATCTGCTCGACGGCCCCGGAGGCGGCGACCTTGAAGCCCGGGCTGCATGTGCCGCGCATCCCCAGGGTGTCCCAGTTCGTCGTGCGGTCGAGGGTGGTGTCGGCCTTGCGCAGCAGCACCAGGACCTGATCGCTGCCCGCCGCGTCGGCATTCCGGCGACAGGTCGCGAGCAAGTCGTCCGCCTGCTCGCCGTACGAGATGGTGGTGGCGTCCTTATTCAGACGAAACCGCCCTGCGCCCTCGTCGCGCTCGACGGCGCAGATGCTGGTGCGCGTATCGCCGCCCACGCCGACCTCCGACGTGATCGAGGCGATCAGCAGCTGCCGCGCGCAGAGCTCGGCGAGGTAGTCGCGAAAATACTGCACCGTGAGGCCGTGCCGGACCAAGCAGGCGACCTGAATGTGATGCATGGCCACCACCATTCCGGTCGCCGCGCAGTGTTGGGCGAGCGCCGTGCACATCTTTGCGAGCTCGCCGATCCCACAACCGAGGCCACCGAGCTCGGTGGGCACGAAGGCGCCCAGCAGCTTCTCGCTCCGGAGCGCGTCCAGCGCCTCCTTCGGAAATCGGGCATTTCGGTCGACGTCATCGGCATGCCGCGCGGCGACCTCGGATCCGACGCGCCCGGCGGCGGCGATGCTGGTCTTCGCAAGGTCCTTCAAGGCCACGATTGAAGAAGATATCATTTCTCGAGGCTGGTTTTCGGTGTCTCGGCGTGCTTGCGAATGAATTTCTTGAGCTCGCGAAGGATCGGCAAGGGAATCTCGTGCCCACCCTCGAACGGCCACCAGCTCGCGTCCGCGCCCGCCGTCACCAGATCGTTACTCAACGTGGACGCCGCCGCGAACGACAGCTCGCGATCCTTCGTCCCGTGGCTCTGGAAAACCGGGATGCCCCGCGCATGCCCGAGATCCGGCGTCGCCCCCGCTTCGACCCGCCCACCAGACAGCAGGACCAGCCCCGCCGGCCGAAACAGACCGCGAAGGACCAGGTCGAGCGACAAGATCGCGCCCTGGGAGAATCCGCCGAGGAAGACGGGCCGCCCCGGCCAGGTTCGCGTCACCTCACCAACCAGGCGGCTCAACCCCTCGCGGGCGGGCCCCAGGCCGGCCGGACGTTGTGCCGCCAGATCGCGATCGTCGCCGCGGGCGATCGCCAGGTCGCGGGCCGCGACATCGATCATCCACCAGGCCCGGCCAGCGAGCCGGGCCGATGCGGGATGCCTCGGTACGAGCGCCAGATCGATCGGGCCTTCGGGAAACACGAACACTGCCGGCAGGCCCATCGAGGCGCCGAACGGCGCGAGATCATCGGCCCGCATGGAGAAACCATGCAGGAGGACGACCACGGGAGCGCCGGGGACGCCGCCCGGGGCGGTCGGCTCCACCACCCGGAGATCGAAATCCAGCAGCCGCATCGAGCGAACGTGCACGCGACTGAGCATGTCGATGGCTTTAACCACGTAGTGACATGGAGCAGCCCCAAATTCCACATACGAACGACGGCCAAAACGAAAAAACTTCCCGCGATTGTCGGAGCCGCACTACTATTGCGCGATCAATATTGGACCTGATGCGGCCCGCGCGCCGATTTCCTGTTTCACGAACCCACTCAGCCATGAAATCGTGTCGTCCTTGACGGGCCCGCTTGCTCCCACGGGCACAGAATCGCCGAAGGTGCCCGGCTTCAAGGTCGCGTATCTGGTGAACCAGTATCCCCACGTGACCCACAGCTTCATCCGGCGAGAGATCGTCGCCCTCGAGTCCGCGGGCATCGCGGTTGAACGGTTCACGATAAGGCGCCCCCCAGTCAATCTCGTCGACGCGGCGGATCTGGCCGAGCTGTCGAGGACGCGCGTCGTGCTGGGGCCGGGCGCCCCCGCGCGGTTGGCGTTCGCCGTGATCGCGGCCGCGTGCGCGGCGCCTGCCGCCTTCTGGGCGGCCCTGCGGGGGGCCATCCGTCTCGGGCGCCGCTCCGAGCGTGGTGTTCTTCGCCACCTCGTGTACCTCGCCGAGGCCTGCGTGCTGCGGGATTGGCTGAGGCGGGCGCCCGACATCCGGCACCTGCATGCGCACTTCGGCACGAACTCCGCCGCGGTGGCGATGTTGGTCCGCCTGCTCGGTGGACCGCGCTACAGCTTCACGATCCACGGCCCCGAGGAGTACGACCACCCCGGTGAGCTGTCGCTGCGCGAGAAGATCGATCACGCCGCCGCCGTGGTCGGCGTCAGCGACTTCGGACGCAGCCAGATCTATCGCTGGATTCCCTACGAGCAGTGGCCGAAGGTGAACGTCGTCCATTGTGGGGTCGACGCCGCGTTTCTCGCGGCGGGGCCGCAGCCGATCGCCGACAACCGCCGGCTCGTTTGCGTGGGGCGACTGGCCCCGCAAAAGGGGCAACTCCTGATCCTCGAGGCCCTGGCCGCGCTTGCGGCGGAGGGCGTTCCCTTCGAGATGGTGTTGGCGGGGGACGGCCCCATGCGCGCCGTCGTCGAGCGGCGGATTCGCGAGCTCGGGCTCGGGGCCAGCGTCCGCATCACGGGCTGGGTCAGCAACGACGTCGTTCGAAGCGAGCTGCTGGGCGCACGCGCGATCTTGATGCCCAGCTTCGCGGAGGGGCTGCCCGTCGCTCTCATGGAGGCGCTGGCGCTGGGACGCCCCGCGATCACAACCTACGTCGCAGGCATTCCCGAGCTGGTGAAGGACCGCGTGAACGGGTGGCTGATCCCGGCGGGCGCCCTCGAACCCCTCGTCGCGGCGATCAAGGAAGCGCTGGCCACGCCGGCCGCCACCCTCACCGAGATGGGCCGCGCCGGCGCCGCGGCCGTGGCCGAGCGCCACGACGTCAACCGCGAAGCGACGCGCCTGGTGAAGATGTTCCTGGCAGCGCAGTCGTGACGGCGACGGTCAGTCGGTGTTGGGGGTCGCGGAGGGGCGCAGGCGATTCCAGGCGGCCCGCGTGAACAGCTCGAACGAAAACGGAATGTCCTCGAGGAGATACCGCCGCGCCAGCCGCCGCGGTTCCTGCCCGAGCCGCCAGCACCACTCGAGGCCCGCGCGCTGCATCCACGCCGGAGCCCGGCTGAGGGTGCCGGCGACGAAGCTGAACGTCATGCCGACGCCGATCATCCAGGCATTCGGCAGATCTTCGCGAAGCGCGCGGATGATGTGCTCCTGTTTTGGAGAGCCCATTCCCACGAGGACGATGTCGGGACGCGCTCCCCCCACCTCCGCGCGCAGCGCCGCGGCCTCCGCCGCGGAGGGCGGGTTGCCGACCATCGGGCTCGAAGCCCCGCATAAGGACAGCGCGGGCCAGCGCTCGCGCAGGATCGCCGCGGCCTTGGCGTTCGCGGAGGGCTCGCCGCCGAGCAGGTAGATCGACCGGCCATCCCGGGCCGCTCGCTCGGCGATCGGCAGCATCAGGGACGATCCGGCGATGCGCTCGGGCAGGCGAACCCCCTGCAGCCGCGCCGCCCAGACCAGCGGCATCCCGTCGGCCACGCACAGGTCAGCGCCCGAGTACAGCGCCCTGGCCTCGCGATCGTGGACGTGCCTGCGCAGAAAATCGAGGTTCGCGGTTATGATCCATCCGCCGCGCCCTTCCGCGAGGCTGGCGAACATGTGGTCGAGGACGGCGCGGGAATCGGCGCGCGCGAGCGGCATGCCGAGCAGGTCGAACGTCGCGAACGGAGAGGTCACGAACAACACTCATAGACAATCTTCGGACGGTTAGGAAGTCTCCGCCCCGCTGGACGAGCGCCGCTGCCGGCATCTGGCGCTCCGTGGGCTTCGCGGGTAGAGTGCGCCGCATTCGCATGCTTTCGGAGAGCTTTTGGAAAGACCGCCGCGTCGTGATCACGGGCGGCGCCGGATTTCTGGGATCTTTCGTCGTGGAGCGACTGCGGCCCCTGGGTGCGACGATCATCGTGCCGCGCCGCCGAGACACCGATCTCGTCGACCGGGGTGCGGTGGCGCGCATGCTCGCCGCCACCAAGCCCGACATGGTCATCCACCTGGCCGCCGAGGTCGGCGGCATCGGCGCCAACCGGGACAACCCGGGCCGCTTCCTGTTCTCGAACCTCATGATGGGCACGCACTTGTTCGAGGAGTGCCGTCTGGCCGGCACCGCGAAGCTGATCGCGACGGGAACCATCTGCGCCTATCCCAAGTTCGCGCCGATCCCGTTTCGGGAGACCGACCTCTGGAACGGCTACCCGGAGGAGACGAACGCGCCCTACGGCATCGCCAAGCGCGTCCTGACCGTCATGTCGGAGTCCTACCGGGCGCAATACGGCATGAACAGCGCGGTCGTCTATCCGGTCAACCTGTATGGGCCGAGGGACAACTTCGACCTCCACACCTCCCACGTGATCCCCGCCATGATCCGTAAATTCGTGGCGGCGCGACTGGACGGGCGCGACGAGGTGGAGCTGTGGGGGGACGGCACGCCGACCCGTGAGTTCCTCTACGTCGAGGACGCAGCCGAGGGAATATTGTTGGCCGCCGAGCGTTACGACTCCAGCGATCCGGTGAACCTGGGCTCGGGGATCGACATATCGATTCGCGACCTGGCGACCTTGATCGCGAAGGCCGCTGGTTTCCATGGCCGCTTCGTGTGGAATACGAGCAAGCCTAACGGGCAGCCGTTTCGGCGTCTCGACGTCACGAGGGCGCGGGAACGCTTTGGCTTCGTGGCGCGGGTGCCCTTCGCGGAGGGAATTGCTCGAACGGTTGCCTATTATGAAGAAAATCGCACGACCATTGACGCCCGATAAATGAACCTCCAACAACAATGAAAAAAGCACTGATCACGGGAATCACGGGCCAGGACGGCTCCTACTTGGCGGAGCTCCTTTTGGCCAAGGGCTACGAAGTCACGGGGATCATTCGTCGGTCCAGCTCTTTCAACACGGAGCGCCTGGAGGGGATCTATCAGGATCCGCACGCGGCCAGCTACAAGGTGCGCCTCGTTTACGGGGATCTCGACGACGGCAGCGCGCTGGCGCGAACCCTGAGTCAGGTCGAGCCCGACGAGGTCTACAACCTAGGGGCACAGAGCCATGTCCGGGTGAGCTTCGATGTGCCCGAGTACACCGCCTCAACGGTGGCCATGGGGACTCTCCGCCTCCTCGAGGCCATCCGCGAGACCGGCATGAAGACCCGCTTTTACCAGGCGTCCTCGAGCGAGATGTTCGGGGCGGCGCGCCCTCCCCAGGACGAAGGCACCCCGTTCCTTCCGCAGAGCCCTTACGCCTGCGCGAAGGTGTTCGCCCACAACCTCTGTCACAACTACCGGGCGGCCTACGGGATGTTCATCTCCTGCGGGATTCTGTTCAATCACGAATCGCCGCGGCGGGGCATTCCTTTCGTCACGCGCAAGGTGACGCGCGCGGTGGCTCGCATCAAGCATGGGCTCGACCACAAGCTGTACCTGGGAAATCTCGACGCCCGCCGCGACTGGGGCTTCGCGGGGGACTATGTCGAGGCCATGTGGTTGATGTTGCAACAGGAGAAGCCGGACGACTTCGTCATCGCCACGGGCGAGAGCCACAGCATCCGAGATCTCCTGGATGTGGCGTTCGGGACCATGGATCTCGACTGGCACAAATACGTCGAGATCGATCCCCGTTATTTCCGGCCGACCGAGGTCGATCACCTGCACGGAAATGCCGCCAAGGCCCAGCGCGTCCTGGGCTGGAAGCCCAAGGTTCAGTTCAAGCAACTGGTCGAGATGATGGTCCGGGCGGACGAAGAAGACGTCAGGCAGTCCCTGGCTGGGCGCGCCCCCGCGTCCTGATTCCGAAAATCGGCGCCGGTCAGGCGCAAAATCTGCGCTGCTACCGAACATTACCTCGCCTGGAATCGCTGCGACCGGACAAGTCATCCGTGGCCGCGGGCGTCCAGTTGACATGGCCGCGTCCGGACTCCTACACTTGTGGTCCTAAACCCTTAGGAAGCACCATGATCAAGTTCCTCGATTTCAAGAATCCCATGATCTCGACGACGCCGGATGGGAGGGAGTACCTCCGCCGGTATTTCATTTTCGAGGCGCTGTGGTTTCGGATCTACCTCCACAAGATCAGCCTCAGCGATGCCGATCCGTGCATGCACGACCATCCGTGGAGATTCGTCTCCATCATCCTGCGCGGCGGCTATACAGAGCACACGCCGAAGGGAACATTCAAACGCCGTCCCGGCCGCGCCATCTATCACCCTATTCCGTGGCTTCACCGCCTGGAGCTGAAGAAGCCCGCGTGGACCATCCTGATTGGTGGAAAGGTCAAGCGGGAGTGGGGCTTCATGACGCCGACGGGTTGGCAGTCCTTTCAGGAATACAACAAGAAGAAGGACGAAGCCGAGGCCGAGGCCAAGCGACTGAAGGAAGGGGCGGAAGCCCAACTCGTCGCCGCATCCTGAGAAGGCCGACGCCACGGAGGCGGGGCCCATCAGGGTTCTCGAGGCGGCCACGGGGATGAGGAGCCTCTGTCTTGAAAAGACCCACGAAATTCACCGTCGGTAACATCTACACCGACCGGTACATGCCCGGGAACGACGAGCCGAGCTGGCAGCTGATCCACGAATGGGAAGATGAGCTCGCCGCGCTCGGCCAGCTTCCCATTCGTGATTCGCGGGCGCCGCGAAGGCTGCACGAAAACGTCCTGGCTCGAAACCTCGTGAGGATCCCGGGTGCCTTTCCAGTCGTGAAGCTCTTCGATGCGATGATGGCGCGACCCTCGAAGTCGCTGTACTTCGCGATGTCCCCGCGCCGGAAGAGCTCGTTCTCCGCGCGGGCCAACATCATTCCCATCATCGTCGACTTCTGGAAGACCGTCGATCTAGGCGCCTTCTATCGAACGTACGGCAATTGTCCCCTGGTTCTGATCACCAGCCTGGAAGCTTTCAACTACTTGAAGAACAGCGCCTGCCCGCTGAATCTGCGGCATTTTCCGCTGAGCCTCCCGGACAAGTACCGCGCCTCCGCGGACGCCAAGCTGGTGAAGAAGTACGACATCCTGCTGGCGGGACGGTCGAACCCCGTGCTGCTGGATTTTTTGCAACGTTACGAGCGAGAGCATCCACACGTCGAGTACGTGTATCAATCCGTGCGGGACGGCGTTCATTGCTACGTTTCCAACAAGACTGGAGTGCTCGGCGCCTTCAATGATCGGGCGTCCTACATGGATCTTTTGAAGGCCTCGCGAGTGGGGTTCTACTCGACGCCGGGCATCGACGGCGGTGAGAAGCGCACGGGCGGGTTCAACCCGGTGACGCCCCGCCTGTTCGAGCTGCTCGCGGCAGAGTGCCACGTGATCGCGCGCTATCCCGACAACGACGACACCCGGTTCTTCGAGCTGCAGGAGCTCTGTCCGAGCGTCGACTCCTACGAGGCGTTCACGGCGGCGCTGGGGGCTGCCCTCGACAGCCGACCGCCGCTGGAGCGGCATCGGGAATATTTGCAGAAACACTACACCTCGAACAGAGTGCAGCTCCTGAATCAGATCATGCGCAACCAGAACTGAGACGCCGTGAAAAACATCATCGTCATAACCACCATCAACGAGCCGACCGAGGCCGTCAGGGCCTTTTCGAGATTGCCGAATTTTCATCTGGTGGTGGTCGGCGACAAGAAGACCCCACGCGGCTGGAGCTTTGAAAACGTGACGTTCCTGGGCGTCGACGATGCCGGGGCCGCCGCGCTCTCGCTGAGCCACGCGCTGCCGTTCAATCACTATTGCAGAAAGATGCTCGGCTACCTGCACGCGATGAGGCTGAAGGCCGAGACGATCGTCGACACCGACGACGACAACATCCCGAAGGGCAGCTGGACGTTTCCCGCCTTCGACGGAAACTTCGACCAGATTTCGGGCGTCACGGGGTTCGTCAACATCTACCGCTACTACAGCGACAAGCACATCTGGCCGCGAGGCTTGCCGCTTCGCCTGATCAACGACAAGCACCCTCCTCAGGCGCCCGCGCTCGCGAAGGACCTGCGCATCGGCGTCTGGCAGGGTCTCGCCGATGAGGATCCCGACGTCGACGCGATCTACCGGCTGACCTCGGATGTCCCCTGCTATTTCGACGACCGCGAGCCCCTGGTGCTCGACAAGAACGTCGTCACGCCGTTCAATTCGCAGAACACCATGTTCAGGAGCGAGCTGTTCCCCCTGCTGTACCTGCCCGCGACCGTCACCTTTCGATTCACCGACATCTTGAGGAGCCTGGTCAGTCAGCCGATCATGTGGCTGCATGGCTACCGCCTGGGGTTCACCAACGCGAGCGTCGTTCAAAAGCGAAATCCGCACGACTACTTCAAGGATTTCGTGTCCGAGATCCCGATGTACGAGCACTGCGAGAAGGTGGTGACGCTCGTCGAGGAGGCACTCTCTCCGGGGGCCAGCGTGGCCGCGAACCTGCGGCTCGCGTACGCCGCCCTTCGGGCGAGCAACATCGTCAAGGATGAAGAACTGAAGATTCTTGATTGCTGGTTGAGTGACATGTCCGCGCTCGGCGCCTAGTCCAGCATTGGCCGAGGCGGAGCCGCACCGCTCGCATCGCGAAGGTCAAACATGAAAAAGACAATGAGCGCGTCGTGGGTTGCCCTGGTCGCGGTTGCCGTGGGTGCTTGCAGCCCCGGCCGGACGAAGCCCGCGACCGGGATGGGAGGCGCCAACGGATCGGCGGGCGCCGGCAGCGGGGCCGCGCCGGGCGGAGCGGGCGCGAGCGGTTCGGGAGGCAAGGTCGGCTCCGGCGGTGTGCTCGGCGGTGGCGGCGCGGCCCCCGGCTCGGGGACCGGCGGCACGCCCGACGGTGTCGCTGGTATGTCGATGACGGGGGCGCCGGACGCGGGCGCCGATCTAGGTCCCGCGCCCGATCTCGGACCGCCGCCCGACCTCGGTCCCCCCCCGCCGTTTCAGCCCCTCGCGGCCGGCGAGCACCCCCGTCTCTTCTTCCGATCGTACGACCTGCCCGCCCTCAAGGCCAAGGCGGCGACGGCGGACGGCGCGGCCATGCTCGCGCAGCTCAAGGCGGCCCTCGGCGGCGGGGAGGCGCTGCGCAAGGACCTCACGGCGTTCACGCTGTGGGACGGCTTTGGCTTCGGCGTCCTCTACCAGCTGACCGGCGAGCAAAAGTACGCGGACGCCTGCCAGCAGGCCACCCAGCTCGTGCTCAGCGGCACGGCGGATGTGAACCCTCAATACAACTGGCCTGCCCCCAGCGGGTACATGGACACCACGGGCGGCACGATGACCTCCGTCGCGATGGCCTACGACGTCTGCTACGGCGGCTGGACCGATGCCTTTCGAATGATGGTCGCCCAGAAGATGCTGGCCTACCAGTGCCCCAATCTGAAGATCGAAGGCTGGCCGACCGCCGGGGACACCGTGACCCTGGAACAGATGGCGGTGACCCCGCCGGGGGATCCCGGAACGTGGACCTTCGGCCCGGTCGTGGCGGGCGCCGGCTTGATCACGCTCGCGACGATGGGTGACCCCGGCGTGGACGCAACGCAGTCGGCGAAGTTGCTGGCTGGCGTGGAGACGAACATCGATCGCGTCTTCACGGAGGGCTGGGGCGACATGGGCGGGTTCTGGCGGATGGCCAAGCAAGGTGCGATCGTGTCTGATACGGGCTTCGTACCCTTGCTGCAGGCGATGCGCGTCGCGCTCAACAAGGACTACGTCGCTGATCGGCCGGGGACCGAGTGGATGACGATGCACTGGGTGTTCGACCTCGTGCCCGATCCGAGCAGCGTCGTTCCTCGGTTCCCCGATCGTCACGATGCCACCGCCCTGGTGAACACCTTCAATCAATCGGGAATCCGCTACGGCGGCACCTTCGAACAAGGCTTCGGGCTCGTGAGTGAGCCGATGAAGGCGGCGATCCTGTGGACGAATCAAACCCTGAAGTTGGCGTCGCAACAGGACGGCGTTTATCCACAGCACCTCGCCTTCGCGTTCTTGAACACCCCGGTCGGCGTGCCGGCACGGAATCCGGCCGAGGTGATGCCGCACATCATGCAGGATCACGGGATAGGCCTCTACGAATTCCGCAACCGCTGGCAGGACAAGGACGACATCCTGATCACGGCGCTGGTGGGCGGTGCTCCCGACGAGTCGCCCACGACGTCGGTCACGGTCTGGGGCTTCGGCTTCCGTACCACCTTCGGAAGCCTGCCCGTGAACGGCGACCGGCCGCGGGTGAAGAGCGAGACCTTCGTCGGCGGCACGGACGGCTCCGGCGTCTTGTCCGTCACCGGGTCGTCACTGGCGGTCGATTTCAGCGGGACATCCGGGGCGGACGCGCTGCTGGCGTTCGTGGGCGCCCGCGACGACTTGAAGACCGATCAGATGCGGCACGACAACTTCGGCGCCCGCGCGGCGACCACCACGGTCATGTTGGGGGCAACCCCCGTCTACGTGATGACGCTGCAGAGCGGAGCCGCCCCGGCGGTGACGGTCGCGGGCAGCTCCATCAAAGTCGGGCAGCAGACCATCTCGTGGAGCGGAACGGCGCTCTCGTTCGGGACGATGACCCCGTAGCGCCCTACTTGCGATACCAGTCCACGGTTCGCCGCATTCCTTCCGCGAAGGACACGGCGGCCGTGTAGCCCAGCTCGGCGCGAGCCGCGGAGATATCGGCGACCGAATGTTTGATGTCGCCCGGTCGCTCCGGGTCGTGCTTCGCCTCGATCCGGCGGCCCAGAATGTCGCCGATGACCTTCACGACCTCGTCGAGCGTCGTCGCCACGCCGCACGCGATGTTGTAGACGCGTCCGGCGGCGCCGGGGGCCGACGCGGCCTTGAGGTTGGCCTCGACCACGTTGTCGATGTAACAGAAGTCTCGGGATTGCGTGCCATCGCCGAAGATCACCGGCGTTCCCCCGGAGAGGGCGCGCGTGATGAACTTTGGAATCACGGCCGCGTACTCAGACTGCGGATCCTGGCGCGGCCCGAACACATTGAAGTACCTGAGACACACCGTCGGAAGACCGTAGGCCGCCGCGTACACCTGGCAATAGATTTCGCCGGCCAGCTTCGAGCCGCCGTAGGGGGAGATCGGCGCCGTCAACATGGTCTCGACCTTGGGCAGCGTGGGATCGCTGCCGTAGGCCGCCGACGAGGCGGCATAGACGAGGCGCTGGACGCCGGCTCGCTTCGCGGCTTGCAGGACCTTAAGGGTCCCGGTCGCGTTCGCCTCGTGGTTCTCGACCGGCTCGGCCATCGACTTTGGCACCGATGGGATCGCCGCCTCGTGGAACACGACGCTCACCTGTTCGATCGCACGGCCGAGGGCGCGATCGTCGAGAATGCTGCCCTCGATGACCTCAACTTCCCCGGCAATGTCGGCGAGGTTCTGACGCTTTCCCGACGAGAAGTCATCGAAGATCCGCACCTTCTCGCCACGGGCGACCAGCGCCCTGGCGATGGCCGAGCCGATGAACCCAGCTCCTCCTGTCACTAGATAGGTGGACATGGGCCTCACATTAGTTGAATGTCGCCAAGAACTCCCCTGAAATCCTGCTGATGAGGCCGGACATTTCAGGCCAGCTGGGCCGCTCCGACCCCCGCGGCCGAAGGCCTCCCGCCGGCAATTTCGCCCCGGGCGGCGCGGGCGATGGCCTTCTCGGCGGCGGCTTCGAACAACGCGGCTGCATCGTCCCACGAGTAGTTCGTCGCCGTGGCCAGCGCGGCATCGGAGAGTTGCTTCCAGGTTTCCTCACCGCCCATCAAGACCTTGCAGGCGGCCTCGGCCAATCCAGCCGAGTCGCCGATTTCCACCAGATAGCCATTCTTCCCCGGGACGATGATGTCCTCCGGGCCGCCCACTCGGGTCGAAACAACGGGGCAGCGGCACGCCATCGCCTCGAGGGGAGGCAAGTGAAATCCCTCCCGTTGGCTGCCGCACATCCACAGATCGCACTTCGCGTAGATCTCGCGGATCCGGTCCTGGGGCGGCAGAAAGTGAAACTCGCAGTTCGGAATCCCGGCAAACTCACCGCGGAGATCATCTTGCCCGAAGGCGATCATGCGCAGCTCCGGGAGGATGGTCTGGCGCATGCGCTCGACGGCGGCGAGCACCGTCTTCATCCCCTTGAACGGCGAGTGCGTCGCAAGAAAGCCCACCGTCGGCGCTGCGCGCATTTTCCGCGGAGGCGCGAAGAACTGCTGCGTGTCGACGCTGTTGGGGACATGCGCGGCGCTGTCGTCACCGAACTTGTCCAGCGCCAGCTTCTTCAGCCAGCGTGAGATGACGATCTTCTGAAAGGGCAACCTCCAGGCATCATCGATCTCCGGTCGGGGCTCCTCCGGGAGGGTCTCGTAACCCTGAATGAACGCGACCTTCGCCCCTTTCTCGGGCTTGAGTCGAGCGATCCAGAACGCCGTCTCGAACCAGGTCGAAATGATCACGTCGGCATCAGGGACGTCCCGGTCCTCCACGGGTCGGTGAGGCTTGTAGATGCGCAGGTCGATGGCGCGTCCGTCGAAGTGCGATGGCTCCCCGGGGCGAGACCACGGCCCCCCCCGGCGGACCGAGCGAACTCGCTCGCGCAGCGTCGGAACGCGCCGGGCCGGTGACACCACGACGACCTCGTGGCCGCGTTTCTGGAGACGCTCGGCATAGATCGCCACCACCTTCACGCCCCCCGAGAAGTGCCTCTCGGGAACAAGGAAAGTAATCTTCATGGGCGAAATATTCTACCGTAGACCGTCGCTGTCGTCGGCATTTCAGGGTGCGACGGTATCGGGAGCCCAACCCGCGCCCATCAGGCCCGGGACAGGAGAGGTAGCACCGCCCCGACGGCCAGCGCCCAATACAGCACCCGGGAGTCCAGCATGACCCGCCTCCGGAGCCCGAGAACGACCGCGCACGCGGCCGCCCCTGCTATCACGCCTCTCCCGAGCACTCCGCTCCCGAGCGCGACGGTCACGGCCCGAGCGGCCAGCGCGGCGAGCAGGCTCGCCAGCTCGGCCATGACGATCAAGCACAGGACGGCGGATACACCGCGCCGCCGGCCCCCCAGAGACACGTAGCCTCGCGGCGGCTCCGCCGACAGGCCGGCTGCGGGGCTCGGCACGGGACGGTACCGCTCGAAGTCCCCGAACAGGCGCACCAGCAGGCCCCCGTCTTCGGAGGCAAACCCCCTCAACAGGTCCCGTCGTTGCGCGAGTCTTGCTTCGCTCGCAGGGAGCGTCCAGTAGGAGCCACCCTCCGCGAATCCCGTCCAGGACGGCCGCCGCCCGCGTACCAGGCGTGACAGCCCGGGAATTCCCATGAGCGAGAAGGCCAGCGCCTTGCTGGGTGACTGCAGAACAGAGAGGTAGTCGTTGTACTCCGGCCCTTCGAGGAACGAGAGCTGCCCGCGGGCTGACAGCCCCCACGCCTCGAGCGCAATCCTTCGTAGCCCTCGATGATCGACGTGGGCTTCGCCCGCGGCAGGCAAGAACACAACGGCCCCATCGGGCAACTGGCGCAGCAGCTCGCCGATCCAGGCTCGCGCCCGATCGCGGTCGGCATCCGTCCAGGACGACGCGGCGGAGACTGCATGCTCGGGCAAGTCGAAGAACGAGACGTCCTCCGGCGACATCCCCAGCCCCTGCCAAACCGCCAACGCCTCTCGTCGGCGGATCACGGCGCGCGGAACCGTGGCGGACGCGGCACCACACGTGAGATAGGCGATCTGTACGCGCTCACCCGCGGCCCGGGCGAAGATCGCATACGCTCCCGCGAGGATCACACAGTCGTCCGGGTGGGCCGCCAGGATCAGGGCGGGCTTTGCCTCCCCTGACAGGACACGAGGGCGGCGCAACACCGCCGCCACGACGATGGCCAGCAACGCGAGCGGCGGAAGCAGCGCGGCCGCCAACCCGGGATTCATCAGACTCGTTCCCAGGCTATCTCGGGCGCAGGCGTCAGCGCGAGCTCACGGGTCACGCCCGTCAGCGCGCCGGCCAGCATGTACGGATACAGGCCCCAGAGACCGTTCGGCAGCAGATCAGCCGCGATGATCGCCAGGATCAACGTGGCGCCAGCCACGAGCTTGCGGTCCTCGGGGTCGGGTATGAGATCTATGCGTCGGTGACACAGATAGATAGGAACGAGGAGGATGCCAAAGGCGGCAACGAAGCCGATCACGCCCAATACGCCGAATTCGATGATCCAGTAGCCATCCGTGATTGAAGAGTGGCCGTAGCGATCATAAGTAAAGTTCCGACCGTATTGACCCCAGCCAAACAAAGCGCGCTCGCGCGCATGCGCCGCCAGCTTGTCTTCGTTCTGGAATCGAAACTCGACCGACTGGGTCCGAACGGGCCCGACGGCCGCGTTCGAGATCTGCAGGACCTCCTGCGTCGGAAACCAGCCCGAGAGACGCAGGGCCGGGTAGCTGAAGACGATCACGGCCATCACGAATGCGATTCTGGTCTCACGCTTCGGCTTGCTCCAGATGAGCAAGGGAAGCGACAGGGCCGTGTAGATCAGTGCGCCGGTGCTCTTACAGAGAACGAGTACCACCACCAGGATCCACCTGCCAACTTTCCAGGGAACGCCCAGGAACGATCGCGATCTGACGCCAAACACGAACGGCGCCAGAGTCGCCGAAACCAGAAAGCGCGCCAGCGCGAGGCCATGGCGCATGAACACCATTGGCCGGTATCCGCCCCATCGCCTGGTGTCTCCGAAGTCGTCCTGGAAAAAACCGTAGATGAAATGATGAAGGTTGGGGCTCATTCGCATCTCCCACAATTCCAGCGGGATGTAGACGAAGGCGCCCATCGAGAACCCGATCAAGAAGGTCCTCAGGTCTGCCCCTTTCTTGAAGAGCGAATAGCCTATGAAGAATGGCAACCCCGCCGTCAGCAGGCTGGAAGCCGCCAGATAGAATCCGTCGTTCCAGCTCAAGCCCGGCAACGGCGTCAGGAATTCGCGACGAACCATGTCTCGATTTGTCAACGCTGTGAGGACGCCGCCCGCCACCAGGAACGACGTCAGGACCAGAAACCAGCGTTCCTTGGGTATCTTGGTGACACGGCCCGGGCTGCGAATGAGGCAGCCGATCATGACGCAGACGTAGGGGATATTGTGCTTATCCAGGGGCGGCATGAACGGAAACTTGAACGTCGTCAACTCGGGCAGGAAGAGCTCGGAGGCAAGCACGGCGAAGACGGCCGCCTGCGCCGGGCGGACGACGAAGCACAGCGCGATGTTCACCGGCACCGACAGGGCCAGGGCAATCTGTGAAAACAGGCTCGTCTTGTCCACGACTCTCCGCCATCATAGCCATGATGGGAGCCGGGGTGCCATCGGCACCCCCGATTTTCAGGCGGTTGTCGGCGTCATCGATCCCCTGCCGCCCGCGACGCAGCCTTTTGAATCCTGAAGACGCCCAGCCAGCTGGCGCCCACGACGAGCAGGATCGCCAGCCCCTCCAACAAGGATTCGATCCGGCCATGCCTGAGCGCGAGCGGCGCCAGCAGCTGCCTCGCCTCCCTTCCGACCAGGACCCCGACGGCCACTGTCCCTGCCAGGGCGGCCGACAGCTTGAGATCCTGCCGGTAGCTCCGCAGTTTGATGGTGATCCCACCCGCCACTGAGGTGAGATACCGCAGGAGCTCCGAGGCGGCGAATCCCAGCACCGCTCCCCGAAACCCGGCGGTCATGAAGCCCAACGGAATGGCGACGAACATGCCGAGCAGCTTGGCGCCGCTGCCGATCGCCATCCACTTGGCCTTCCCTCTCGCCAGGAGGGCGGTGCTGTTCGTCGTCTCGATGGCGAGGAGCCAGGTGCCGATCGACAGCATCTGCACGATCCAGCCCGCGTCGACCGCCCGCTGATCGTAGAGGAATCGAATCAGCACCGGACCGCCGCTGATCAGGCTCGCCGACATCCACCCCGCGACGATGAGGGCGGGCGTCCGTGCCTGGCGAAATTCCTTCTCGAAGTCAGCGCCGAGGTGGTCGAAGCGACTGAGAATTGGAAACAAGACCGAGCTGAACACGCGGTCGAGGATGGCGATCGGCAAGCTCGACCACACGGTGGCGATGCTGTACACACCCAGCATCTCGATGGGGATTATCTTTCCGAAGATCAGGCGATCGGACTGGCCGACGGCGAAGGTGAGCAACGTGCTGAGAAAGATCCATCTCCCGAAGCTCAACAGCGTCTTCGCGCTGGGGGCATCCCAGAGCAGCCGGTTCCGGATTCCCGGCAACACGAGGTGCCCGAGCGCCAGGCGCAGCATGTTGGACGCCAAGCCCCCGAACACGATGCCCCAGATGCTTCGATAGACGAACGCCACCAACACCATGACGACCAAGCCCCCCGCTTGAGCGGTGAGATCGATCAACGTCAGTCGCCCGAGGGCGACCTGTCGCACGGTCGTGAACAGCCCCGTCGAATTGAAGCCCGAGATAGCCGCCCCGAGCCCCACAACGGGTATCATCGAGGCGAGCAGGGGCTCGCCGTAGAACCTCGCGACGGGCCCGGCGGCGGCGATGGAGACGACGAAGAGCAGAACGCCGCGAATGGCTTGAATCGTCCAGGCCGTGTTCAGGTAAACCGGATCGTCGCCGCGTTTGTTTTGAATGATGCTGGGACCGATGCCCACGTCCGAGAACATCTGCAGCCCCTGCATGAAGACGTTGACGATCGCCATCACGCCGAACGCCTTCGGGTACAACAGCCGCCAGAGGATCAAATTGCCGCCCAGCCGAATCAGCTGGCTGCCGCCGTAGCCGAGCGTGACCCACACCGAGCCGCGGGTCAGCAACTTCTTCAAGGGGGGCTGTTGGCTCGGCTCCGCCGGTTGGGTGGCAGGCTCAAGCACGGATGACATCCGCGGTCGCGATCCTGGCAAGGGCTCGGCCCTCGATCCGCGACGCCAGCCGCTTCCCGAAGGCGGTGCACGGTCTCTCGAACCGGAAGGTCGATAGATGGGCCAAACCAAAGGTGAGAAAAAACGTCAAGACGCGCTTGGAATACTTCACCAGGGCCGGGCCGCTGCCGAGCCACCCGTAGCGCGTCAGCGGGTGAATGACGTAGAGCGCATAGCTAATCTCGGCCACATAGCGCAAGACGCGATGGCCGAGCCATTGGAAGCGTGCCGCGTCCCGCGTGAAGAGGGTGTGCCCGACCAGCAGGGACGCGATCAGGCCCCGAAAACCGTTCACCGCTCCCGTCGCGGGATGGCAGGTCGCGACGAGGATGAGCAGCAGCGCCGGAAACGGGAGCCGCAGAATGAAGGCCTGCGGCCTCGCACCGAAGTAGCCCAGGTAGACCAACGCCAGGCACGCCCCCGATAGAATTTCGTCGACTCGATAGTGGGTCTCAATCGTCCCGAGGGGCGCCCACACGATCCGCACGACGAACATGATGAGCCACGCCAGGGGCAGCACCCGAAATCCGCGAAATCGCGTCACCGCCATCAGCAGTCCGATGAAACAATAGAAGTGAACCTCCACGCATAGGCTCCAAAAATGGCTCGTGACCTCGGTGATCGCGTGCTGGTCATAGTTTATGACGAAGAGCAGGTGCGCGATCCAGGCGCGGGGCCCGGTCCGAAGCAGCAGCATGACGACCACCGTGTACGCCCACGCCAAGGGGACGATGCGGAAGAGTCGACGCACGAAGAACGCAGGGACGTTGCGGCGAGCGTGGAGTTGCTGCGTGATGAGGAAGCCAGACAGCGTGAAGAACAGACTCATTCCCATCGTGCCACTCGTCACGTTCAGCTGCAGCCGCTTCGGCCCGAGAGGAAGCAGATGGGTGGCGAGGACCAACAAGATGCTGATGGCCCGCCAGCCGTCGAGGACGAACAGGCGATTGTCACCGCCGCCCGCCCGGGAGCCGGCGACGGCCGGCTGGCCGTCGATTGCGTTCGACGTGGCCTCGACTGTCGTCACCGAGGCGCATCCGGCGCTGCGCGGGTCGAGCTCCCGGCCGTCGGCTGGACGTGGGCCTCCGTCCACCGGCTCCGCTGCCGATCATTCAGCCTCTGGGTCGCCCGCGCCTTGCCCCAAAGCAGGCAGTCCCATTGATACCGTCGTAGGAACTTGCGGAATTCAGCGTCGTCGAAGCGTTTTTCGCGCTTCAGCATGCTCTCCACGAAGCCCCACCACATCGCCGCTCCGCCCACCACGTACGGCGCCGTCGTCGCCCGAAACAGGGCACTCGCCGTCATGTAGGGCAGCGACGTTCCCATGAAGTACTGCCCGAAACCGTGTCGGCGCCGCCCCGTCACGATGCCCTGATGACTCGACCCCATTGGTCGAAGATGGATGAACCTGAGCGCCGGCTCATCCCAGCTGCAGGCGAGCCATCCCAACATGCGACAGCGGTGGCAATCGATGCCGTCCCACATCACCTGGTGGACGAAGCCACCGATCTCCTGAAAGCAGTCCACCCGATAGAACTTCGTCATCCCGACGGACATCTCGTCACCGCAATATTCAGGGACGAGCTCGCCGCTCCAGTCCTTGTCCGTGTTCTTGGGCCCCGGAAAATACGCCTTGCCCGAGCAAGTGCCGAGCCGTGGATCTGCCTCCATTCGCTCGACGAGCAGCTCGAAGTAGCGCAACGGCAAATCGAGATCCAGATCGAGCTTGCACAAGTAACCGAATCGATTGAGGTTCTCAACCGTGTTCAGACCGTCGTAGAAGGCGTCGATGACGCCCGGGCCGACGCTTCGTTTCCCCCGATTCGCGCGCCGATGAATCCGGATGTAGGGGAAACGGGCGGCATAATCGGCGAGGATCTCCGACGTACCGTCGGTCGACCCGTCATCGACCACCACCCAAAGCGCCGGAGGCAACGTCTGGCGAGTCACGCTCTCGAGGGTCCGACGCGCGAACTCCGCCTCGTCGCGAACAGGGCTGACGATGACGTAGTCCCTGTTCATCGCCTCCCCTCGCACGCCGCGGAAACGCCGCGGCGGTCCTCCCACCGGGGAGCGCGAACAGCGTCGGCCCCACGGGCGATCTCGGAACCGTGCATGAGCGCGAATGGTACCCCGGAAGATCGAAGACGTAAACGCGCCCGCGCTGAAGCCATCGGGCCACGGAGACCGCGAGGTGGCGATCAGGGACGACGGGGCACGCGGTTCCGTCGGCCCGACGCGGCCTCCGTCGGCTGGATGAGAAACCAGTGCGTGGCGATTCCTTGCGGCAGCTGGAACACGTAACGGTCACCCTCGTGCCGAAGCGGAAGGGTTGGCGAAAGCTCGCCGGCTATCGGCCCCAGGCTGCGGCGCCGTTCGGACAGGCGATCGGCTGCGGGCGCGGGGTTCGCGGTGGGCGACAAGGGTGTCATCGACAGCGCCGGCCGCGCCGACCGCAGCGAGAGCAGTCCCTTGATCGGCTCCGCAAGCAGGGGAAGGCTGCCGCCGGAGCTGGCCGCGACCTGTCCGACGACGGTGAGCAGGATGCTCCGCGAGGAGGCGATGGGACGGCCGTCCAGGCTGGTGAACGCCACCGCGGCCTTGGGCGTCTCGACCCTGATCTCGACGTCTCGCAGAGAGATCCGCCTGGCTCCAATCCAGCCGGCCGCGGCTTGCGACATCGGTGTATCGATGGTCTGCACGCCGGCGACCCAGTCGCGTTCGAGCTCCCCCGTGTCGGAGCGAACCCTGTCTTCACCGGCCGGGATGAAGTCCCGATCGATCGCCGTGACCACGAGGTCCCGGTCGGGCCCCGTTGCGCTGGCGCCGTCCCAGGTCAGCTCGGGGACGTCGGGCAGCTTCACCACCAGACGGCTCTGCTCGACGAGCGTCCGCAAGGTGGCGCTGGTCCGGGGACTGAGGGGGCGGTCGTAGAGGGCCTCGCGCGTCGGCTCGAAGCGATAGCTCGTCGTCGCCTGTCGCACGTGCCGCTGACGAAACATGACGGCGGCGGCGGGCATCAGCGCGGTGATCGCCGGGTCGATGCCCGTGGACCACGTATCCACCTGCTTCGGAGTGGCGATCGCCTTCTCCATGTAGTCGAAGATCATGGGGGCGTCCCAGCCCTGCAGATCGGCGATCGACGCGACGTACAGCGGAGCGGTGAACCGATCCCGCTTTGGATATTCGACATTCCACTCCGATATCGACAGGGGCTTGCCCGCGACCTGCGCCGCCCCGATCCAGGAGATGAAGTTGGCCTCGACGCGCGGATTCACGCTCAACGACTCGGCCTCACCGTAGGAGTGGACGTCCATGAGGTCACCGAGCGTCAACGACGGCAGCGCGACCAGATCTTCGTCGCCCCAGTAGCTGGTGGTCGCGATGGGCACGGTCACGCCGAGGCTTCGTAGGTGGTCGATCGTGCGGCGAAAGAACTCGGCCTCCAGCTCGTTGGAAACAAGCTTTCCTGGACCCGGCTCCCACAGTCTGAGCGAGCGCGGCCACGGCAGCCCTACGCTCTGGGCGAACCGCCGCGCTCTCTCCTCGAACAGCCCCTGGTGGACGGGATTGTGGGCGTTTGGCAACAGCCGGCTGCCGAAGTGGGTGGTCAGATCGTTCTCGTTCGTCACGAGAACCGCGGCGACCGCGGGATCGTCCTTCAGCGCCAGGCCGGTGAACCCGTTGAGCCGGCCCAGATACCGATCCGAGAACTGCTGCATCAAGCCCTCGATGCGCGGGTTCACGTAGTTGAAGCCGCGTCCGTCGCCACCAAGTCGACCGAGCTCATCGAATCCGGCGATGTCATCGCCGGGCTTGAAACGGCGACCCACGTTCACGTCGATCCACAGATACACACCCTCGTCCCTCAGGCACTTGACCCACCAATCGAGCGTCTCCAGCGCCGCCTGATCCAGCCGCCCGGTCGTGGGTCCCTTCTCGAACACGTTCGGTTCGACCCAGTCCGAGTCGTGGTGGTGAATGCGAACCAGATTGAACCCCAAGGCGGCGATTCGTTTGGCCTGATTGGCGATGGCCTCGCGGGTGCCTTGAAACAGCGCCCGTGCGGCGACGGTCGTCCCCCAGAACCGCGCCACGGTCCCGTCCTCGAACACGAGCTGTTCGCCGCGCGCCCTGACCTTGCCGTGCCGCCCGGCGGGCCGGTCGCCGTCGTTGAGCCAGCTGACATCGAGCGGCCATTTGTCCCACACCAGCGTCGATGGCATCCAGTCGGACGCGACCTCCACGCCATATCGTTGGGACAACGATGGATGAGGCTTGGGGACCATCAACGGCCTCGCGACGACGTCCCCCACGGCAGGTCCCGAGGTCGCCGCGCGCGGGCTCGATCTTCGAGCGCAAGCGGAGATGGTGGGGGCGGCGCCAAACGCCAGCGCCATCAGAGCGGCGAGCCTCTGGCGGCGCCCTCGCGGCCCCGGTCGGGGCATCGTCACGCTTGATCCCCGAGGGTTCCGGGGCTATGCACTGCCGATGGTTCCACCGGAAATCGCGCGCCTGGCCGTATTTGCAGGCCTGCTGCTTTCCCTCTCATTCTGCGCAGATTGTAACCGGTCCAAGGTGCCCGCCGAGGCCGTCTTGACCGCCGGCCAGGAAGATTCAACACCGCCGGCCCCCCTGATGGTTCCGAGAGGCGCGTCAACGACGCGCAAGACGCCGGCCTGCCCGGGACCGGCGGAACCAACCGGGCGCGTATACTACGTGTGCGACTGCGGTCCAGGCTCGGCGGCCTCGTGCAAGCCCGGAGATGACGGCAACAGCGGACGCCGCAAAGAGAGCGCGTTCCGAACGTACGAGCGGGCCAGGCGTCAATTCGCCGACCTGTCGGCCGGAGAGACCATCGCCTTCTGCCGTGGCGGCTCGTTCTCCGTTGACATCGGAAGCTCGCAACGATGGGTCAACGGCGCCTGCCGCGCCGACAGTCCGTGTGTCGTTCGCGACTACCGTCCCGCGTGGGCGGGTCTCACGGAAAAGCTGCCCATCATTCGGGCGCCCGGCGAGGCCAGGGTCTTTTCCCTGGACAATGGGGGTGATGCGCTCCACGAGGAGGGCTACCTGTTCTCCAGCCTCGACCTGGAGGGAAGCGGCTCGGGGTGGGCCGTGTTTCTCTACAATGACATCGATGACGTCACGATGTGCGATCTCGTCATCAACAACTTCGAGATCGCCGTGCACCTGGGTGGTTCAAACGCGATTGGCCCGGGCAGCGACGGGAAGAATGATCGCATCGCACTGCGCTCGTCCCGCATCACGAACAACGGGGGCGATGGCTGGCTCGGAGCCAGCTCTGACAGCTCCATTGAACATACCTACTTCGAGAACAACGGCTTCGCGAAGGCGGTGTTCAACCACAACATCTATCTGTCCGGGCATGACGACGACCACGACATGCGGGTCGTGGGAAACGAGCTCGTTCGCTCGACCATCGTCGATGGGAAGTGTCAGGCGACCTCCTTGGTCGTCCACGGCCGCCTCGCGGGTCTGCGAATCGAGGACAACTTGATAAGAGAGAACCTGGGCGCGGTGGGTGAAGGTTGCTGGGGGATCGGCGTCGTGACTGGCTACAAGGACCCCGAGCTATTCACGAACGCCATCATTCGCGGCAACACAATCATCAACGTTGGAAACGTCAGCATCGCCCTGAACGCCTGCCAGGGTTGCTTGGTGGAGAACAATGTGATCGTGAACGAGCAGAACCTCACCGCCTCCGCCATCTCCATTCCTGGCATCGACCGTGAGTCCGGTGACGCCCAGGACAGCAAGATCGTCGTCCGCAACAACTCGATCTACATCGATGGTGGAACTGCAATATCGCTGGAAAAGGAAGGCGGCGGACACGCCATCATCGACAACGCCATCTATTCCCGCGGGAAGAGGCGAACGACATGTTTCAGCCTCGGCTTGCCGGCGACGTCGTACGTCGCCGTGGACTACAACATCTGCGACCCCGGCGAGAACGGCGTCTGGGCGGAGGGTCACTCCTCCCTCGCGGACTGGACGTCCGAGACCGGGTTCGACAAGCACTCGATGCGCGGCGATCCGGGCTTCCTGTCGACGAGCGCCCCCGGTTATGACCTTTCGCCGAGATCCGGCTCACCCCTCATCAATCGCGGCGATCCGGCGAGGAGCGCGGCCGTGGACCGAGCTGGCAAGCCCCGCAATGACGGAGCCCCCGACATCGGCGCGATCGAGCGGTAACGAAGTCATTGGCGTCGAGGACAAGCGAGGCTGGATAGGTCTCAGGCACCAGCAGACTGGGCAGCCGTCCCACCCTGTCGCTATAGTTCGTAGGCGCCGACGTCCGGCTGGGCGTCGCGAGCCTTCCCGGTGATGTCGGTGGCGGAGGCATTCTGGACCTGTCCGTGATTGACGACGGACGAGGTCGCGCCAGCGGCGCTCAAGTCGTAGGGCGCCTCGACGGCCTTGAATCCCGGATCTACGAGCATCGAATGGCCGTCAAATCCCAACTTCGACGTCCAGGCGGCGAGGGTTCCCTGGCCGACCACCCACTCTCCACGCCCGTTCATGAAGCAGACGTTATTGTCCACGCTGGCGTAGGAGGATGCTGGGAGATCGAGGCTGAAGCAGGCGACCCCGCCATTCCCCCCTCCCTTGCTGTAGATGGCGTTGTTGACGACGATGTGTCCGCCCCCTTCCTGGACGAGGCCGATTCCCTGTCCCACGTCGATATCAATCGAATTGTTTCGAATTGTAATGTGGTCGTTCGTCGCATCATTGGAGTTTCCCGACAGATTTGGCGCCAAGATTGCCTGGCCATTGATGCTCTGCCGACTGATGACCACATTGTTCTCGATGACGCAACCGTGGCAAGCCGAGACGCCGATGCTTTGATTTCCGACGTTCGTCACCGTATTGCCCCGGATGATGACGTTGTTGAATGATTCCGCGGAGGCATATCCGGGATCGATCGCTATCCCCCAACATCCCTGGTCCACCGCTCCGATGTCCTCGTGCACGGTGTTGCCCTGGATGAGGAGGCCATCAGCGACGCCATGTCCCACCAAGGAAACCGACATGCACTTCCCTCCGATGACGGAAGAGCGGTAGAGGTCGTTGCCGATGACCTGAACGTTGCTTGCCCCGTCCATCGACAGGTAGATATTGTGATCGAAGACCGCCAGGTCGAATCCATTGTTCTCGAAGTGAGAAGTCTCGATCGAGGTCCCGTTGTCGGCGCCCAGCCAGCCCTGCCCGCCGTTGTCTTTGACGATCGAGCTGCGCAGCACGATCCTATCGTTGTGCATGTCCGCCCCGGGATTCGGTGTGTTTCCCCCGTCCAGCTGGATCCCGATCGAGAAGTTGTGGATGTACATGTCGCAGATGAGGACATCGTCGATGTCGTTGTAAACGAAGAACCCGGAGTCTGTCCCCGACCCCACGAGCTCCAGGCCGGCGAAGACGTACCCTTCCTCGTGGTCGGCGTTGGCGGTATCGTCGAAGGCAATGCCGTGCTGGCCGCTCGGCGACTGGATCACCGGTCGGCCCTCGTCGCCGCTCGCCCAAGGCGCCGCGTAACTTGCCACCACACACCGGTTGTCGGCGCGACAGTTTCCGTTGACCCACTTGTTCGAGCCTGTGATCGAGAAACTTCCGCCCCGGCAAAACTCGATGCGGTCTCCGGCGCGCAGCGACGCGAATTGCGCCTCCGCCTTCCCGAAGGTCTGCCAGGCCGCCGCGGGCGAGGTCCCCGCGTTGGTGTCCTTCCCGGCGACGCAGTTGCTGTCCGCGTTCGCCCCGCAGTCGCACACGTAGTAGGTCGCGATGCCCGGGGCTGGCGCGTCGGGGCAGCCTACGGGCGGGGCTGCCGCCATCCCGCCCGAGCCCGACGTCCCGCCGCCGGTCCCTGGGCGACCGCCGGTTGCCGTGGCGACCACGCCTCCCGTCCCAGGGCTCTGACCCGTGCCAGCGCCGCCAGTGCCGCCTGAGCCCGTGCCGACCCCGCCTGTGCCGGCGCCGCCCGTGCCGGCTATTCCCCCGCGCCCGACGGCGCCCCCGGTGGCTGGCGCGATCCCGCCCGTCGAGGCCGCCCCTCCGGTCCCGCTGCGGGCGCCGGTGGCATTGCCACCCACGCCTGCGCTGCCGGAACCGACAGAGCCGCCGCCCGGCGCCGGGGTCGACCCGCCCGACGCCCCATCGCCGCCGGCGGTCGCGACGGCGGCGCCGGAACCACTCGCGTTGTTGCCGGTCATGACCGAGGCAGGGAGGTAACCGGCAGAGCTGGTGCAGGCCGAGACGGCCGCGGCCACCGCCGCCGTCAAGAGCGGAATGATTCGCGGAGATAGGGGCAGGTGGCGCATCTCGTAAACTCCTGTTCAGGCTGGTGCGCCGTCGATTGATGGCGCCATCTGGACGGCCGCTGATTTCCGGAAGTTTCGGGGAAAGCGGAGCGAATCCTATTGTTCGTAGGCACCAATGTCTGGCTGGTCGTCTCGTCTCTTGCCGGTGATATCGTTCGGGGCGCTATTCTTGGGGTCCCCGCTGTTGATGAGCGGTGAAGTGCTGACCGGCGTTAAATCGTAAGGAACCCCCACCGACTTGAATTCGGGGTCGACCATCATCGAATGCGCGTCGAATCCCACCTTGGCCGTCCAGGCTGCGAGGGTGCCTTGCCCTACCACCCACTCGCCGTGGCCGTTCATGAAGCAAACGTTGGCGTCCACGTCCGCGTAGGCGCTGGCCTGCAGATCCAGGCGGAAGCATCCGACGCCCCCGTTCCCGCCTCCCGCGCTGTAGATCGCATTGCTGACGACGATGTGTCCGGTGCCTTCCTGCACCAGCCCGATGCCTTGGCCCACGTCGATGTCGATCGAGTTGTTCCTGATCGTGATGTGATTGTTCGTCGCGTCATTGTCATTCCCAGACAGGCTCGGTGCCAGGATGGCCTGTGTGTTGATTTGCTGCTGGTTGATTACGACGTTGTCTTCGATCGTGCAGTCGTGACAGGATGAAACGCCGATGCTCTGGTTTCCGACATTGGTCACGGTGTTGCCGCGGATGATCACGTTGTTGAACGACTCGGCGCTCGCGTAGCCGGGATCGATGGCGATGCCCCAGCATCCCTGGTCAACGGTGCCAATGTCTTCGTGAACCGTGTTGCCCGCGATCAGCAAGCCGTCCGCCACGCCGTGCCCAACGAGCGACACTGACATGCACTTTCCCCCGATCACGGCAGAACGATAGAGGTCGTTGCCAATCACTTGAATTCCGCTCGCGCCGTCCATCGAGAGGTAGATGTTGTGATTGAACACCGCACGGTCGAAGCCATTGTTCTCGAACCGCGACGTCAAGATCGAGCTGCCGTTGTCGCCCCCCAGCCAACCTTGGCCCCCGTTGTCCTTGACGATGGAGTCCCTCAGGACGATCCGCTCGTTGTGCGTGTCAGCGCCGGGGTTTGGTGGGTTGCTTCCGTCGAGCTGAACACCGATGGAGAAGTTGTGAATGAACGTGTCACAAATCAAGACGTCGTCTATGTCGTTGTAAACGAAGAATCCAGAATCAGTCCCCGAACCCACCAACTCCAGTCCGGCAAACACATAGCCCTCCTCGTGATCGGCGTTCGAAGGGTCGTCGAAGGCGACGCCGTGCTGACCGCCGGGCGAGTGGATCACCGGGCGCCCCTCGTCACCGCTGGCCCAGGGCGCCGCATAGCTGGCGACCACGCATCGGTTGTCGGCGCGACAGTTTCCGTTGACCCACTTATTCGACCCCGTGATGGTGAAGCTTCCGCCCTGGCAAAACTCGATCCGGTCGCCGGCATTTAGCGCCGCGAATTGGGATTGCGCCTTACTGAATGTCTGCCAGGGCGAATCTGGCGAGGTTCCGGCGTTGTTGTCGTTCCCTGCTCTGCAATCTTTGTCCGCGTTCGAACCGCAGTCGCAGACATAGAACACGGCGACACCCGCTGCGGGCGGGCCGGGGCACCCCGCTGGCGGATCGGCCGCCATCGTCCCGCCGGTCCCAGAGCCTCCGAGGGCCCTCGTGGAAGAGCTCGCTCCACAACTGGAGAAGATCAGTACAGCCATCGCCAGAGGCAGAATCCCCGGCCGCGCAGCCCACTTTTCAAGGCTTTCCATCAGTCCGATGATACGCCACCTTCACGTTTGACTGGTTTTGAAAGTTCGCCTGGTTACGGAACCTACCCCCAGGGGTCCTTGAGCAGGAGACGGAAGGCATATGATATAGTAATAGCGGTTACCAATTTATTTCATATCAACATAGGACCGGTAGGCTGGCATGGGCTGGAGGCCACGAATACAGCCGCCGGCGCCTCCGTGATCGCCTCATTTCCTTCCATGGCCGCGACGGCTGGAGTACGCTACTGGCGGGGCCGTGTCTGCTCCCTTGGACAGGAGGGTCGAGCCGGGAGCTGAATTGGTGGATCCGTGACCGAAAATAACGCGGAGAATCGGGTAGATTCCTCGAATCCGGAAACACCAGCAAATATGCCGATGCCCCACCGCGCCCCCTTGCCTATCGATCCGTCGAGAACCAGAGTCCTCACTTAAGGAATTCTCCGCATGACCTTCGAAAAACAGAATGATCGTCTTGGCTTGGTCGCTCAGGTGCTCGAGGACTGGAAGGCGCACGGTCGCGATTGGACCAAGCCGGGGTTCCAGGCGGTCGCCGTTCATCGCTTTGGAAACTGGCGCATGGGGCTGACCTCGAAGGTCGTTCGGGCGCCCTTCAGTGTGTTCTACCGCACGCTCTACCGCGGCGTCCGGAACATCTATGGGATCGAGTTGCCCTATTCGAGCCGGATCGGCCGCCGCGTCGTTATCGAGCACCAAGGTTGCATCGTCATCCACGGCAGCGCCGTGATCGGCGACGACTGCATCTTGCGTCACGGTGTGACCCTGGGAAATCGCAACCTGGAGCGGCCGCTCGATGCGCCCTGTCTGGGGACGGGCGTGAGCGTAGGAGCTGGGGCGAAGATCTTGGGCGCGGTCTCGATTGGCGATGGCGCCCAGATAGGCGCAAACGCCGTCGTGTTCACGGACGTTCCCGCGGGTGCGGTCGCCGTTGGCGTTCCTGCCCGGGTCATCTGCGTACGCACGGAGCCCTCCCAAACCCAGATGACTCAGGCCGAGCCGGCCTCCGCCTCATGACAACGAGGTTCCCCGCTGGGCGGTTTGCGGCGTTCAACGTTGGCCGGGCATGGTTCGGTTAGGGTACAGTCGTCAGTGCCATGCTTCGGAAGCTCATCCGCACCGGCCTTCATAAGGTCCGTGACCCGAATCGGGCGGGGCGGATGGGCATCGTGCCGAGCGCGGCCCGTGCCCCCGATGTGCAGCCGGACATAAGACCACCAGGCGAGCTCGGGCGGTGGGAGCTTCTCGTCGAAGACTTTGCCACCTACGACGGCGATCTGTTCGAGCCAGGATTCTGGGCGGTCCGGTTGCACAGGTTTGGTCGGGGAACGGCCGCCATCGACTCGCCACTGGCACGCTCGCTGTGCAAGGGCGCCTACCAGGTCATGTTCAAGCTCATGGACTGGAACTGGGGCATCAACCTCCCCGCGACGGTCGACCTCGGGCGGCGGGTGAGGATCTGGCACCAGGGCTGTATGTTCCTCGAGGCTCGATCCATCGGAAACGACGTACACATCCGCCAGTCCACGAGCCTCGGCCCGTCGCGCGAGGGAACGTCATCCCGCGACGCGCTGCCTGTGATCGAAGACGGGGTCGACATCGGTTCCGGAACTTGTGTCATGGGAGCGGTCAGAATCGGCCGGCAGGCCGTCGTCGGCGCCAACTCGGTGGTCCTGGAGGACGTTCCCCCGGGCGCCAACGTGCTCGGAGTTCCCGCTCGGACCGTCCCCGCCTGGTCGTTGTCGCCCCGAGCGGTGGGAGTGGACGGAGCGCCAGCGAAGTCGGGGCAACGGCTGCCACCAGGCAACTGCAACGAGAACCCCGCCGGCGTGACCTTGGTCGAGTTGCTGAAAGAGGATCTCAGGACGCATGGCAGCGACCTCCTTTCCGCGGGGTTCTGGGCCCTGGCTGTGCACCGCATCGGGAACTGGAGGATGGGAATCCGGACCAAGGTCGTTCGGGCACCGTTCAGCGGCGCATATCAGCTCGCCTACCAGGCGGTCATCGCCCTGTGGGGGATCGACATTCCCTACAACGCGAAGATCGGGCGACGCCTTCACCTTCATCATCACGGCGCCCTGTTCATGGGCGCCCGCGAGGTCGGGGACGATGTGCAGATCCAGGGCCCCGTGACCATGGGCCTGCGGCGACGAAACGATCCCTCCACGCCGACCATCGGCAGCCGCGTGCAGATCGGAGCCAACGCGTGCATCGTGGGAAATCTCCGCGTCGGGGATGACAGCGTCATCGGGCCCAACACGGTGCTGGCCAGGGACGTCGCGGCCGGCTCGACGGTGGTCGGAATCCCCGGCAGGCGCGTGAACCCGTCGGAGTACCTCGCCTCGAACCAGCCGGTACGCTCAGCCCGGGAGGTTGTGTCCTGACCCCTCCCAGCGAGAGGACGCGCAAGGAAGCCGAGCTCGCCGTCATCATCCTGAACTACCGAACGCCGGAGCTCACCATCGGGTGCCTGGAATCGCTGCGCGACGAGATGCGCCCGGGAGTCGAGGTCGTGGTGGTCGACAATGCCTCGCCGGACGGCTCGGCTGATCGCATCGAGGGCCACATCGCCCGCCTGGGTTGGGGTGATTGGGCCAGGGTGCTTCGGTCGCCGGTCAACGGCGGGTTCGCGGCGGGAAACAACCTGGGTATTCGAGCGGTCACGGCGGACGCCTACGTCCTGTTGAACAGCGACACGCTCGTTCGCCCAGGAGCGATCGCCGGCCTGCGACAGGCGCTGGCGGAGCATCCCGAAGCGGGCATGATCGGGCCCAGCTTCGAGGGCACCGCCGGGGCGCCCGAGCAGAGCTGCTTCCGCTTCCCTCGCCCGCTCGGTGAGTTCGTTCGAGTGGCCAACTCCCGCCCGATCACGAAGCTGCTGCGACGTTACGAGGTCCCGATGCCGTTCAGCGAGACGCCGATGGAGCCGGACTGGATCGGCTTTGCCTGCGTGGTCATCCGACGCGCAGTCCTCGACCAGGTGGGCCTGTTGGATGACGGTTACTTCATGTACTTCGAGGACATCGACTATTGCCGGCGGGTCCGCGCAGCCGGCTGGAGCATCCTGTACTGGCCGAAGCCGAGGATCGTCCATTTCATGGGGGGGAGCTCGAACATCTCGTCTGAGGACACGTCCCGGCGGCGCCCCGCGCGTTACTTCTACGAGTCGCGCGCGCGCTACCTGGCCAAGCATTTTGGTATCTCCGGTCTGCTCGCAGCGAACGTGTTCTGGGTGGCGGGGCGGGCGGTCTCCTACTCGCGCGAGGTCGTCGAGGGCAAGCGACGGAAGGTGCGAGACGGCGAAGGGTCAGACATCTGGACCAACGTCCTTCACCCGTTCCGGCGCAGCAGGGCGGCCCCGGCCGAGGGCACGCCAGAGACCACCGGCCACACGACATCCCCGCCCGCGCAGGAACAAGGCTCCGAAGGGTGCGCCGGCCGGCGCGGTGCGGCCTCGGCTGCCTTCTTGGATCTCTTGCGGGAAGACTTCGACACCCACGAGCGCGATCTGCTGTCGCCCGGCTTCTGGGCGATCGCCGTGCACCGTTTCGGCAACTGGCGCCTCGCCGTCGAGTCGCCGGTCACCCGCCCCCCGCTTGCCATGCTCTACCGGGGCCTCTCCACGTCTGTGGATTGGCTCTGGGACATCCGCCTCGGCGTGGACGTGAAGGTCGGCCGACGCGTCCGGATCTGGCGACACGGCTCGATGGACCTCGACGCACGCGCGATCGGGGACGACGTGCAAATCCGGCAAAACACCACCTTCGGCGACCCTGGCCGGGTCCCCACCGGTAAGAAGCCCATCATCGAGGATCGGGTCGACATCGGCGTCGGGGTTTCGATCCTGGGGGCCGTCACGGTCGGCCACGACACGGTGATCGGCCCGAACGCGGTGGTGTTGGCGGGGTGCCCGCCCCATTCACGGTTGGAAGGCGTTCCCGCCCGCGCCGCCGCTCAGCCCGCGCAGCCCGCGATGGTTCGCTCCACGACCTGACGCGGCCTTACAAGGGCTTGATCTCGGACACGGGCCGGACCAGCAGCGGGCGAGAGTGCAACGCGCGCGTGGTGGCGCGCTTGGACTGGATGTCGTGGAAGACCAGCTTGGCCTGCTCGACGGGGACACCGATGGCAGCGGCCAGGGCCTCCGCGGGCAGGTCGTGATTGACGGCCCACAGCGCGAGGTCCATCTTCTCGTAGGGCAGCGCGAAGTAGAACTCGTCCTGGCTCTGCGCCAGGCTGTAAGTGTCGGTGGTGGGGCGGCCCTCGCAGATCTCTTGCGGGAGATCGAAGAACCTGGCAAGCGCGTAGACCTGTGTCTTGTAGAGATGCGCGATCGGCTTGATGTCCGCCGACCCGTCGCCGTTCTTGACGAAGAAGCCCTGGTCGTACTCGAGACGATTGGGGGTGCCGACCACAGCGAAGTTCAAGCGGTCCGCGTGGTAATACTCGATGGTCTTGCGGATGCGTTGCTTGTAGTTCTGCGCCGCCACGATCTGCAGGTAGGGCTTCGGCGGCAGGCGGGCTTCCTGGGTGGTGCCGTCGGGCGCCTGCACGACGAGCTTGAAGAAGTTCAGGCCCCCCTGCACCCCGCCCGCGATCACCAGCTTGGACTTCCAGTCGGCGCCATAGGCCGGGAACACCTCCCGGATCGCCTCGTCGCGCTGGCGGTAGCAATCGAGGCCCTCCAACGCGGGCGAGATCTCCTGCAACACGGGGACGACCCCGAATTGTGCCGCGACCCGCCGACCGAGCGTGACGCTCGCGGAGGACGATTCCCGCTCGGGCAGCAGCACCACGAAGACCTTCTCTGGGCCAAAAGCCCGCACAGCGAGGCCAACGCACACGGAGCTGTCGACGCCTCCGGACAGCGCCACCACCACCCCACGGCGCTTCAGGTCGCGGCCGACGATCTCCCGCATCCGCGCGCCGATGAAGTCGACCTCCGCGGCCGAGTCCAGATCCAGGACCGACGGGCTCAGCACGGGCGCCTCCATGAGTTAGCCCTTCTTCCTGTTCACGAAGGCGGTCATGCGTCCGATCGTATCAAGGTTCTCGGGGATCATCTCGGTGTCCTCCACCTTGATCGCGAAGGTGTCCTCGAGGAATCCGATCAGCTCGAGCACGCCGGTCGAATCTATGACCCCACGATCGAGGAGGGAGGCCTCGTCCGTGAGGCTCGCAGGGTCGGGGACGTAAAAATTCTTGGCTATGAACTCGCGGATTGTGGCGCTGATCTGCATTGAATATGTCGATCCTTCCGCTAGGCCCTTTGAGAGCATTCCGTCATCCTGCGGCGCCCCCCCGGGCAGCTCGCGACAGGGTTCGACTTTCGCCGACGCACGTGCTGTATTCATCTTCCACGAAACGTCCGCGGTTGTAAATCTTCCAGGAATTGGACGATTCCGTCGCGACGCGGGCGGCGCCGGGCGATTTGGACCACCCAAAGGCGTCGTCAGGCGATGAAAGCGACCGCGACCCGAGGCGAGCCGTGCGTGTCCTCGACGAAGTGCACGTCGCGGTAGGTCCGCGCCCGATCGAACAACAGCTTGAGCTGCCGCTCCTGACCGAGGCCCATCTCGAACAGGAGTATGCCCGCGGACTTGAGGTAGCGGGGCGCGTCCTTGATCACGCGTTGATGAATGCTGAGGCCGTAGGGACCGCCGTCGAACGCCTCGAGCGGCTCACGCTCGAGCAGCGTGGCCCGGTCTTTCGCCAGGCGCGCCGTGGAGATGTAGGGGGGATTGCAGACGATCATATCGACGGTCCCCGCCAGCGCGACGGCCGCGAGCGCTTCGAACAGGTCGCCCTGGTGCACGGAGACACGCCCCCCGAGGCCCAGGTGGTCGACGTTTCGCCGGGCCAGGTCGACACAGCCGTCGGTGAGATCAGCGGCGTACACGCGCAGGTGCGGGTTGCCCGCCGCCAGCGCGCAGGCGAGATTCCCTGAGCCGCAACACATGTCGATGACCCGTAATGTGCCGTCCGCGCCCGAGGGGAGGCCCCCGAGCAGGCGCTCGGCGGTGCGGCCCAGGAGCTCGGTCTCTGCCCGCGGAACCAGTGCGCCGGGCGCCACGAGCAAGTCGACGCCCATGAACGTTCGCCTGCCCGCCTGATACGCCCGCGCCACGTGCTCTCCGGCATCGTCGGCCACCACGCCCGCCTCGTCCGCGCCGCTCACGACAGGTCCGTTTTCTTGATCTTACCTGTGGTGGTCTTGGGGAGCTCCGTGACGAATGTCACGTATTTCGGCACCATGAAGTTCTCCTGGCGCCGCTGGCACTCCCGCTGGAGCTCCTTCTCCGTGAGCGTCACCCCCTGTTCCAACACAACGAAGGCCTTCACCGCCTGGCCCAGCACCTCGTCGGGAACACCGATGACCGCCGCCTCCTTCACCCCCTTGATGTTCATCAAGGTGTTCTCGACCTCCTTCGGCGCCACCTTCTCCCCGCGCGACTTGATGATGTCGTCCATTCGGCCCACGAAATACAGGTAGCCTTCCTCGTCGAGGCGACAAAAGTCGCCCGTATAGAGCACCAGCTCGCCCGGCAGCGGCCCCGGTCGCAGCTTCTCGGCGGACGCCTCCGGCTTTTCCCAGTACCCGCGCATCACGGTGGCTCCCCTGATGACGAGTTGACCGACCTGGCCAGCCGGAACGCGAGCTCCTGCTTCATCGACAATCCACAGCTCGGTGTTGGGAATGGCGATCCCAACGCTGGTGGGTTTTCTCGCCAGATCGCGCGGGGGCAGGTACGTGCACCGCTGGCACTCGGTGAGCCCATACATCGAGAAGATCGCCGCCTGCGGGAACAGCTCCTGCAAGCGGAGAATGTGCTTCACCGGCAGGTTCGCCGCCGTGTTGGTCACATAGCGAATCCGCGTGAGGTCGTACGAGGCGAGCGACTCCATTTCGTTCAAGATGGCATAGATGGTGGGTACGCCTGGAAAACCCGTGACACCTTCCGTCGCCATCGTCTTCAGCACCGCCGCCGGGAACGCGAAGGACCGCTCCACCACCACCCGCGCGCCGACCTGGAACGACATGATCATCTGGTACAGGCCGTAGTCGAACGCCATGGGAAGCACCATCAGCACGACGTCGTCCTCGCGCATCCCGAGGTAGGTCGAGACCGACGTGGAGGCGGTCAGCATGTTGCGATGGGTCAGCATCACGCCCTTCGGATCTCCCGTCGAGCCCGACGTATAGATGATCGCCGCCAGATCGATGTCGATGCAGGCGCGAGGCGGTGGGGTCTTGGCGTCCTCCCCTGCCAGCGCCGCGTCCCACGTCACGCCCGCGGGCAGCGCGCGGAGCGTCTCGGGCGGGATCGTCCCCGAGACGATCGCGAGACGCAGGTGCGGGCTGGCGGCCACGGCGGGGACAAACACGCCGGCGAGGTGGGCGTCGCTGATCAGCGCGGTGGCGCGACTGTCGTTCAACAGGTAAGCCAGCTTGTCGGCCTTCGTCAGCGGATTGACGATGACGACCACCGCGTTGGCCTTCAGCACCGCCCAGAACGATATGGCCGTCTCGATTGTGTTGTCCCCGAACACGATCACCCGATCGTTCCGCTCGACCCCGCGACGCACCAGCGCGTGGGCGAGGGCATTGGAGCGGGCATCCACGTCCGCGTAGGTCGGGCGTTCCTGCTTGCACACCAGCGCCACCTTGTCGGGCAGGCGCGCGGCGCTCCGGAGCAGGAAGTCGTGGAGCAGGGGAACAGCGGCGTCGAGAGCGTTGGTCATTTTTCCACCATGGTGCCAAACGCGATGCCGGGACGTCGTTCGGGAGGCCGCCGCACGAATTGCTCGTGCAGCAGCTGCGTCGACAGGACCCCCACCACCGCCATGTTGTCCGTGTTCGAGAACTGCCCGTCCGCGGCGCGGGCGCGGCACTTCGCCCACAGCGCGCCCACCGCGCCGGGATCGAACACGCCGCTCGCGCCGACGGCCTCTGGGCTCAGCATCTCGCCGACCCAGGCGGGCGCCTCGGGGCCGACGAAGGACAGCGCGTCCGGCGCCCGATACGGTTGCTTCTTCCGCCCGATGATCGCCTCCGGCACCAGCCCCCCACACGCCCGTTTGATCACGTGCTTCTCGTCGAGCACGCGCAATTTGTAAGACGCGGGCAAGCTGTTGGCAAGGGCCACGACCTCCCGATCCAGGAACGGAAAGCGGCCCTCCACCGAGTGGGCCATCAGCATGCGATCACCCTGCGACGACAGCAGGTATCCGGACAGCAGGGTCCTCACCTCGATGTACTGATCCCGCGCCAGGTACGACCAGTGCCCGAAGTCCGCCGGCAACGTTTGGAGAAACGTCGCGACCGCGTCGCGGCCCACCAGCGCGGCGCGAAGGTCGGGCGAGAACAGCCGCTTCAGCGCGGCGGTCGTCTGCCACCGCGGATCGTGCGCGAAGCTCGGCTCCTGCCACTGGCCGAGGTTGCGACCGAAGAACTGCCGCGCCATTCCCTGCTGGCTCACGGGAGAGCGGGCCAGATAGGGATAGAGGCGCTCGAGGAGCCGCGGGCGCATGCGCGAGCCGGGCTGTCGGGCCCAGAAGCGGCGCACCTTCGCCTCGCGAAAGATGTCGTAGCCGGCGAACATCTCGTCGGCCCCTTCGCCCGTGAGGACGACCTTGATGCCCGCCTGCTGCACCAACCGCGACAGCAAGAACAGGGGGGCCGGCGCCGTGCGCAGGATCGGGCGCTCCGTGTGCGTGATGACCGCGGGGAACGCCGCGGCGATGTCGGACCGGGAGACGACGACGTCCTGGTGCGCGCTGCCGAGGTGGCTCACCATCATGCGCTGGAACGGCGTCTCGTCGTACTCCGCGTCGTCGAAGCGAAGCGAAAACGTCTGGAAGCGCTGGCCCTTCGCGCGCAGCGCCAGCGCCGCGACCAGCGAGCTGTCGAGGCCCCCCGACAGGTAACTTCCCACGGGGACATCGGCGCGAAGCATCCGCAGCTCCGTCGCCTTGTTCAACGCCTCGCGCACCGCCACCACCGCGTCGTCGAGCGAGCCTGGGAACATATGAGCGGGCGAGACGGCGTTAGCCTCCTCGGGCGGGTAGCGAGGTGTCCAGTAGGGGCGCTCGGTCATGCCCGCGCGGGTGTAGTGGCGCACGAACCCAGGCCGCAGCTCGCTGATCCCGGCGAAGACCGCCTGCGGAGGAACCACGCTCCAGAACGTGAAGGTCTCGTCGAGGCCGGCGGGCTCGAGTCGCCGAGGGATGCTGGCGTCCGCGGCGAAGATCGCCTTCACCTCGCTGGCGAAGTAGAGGCGGCCGGCATGCTCCGCGAGGTACAGCGGGCGCACGCCGAGCCTGTCGCGCGACAGGGTCAGGGTGGCCCTGCGGCTGTCCCAGAGCGCCACCGCCCATTGCCCGTTGAAGCGCTCGAACGCCTCATCGCCCCAGGCCTCGAACGCGTGGACGATGACCTCCGTGTCGCTGCGGGTGCGGAAACGATGGCCGGCCGCCTCTAGCTCCGCGCGGAGCTCGAGGTAGTTGAAGATCTCGCCGTTGAAGACAATCCAGAGATCGTCGGTCTCGTTGGCGAGGGGCTGCTGGCCCGTCGACAGGTCGATGATCGACAGGCGCGCGTGCGCCAGCCCCGCCTGCGCGTCCCGGTACATCCCGAACTCGTCGGGGCCCCGGTGCCGAAGGGCGGCCGCCATCTGGCCCAGTTCCTCCCGGGTCGGCGGCGCGGCGGCGTCCCCGACGCGCAAGATGCCCGCGATCCCGCACATCAGTCGACCCGTTGCCGGATCGCGCGCGCCGACCGAATCACGTCGGTCCCGAAGACCCGTTGCCCGAGCTCTTTCAGATCTCTGCCGTCCAAACCGCCCCCTTCGCGCCTGCCCGCCACAGCTGACCATTGGGTTTCATTTCGAGGTTGCAATATAGCGCCGCGCACCGCGTCCCACCAAGCCCGACGCACGCGGACGCTATCGACCTGCCAGCCCGCGCCGCGACGCGCCCTTCGCGCGACCTCAATCGGTGGCGGCCGGCTTCGTGTAGTCCCGACGCCAGGGACGAACCTTCAACAGGGTGCTGTTGCGCAGGGAATCCCACAGCAAATGGGGCGGATCGCGATCGGGCCGGCGCTGGATTCGCCGACGGACCCGCCAGGAAACGAATCCTGCGGACCAGGCGAGGTCGGCCAGGACCGCATAGACCCACCCATGGTTCTTGACGAAGTAACGAGAGCGCGAGTCGAACACGTACGTCGGCCGTCGCTTGGGTGCCACCCCGCGTGCTGTCACACCCGTGCTGACGCCCGCGATGTGCATCACCCGGCTCGCCGGCACGTACCAGCAGGTGAAGCCGGCCTTCTGCGCCTGCAAGCAGAGATCGGTCTCCTCGTGGTACAAGAAATAGCCTTCGTCGAACAGGCCGATGGACGCGAAGACCTCGCGGCGTACCATCATGCTCGCGCCTGGAAGCCAGTCCACCTCCTGCGGTTGGTCTCCCATCTTCATGGGAACGACATGGTGGTCGAGCAGCCGGGTCAAGAGCCCGAGCCGCGCGCCGCTCTCCAGCTCGCTCCAGACCGATGGGAAGCGGAACGCATATCCCCAGACCGATTCGTCGTCGTTCAACAGGGCGCTGCCCGCGATGCCGATTCTTTCGTCGGTGGCCATGAAATCGCGCAGGGCCTTCACGGAGCCCGGCCGCGCCTCGGCGTCGGGGTTGAGCATCCAGAACAGCTCCGGCGGCCGCGGCGCCCGCAGACCCTCTCGAACCGCCAGATTGTTGCCGTAGCCGTAACCGCCGTTTCGATCCGAGATCAGCAACATCGCCCACGACCCAAACCCGCGCGCGTCGATGGCCGCCTGAATTTCGGCCGCGTCCTCGCCGCAGGTGTTGTCGACGACGACCACGCGGAGGCGGGAATCAGCGGACGCTTCCCCCCGCAAGGCCGCGAGGCCGTTGACGACGAGTCCCGCGGTTCGGTAGCTGACGATCACGACCAGCACCGAGGCGCCGTCGACGAACTGCCTGCAGCGATTCAACGCCTCTGCGTGCGCGCTCTTCTCCGCGAGTGTCGTCATGATGGAGGCAGGGTGCTGCCGCCAGGATATTAACCCCCTTGCGGGCCCTTGTATTCGATGATTCCACCGCGCACCCCTGTCAGTCGCTTTCTCCAATACAGAAGCTGCCCAAATGCCTGGGGCACCTTGCCCACCACGCACGCGGCCGCGTGAAGCGTCGAGTCACCGGCGGACCGGCCCTTGCGCAGGTTGTTGAGGAAGATTCGCCCTCCGAGGACCGGGTAGCCGCCGAGGGCCAGCAGGCTGGCGCCCGCCGTGATGGGCGCCAACCCGAGCGCCGTGATCGGAAGCCCCAGACCCCAGAACCAGATGCTCCGGACGTTGCGAACGGAATGCCGCTCGGGTTCGTGTCCGTGACGGGCGGCACCTTCCGCGTAGGCGTGTCCCGAGCGCAGCGTACGCCGCCACCACTGTCTGAAGTGGGTGATGGCCGCATCATGCAGCGTCATCTCCGCATCCACGCGCAGAACCTTCCAGCCGGCCTGGCGCAGGCGCAGGCACAGCTCGGGTTCCTCGCCTGCGATGAGGTCAGGATTGTATCCCCCGACCTTCGAGACAGCGGCGACCCTCATGAGCGCGTCGCCGCCACAGGCTCTCGCGTATCCGATCGGGGTGTCCCACTCGAGATCGCAGAGCCTGTTGTAGACGGAGGCGTCGGGGTGCCGCTCGCGGCGGCGACCGCAGACGACGGCGAGCTCGGGATCGGCGATGAGCTCCCGTTCGGCCCGGTCCAACCAGCCGCCGACCACCTCACAATCGCCGTCGACGAACTGTACGAACTCGACCTCCTCCGCCGCCTCGCGCAGCCTCGCGAACCCCGCGTTGCGGGCCCGCGCCGCCGTGAACGGCACCGTCGTATCCAGGTCGACGACCAAGGCGCCGAGCCCCTTCGCCAGCGCCACGCTGCCGTCCGTCGACCCCGAGTCCACGTAGACCAGAGGTTCGACCCGCCCCACGAGCGAAGTCAGGCAACTCCGCAGCCGCTCACCTTCATTGCGTCCGATGACGACGGCGCCGCTTCGACTCTTCACGGAAGGCATTCGATCAGAGAGATGATAGACGAGATGGTCACTGAACTCTCCGGGACGTCGGCCGGCGCGTCGTGGCCGTGAACAAACCGTAGAGCCAAAGCTGCCTCTGGTGAAACCCGAAGGCCGACACCTGGACGCTGGGCGCGCGGTCGGAATAGCGAAATCCGAACTCCGTGAGCAGGTTGTCCGAAGCGCGGAAGCGAACGGGGATCGAAACCGACACGGCGGTCTCGTCCGGTTGATAACCCATCGGCCCCGGGCTCGTTCCCACGAACACGGTGGAATAGCTCGCGTCGATTCCCACCAGCCAGTCGGGGTTCAACGTCGACGACAGGCCCAGGAGCACGAGCGCCCGCGGCCCTGCCGTTCCCAGCACTGGATCGACGAAGTAGTCGACACGCACCCCAGTCGAGGCCCGTGTCGCGACGCCTCCCTGGTTGGAGAGCCGCATGTCGAGGCCGAGCTCCCCCACCGGCGCGACGGGAGACGACGTCGTCAGGGCGGGCACCACGCGTGCGTACGCGATCCCCAGGGCGGCTCTGAGATCATAAAGCGGCGACAGGTGGGTGAGCCAACCCACCTGGGGACTGACGGTCAGGATGTCAACGCCGGTGGAGTAGGTCCCATAGGACACGGGGCTCGTGAGGATCAGATCGTCTGCGCGGGACAGGTTGACTCGCAGCGACGGGCTGGCGGTGAACGACGTCTGGCGGGGAAAGGGAGTCATGGAGGGGTCGGGGAGGACAACCGTCGCCGCGGCGCCGAGCGGCCTGCGGTGAGTGAACGTCAAGGCAGCGCCGAACGTCGCCCTGCGGCTGAGGTTCGCCACCGCGCCGGCGCTCGAAGTCACCGAGAGGAAGTCGACCACGGAAGGGATCGCCGCCTGCGTGGGGCCCAGCAGCTGGGCGAGCGCCGTGTAGTCCGACTCGCCGATCGAGGCGTTGGCGCTGCCCGTGAGCCGAAGCGTTCGCGAAGCTTGCGACACGGCGACGAAGTTCGCCACGTGGAGGATCAGCGGGCGATGCGTGTTCAGATCGTTCGGTTCCCGCCAGAAGATCCGAGGACTGTAGTCGAGCCGGAGGTCCGTCGTGCGTGACAGATACGACAGCTGCAGGTCGGGCGTGAGGACGGCAACCACGCCCGCGCGGACCACCCCGTCCGCGTTGAGCGGCGCTTCGCCGGCCCGAGCCTCGAGCGTGACGAGTCCGTTGGCGTCGAACTGGCCCCCGATGCAGAGCAGCAACAAGGCTGGCGGGAGGCTCAACACGCCGGCCTATTCCACGACGACGACGTCCCCGTCGCGCAGGCGAAACCTGGCGCTGCGCGAATCCGGCGCCGTCACATCTCGAACCGGGAAGCGCACGCGGGTCTCGCCGCCGCCGTGACGGACGACGAACACACGATCTTTCCCCGCGAAGTCCGTCAGCCACCCCGCGGCCGCCAACGCGCCGGCCAGCGTCCGGTCGCGATTGAGCTCGTACGGTCCGGGCGTCCTGACCTCGCCCACCACGCTCACCCGTATCGGTGCGATGTGAACGATCGAGACAGTCGCCCGGGGGTTGACGATCATGCCATTCAGCCGCCGCTGGAGATCGGTGGCGATCTCCGCCGGCGAGCGTCCCTGAACCGGCACGTTTCCCAGCGTGGGCTGGAGGTACGCGCCGTCGTCATGAACCACGAACTCGCCCGACATGGTCGGCTGATCGAGAATCACCACGGCGATGGTGTCACGCGGGTTGACGGCGTCGTCCGGCTCCACGCGCGCCGGAGGAAGATCTTGCACCCAGACGAACGGCCTCTCCGTCGCACAGGCAAACATCGCGGACGTCAGCACGACGACGGCGAAGGGCCTCCACGAACGGCTAGTCGCGAAGGAATACACGCGATGCTGACTCATCTTCGAAGCGACCGACAGGCGACTTGGTCCGGGTGTGCATCAACGGTTCGAGCTGTAGCCGCCGTCCATGTTGATGATCGCCTTCGACACCAACCGCCGCACCTCGCGCACGCCTATCACGATCGCCGCCAGGAGCAGCCCCAAAAACAGGCCGATGACGGCTCGAATCGCCACGGTAGCGGCCATCCTTTGTTTGACGAGCTGGGGCGGAACGATGATCTCGTAGCGGGACTCCGCGGACACCCGCTCGAGGCTCAGCTGCAGATCGGCCTTCTTCAGTTGCTCGAAGAGCTGCGCGTGAAGGTGGGTGGTGGCATCCTGGGTGTCGTTGAGCTGCTGGACACGCGCCTCGACCCGGGGGAGGTCACCCACGACGTGCCGGATCTGTCCGAGGCTCTTCTCCGTGTCGGCAAGGTCGCCCCGCGCTGCGCTGAGCTGCGCTTGCAGGAGATCCACGCGCGCCTGCAGAGCCTGAAAGCCCGCGTTCGATCGGCGGTCCAGATCGTTCGTATCCGACCCCATCTCCTTCTGGATCAGCTCCTCGATGCGCTGCTTCTCGTCCTTGAGTTGCTTCACCTCCGGATGTCCATCCGCCAGGCCCCGGGCGTAGGCTTCGCTCAGCTTTCCGTTGATCCTGGCCAGCGACTCCCGGTAGGCCTGCGAGCCGGTGAACTTGGTTTGCGCCAGAGGGCCCTCGGCCCTGAGCGCCCGGCGCTGGGCCTCGAGCTCGCCTTGCAGCTGGCGGATCTGGGCGGTCAGGTCCGCCTTGCGGGTCTCGAGGGTGAAGCGGGTGTTGTGGGTCAACGCCGCCTCCTCCGGCAGACGGTCGGAGTTCTTCTCGCGAAACTTCACCTTTTCGGCGCTGATGCGGCTCATGTCCGTCTCGACCGATTTCATCTGATCCCGGAGGAAATCCGCCTGCGCCGTGAACACCCTCAACGCCTTGTTGATCTCGGTCTGAACGTAATTTTCCAGGTGGGCGGTGAGAAACTCCGCCGGCGCTGGCTTGCCCCCGCCGAGCAACCGGTCTCGGTAGGTGGCCCGGTAAATATGGTCGGGGAGAGGCTCGAACTTGAGTCGCCCCACCACCGCAGTGACGTAGGAATCGTCGGGGGCCCAGCCCCGAAGTTTCTTCAACGTTCCGGCGACCAGCTCCGGATCCGTAAACGCCCGCTCCGCTCCCGAAAAGAACTGAAGGGCATCCTCGTCGTAGGGCCGACCCTGCTGCGCGTCCATCGGATTCGACTTCACCTGCGGCAGCAGCTTCACCTCGCAGTGGGCCTCCTTGGAGGCAGGCAAGATCGCCAGGGACGCGATCCCGATCCCCACGCCGAGCACCGTGAGTATCCCGAAGAGCAGGCCGTTGCGCTGCACGAATCGGTAGGCCCGGATGGCCTTCCCGATCATCTCCAGCAGCGACGGCCCTTCCTCATCGTCCTGGCCGTGGCCAGTCAGGCGCGGCGCGGCCGGATACCGCGGCGGGGGCAGATAAGGCGCCGGAATCCGAACGAGCGCGTTGTTCTCGGAGGCGCCAGACAGCCCGCGCGGAGAGAACACGGCGATCGTGGCTTCGACGGGGCGATCGAGGAGAAAGTTGAACTCGACCTGTCCCAGCATCACGCGATCGCCACCTTGAAGGCGGGCGCGACGAATCCGCTGCCCGCCGACGAAGGTGCCGTTGGTCGAATCCAGGTCCTCGATCTCGAAGCCCTGGCTGCCATTGATGATTCGTGCGTGTCGCGCCGACACGGACGGGTCGGCGATGAACACGTCGGCTTCGGGCGCGCGGCCCAAGAACACCGTGTTGTACGAGAGCGCGAAGACCCGGCCCGACTGCTTGCCGCCGACACCGATCAGGAAGGCCTCCGCGTCCGAGACCGGCACCGCCCGATCGAGCTCCGCGTCGAGACCGCTGTCGGCCTCTGGCCGCGCCTTTTCGTCGTCTTCCCCGTCCTCACGATCCGACGGTTGGCTAGCCATTTTGGACCCGGTATAAGGTACCATGCTATTTCTCGCGGTCAAAAGAACGTTCTAGGTTCATGCGCTTGCCACGGAAAGGGATCTCGCCGGAACTGCGATCCCAGTTAAGACGAACCTCTCGGAAGTGAGGAAGTGGCCCTTGCATACACGCAGGAACGCATCGCCCTCCGAAACCTTCCCGGAAAGGCGCGCCTCGAAGGCTAACTGCTGGAGATCGACGGTGACCTCGACGTCCGTGAAGTCCAGGAACCTGCCGGTCAGGGGGAACTGGGCTTTATAGAAGGATTCCTTTGCGGAAAAGACGAGGCTGGCCAGGATCCGGCGCGCCGAGAGCGCCTGACTCCCGAGCCAGGCGCTCTCGTTGGGCGTCAACACAAGGGGCCAAAGCTCGGGATCCAGTGCGTCGCCCCGTTCGGCGTCGAGGCCGAGTGTCATCCAGTGAGAGGACCTCCCCACGACCACGCCGCAGAAGCCGCCCGGGACCGAGCCGGCATGCGTGATCGAACCGACCACGCCGGGAGGCCACCGTGGGGCGCGATCGGCGCCGTTGCGGAGGATGAACGAGGGAATCTCGAGGCGGGCCAGTGCACGCCGCGCGCACCAACGGCCCGTCGCGAACGCGACCCGTCGACCGAGCACCGCGCCCTCCACCTGCTCAGCCTCCTCTGCGGGCACCGCCGGAGCCTCCAACCCCATCCATGCCTCCTCCCCGACCACCAGCGGGTGGCGTTTGAACAAGCGTTCGAGCCAAGAACCGACCATAAGCATAGGACGTAACGTGGGTGTTAAGCCCACAATTTTGGCCTCGAGAACCCGTCGACGCAAGTGACAAGTTACTCTTGCGCTTCGCGGTCCACTACCTGAGCCCGAGGATCAACCCGGTCGTCAGGATCCACAAACCGATGGTTATGATCAGGGGCTTGTCGCGCAGGAACACATCCTCCGGGCTTCCGCCGGCGTTGCGCGCGTGGGTGAGGTACAGGTACCGAAACATCCCGAAGATGACGAACGGCACCGTGAGCATCATCAGGTTGTTGGGGGGCAACGTGGGCGACGTGAACGTGTAGAGCGAGTACGCCATGATTGTGGACGAGGCCACGATGCTGGTGAGGCTATCCAGCAACGGCGCCGTGTAGCCCTCGAGGATCTTGCGGTGGTCGCCGGCGCGGTCCCCGAGCAGCACGAGCTCGTTCCGGCGCTTGCACAGGCCGAGGAAGAGCGCGCCGAGCAAAGTCACCGTGTAGAGCCACGGAGAGATCTGCGCCCCCAGGACCACCGTGCCCGAGATCGCCCGCATGACGAAGCCGATCGCGAGGATGAACACGTCGACGAGCACGATCTCCTTCAGCAGGAAGACGTACCCGAACTGCATGAGGAGATAGGCGGCGACGACGGCGAAGAACGACCGACCAAGGAGGTAGGCGGCGACGAGGAGGATCGGCATGAGCAGCAACGCCGTCCCGACGGCCACCTTCGCCGGCAGGGCACCCGACGCCACGGGCCGATTTCGCTTCGTCGGGTGGCGCCGATCCTTGTCGACGTCCCGCACGTCATTCAGCAAGTAGACGGTGCTGGACACGAGCGAGAAGACGACGAAGGCCGCCGTGGAACGCGCCAGGTACCGCCACATCTCCGGCGAGAAGAAGCGCCACCGCTCGTTGAGCGTGAACACCAGTCCCGCGAATACCAGGAGGTTCTTGATCCACTGTTTCGGGCGCAGGCCCTTCACCAGAGCGACCAGGAGCGGCGGGTGCTGAACGTCGCCCGAGGCGGTTGCGGTCTCGTTCAAGGGTGCGGCGCTCTTCAGGGGTCGACCTTGGAAGGCGGCAGACCGGCGAAGGGACGAGCTTCGGCCCGGGGCTCCGCGTTCGCGGTGGCGGCGGCCACCGGGCGAGGCGTCGTGGAGCGTCGTGGAGACGTCCAGCGCGACAGCCAGGTGCCGAACGCCAGCGTGACGAAGAACGTCGCGAGCGAGATCGATACGACCACGTACCACTGCCGGCGAGACAGCTTCACCGCCGGACGACCGGGGCTGATGATCAGGGTCCGATTCGGCAGGGTCTTCACGGCGCCGAGCTCGCCGTTGCCGGGCGCGACGGCGTTCATCTGAATCGTGGTCGCGGGTTGACCAGCCCCATCCGGAGAACGTGACTTCGTCGAATTGCCCTGCGGTGTGAGCGAAGGCGCCTTTGTTCTATCGCCGAACATCTGCTCGACGCGTCGCCGGCGCTCCGCGAGCGTCTCGCCGATGTCGCGCCGGACCCACTGCGCGACGCGCTCGCGCGTGGCGACCAGATCCGCCTTCACCGCGGCCGTCATCAGCGCGTCGGCCATCTGGTTCGCGCTGGAGTAGCGCCCTTCGGGTGACCGGCTCAGCGCCTGTAGACACACTTCGTCGAGGCAGGCCGGCGCGCCCAGCGAGCTCGGCGGCGGAATCTTCTTTCGCATCACACGCATCACCGTCTGGTCATACGTGTCGGCCGCAAATAGCTTCTGCCCCGTCAGCGCGCTCCACATCACCACGCCGACCGCGAAGATGTCAGACCTGGCATCGAGGGGCTCGCCGCGGAGCTGCTCGGGGGACATGTACGAAGGTTTGCCCAACCCGAACCCGTCGGCCTGACCTGCGCTGTCCTCGGTCGTGAAGCGCGCGCTGCCGAAATCGGTGAGCCGCGCCACCCCGTCGATGCCCACGAGGACGTTGTCGGGGGACACGTCCGCGTGAACCAAACCCAGCGCCGTGCTCTTCTCGTCGACGACCTGGTGCGCATGCTGGAGCGCGCGCAAAACGTCGAGGATGACAGTGACGATGTTCGCCGGATGCGGTCGGGCTTCACCACCCAGCAATTCCGACAGGTTGCCGCCTTCAATGTAAGGGAGGATCAGGAACGGCTGGTCTTCGTACTCACCGACGTCGATCACCGTTTGCGCGTTCGGGTGGCGGAACAGGGCGCCTACGCGCGCTTCGCGCCTGAACGAGAACACGGCAGCGTCCTTCTGAAGCGCGTGCTGGCGGATCACCTTCAGCGTGAGCAGCGACTGGGGTTGAGGACCGTTCGCGTTGCGACAAACGTAGATTGAGCCCGTGCCCCCCTGCGCGATGCGCGTGGCGACCTCGTACGGGCCGACGCGGAACGGAATCCGGGCGCTGCGGCCCTCGGCGACGCGCGACGGAACCGCGGACGACGACCCAGGAATGCCGCCTTGACCCGGGGGCCGCGCGGAGATTCCGAACGGCGGCGTCTCGGGCTGCTGCACCACCTCCCTCGACCCAACGTTCGCCGTACGGGAGGAGCTGGGAAGGATTGACACCACGCCGTCCGGGCGAGTCGTCACCGGCGTCGCGATTCGAATGAAGCCGGAGCTGCTGCCCCCCGCCCCCTTGGTCGGCGACGACGGCGTCCAAAAGGCGGTGACGTTCGGCCTGAACACCGTGGGAGGGGCCTTCGGCGCCTCTGGCGTCGGTGCCGGGTCGCGCTTGCCGGAGGCCACCTCGCCGAGCGCCCGCACCGGCGTCAGCGGCGTCAGGCTTGGTATCCGGCCGAACGAGCCTCGTTGCGACGACTTGTCTTGAACACCCACTCGCTCCTGCCCGTCAAGCGGCGCGGACGTATTCTCGCCCGGTTTTCCGGGCTCTTTGGGACCAGCCATCGCAAAGGTAATATAGACGACCACATTGCCGCCCGCTCATCTTTTGGGCAACATGGCTGTGCGGACCAGCGCCCTTCGGGCGCCCCTGCTACTCCAGCACGCCGCGGACGCGAATCTCGGGACCGTTCTCGTAGCCTGATGCCCAGAGGAACGTGAACGATTCTCCCGATGCGTCCGTGCGGCGCACGAGGAGCCGGCCCTTGTCGAGCGTCCTCAGGAAGCTCGCGAGCGACGGCTCGCTGGTGGTGACGTCCAGGACGGTCAGCCCCCCGAGCGTCGGCGTCCGGCGCGTCACTTTCCCTGCCCACCCCACGTCACGCTTTTTCGCGTCGAAGAATCTAGCGCCGCCTGCCTCGTCGAACGTATCCCCCATGCGACAGAGTGTCCGCCGCGCGATCCGCAATTGCAACCACCGAATGCTGTTTCCTGGGGCCCGCGACGAAGAAATCGGCGGCCCGTCCGATCGCCGCCGCGAAATTCAGACGGAGACTCGCAGCGGTGAAGCGCGGGGCGCGCGCGATTCAAGCGAGCGGCGTCGCAGGAGACGGCCCCGGCCCATCCGTCCTGGGCGGCGGGAGACTTTGTCCAAGGGCCGCTTCGGACGCGCGCGCCACTGGCCGCCCCATCTCGCGCAGCCAGCGCCAGTGCGACCACATCGCCGGAAACAGGCTGTTGTGCGCGTTGTAGCGAACCCCGTACTCGGCGCAGACGGCCGCCACGATCCCGGACAGCTTCGGATAGTGGACGTGGCAAATCTTCGGAAACAGGTGATGCTCGATCTGGAAGTTCAGCCCCCCCAGGTACCAGGTCAGAAGGCGATTGTGCTGGGAGAAATTCGCCGTCGTCTCCACCTGATGAATCGCCCAGGTATTCGGCAGCTTCCCGGTCGACGGGACGGACGGAAACGCCGAGCTCTCCACGCAATGGGCGAGCTGGAACACGATGCTGGTCATGACGGCCACTACGAAGGCGGTACCGGCGAACAAGAGCAGCGCGGCCCACCAAGGATGAAACACCATCGGCAGGACGACGGCCCAGCAGGCGAAGATCACCTTGCCGCCGATGAGCTCGAACAGACCCCAGCGGCGGGGCCTCGGAAAGCGATTCCGGGCGATGCGGCCCTGGCCGATATTCTTGAAGTCGTCGACAAACTGCCACTTGAGCAGCAGGAAACCGTAGAGGAGCCACAGGTAGAACTGCTGGAGCCGATGAATCCGGCGCCGGGGCTGCGAGGGTGACAGCCGCCCGAAGATCCCGAGGTCGATGTCCTCGTCGGCCCCGTTCAGGTTCGTGTAGGTATGGTGGAAGATGTTGTGCTTCCAGTGCCACACATACGAGCTGGCACCCAGCAGATCGAGCGTGTTGCCCAGCAGGCGATTGACTGTGGGGCTCCGCGAGTAGGCGCCGTGATTCGCGTCGTGCTGGATGCTGAACCCGACGGCGGTGGCGGCGAACGCCAGCGACAGCGAGAGCAGCGTCGCCTGCCACCAGGTGGCGGCGACGAACATCAGCAGGACGTAGGACGCGGCGAACCAGGCGAGGATGATGGCCGTCTTCACGTACATCCGCGGGTTGTCGCGCCGGTCCAGACCGTTCGCGTCGAAGTACGCGTCCACCCGCTGTTTGAGGTCGCGGAAGAACCCCGTGTCGTTTTCGAACCGTGGTTGGAGCGCGCCGGGGGCCTTCATGGGGGCCACACTCTACGCGACCCTGGCTTGCGAGGCTAAGACTGAGTGGGAGCGACTCGCAACCTCCGCCGGTGGAGGCACAAAGCAAAAACCCCCCGGCACCTTGCGGCGCCGCGGGGCGAGAACGGGAAACCCGCCCAGGCGGGTAGATGCGACTACTTCTTCTCGACCTTCTTGTCGGCCTTCTTGTCGCCTTCCGGCGCGCCCTCGGCCTTCTTGCTCTTCTTGTCCTTCTTCTCGGCGTCGCCCGCGGGAGCCGGATCAGCGGCCTTCGCCACGGTCCAAGACGTCGGGAGCAGAACTGCCATAGCGATGAAGATGACGCGAACGAGTTTCATGGGGGTCCTCCGTTTGGGGTGAAGTACCGAACAGGGGCAGCAGGATAATCGCGACCAACAAAAAGTGTGAAAAAAAAGCGCGAATAAAACCTCGGCGCTGCCGTCCGTGAAGGGTGTGGTCCACGAGCCTGTTCGGCTCGAGCCGGCAAGAAATTCCGGTGCCGCGACCCGGATTCGTGAAATCATGTTCCCGTATTCGGCCGGGACCCCCGCGATTCGCGCCGGCGGGTTCGCGGCCTCCCCACGCCCCCTGAAGGAGATCGAAGTTGCCGCTGAACGACGAAGATTCCACGCGCGCCTCCACCCGCCGGGCCGGCGTCCGGCGCGCGCCCGCGCTCATCGCCGGCCTGGTCGTGACGCTGGCGCTCGTCACCTTCGCGCTGTGGCGATCGGTGGCCGGACCGAGCGCGCGGGAAACGGCCGCGCCCACCCCGACCCCGCCAGGGCCGAGCTCGCCCCCTTCCCCATCGCAACAGTTGCCAGCAACTCCACCGGACGGAGCGACGACCACGGCTGGACCCACCGCTGGCCTCGCGGCGACGACGCGGCGCCCCCCACCTCCAGCTCCGGGCAGCTCCGCGGCGCCGCCCGAGGAGGGCCACCTGATGGCGCGGCTGCGCGCCATCAAGGATCAGGAGCCGGCGGTGGCCGTGGAGCTCGCGCGCGAAGGAAACCGACGCTTCCCGGACAGCGCCGATGCGCCCGAACGAACCTCCATTCTCATTCACGCGCTCGCCGCCGTGGACAAGCGCTCGGAGGCGCGAGGCGAGGCCGAGGCGATGGTGAATCACTATCCCGACTCCACCTGGGTCAGGGAGGTCGAGAGCTTCTCGGGCGCCCACCGCCACCGGAATGTCCGCGTCAACGACGCAGGGCAATTGATCTTCGAATAGGCTTCGGATCGCCATGTCGTCCGAGATCGGGCTGATTCGAGCGCGGGTGCTCCCGCACTATTCGATCGCGGCCACCGCCGAGGTGGCGCCGCTCGGCAACGGCCTCATCAACGAGACGTATTTGCTGACCGATCCGGAGCGCGGCCAGCTCGTGCTCCAGCGCGTGAATCCCCTGTTTTCGCCCGCGATCCACCAGAACATTCGCGCGGTCACGGAGGCGCTGGTCCGGCGAGGGCTGCCGACGCCGGTGCTGCTCGCGACGAACGAGGGCCGGGACTGCCTCCTGCTTCCGCGCACGGACACCGAGGCTTCGCCCTCGGTGTGGAGGCTCTCGACCTACGTGAAGGGGCACTCGTTCGACGTGGCGGCGAGCGACCGCCAGGCGCGGGCGGCAGGGGCGCTCATCGCGCGTTTTCACCGCGCGCTGGACGGCCTCGAGCATACCTTCGTGGGATTGCGCGGCGCGGTGCACGATACACCGAGACACCTCGAGGCGCTGCGACGAGCCATCAACTCGCATGCGGGACACCGCCTTCACCCCGAGGTCGCCGCCCTCGGGACCGCCCTCCTCGAGGCCGGGGACCCCTTGCCTCCGTTGCCGGCGGTCGCGCCGCGGGTTTGTCACGGCGATCTGAAGTTCAACAACGTCCTCTTCGCAGGTTCGCAAGGCCCCGACAGCGAAGCCGCCGTGTGCCTCGTCGATCTCGACACCGTTGGCCCCCTGGACCTCGCGTACGAGCTCGGCGACGCGTGGCGGTCGTGGTGCAACCGCCGCGGAGAAGACGCCCCGGAGGCGGCGCTCGATCTGGACGTCTTCACGGCCTCGCTCGACGGGTATCGGGAGGAGGTCGGCCGGACGCTCAGCGTAGACGAGCGACAGGGGTTGTTGCTCGGGCCGGAGTGGATCAGTCTCGAGCTCGCGGCGCGCTTCGCCGCCGACGCCCTCGTCGAGGCTTATTTTGGCTGGGACCCGGGGCGGTTCAGCGGACGGGGCGAGCACAACCTCACGCGAGCGCGCGGCCAGTTCTCGCTGCACCGGTCGTTCGTGGCGACGCGCGCGCAACGCGCCCGCGCGCTGGGATGACGTGGGGCCCGCGGGCTTCCCGCCTCCGCGATCACGGCCCCCGCTCGCTCGCGAAGAAGGTGCGGGCGAACGCCGTGGCGGGCCGCGCCGCCACCTCCGCCAACGTCCCGCGCTGCCCGATCACCCCGTCCTCGAGCACCAGCAACTCGCCGTCGAACGCCTCCGCGTCCGCGCGATCGTGGGTGACGATGACGGTTGGGATCGCCAGCGCCCGCAAGTGGGCGACCAGGAACTGACGCACGTCGCGCCGGACCGCGACGTCGAGCGCCGCCAGGGGCTCGTCGAGCAGCAGCGCCCGGGGTCCGTGCGCCAGGGCCCGCGCCAGGCCGACCCTCTGCGCCTCGCCGCCGGAGAGCTCCTGCGGCCGTCGCCGGGCCAGCCCCTCGACGCCGAGCGCCCGCAACGCGCCCGAAGCGCGCCGCGCCCGGGCGGCCGGGGGCTCGCCGACGATCCCGTAGGCGACGTTGGCCAGCACGTCGAGGTGCGGGAAGAGCGCGTACCGCTGCGGCAGAAACCCGATGCGCCGCTCCTCGATCGGGACGTCGATGCCGCGGGTGGCGTCGAACAAGCAGACGTCATCGAGCGCCACCCGGCCCCGGGTGGGTGTCAAGGCGCCGAGGATCATCATCAGCGCGCTGGTCTTCCCGGCGCCGTTCGGACCCACGATGACGGTGGGCACCGTGGACCCGGCCGAGATTCGCAGCGTCACCTCGACCGTCAGATCGCCGATGCGCCCGGTGACGTCCACGTCGAGCGCAGGCGCTGTCACGCTCGCGTGCCTAGCCGGATGGTCACCAGCAACGCGAAGGCCACCACCAGGAGAACGATCGACAGGCTCTGCGCCGTCCGCAGGTCGGACTCGAGCGCCGTGTAGATGGCCAGCGGCAGCGTTTGCGTCCGCCCGCCCAGATTTCCGGCGAACATCAACGTGGCGCCGAACTCACCAAGCGCGCGCGCCCAGCTCATCGCCGCACCGCCCGCCAGGCTGGCCCGCGCGATCGGTATGACCACGGTGAAGAACACCCGCGGGCGCGACGCACCCAAGGTGCGCGCGACGAGGAGAATGTCTGGATCGAGGCGCCTGAAGACGGCGATCGCCGCCTGCACGTAGAACGGCGCCCCCACGAACGTTTCCGCCAGCACCACCGCCGCGCGCGTGAACGGCAGGCCCACGCCGACGCTCGCCAGCACGGGGCCCAGCAAGCCGCGCCGGCCGAACGCGAGCAAGAGCGCCACGCCCGCCACCGCGGGAGGCAGCACCACCGGCAACTGGACGAAGGTCTCGACGAATCGCCACGCGCGCGTCCGGCGCCGCGCGAGCACCCACGCGAGCGGCGTCCCACATCCGATCACCAGCGCCAGGCTGGCCATGGTCGTCGCCAGCGTCAACCGGAGCGCCGGGGCCACCATCGGATCGCGGAGCCCCTGCCACAGCGCCGCGGGGGACGTCGTGAACACCAGCCCCGCGACGGGGAGCGCCACCAACAGCAGCAGCACCGCCGACAAGCCGCCGCCGGCCACCGACCAGGCGAGCCCCTCCACGCGGCGCCGCCTGGGCCGCGCCCCGCCCGCGCCGCTCACGGGGTCCGACAAGGAACGAATCCTGCGTCGCGGAGGGCCGCGGCGCCCGCGGCGGACTTGATGAGGTCGATCCAGGCGCGGCCGAGCGTGGGATTTGGCGCGTGCTTCAACAACGCCAGCGGGTACTCGGCCGTCACGTTGAGCTCGGGTGGGATCGTCACGACCGCGACCTTGCCCGCCGCGGCGCGCGCGTCGCTGCGGTAGACGACCCCCGCGTCCGCCTCGCCGAGGACCACCTTCGACAGAACCTGGCGGACGTTCAGCTCGCGCGACGCGACGTTGGCCTCCACGCGCGCGGTCCACTCCGCCCCGTACCGGGCGGCGGCCTTCTCGAGGATCTGGCGGGTGTAGGCGCCGACGGGGACCTCGGGCGTCCCGACCACGAGCCGCTCGGCGCGCGGGAGGTCGGCGAACGATTTCAACGATGCCGCCAGCGCGGTCCTCACCACCACCACGGGCTCGTTGCACGCGAACACCGACGGCGCGTCGACCAAGCCTTGCGCGACCAGCGCATCCATGTGCCTACGATCCGCCGAAGCGAACACGTCGGCGGAGGCGCCGTGCTCGATCTGGGCCCGCAGCTCCTGGCTTCCGGCCGAGTTGGCGACGACCTTCGTCCCCGGGTGCTCCGCCTCGAACCGCAACGCCAGGCGCGCGAAGGCGTCCTTGAGCGACGCGGCCTGGAAGACGACCACCTCGCCTGTCCCTGATTCGGCGCGCGGGGCGCGGGGACAAAGCAGGATCGCGGCGAGCCCCATGGTCAGCAAGGCCCTCGGCTGCCGCGCGCGACGGAGGAGTTTCGACGGGACCGAGAGGCGCACTTGCATGTCGCATTTCTACGACATGCGGCGCGCCAGCGACACGGGGGCGCGGATGGCGTGCGAGCCATCGCGGGGACACGACCCGCGGCGGGTCCTTCGCGCCGCCGGACGGCTCATGCCGGGTGGGCCACCGCCTCTTGCCGCACCGACGCGACGATCGCGCCCACGAGGCGCTTCATGACGTAAGCGCGCTCGGGGACGATGGCCGCCTCGACACCGTGACGCCGCAAGGCCTCGACGGCGACCGGACCGATCGCGGCGACACGGACCTGCGCCCAAGCCCGCTCCAGGGCGGCGTCCATCCCATGCTCCCGGGCCACGTCGAAGAGCCGATCGACCTGCGACGCGCTGGTGAAGGCGATGACGTCCACCCGCCCCGCGGCCATCTCTCCAATCAAGGCGATCACCTTCGGGATGTCGCTCCCGGGGGCATACACATACGGCGCCACGACGGACACCTTCGCGCCGGCCGCCTCGATGAACGCCCGCAGCTCTAGGCTCGGCTCCTCGCCATAGAGCTGCAGCCCCACGTGATGCGCTCGCAAATCGAGGGCCCCGAGCTCGTCCATGATCCCGCGCGAGGTGGGGACCGCGGCCGCCAGGTCCGGTCCCATGCCAAGCTCCTTCAGGGCGCGAGCGGGCTTCGGCCCGCGCGTGATCTTGCGAACACGCCCGAGGGCGGCCACGACGTCGGCCCGATGGCCGAAGCGCTCCGCCACCGCCATCAGCCGGCGCACGCCCTCGCCCGTCAGAAAGATCACATCGGTCAACTGGCCGCTGCTCAGCTCCCGAAGCCACGCCTCGATGGGACGCGGATCGGGCGCGTCCAGGATGGCCACCAGCGGACAGCGCCATGCCCGCGCGCCCTCCGCCTCGAGGAGCTCCGCGAGCTTGTCGAGCTCGCGGGTCTCCGGCAACGCGACGACGCACCCCACGAGCGGAGGCCCCCCGGTGACCACGTCTTGATCGGCCATCCGCCAACTCTGAAGAATTCAAGGCCTCCCCGCAAGCCCGGGCCGGCGCGCCAAAGCGCGCCAAAGTTACGCCCTCATCGACCGCACGTCGACCGCACGCCGACCGCACGCTCCACCGGCCCAAGAAAACTCTGGCGTCCTGGCCCAAATGGGGTGAGCATGCGGGGCGGTGAAGCTGTCCGCGTCGCTCGGAGTGGGTCTGTGTCTGGCCGCGCTGGCCGGACCGGCTGCTGCTGACCCTTCGGGCCACGCGCGCGGACGCGCCCAGTGCCGTGTTCACGCCCGGGCCAATGCGGGAGGGCACTTGATCGCCGTTCAACCTTTCGAAGGCACGAGCGGCCCACCGTTGCGGGCGCTCGTGTCGCGCATCGTCCGCGGCCGGGGATTCCACGCCGTGACCAGCCTGCCCCACTACGATGGCACCGGGCAGTACCCGTCGGTGGCACGGGATCATCACCTCGCGGCGTTCGTCACGGGCGACGTCGAGGAGCGGGGAAAATGGTCGTCGATCACCTTCCTCGTCTGGAACGGCACATCCGGCTCCGTCATCGGGCGATGGACGGCCGCGGCGCCGACCGCCACGTTGGCGCGGGCCGTCGGCAAGGGCTTCTGGCAGCACCTCGGCCACGCTGTCCTGCGAGCGGAGACGCCGACTTGGCCCATCGAGATGCAGCAGGCGCCTCCAATGCGCATCGACGCCTCGGATTCGCTGCATGACGGGCGCATCGCCACCGGCGAGTAGCGGCTCTCGCCCATGGGCCGGTTCGCCATGCGCGGGGAGCGGCTTCCCTCGGCGCGGTTGGGCGGCGGTGGACCGACTTGATCCCGGGGTATGTCCCGGCTAGCTTTCGTGCGTGCTCGCCCTGGTGGGGGTCGTCCTCTCGTACGCTACGTTGGTCGCCGGTGCATCCGCCGGTGGCCGAGTAGCGCCCGACGACGTCGCGCTGTCTTTGGCGAGCGGCGGCCCTGCCTGCGAGCCGCCGGCCGCGACCGCGACCGTCGACGCCTACGCGACGCCGGCCGAAGTTGACTGTCCGGCGGGGACCACGGGCGGGGCGCAGAGCCGCCTCGCTGTCGAGCCGACACGGGTCCTGCCCGCGTTCTGGGACTGCAGCCCGCCCGTGCTCGACTTCCACTATCGGGTGTCACGCGCTCCCGAGAGTGAAAGACCGAATGGCGCTCTCAGGCCACAGCGCGCGCGGCGGAGCTCGCCGGGAGTGGCGGCGTTCACGGGACTGCCCCTCGAGCGAGGAAGCCCGCTTTCGCTCGGGGCCGTCCAGCCGGCCGCCATGTACGCCCTTTTCGGGTTGATACCGCCGGGGGCCTCCGCCTCCCGGATCGGTGGCACGGAGAGCCGCTCGACGCGGGCTCTCGAGCCGCTCGATCGGCCGCCTCGAGCTTGAGCGGCTGCTTCATCGAATACAGAGCCCCGGCCGCGTTCGTGAGTCTTCACGGGACGAACCACCGACCTCGCGTCGGCCCAATGAACGACCACGCGCGCAAGCCACTTCGAATGGTCCACACAGGAGATACGCCATGAAAAAAGGAACAGTCATCATCTTGATCGCCGTGGTTGCGGCGGGATTCTACGTGCTAGGAGGCCTGGCCAAGAAGGGCGGCGGGAACAGCGACAAGGTCGCGGACACCGCCGCCGGCAGCGCTGACAGCAAGGGCGCCGCCCCCGCCGACGGGATCGAGCGTTACAACGTGCCGGTCGAGGGCACCCAGCGCGGCCCTGCCACGGCCAAGGTCACCATCGTCGCGTTCTCCGACTTTCAATGCCCGTTCTGCAGCAGGGTCGCGCCGACGCTGGAAAAGGTCATGAAGGACTACAACGGCCAGGTCCGGTTGTACTTCCGCCACAACCCGCTGCCGTTCCACCAGGACGCGCCCCTCGCGGCCGAGGCGTCCCTGGCGGCTGATGCCCAGGGCAAGTTCTGGGACATGCATGACAAGTTGTTCGCGAACCAGGCGAACATCAAGCGCCCGGATCTCGAGAAGTACGCCCAGGAGCTGGGGCTCGATATGCCGAAGTTCAAGGCCTACCTGGACGCGTCGAGCGGCAAGGCCCGCATCGACGCGGACATGGCGCTCGGCCAGAAGATCGGCGTGCAGGGGACCCCGAACTTCTTCGTCAACGGTCGCCCCATCCGCGGCGCGCTGCCCTTCGAGGAGTTCAAGAAGGTCATCGACGAGGAGCTCAAGACCGCCGACAAGATGATCGCGCAGGGCACCCCGGTGGGCCAGGTCTACGGCAAGCTCATGGCGAGCGCCCGCACCGCCCCGGCCCCCACGCCCGCCGCCCCGGCCCAGAAGCCACCGGGCGCCGGAAACGAGGTCTACAAGGTCGCGGTCGGCGACGCCCCCACCAAGGGAGCGAAGGACCCAAAGGTGACCATCGTCGAGTTCTCCGACTTTCAGTGCCCGTTCTGCGGCCGGGTCGGCCCGACGCTGACCCAGATCGAGAAGGAATACGCCAAGGACGTGTCCATCTCCTTCCGCCACCTGCCGCTGCCGTTCCACGAGAACGCCATGCCGGCCGCCGAGGCCGCCGAGGCCGCGCGCGAGCAGGGCAAGTTCTGGCCGATGCACGACAAGCTGTTCGCGAACCAGACCGCGCTGACCCGCCCGGATCTGGACAAGTACGCCAAGGAGATCGGCCTCGACATGGGCAAGTACAGCGCGGCCATGGACTCGCACAAGTTCAAGGACCGCATCAAGCACGACTCGGACGACGCCGAGAAGTACGGCGCGCGCGGGACGCCGAACTTCTTCATCAACGGCCGCAACCTGCGCGGAGCGCAGCCGATCGAGGCCTTCAAGTCCACCATCGACGAGGAGATCAAGAAGGCGGACGAGAAGCTGAAGGGTGGCGTCAGCCGCGCGAACCTCTACGCCGAGCTGACGAAGGGTGGTCTCGACAAGGCGGCGCCGCCCCCGCCGGCCCCCGCCGCGGCCGGCGAGCCGGACGCGAACACAGTCTACAGGGCCGATCTCGGAGCGGAGCCTGTCCGCGGCGCGAAGGACGCGCCTGTGACCATCGTGATGTGGTCCGACTACCAGTGCCCATTTTGCGGCCGCGTCGAGCCGACGTTGACCAAGGTGATGGATGACTACAAGGGCAAGGTCCGCATCGCGTGGCGCGATCTCCCGCTGCCGTTCCACCAGAACGCCATGCCAGCGGCGACCGCAGCGCGCGCGGCGGCCGAGCAGGGCAAGTTCTGGGAGATGCATGACAAGCTGTTCGCGAACCAGGCGAACCTCGATCGCCCGAGCCTGGACAAGTACGCGCAGGAGCTGGGCCTGAACATGTCGAAGTTCAAAGCGGCCATGGACAGCGACAAGTTCAAGAAGGAGATCACGGCGGACTCCGAGGCGGGCGCGAAGATCGGCGCGCGTGGGACTCCGGCGTTCTTCATCAACGGCAAGTTCCTGTCGGGGGCGCAGCCCTACGAGGCCTTCAAGGCCAAGATCGACGAGGAGCTGAAGACGGCCGACGGATTGGTCGCCAAGGGGACCCCGAAGGCCAAGGTCTACGAGGCTCTGATGAAGGACGCGAAGACCGAGCTTCCGAAGGCGCCGGCCCAGGCCGCGGGCGCGCCCGAAGCAGGGCCCGAGGCGGACAAGACGATCTTCAAGGTCGAGCCGGGAGACGCGCCCACGAAAGGGCCGAAGGATGCGCCGCTCACCGTGATCGTGTTCTCCGACTTTCAGTGCCCCTTCTGCAAGCGCGTCGAGCCGACGCTCAGCCAGATGGAGAAGGAGTACCAGGGCAAGGTGCGCATGATCTGGAAGAACTACCCGCTCCCGTTCCATCAGAACGCCATGCCGGCGGCCGAGGCAGCGCTCGCGGCCGACGCGCAGGGCAAGTTCTGGGCGATGCACGACAAGCTGTTCGAGAACAACACCGCGCTCGACCGGCCGAGCCTCGAGAAGTACGCCCAGGACCTTGGATTGAACCTGTCGAAGTTCAAGGCCGACCTCGACTCCGGCAAGTTCAAGAGCACGATCGAAGCGACGACGAAGGAGGGAACGACCGTGGGGGTCTCGGGGACGCCAGCCGTGTTCATCAACGGCCGGAAGATCTCGGGGGCCTACCCGTTCGACACCTTCAAGAAGATCGCGGACGAGGAGCTCGCGAAGAAGACGGGCAAGAAGCGAGGCTAGCCCTGTCCTTCCTTCGGCGCTCGTGGGGGGGGCCCGCCCTCCCACGGGCGCACGGTCGTCGCAAGATCGCGTACGATGGCGACGAACTCGAAAGGCAAGATGACCTCGATGTCGAACAGCCGACCCTCCCCGCTCGTCGCCCGCGAGGGTCTCACGTGAGTGGACGGCGGCTGTTCGCGGTCGGGGTCACCGTGCTGGGAGTCGCCGTGGTGGGCGTGCGGTTCTTTCTGGCGGCGGGCGAGACGTTGGCGCGAACACGGTCGGCCGCCTGCCAATCGTTGCGCCCCGACCCGGTGCCGGCGTTTCTTTCGAGCGCGGACGCACCCGACTTCGACTTGCAGGACGGCGACGGCAAGAAGGTCTCCCTCCGAGCGCAGCGTGGGCATCCCGTGCTGCTCAATTTTTGGGCGACCTGGTGCCCCCCCTGCGCGGAGGAGATGCCCTCGATGGAGAGGCTCGCCGCGGCGCTCGAGAGCAGCGACATTCGCACCATGGCGGTCAGCGTCGACGAGAACTGGGACCTCGTGAGGCGATTCTTCGCCCGCGGGACGCAGCTCGGCATCCTGCTCGATCCAACGCGCGATGTGCCGAAACGTTTTGGCACCGAGAAGTTTCCCGAGACGTTCCTGATCGACGCCCAGGGCCGGGTGCGCCACTACTTCATCAGCACGCGCGACTGGTCGCGCCCCGAGGTCATCGCGTGCCTGGAAAGCTTGCGCTGAATCAGGCGCAGGGATCGAGGCCCGCGGCGCGGAGCGAACGGACGAGCGTGGGTTCGATCCTCCAGCGGGCGAGCAAGCTCGCCAGCGTCTCGTTGATCCGGCGCTCGGGGCGGAAGGCGCGGCGGGCCATCAGCAGCTCGTTCTTCAATGCGTGCTCCCAGCCGACGACCTCCGTGACGGTAACCTTGTAACCACAAGCCTCGAGGCAAAGGCCCCGCACGACGTTCGTCAGGTGCGAGCCCATCTCTCGGCGATGCAGGGGCTGCTGGATCAGCGCCTGGTCGGCATGATCGCGGTCCGACGGCCGGGCGAGCTGCCGCGCCACCTCGGCCTGACAACACGGCACAACGGCGATCACCTCTGCGCCCCGGGCGATTCCCAGCGCCAGCGCGTCGTCGGTGGCCGTGTCACAGGCGTGAAGGGCGGACAGGGCATGAATCCGCTCGGGCAGCTCGGCCCCCAGGATCGCGCCGCCGATGAAGCGAAGCCTGTCGTGGCCGAACCGCTTCGCCCGGGCGGCGGCGGCGCTGACCAGCTCGGCGCGCGACTCGACCGCGTGGATCGTTCCGCGCCCGGCCGGGCCGACCACGAGCGCCGACAACAAGAACCCGAGGTAGCTCTTGCCGGCGCCGCAGTCCACGATCACCGGATCTTCGGCTTGCCGGTAGACGTCGTCGAGGGCGGGTCGGAGCAGGCCCACGAGGTGGCGTATCTGTTTCAACTTTCGGCGCGCGTCCGCGTTCAGGTGACCGTCACGCGTCAGCAGATGCAAGTCCTGCAAGAGCTCGAGCGACATTCCCGCCGGGACGTCGGGATCGGCGAGCGGCGCGGGAGGCGGCCGCCTCATCGAAGCCACCTCACAAGGTGCCCCGGGCGTTCACGTCGAAGCGCGCCCGGAAAGCATCGACCTCGGCTCGCGCCTGCGCGGGGAGCCCGGGAAACAGCCGCATGAACTCGCCGCGCAGGACGCGTCGCTGAGGCATCGTCAAGTCGCTGAGCCCGCGGTTCGAGGCGGCATAGCGTGCCAGGGACGACACGAGCAACAAGCGGGTGCGTCGATCCTTCTCGCGAAGCATGCGGCGCCGTCCCTCCGCGGAGTTCTCGGGCGCCCAGGTCTCGGAGAGCGTCCCGACGAGGTCGGGCCAAAGCGGGTCGTCCTCGGGAGCGACAGGTGTCGCCGCCCCCGCGTCGATGAGCGCGGCCAACCGAGCCGAGCGTGAGGGCACCGTTCTCAGGATGGTCAGCGCCGTCTTTCGCGCGACCAACGCATCGGGCTCTGCCGCGTACCCGGAGATCAGCCGCGCGAGGCGGGTGGGGTCGGGACCGTCGTCCACGATGGCCTGCACCTCGGCCATGCGCCGCGCGATGGTGGCGCTGACTCTGCTCGCGGAGGCGGGCACGGCGTCGGGCACGTGGTCGGCGGCGCCCACTTCCGACGCGGCCCCGTCCGGCCCCACTACCGGACGCGCATCGACGGTCGCGCCCGCCAGAGAAGCCGGGGCCAAGGCCGCTGACTCCGTTCCGGGGGGCGGCTCGGCGCGCCGGCACGCGCCCACGAGTCCGGCGATGAGAACGATCGCCAATCCGGCTGAGTACAGCGCCCAAACGCTTCGCGACACGACGGCATCCTATCAGCTTCATGCCGGACACCGTCCCCGCCGCGATCTGAATTCCCGTCGGTGTGACGTCAGGGAATGCAGGTCAGGCCGATGGTGACGGAATAGCAGGAGCCGGCGTTCATCCGGGTGAAGCCACCCGCCGCGAAGTCACCGGCGGCGATCGGGCCGTTCAGATCGCACATCACCTGTGCTTGCTGGTTCGCGTCCTCGTCACCGATCCAGATCTTCCACTGCGCGCCGCCGGGCAGGAGATCACTGGCGGGAATGGCCGTGCCTGGCGGCAGCAACGGCTGCTTCCACATCGGGTTGGTGGTGTCCAGGATCGTGGACGTGGTGCCCACCACGGTTGGGATGGGAATTTCGAACTGCGCGAAGGGATCGGGCAACGGCCCCCCCATGTCCCCGGCCTGCGGGTCCCACGGCCGGCCGTTCCCATAGGGCGGCATTCCGTTGAGCACGGCCGACACCGCCGACAGCTGCCAGTGCGACTGGGGGTCGAGCTCGCACGCGCCCGCGAACGAGCAACGCTGACAGGACCCGCATGCTTGACATGCGCCGCCGCCACGCCCGCACAGGCTCGCCGAGGGCGCCTGAACGCAAACCCGACCGGCGCAGCAACCGCCCGGGCAGGTCCTTGCATCGCACATGGCCGTCGTTGAGCCGCCCGTGCCGCCCGCCGAGCCGTCGCCGTGCCCGCCCCGTCCACCCAGACCGTTCGAGCCACCCCGTCCGCCACCGGCGCGGCCGCCGTACGATGCGCCGACTCCACCTGAGCCACCGACCGTGCCGCCCGTCGCCGAGGCTCCGCCCCCCGTTCCGGAGTTACCCGCCGCGCCTGAGATTCCTCCGCTGCCCGCACCGGGGCCGACCATGGCTCCAGAGCCACCTTCGTCCAAGGCACCGCCTGTACCCGGGGTGTCACCCGCGCCAGCGCCCCCGGCACCTGCTCCGCTGCCCGATGGATCGCTTCCCCCGGCGCCCGCTGCCCCTGTGCTCCCTTGTCCGTTGCCTGCTCCCGAACCAGCCCCGCTTGCGCTGGTCCCGCCAGAGCCGATGTTCTCGTCGGCGCCGGCGTCGGACCCGATCGCGGCGTCATCCGGCGACGCCACGGGCGCGCCACCGGTGCCAGGCACGTCGGTGAGAATGAGCAGATCGGACACCGTCGCGTCGCGAACGATGCCCCGCTGCTCGATCTCGTGCAGACCACCGTGGTCCACGCCACAAGCGGGGGTGGCGACCCATCCGATCGCGAGCAGCGCCGCCACGACGTTCGCGGCCGAACGGGTTTTTGTCCTCGTTTCCATGGTGGGGGGCCTCACAAGGAAAGCCTGTATTGTAACTCATCGGACGAGAACGGCCAGGCCTGGCGGCCGGCGGCTGCCCGACGTGGTGATCCGCCCGGGAATCCGTGCCTCGCGTCACTTTCCGAACGTCGATCCCCTGCTCGCGCGCGGGACCCGGCCGCCGCATAATGCCCGCAATGGCCGCCTCCTCCCCGCCGCTTCCGTCATCGACGCAGTCCTATTACGACCGGTTTTCGCACTCCTACGAGGATCACCGGCATCACGGCTACCACCGGATGATCGACGAGCTCGAGCTCGAGTTGATACTGCGCTACGGCCGCGGACGTGACGTCTTCGAGGCCGGATGCGGGACGGGGCTCCTACTGAAAGAGGCGGCGCTCGTCGCCAGGTCGGCGGTTGGGCTCGATCTGTCGCGAGGCATGCTCGGGCAGGCGCGGGCGCGGAACCTCAAGGTCGTTCAGGGCTCCGTGACGGCGGTTCCCCTGCCCTCTGCGTCGTTCGACCTGGTCTATTGCATGAAGGTTCTGGCCCATATCCCCCCCATCGAGGCGGCCATCGCCGAGCTGGCACGGGTGCTGAGGCCGGGCGGTCACCTGCTGCTCGAGTTCTACAACCCCTTCTCGCTCCGCTACCTGGCCAAACGACTTGGAGGGCCGGGCCGGATCGCCGAGGGCACGACCGAAAGCGACGTGTTCACCCGTTACGATACGCTCAGCAAGGCGCGCTCGTACCTTCCCGCGGGCGTCGACCTCGTCGGCATTCGCGGCGTACGGGTGCTGACCCCGACATCGAAGCTCTGGGCCGTGCCGGGCCTCGGCCCCATCTTCGAACGCGCCGAGCGCGTCGTCTGTGACCTCCCCGGAGCGCGCCGCCTCGGCGGCTTCATGGTCGTCATCGCTCGCAAGCAATGACCGCGCGCCACCTCGCCAGCATGTTCGCCGTCAGCGCGGCCGGGCTCGCCCTGGTGGCAATGACCGAGCGCGCGCTGGTCGGAGCGCTGGCGCTGCGCGCGTCGTGGCCGCCCGACACGGACGCGCTGGTGTTGCCGCGGGCGACAGTCCTGCGCCTGCTGAGCCTCGGACACCCCGAGATGGCCTCGGACCTCGTCGCCGCCCGCGCGAACGTCTACTTCGGGGCCCAGCTGGCGGCGCCGGCCGAGCATCAGCGGCTGGCCGAGGCGCTGACGATCGCGGCCGAGCTCGACCCGCACTTTCACCGGCTGTACGCGCGCGGGGCTGCCATGCTCGTCTACAATGGGCGAGCGTTCACCGTGGACGCGCTCGCGCAGGCAAACGCGCTGCTCGAACGAGGCGAGCGCGTGTTCCCCGAGGATTGGGAACTCCCCTTCCAGCGCGGGTTCAACCTGCTGTTCGAGCTTCCGAGGCTGACGGGCGAGGAGGATCCACGCGTGCTCGATTGGCGCCAGCGCGGTGTCGAGGCGCTTCGCCACGCCGCCACGCTCGACGGCGCGCCGCCGTGGCTGGCCAACCTGGCCGCGAGGATGCTCACGAAGGAAGGGGGCGAGGAGTTGGCCATCCGGAGTCTCGAGCAGACCTATGCGATCACCAGCAACGCCGAGACGCGCGCGGAGATCGCGCGGAAGCTGTCCGAGCTGCGCCAGCGCCGCGCGGCCGCCGACCTGCAGGAGGGCGCTGCGACGCTGGCCCGGTCCGTCGAGGAACGTTACCCGTACGCGCCCGAGGCGTTTTCGCTCATCGCGGGGCCGCGCGCCAAGCCCGGCCTGAACCTTGACGCCCTCCTTCGCGGACGCCCGCCGGCGACGAGCGGGGCTCCCCGATGAGCCGCCTGCTGCTCGAGCTGCCGCGCGAAGGAGTGCTGACTCCCAACGACGCCCACGATCCGTTGCCCTACTACTATCACCCGTGGGTGGGCTGGCTTTACCGGCGCCGGCTACAAATGGGCCTCGATCTCTTGCCCCCGACTGGGAGGCGCGTGCTCGAGATCGGCGTCGGCAGCGGCGTGCTCGTTCCCACGCTGACCCGACGCTACCCGGAGTACACGGGCACGGACCTCACCCTCGCGAATGGCCTCGACAGGTTGGTCGCGACCGGTTGCCGAGCGACGTTTCGCAGCGCCGACCTCCTGCGCGATGACGATCTGCCTGCGGACCACTTCGACGCGATCGTCTGCTTCTCCGTGCTCGAGCACATCGCCGACTCGAACTCCGCGGCGCGCGGCCTCGCCCGCGCGCTCGCCCCGGGCGGGGTCCTCGTCACGGGCTACCCGATGGTGAACCGGCTGATGACACGCGCCTTCGACCTGATCGGATTTCGAGGGATCGACGACCATCACGTCGCCCCTCCGTCCCAGATCGCGGCCGCGCTTGGCCGCGTCCTTCGACCGGTCGCACGCGTGGCGTTTCCGCCCACCGCCCCCGTCGGCGCCGCGCTCTACCAATGCGCGGCGTGGACGAGGTGACGAGACAGCGGCGACCCTACCCGGCCTTCCGACCGAGCTCGACCTCCAGGGTGATGGCGACGTCGTCGCCCACCAGCACACCGCCGCCATCGAGCGACGCGTTCCAGATCACGTTGAACTCCTTGCGGTTGATGCGGGCACGGCCGCTGGCACCACGCTTCACGTTGCCCCACGGATCGTTGACCTCGGGCGACAGTGGCTCCACGTCCAAGGTCACCTCGCGGGTCACGCCTCGGATCGTCAGGTCGCCGGTGACGAAGAGATCCCCCCCCTTGCCCGGTTGGACGCGCTTCGACTTGAACGTGATGACCGGAAACTGCGCGACGTCGAAGAAGTCGGCGCTGCGCAGGTGCTCGTCCCGCTTGGGGTCGTGGGTGTTGATGGTGCTGACGTCGATGCTGACGTCCACCGTGGAACGAGTCAGGTCGATGTCGTCGATGACGACCTTGCCCGAGATCTGGCCGAACTCCCCGCGAACGTTCGATACCATCAGGTGACGGACCTTGAAGGAAGCGCTCGAGTGGGACGAGTCGATGTCGTAGCTGTGAACGCCCGCCCCCTCGGCCTTGGGGTTGGCTTGGCCTTGAACTGGGACCGCGACTGGGCTGCTGGCTGAAGTGCTCATGGTGGACCTCCTGTGGTCTCAGGACAGAGCGAGAACGATGCCAGGCGTAAGTGCCTGAAACCACGTAACCAAGTTGGAAGTTCATCTCATTATGATTGTTTCCGCCTATCGATCTGACATGCTCCAGGCATGAAGTCAGCCGACCTGGACCTGCGCGACCTGCTCGAATTCGATCCCGTGAAGGGGGGCCCGATCCACTTTGCCGGCGAGCGCGCGCTGCTGTTCGACGCGGTGGCGCTGGGGCTCTTGCGGCGCTCGCTCATCGACACGCTGGGGGTCGGCGGGGCGAAGGCGATGTTGTCGCGCTTCGGGTTCGCGCACGGCTGGCGTTCCGCGGAGACCATGAAGACGCTGCCATGGCAGTCGGAGGACGACTGGCGGCGTGCCGGCGCCCGCCTCCATACGCTCCAGGGGATGGTCGTCGTCGAACCGCTGCCCGCCCAGAACGTCCCGAACGCCCCGTTCGCGGAGGCCATCTGGCGCGAGTCCTACGAGGCGGAGCAGCACCTGTTGCACGTGGGTCGCGCGGACGAGGCGGTGTGCTGGACCCTGTGCGGGTTCGCGAGCGGCTATCTCAGCTACGCGAACGGACGGGAGATCTTCTGCCTGGAAGACAGCTGCGTGGGCAAGGGAGACGCGGTCTGCCGAGCCGTCGCCCGCGACACCGCCGCCTGGGGCGAGCGGATCGAGCCGTACCTGGCCATCTATCGCGCGACCTGCACCACTCAGGCGTTGAAATCCGTCGCCGATCAGATCAAGAAGACCGAGCGAAAGCTGCGCGCGCGGCGAAACGCTCGCCCGCCTGACGAGGCCGCTGATGGACAGGAGACCTTCGGGATCATCACGCGCAGCGCCGAGATGAGGAAGACCGTCGAGCTCGCGCGCCGGTCCGCGCGCGTGGACACCACCGTTCTCATCACCGGCCCCTCCGGCGCAGGCAAGGAGCGCATCGCCCGGCTGATCCACGCCGAGTCGCCGCGCGCGGCGGGCCCGTTCATCGCAGTGAACTGCGCGGCTTTGACCGAGACGCTGCTCGAGAGCGAGCTCTTCGGCCACGCCAAGGGCGCCTTCACAGGGGCCACCAGCGATCGCGTGGGGTTGTTCGAGGCCGCGAACGGCGGGACCCTGCTGCTCGACGAGATCGGGGAGGTCTCTTCGGGGATGCAGGCGAAGCTGCTTCGGGTGCTGCAGGAGCACGAGATCCGCCGGGTCGGGGAGAGTCGCAATCGCAAGGTGGATGTGCGGGTCCTCGCCGCCACGAACCGCACGCTGTCCGACGAGGTCAGCCGCGGCACCTTCCGGCACGATCTCTACTATCGGCTGCGGGTCATCGAGCTTCGGGTGCCGGCGCTGCGCGAGCGGCAGTGCGACATCCTCCCGCTCACGCGCCGATTCCTGGTCGAGGCCGCCGCGCGGCTTCATCGATCCGTCGAGGGAATCACGCCTGCGGCCGCAGATCAGCTGGTGCGCTACGAATGGCCCGGCAACGTCCGCGAGCTGGAGAACGCCGTGGAGCGCGCGGTGGCGTTGGCCCTCGGGCCTCGGATCGACAGCGAAGACCTGCCCGAGGAAATCCGCCGCGCGCGATCGGAGGGCCCGTCGGCCGTCTCGTCGCGACGCCTCGCGGACGTCGAGCGTGCACTCGTCGTCGCGACGCTCGCCGAGGTGGGTGGCAATCGCGCCCGCGCGGCCGAGTTCCTGGGCATCGGCATCGCCACGCTGTACCGAAAGCTCAAACAATACGGCGCCGACGCCGAGCAGCGGGTGCCAGACGCACCAGATGCGCGAGGCCCGGGATCGGGAGGCGGGGAGTCAGCTGGCGCCGGATTGCGAGCCGGGCGCGCGGCGAACGGCTCCAGCCGCGCGGCCCCGGGGAGCAACGCCGCCGTCTGATCTGGGTATCAGGGCCGCCGCTCCACCACGATGAGCACGCGAAATCCGCACACGCGAAACACCCATTCCGGCAGCAGGCTCTCGGCGTGGAGGAGGGCCCGCCAGAGCGGAGCCGGGAGGAGCGGGCGACGACTGAACCCACCCGACGCGGGATAGGAGATCCCAGCGAGCCGCACCACGGAGACAACGCGCAGGCGAGGGAACCGCGCCCCGAACGCCGCTCGGGCGGTCGCCCGCGAGAACATCAGCGTCGGAACCGCCTGGTTCGAATCGAAGGGATCCTTGCCACCCGCGGGCGACACCTGTGCGGCGAACGGATCCACGCCGAGCTCCAGCGGCTCTTCGTGAAGCCACCGGTAGACGGGGAAGGACAATGGACTGACATAGGGCTCGCACATGATCACCCGGCCCCCCGGCCGCAGGACCCGCTCCGCCTCGGCGAAGAACGCCGCCGGCGCCGCCAGATGGTGCAACACATCGAACAGCACCACCGCGCCGAGCGAGGCGTCGGGAAAGGGTAGGGCGTCCGCGCTGATCTCCAGATCGTGCCAGGGCGCGCGCACCACGTCGGAGAGCCGAAGCTCCGGGATGAACTCCCGCGCGAAGCCGGGCCCGGAGCCGAGCTCGACGGCCGGGCCCAGCGCCGGATCGGGCAGGCACGCGCGAATGCGCCCGTACCAATCAGCGTAGAGTCGTCGCAGGGCGGCGTTTGCCCGCCACGCCTCCCGGTGCTCGGCGAATCGCGCCAACGTCCGCGCCCGCTGCTCGTCGGTCACCACGTTTACTAGACGAACTTGAGCTTGCGCGCCGCAAGCATCGACATCTTCAACAGGAGCGCGCCGTGCTTCCACCGAGAGATGTTGGTCTCGCCGTAGGTGCGGTCGCGGTACCGCACCGGGATCTCGGCGATCTTCAGGTTCAAGCGCGCCGCCCCGAAGATGAGATCGAAATCGCCGAACGGATCGAAGTCGCCGAAGTACGCGCGGTTCGCGGCGATCCGCTCGTAGTCACTCCGCCTCAACACCTTCGTCCCGCACAGTGTGTCGCGGATCGGCTGCTGCAGCAGGTACGTGAACAGCTGCGAAAAGCCAACGTTGCCGAGCTTGTTGAAGAACCGCATCGCGCCGCGCTCCATGGGATAGACGAGGCGCGTCCCCTGCACGAAGTCCGCCTGCCCGCGCGCGACCACCTCGTAGAAGCCCGGCAGCTCCTCGGGTGGGACCGTCAGATCGGCGTCGAGGATCATCAACAAGTCGCCTGTCGCCCTGGCGAACCCCAGGCGGACCGCGTCCCCCTTGCCCTTGCCGGTCTGCTGAAACGCCGATAGCTGCAGCGGCCCCCGGTAGGTGACCAGCGCTCGTTGAATCGCCGCCCAGGTGTCATCGGACGAGTGTCCCTCGACGAAGATGAGCTCGGTGCGCTCGCCCATCACCGGCGTGCGAGCGATCGCGGCCTCGACGTTCCCCGCTTCGTTGCGGGCGGGCACGATCACGCTGACACTCATCGGGCGTGGCGTCATTTCGCGACGCCGCTTCCGCAGGACGTAGATGCGATACAAGGTCAGACGCTCGAGGGGCGGTACGCGCGCAAGGTAATGGTTGACCGCGGTCGCGAGCGCCGGCACGTCGAGCGGAAGCATCATCCGATCCTCGAGACGGACGATCTCCAGGCCCGTGAGATCGAACAGGTTGCGGAAGTCGCTGTCCGACAGCCAGTTCGCCGTCGGCGCGGGGCGCTTCCATCCCACCCACTCGGCGATGCGGGTCGGGAGCTCCCACAGGAAGTTGAACACGGTCAGATAGAGCCGGCCGTCGTCGGCCAGCCGCGCGCCCAGGCCGTCGAGCAGCGCCTTGACGTCGAGCACGCTGTGGACGAGCCGATCGCAAACGATGGCGTCCCAGCATTCGCCGCCCGAACCGGTGCCCTCGCTCGGAGGGCGCAGGACGTCGCCGACCTCGAATTTCACGCCTGGGTAGCGCCGCCGCGCCTCGGCGACGTTCTCGGGAAGCAGGTCGATGCCCGCCCGCGTCGCCTGCGGCAGCGCCCCGATCAGATCGCCCCAGCCGCACCCTGCCTCCATCACGCGCGCGTCGGACGGGATCAGGCGCCCCAGCGCCTGGCGCAGGTCGGCGTTCATGAAGTCGCGCGCCCCCGGATGTCGGGGGGATTCATGGGCGCGCAAGAAATACGCGCGCCACTCGGCCGCCAGGACGTCGGAGCGCGAGGGATTCGTGGCGCTCGCTTCGTCGAGGGGCGCCGCGGTCGCGGCCGTTGACAAGGGGCGGCCTTCCTATTCCTCTTCCAGGGGATACGACTGCCGGAACTTCTCGCCAGGCTTGATGGTGACCGTCTCGTTGCGGGTCAGGTTCATGTCCGGGCGCTTGAAGACGAGCTTGTGCTTGCCGCAAGCGATGCTCTCGGAATACGGCGTGTGACGGCCGGTGTTCTTTCCGTCGATCCACACCTCCGACCAGGGGCGGGTGCCCACCGTGATCGTGCAATCGCCCCCGCCCGCTTCCTCATCGCCTCCCGGCCGCGAGGAGTCGCTGGCGTCCCCACCGGCACGCGGATCGCGCGTGGGACGCGGCCGCTTGCGCGCGGCGTTCGGCCCCAGAGCCACCGCGCCGGGACTACCAGGCGCGCCGGCGCCGGTGCCGCCAGGCGCCACGCTCGGCGGGGTCGGTCGCGTCGCCGGCTCCTGCTTGATCTGGTCGACCACCGGAGCGCCGGCCGCCGGCGCTGCAGGTGGGGTCGCCGGCTTCGGGGGCTCCCCGATCGGCGTCAAGATCGCCTTCACCTTCTTGATCAGGCCGGGCTCGATATTCACCTCTTCGCTCCACGGCTGGAATTTCGGATTGCCCTTGATCTCGAACTGATGTTTTCCCGGTGGAATCTTGTAGGCGCGGAAGTCGGTGCGCGCTTGACCATCGGGCCCACCCATCGGCGTGCCGTCAAGCCACACCAGACCACCGGGAGGGACGCTGGTGAGCTCGAACCCCGTGTCCGCGGATGGCTCGAGGGTGACGGCCAGGTTCGAAGGCTGGCCGGCATGGACGACGATGTTTTGATCGTTTCGGGTGTAACCGGGCCGGACCACGGAGATCGTGTACGGGCCGGGCGGCCGCTCCAGGCTGAACGGCGACCGCTCGGCGACCTTGATGTTGTCGACGAGGATCGTCGCCTCCGCCGGGGCCGTCGTGATCTCGATCTTCCCTGGGCGATTCTGGTACCAGTAGTACGCGGCTCCCCCGCCCACCCCCGCGAGCAACAAGATCAGCAAGACGATGGTCGCGTTCTTTCCCTTCTGCTTGCCTGGCGGGGCGACGATCGGCGAGGAGATGTCGAAGCCGTGCGGGCCGGACGCAGGGGACGGGGGCAGCGGGTTGTTGAACGCCGGCATCGACGGCATCGACGTCCGGGTCGTGCGGTGCGCGGCGGGCGCGGGGACCGCCCGCGGGCTGGGGGATGGCGGCGCGGGAAGATTGGGCGCAGGCATTCCGAACAGCGTCTTCGGGGCGCCCGTGGGCGGTCCGGGGATGCGTCCCGGCGGCGGCGCCGGGATCCGTGTCCCCGACACCGGCGTGTCCGCCGCCTGCTGTCCGCGCGCGGTCGGCTGGGGCGTGGCCAGATTCGGCGCCGTCGCCGCCCTCAGGACGTCGGGGGGCGGTTCGTTGGCGACCGTTCGATCCTCGTCATCGTCGAAGATGTCGCGCGTCTCGAGCAGCTCTGGCTCCTCATTGGGATCTTTCTCGAAGATCTGGGTGTCGAGCTCCTCCTCGTCCCATTCCATCTCGTCCTTGGACCCACGATTCGCCATGTCGCTCCGCTTCGTCGAGTCTCGGGACGACGAAGCCGATCCCGCCGCGGAACCCGGGATGCCCGAAGTCCCGAGCCCCGTGCCGACGAGCGTTCGTCGCGTTCCCGGCGCCGACGAGGTGGCCGCCGCCCCGGGCGCCACGATCCGTCGGTACACCTCTGCCCTGGCGTTCTCCTCCTCGATCTCCCCCGGAAACATCTTCTTCATCCACCCGGCGAGATCCTTGCGCGAGTAGAGCTCACCCTTCGTGTACAGGAACGCCTGCAGATCGTCGTGCAGATCGATGGCGTTCTGGTACCGATCATCCGGGTCCTTCGCCAGCGCCTTGAGGACGATGCGCTCCAACTCCTCCGGGATGTCCTTGTTGTAGGACGAAGGCGGCAAGATCTCGACGTTGCGCACCTTCTCGAGCGTGGAGAAATCGCTCTCTCCCATGAACAAGCGCTCGCCCGTGAGGAGCTCGTAGAGCACGATGCCCACCGAGAAGATGTCGCTGCGCCGGTCGATCGGCAGCCCGCGCACCTGCTCGGGCGACATGTAGCCGAACTTTCCCTTGAGAATCCCGGCCTGGGTCTTCGATGCCTTGCCGGCGGCCTTGGCGATGCCGAAGTCGATCAGCTTGATCTCGCCCTCGAATCCCACGAGCACGTTCTGCGGGGAGATGTCGCGATGGACGAGGTGCAGCTCGCGGCCCTGGGCGTCGCGCTTGTTGTGCGCGTAGTCGAGCCCCTCGCAGACCTGCATGACGATGTAGCAGGCCTGGGCAAACGGCATCACCTCGTTGCGCTGGCGCAGCCGGTCGAACATCGCGCGCAGGTCGCGGCCGAGCACGTACTCGAGGGCGATGAAGAAGCTGTCATCGACTTTTCCGAGATCGAAGATCTGTGCGATGTTCGCGTGCTGGAGCTGCACCGCGATCTTCGCTTCGTCGATGAACATCGCGATGAACTCTTCGTCCTCGGCGATGTTCGGCAGAATGCGCTTGACCGCCACCAGGCGCTCAAAGCCCTCCACGCCGAAGGCCTTGGCCTTGAAGACCTCCGCCATCCCCCCGACGTTGATGCGCTCGAGGAGATAGTACTTGCCGAACGGGATGGGTTTCTTCAATCGCTTACCTGCGAAGGTGGGATCCGCGTTGGGGGGCCGAAATGGAACAAGAACGAGGGCAGGGCAAGACGGGGAGAGCCAGCTCGGGATACGCCACGACTACCGCGGGCGCCTGCGGGCGATGAACGGTGCGCGATGGCATAGTTATCGGGCTGACGCTCCCATAAAGTCAATCGCGGGCCAAGCGGGGCAAACCCCGGACCCGCCGCCTCCGCCGTCACCGCCCTCAGCCTTCCTCGATCCAGACCTTGTTCATCTTGTCGCCCTTGCGAATCTTGTTGACGACGTCCATGCCCGACGAGACCTCGCCGAACACCGTGTGCTTCCGGTCGAGGTGCGACTGCGGCGAGTGGCAGATGAAGAACTGAGAGCCCCCCGAATCCGGGGCGGCTGTCTTCGCCATGGATAGCGATCCCGCCTTGTGAACCTGCTTCTTGCCGGTCAGCTCGTCCTTGATGGTGAAGCCAGGACCTCCAGAGCCGGTCCCGAGGGGACACCCCCCTTGAATCATGAAATCGTCGATCACGCGGTGAAACGTGAGGCCGTCGTAGTAGGGACGCTTGACCTTCTTGCCGGTCTTCGGATCGGTGAACTCCTTCGTACCGCTCGCCAGACCCGTGAAATTGGCCACGGTAAGAGGGGCATCGTCCTCGAACAGCTCGGCGACGATCTCACCCTTGTCCGTCTCGAAATGGACTCGCTTCATCAGACTGTGCCTTTCCCTTACGTTTTCTGTTCTCTTTGTCGCGGCTGCGGCTCTCGGTCTCCAGAAACACCAGCGTCGCCCCCACCGCCGTGAACGGGGGGGCCACAATCAAAGCCAAGGGAATGAGGTAGAAAACCGTTGCCCCGAGACCATATCCGATGGTCTGCGCGGGGTGTAGAGCCAGATACCGCCATTTCGCACCAAAAGTGGCCGACCGTCGAGAAAGCGGGTAGTCGAACCCGTCGTAGGCGAGGAAAATGGCCCCCAAGCCCAGGCCCACCAGACTGCCGACCCCCACCGTCACCGCCCCGAGCGCCAAGCCGATGACGAAGGCGAGCCCGTACAGAATCAGCTTCAGGACGCCATGCGACAGCGCCCGGCCCGCCGACGCGAAGAAAGGCGCCTTGGCGCTCTCCCCGGCCACGCGGCGCTCCACGCGCTCGGACAGCAGGTCGTTGAAGACGGCGCCGAGCAAGGGCTGGAGGATGAGGAAGAGAATGACCGTGCCGAGCCCGGTGGTCACCACCAGCAGCAACGTCCCGAGCGCGGGTGAGCCCACGGCGTGGTCCGCCAGCTCCTTCTGCCAGTAGCGACCGGCGACGAAAGCCGACCCGATGGCCAGGGCCGCGTTGAGCAGGAGCGGCAGCAGGACAAAGTGCCAGAGCCGCTCGCGGGTGACGTACATGGCCCCTTTGAAGGGGGCGACGAAACCCCGCAAGAATCCCATCGCGGCATTCTACACGAGCAGCACAACCATTCCGGGCGGCGTCCGATAGGTGGGGACGGAGGTCCCATGGAAGGCGTGACGTTCAACCGAGAACGGGAGCTGTGATACGCTTGCGCGAGGGAACACCATGAAGATCAAGGGGCCAGGTCAGCCCGCTGCTCCGGAGCCGGCCGGACCGGAACCGGACATGGGACCGGCGCGGATTGCGGGTGCTTCGGCGGCGAAGGTCGATGCGGCGGCGGACCTTGCCAAGCCGGCGACGACCGGGCGGGCCTTCGCCGACAAGCTGTCCGGGCCGGGAAACGCCCACCTCGCGAAGGGAGGCGGCCCCCGCCATCCCGCCAGCGTCGCGGTTCAGGATCTGGCGGTGGATCTGCAGGCGGGCAAGCTGGACGGGCGTGCCGCCGTGGACCAGCTCATCGATCGTGTCGTTGGCGTACAGCTCGGCCAGGACGCACCGGCCCGCGTCCGGGAGCAGGTTCGAGCCGCCCTGCGGGAAGCGCTCGACGACGACCCTCTGCTGGCCGAGAAGCTGCGCGGACTATAGTGCGCGTTGGCGCATGCGAGCCAAAGGACCGGGCCTCTCTCAGGGTGCTCTTCGATCGCGTTGGTTGGGCGAGCTTCGCTCGACCCAACCGTCGCGGGGGATTTACGATACCGCTTCGGCGTTCGGACGGCTGGCTGCGCGCCGGTCGGCGAGAGCCTCGCGAATTTCCGGAGGCAGATAGATGGCGTCGAAGTCGAACCCGGCCAACGCCTCGAGCAGCAACGCGGCGCGGTCCGAGGCGGGTGATTTTCGGTCGATGATGACGGTCCATTCGCCTCGGATCTTGCACAGGCCGCCGGCGCCGGCGCTGTCACCCGTCATGGTCTCGTAACGGACCCGCACGGACAGTTGCGCCGCCGCTTGCTCCAGGGCTTCCGTGATCTGTTCAGCCTTCATGGGAGCACCGTTCTACCCGGATCGCCGCCCTGGGGAAAGAAACGTTCGCTGGTCGCCCGAGTCACGCGCCCGGGTCACGCGGCAGCTGGCGGGAGGCGGCCATTACTCGTCCGTGCCCACCGGGCCGGATGACCGGCCCAGGTCGATGATCTGGGCTCCCCCGACGTAGGCCTTCGTCTCGTAGCGCGTGAGGTTGCCCAGTTGACGAACGATGGCCGCCATCCGCTCAGACTCCGAGAGGATGGTCTCCAGCGGCCGCAGGTGGGGACTCTGGGGCTCCAGCTTTCGGAGCATCATCTGGGCATACCCCATGACCGACGTGAGCGGCTGATTCAGCTCGTGCGCGGCGGCGCCCGCCAGCTCGATCGCGACCGTCTGCTTCTCGGACACCGCCAGCTTCTCTTGAGCCTTCGCCAGTCGCTCTTCCATGCGCAGCCGCTCCCTCAGGTCGGAGAATATCCCCACCGTCGCGATCTCGCGGCCCGAGTCGTCGAACACCAACGCCGCGGAGATCGAGACCGGGATGAGCTCGCCGCTCACCGCCTTCAACTCCCGCCGCACCGGCTCCAGCCGACCCTCGCCGCCGCGCTGCGAAGAACGCAGGAGGCGCATGATCTCCTGCGCGACGCGCGGGGGGTAGAGCTCCGTCACCGACATCTTTCCGATGACCTCGGAGGCGTGATAGCCGCAGATCCGCTCGGCGCCGTTGTTGAAGAGCAGCACGTTGCCCCGCAAGTCGGCGGCGATGATCCCATCGACGGCGGAGTTCAGGATGCGTTCGAGGAATTCACTCGTTCGCCGTAGCTCGATCTCGAGCCCGCGCGCGAGCGTCACGTCCCGAAACGCGAAGATGGCAGCGCCGTATTCGGAGAGGATCCCGATCGACGCGACGGAGACCGTGATCTGATCCGCGGAGGTCGTGATGATGTCGAGATCGAAGTTCTCGACCGGCCGTGATTTCACCGCGAGGGCGACCATCCGCTCCAGCGTGAATCGCTGCGGCTGGGGCACTATCTGGGTCAGGCTCTTGCCTTCGAGGCCCTGGCGGGCGTACCCCGTGACCTGCTCCGCGGCGCGATTCATGTAAAGCACGGTGGCCGCACCGTCGACCACCACGATGCCGTCCGAGGCGCTGTCGATGAACGCGCGGTAGCGCTCGATCGCCCGCAGGCGGCGCTCCCGGTGAACGTCCGTCAACGTCACCCGACGGGTCCGTTCCGGGGGGCGTTCCACGTTCTTTCCGGGCGGCAGCACCACGGCCACCAGCGCCGCTGCGGCTTTTCCACACAGGAGGATGTCCTCCGGCAACCCGTCGCCCTTCGCTCGCGCGCCCTCGAACACGGCCAGAAGCACGCCCCGCGCCTTCCGACTGGCGCCGATCGGAAAGACGGCCCAGACGTCGTCCGACGGACCTTCCCCGGTCGCGGGACAAGGCGCCACCACCACGTCGCGCGAGGCCAGCGCCGCGACGACGGGGGCCGACTCCGACAGCGCCTCGGCCTCCTCGGGCGGTCGGCGCTCATCGCTGTCCGCGACCAGTTGCCAGCCCTCGCGACTGCCACCGAGCGACAGGATGGCGACCGTCGTCGCCCCCATGGCGTGGGCGATGTGCAGCACTGCATCCTGCAGTCGGAGGTCATCAGTGCCCGTGGCGAGCGCCTCCGCCGCCTTCGTCAGTCCTTCGCCAAGGACGCGCCGCGCGTCTAGCGTCGTCACGCCCCCCCCTCGCGTCGCGTGCGTGCCCGACGACGACGGACGACAGCGGTCGCCGGGGCGACGATGGCGTTCGCCGCCACCACCGCCGCGAGCCACACGCGCTTCACGGGGACACCCGCGGCGGCAGCCCGGCGGCGGCAATCGTCGAACTCGGGCTGGGCGCCGATGGCCTCACCGTCGAGGGCGGCGACTTTGACCCGCACGACCCCGAACGGCGTGCGCACCTCGGCGACCGCGCGCGCCAGGGTGGCCCGCGCCACCGCCCGAATCCGCAGCCCGAGCGTCGTCGAATTGAGAAAGAACGCGCGCTGCACGCCGGCCGCGCTTGCCCGATCGGCGAGCGCGGAGACTTGCTGGGCCGGGCGCCCCTTCTTCATGATGATGGGCGTCGACCACACATCGAGCGCGCCGGCCGAGAACAGCGCCTCGAACAACGCGGCCAACAACTGCCCAGACATGTCGTCGACGTTGGCCTCGAGCAGCAGCACCTCGTCCGCGGCAGGCGCGAGCGCCTGTCCGATCGGTTCGCCGATCAAGACGCGCAGGAGGTTGGCCCGGTCGCTGAGCTCGCGCGTCCCCGCGCCATAGCCCGTGGCCCTGAGCCGCAGCGGCGGGGGCGGGCCAAACTCATCGACGATGGCCGCCAAGATCGCCGCCCCCGTGGGGGTCGTCAGCTCGCCCACGCCCTCCGAACGAATGGGCAACCCCTGCAACAATGCGGCGGTCGCGGGCGCGGGCACGGCCACGATGCCGTGGGCCGTTCGAACTGTGCCGGTGCCGACCACGGGGGGCCCCGACCCGATCGAGACAGGCGCCAGCCACGCGATGGCGGCGGAGGCCCCCACCACGTCGGCGATCGAATCGAACGCGCCCACCTCGTGGAACGTGACGCGGTCGACGGTCGTCCCGTGAAGGGCGGCTTCGACCTCGGCAACGTGCGCGAAGATCTCCTCGGCGAGCGCCTTCGCGTCCGGATCCAGCTTCGCGCGACGAAGCAACCGCCTGATCTCGGCGTAGTCGCGGTGCGCGTGACCCGCGACCGCAAGCCCATGGCGCGCGGGATGGTCGGGCAACTCGTCGGCCTGGTGGTCGTGGTCGTGGTCGTGGCCGTGGCCGTGGCCGTGGCCGTGCGAATGGTCGTGCCCGTGCCTACGGGCCAGCGCTCGGGCCCTTGGACGCGAGCCTGGACCCTTGTCGCTCAACCCGGTCACGCCGACCACGAACCCTCTCCCCACGAAGGCGCCACGCCGCCGCGTCTCGAAGCGAACGCTCAGCCCGGGCACGCCCATCGCGTCGACGGCCTCCACCACCACCTGGGCAGGAACGCCGGCGTCCACCAACGCCGCGACCGCCATATCGCCTGCAATCCCCGACACGGGATCGAAGTGGACGTGCAGGCCCCGCAGCGCGGACTCTGCCGGAATCCGCGGCGACTTCATTCGCTCGACTTTCGGTTCAGCATCGCGGCCATCCTGCCGGCGCCGAACCCGTTGTCTATGTTGACCACCGCGACGCCGGCCGCGCACGAATTCAACATCGACAGCAGGGCGGCAATACCACCGAGGCTGCTGCCGTAGCCGATGCTCGTGGGAACGGCGATGACCGGTCGCGCGAACAGGCCCGCCACCACGCTCGGCAGGGCGCCCTCCATGCCGGCGACCACGATCAGGATCTCGGACTCCTCGACGGCCCGGCGTTCGGCCAGCAAGCGATGAATGCCCGCCACGCCCGCGTCGTAGATCCGCTGCACCCGCTGCCCCGCCAGCTCCACGGTCAGCGCGGCCTCCTCCGCGACCGGAACGTCCGCCGTCCCCGCCGAGATCACCGCGATCAAACCGCGCCCTGCGGTGGCCGGCGGCGGCGCGCCCAGGGCGATCACGCGCGCGAGGGGATGGTGGCGAACATCAGTGAACCCGCCCGCGCGAACCGCGGCGACGACGACCTCCGCCGCGCCCGCCTCGACGCGGGTCGCGAACGCGGTCGAGCCCGCGCGGCCGAGCTCGATCAGGATCGCTGCGATCTGCTCGGGGGTCTTTCCGAGTCCGAACACCACCTCGGGGAAGCCGGTTCGAAGGTGCCGGTGCGTGTCTGCTCGCGCGAAGCCCAGCTCTCGAAACGGAAGCTCCTTCAGCTCGCGGAACGCGTCATCGACGGAACGCGTGCCGGCGCCCACCTCGGCCAGGAGCTCTCTGATCCGATTGGGATCCATCCCCGACAGGTTACCTCACGCCATGGCGAGGATGACCGAGTCGTCCTCGGGATCGAGAAAACCGTCACCGTCCCGCTGCGCCATTCCTCCGGAGCGCTCGACCAGCGTGTTCACCACCCCCTCGGCCGTCTGCTGTCCAGCGAAGCTGACACCCTCCGGGGGAAGCTCGACCACCACCAGGACCCGCGTCGCACCGAGCTGATCGAGGACACGCGATCGCGCCGGCGAGTCGGCGAGCTCGCGCACGTCAGCGACGAAGTCGGCCACCTCCTCGGCGAACGTGCCGGCCCCCGGTCCCGCCGCGCGAAAACAGCGCACCGTCAACGGCGCCTCGCCCGGATCGTACGACAGCCGAACCTGGTCCCAGTAGCTGGACAGCAGATCAGCCGCGGGCGGGTTGGGCTCCTCCGCGATCGTCACCGGGGTCTCGTATTGACGCAGCCACACCAACAGCTCGGACAGGCTGGGCGCGGCGAAGTCCCGACAGAATGCGCGCAAGCAAAAGGCCATGGGGGGGTAGAGGTCTAACCCGCCTCGAGCGCGCGCGGAAGGGGGTACCAGCGCGTGGCTTCGCGGCGCGCGGGCGCCGGTTCATCCACGCTGGCCCGCCTTCACCAGCGTGCTCATCGGTACGGCAACTTTCATTCCTACGCTCGCTTGTAAGTGCGCCTTCGCGGGCAGCGGGGGCCGGACACGGCGTCACCTCAACTCGCCGGGATGGGCGGCACCGACGAACGGCGGCGCCGATTTCGCGAACTTGCGTTTGCCCGTGGGCGCAGAACGTGGTTAATCCACGTCGGCGCATGAGCCTGCAGGCGAGATACACAATCCTGCGGAAGATCGCAGACGGGGGAACCGCCGAGATATTCTTGGCGACGCAGAAAGGCGTGCACGGCTTCGAGAAGGTCGTGGTCCTGAAGCGGATCTTTCCCGCTTATTACGCGGACCCTCAGTTCCGCGACATGCTCGTCAACGAAGCTCACATCGCCATGAGCTTCAACCACAGCAACATCGTTCAGGTGCTCGATCTGGGTGAGGACGAGGGCCAATACATCCTGGCCCTCGAGCTGGTCGACGGCTGGACGCTGGATGCGGTCATCCGCCGCGTGCGGGCGGCGCGGACGAGCTTCCCGCCTGCGCTGGCTCTCTACGTGACCGCGGAGGTCTGTCGCGCCCTCGCGTACGCACACGCCAAGACCGACGTGGACGGTAAACCGCTTGGAATCGTCCATCGCGACATAAGCCCCCACAACGTCCTGCTGAGCGAACAGGGCGAGGTCAAGCTGACCGACTTCGGAATCGCCACTGCCCGGGACGGCCGCGATCAGAGCGGCGAAAAGGTCATCAAGGGCAAGATCGCGTACATGTCGCCGGAGCAGGCCGCCGCCGGGCCCCTCGACGCGCGGTCGGATCTGTTTTCGGTCGGGACGATGCTGTACGTGATGGCCTGCGGGCGTTATCCGTTCGACGCCCCCACGGATCTCGAGATGCTCCTGTTGGTCAAGAACGGCGAGGCGGTCCCTCCCGAGGTGTCGCGACCGGGCATCCACCCCGAGATCAGCCGCATCCTGAAGCGTGCGATGGCCAAGGATCCGGCCGCGCGCTATCAGCGCGCCGACGACATGCTGCTCGAGGTCGAGCAGGTGATGCGGGCGGCGTTCCGCGCGGTGGGCCAGACGGAGTTGAAGCGCTGGCTGCAGGATCTGTCCACGCGCGACGGCGTCCCGGCGCTGACCAAGGCGCCCGCGCTGCCGTCCTCGACCCCGGCGGGACGTGTCGTCGGCGCGGCGTCGCCGTCGACGAGCGGCCCCGCGAAAATTCCACCGCCGCCGCCCGCATCCGGACCCGCAGCGATGGCGGGCCGGCCGCCACCGCCACCAGCGGCCTGGTCCGTGGGACGAAAGACCGGGCAAAATCCCGCCGCCCCGGCCCAGATTCCGCAGGCGCGTCAGGGCCGCAACGAGGGCGCTCCGCTGGCTCCCCTGCCCGGGACCGCCGATACGGGACGCGGCGTGCCCGCATCGGTGCCCTCGTCTGCGAACGAGGCAACCCCCCCGCCGTCCAATCCGTCCGGGTCCGTGCCGACCATCGTGCCGGCGGACGGCAGCACCGGCGCCTCTGGATCGGGGCCGCTGTCGCGGGCCGGGCGAGCCTCCTCACCGTCGTTGCCCCGGGCGACGGGTTCGCGCGCCATCCTTCCCCCGATCTCGGGCGTGATACGCCCTCCCCTGCCGTCCGCCCCACACGTACCACCTCCTCCCGTGTCACCGCAGATCCTCGCGACGCTCGCGGCCGACACGACAGCGGCATCGACGAATCGCCAGGGGCGCCCCTCGGGGGAAGGCCAGCCAGGACCCAGCGCCGCGCCGTCTGCGGCCGGAGATACCCTCGCCGACGGCCTTTCCGCCCGACGTTGGCGCCGGTTGGCTTGGTTCGGCGTCGGGCTCGGCGGTCTCCTGGTCGTGTTCGTCTCGATCCGGGCGTGTTCGTCGCGACGGCCCGCGCAAAATCGTGCCGGCACGCCGCAGGACACGACCGCCGCGGAGCCACCTACTGCCTCGGCGCCAAGCGTCGACGCCCGGGTCGATCGGCACCTCGAGCCGGTCGCCTTGCCATCCGCCCCGCTGACCGCCGACGCGGCCTCCGACGAGAAGGAAGCCGCCGCGACCGCCGGCAGTGACGGCGGCGCCGCCCGCTCGATCGCGGCATCTCCGGCGGACGCGGCCTCGCCCTCCAAAGGCGCGTTGGTGGTCGCGACGACCCCCGAGCCGGCGGGAGGTGGGGGGGCCGCGCCCCCGCCTGCATCCCCTTCAGCTGCTTCGGTCCCCGAGGCGGGCCGAGAAATCGCGGCAGCCGGAGCCAGCGGCACCGGCGGGACCGGGGCGCGGCCCGCGGCATTGTCGCGGGCGGACGCGTCGGCCGAGGACGCGTCCCGGCTCGCTGGGACCGCGATCGTGCGCCCTTCGACGAGACCACTTGCGCCGGACAATGGCGCCGCCGAGGGGGACGGCGGCGACAGCCCGACCGACGGGGCCGCGGAATCGAATCCTCGAGTCACGGTGAAGGTCAAGAGCGTGCCGCCGGGCGCGCAGGTGAAGACCGCCCACCACGACTACGGGACCACGCCAACGTCGATCCGGCTGCGAGCGGGCAACGGCTACGCCTTGACGTTCACGCACGAAGGTTTCCGTCCCCTCTCGAAGCACGTCGAGATCACGGCCGAGCCCGATCAAGAGATCAGCGTGACACTCAAGAAGGCGCCGCCGGCCCCGCCGCCCAGGCCCGTCGCGGCCCCGGCGCCGCCACCCCCCCGGCCCGCGCCGCCACCCAAGCCAGCGAACGGCTCGTGGTGGCAAAAAATGTTCAAGCGCTGAAGCCCAGGCGCCGCAGGCGCTCGTCGCTGCATTCCCCACCGGGGGGGCGTTCAACCGATATGTCGGGGCCGGCCTGACAGCGGGGTGTGGGATAGCAATGCCTGGATCAGCACCGGGGGGATTTCGTTCTGACGAAAAAGTGTCGATGACCATCGAGAGGGAGGTCGACATGACCCTGAATTCCGATATCGCACGCTGCACGGTCGCCGAGGTGATGGGGACTGATCTGTTCACCCTCACGGCCGAAACAACCGTTGGTTTCGCCCGTCACATGATCGCGAACAGCGGCAATGACCAGTTCATCGTCCTGCAGGATGGCGCGGTCGCGGGGATGGTCTGTGGCAAGGATCTGCGGGAGGCTGATCAAGACGCGCGCGTGGCAGACTGCATGACGTCCCCCGTGCTTTGCATCAGCGCCGACACCACCCTGCAAGAGGCCGTCGACATCATGGGCGACAACGACCTCGACTGCCTCCCGGTGGTTACCGGCGTCTACATCGTCGGGCTGGTGACGCGCGCGGCGCTGGCGCTGGGAGAGCGAACCTCGCCCGACCTGCGCTGCGACGTCTGTGGCCACATGGGCGCCCTCGAGGACGCCACGACGCCTGATTTCGCGATGTGCGAGCGATGCCTCGGGCTGCTCAAGGCGACCGGCCCCTGCTGACCCTCACGGCCGCGAGCGCGAAGCGCGCGCGGCATTGACGGCGCCGGCTGCTAGTCTCCGCCGCCGTGCGTTCCGAAAAGCGTCCTCCCCCCGCCGCCGCGCTCGTGGGTCGGGCCGGCCTGAAGCTGGCGGCCGCCCTCGATCGCTTCGCGCTCGGCGGCTTCGTGGAAGGCGCGCGCGCGGTCGACGTCGGCGCCTCGACGGGCGGCTTCACCCAGGTCCTGCTGGAACGCGGCGCCGCGCAGGTCGTCGCGGTCGACGTCGGCCACGAGCAGCTGCATCCCCAACTCCGCGCCGACGCGCGGGTCGTCAGCCTGGAGGGAACCGACTGGAAGCGCCTCGCCCTCGGGTCCGCCCCCGGGCCCTACGACTTTTTCACGATCGATGTCAGCTTCGTCGCCGCGCGCAGCATGCTCCGTGGACTGGCGTTCCGGTTGCGCGATGGTGCTCATGGCGTCGTCCTGGTCAAGCCTCAGTTCGAGTTACCCGACTCGATGCTCCGCGCCCGAGACGTGAATGCCCAAGAGACGCGCCGGTTGGCGCTCGACCGATTCACGGAGAAGGCAGAAGGATTGGGGTTCCGCGTCCTCGAGCACACCGATTCGCCCGTGCCGGGGGGCGAGGGCACGATCGAGCTGCTCGCGCACCTCGCGTTCGACGGGCGATCGACGAAGCTCCCGCGCCCCGGCGAAAAGCGACCGTCGCAGCCGGCGCGCAAGCCAGCACGACGAAGGGCCCAGGCGCTCACGCTCGACGAGAAGAGAAGCTGGTTCGCCGTGGTGACGCCCGGGACCGAGCAGGTCGCCGAGGCGGAGGCGCGACGTGCCCTTGGTGCCGCCGCCGTCGTGGCGATTCCCGGCGGACTGGAAATTGAAGGGGCGATGGAGACGGGGATGCGCGCCAACCTCGCGCTACGCATCCCCACCCGGCTCGTGCTTCGCCTCGGTCAAGCGCGCGCGCGGGAGTTCGGCAAGCTTCGTCACCAGCTCGCGCGCTTCCCATGGGAGATGTTCCTCGCCGCGGGGGCGGCCGTGAAGATCACCGCGAGCACGTCGCACTGCCGCCTGTACCACACGGGCGCCGTCGACGAGACCGTGCGAGCGGCAATAGGCGATCGCCTCGGGGAGTCGCCGCCGGCCGGCGCGGACTCGTCCGAAGCGACGGCCGGGTCTCCGCAGCTCATCCTCGTGCGGGGCGTCGACGACGGGTGGACGATCAGCGTCGACAGCTCTGGCGAACGCCTCAACCGACGCGGGTGGCGCACGGAGTCGGGCGAGGCCCCCGTCCGCGAGACCCTGGCGGCCGCGCTGCTGGAGCTCGCCGGGTGGTCGCCCGGGCAAGCGCTGGTGGATCCCATGTGCGGCGCTGGCACGATCCCGATCGAGGCCGCGACGGCCGGGCTGGGAATCCCACCGGGGCTGAACCGATCGTTCGCCTTCGAGGCCTGGCCCGCGTTGGGCGACCAGGGACGCGACGCCTGGCGGGAGCTCAAGCGCGCGGCGACGGCGTCTCGGCTCGACGCGCTCTCGGCGCCCATCGTCGCGTCGGACCGGAGCGCAGACGCCGTCGCGACCTCGCGAGCAAACGCCGCGCGGGCGGGAGTCGACGGCCACATCCAATTCGACCATCGGCCCGTCGGCGACGTCGTCGCCCCGGCCGCAACGGGGCTCTTCATCGCGAATCCGCCTTACGGGGCGCGCCTCGGCTCGCGTCGGGACCTGCCCCCGCTCTACCGGGAAATCGGAAACGTGCTCCGACGTCGCTTCTCCGGCTGGCGCGCCGCGATCGTGGTCCCCGACGTTCGGCTCGCCTCGGCGTTCCGGCTACCCGTGAAGTCCAGCCACCGGATCTTTCATGGTGGCCTCTCGGTCAACCTCTTGTGCTTCGAACTTTGAAGTCGCGTCGGCTCAGAATCGTTGGAGCACGTCACGGAGCATTCGGTAGTCGAACGGCTTCTCGAGACAAGGCCGATGGCTCGACTCCAGGAACTCCGCCGCCCAAGGCGTGAACGCGCCACCGGTCATGAAGACGAAACGCTCCACCAGCTCGGGAAGCAGGTTCGCCACCGCTCGATAGAAGTCGATTCCATTCATTTGCGGCATCATCAGGTCGCAAAGCACGACGTGGAAGGGGTGGGTTCCTCGGCGCAGGATCTCGAGAGCCTGCGCCGCGCTCGAAGCGGTCTCGACGTCGAAATCATCTTCGAGCATGCGGCCGATCATGCTCGCCAGCGAGATCTCGTCGTCGACGATCAGGACACGTCGCCGCGGCGATCCGGCGGGTGCCCGCGCTGGTCCTGCGTCCGGAGATTCGATCGTCCCGAGCGGAAGCTGCCCGACGGGAAGCGTGACCGTGAAACGCGTTCCGCGGCCTGGCGCGCTGTCGACATCGAGGCTGCCCCCGTGCGACGTCACGATGCCATGGCACAGCGACAGGCCGAGACCCATCCCCACCCCAACGGCCTTCGTGGTGAAGAACGGATCAAAGATCCGTGGCAACACGTCGGCGGCGATACCGCTGCCATTGTCGGTCACCTCGACCACCGCCGTGTTGCCCTCGCCGCGCCGTAACGAGATGCGAATCTCGTTGTCGCTGCTCCCGGCCACGAACGATTGCCCGGCGTTGACGAGGAGGTTGAGGAACACCTGCTCGAGGCGGGTGGCGCTGCCAACGACGCGTGGAGCCTCCCCAAACTCGGTGATGAGCCTCGCGCGATGGCGCAGCTCGTTGCCCGCCAGCCGCAGGGTGGCGCCGATCACCTCTCGAAGGTCGATGAGCCCGCGGTCAGGGGCGTCCGGCCGCGAGCTCGACCGCAGCTGGCCCACGATGGACGCCACGCGGCTCGTCCCCCCTCGCACCTCGCGCAGCAACTCGCCGAGCGCGGCAAGCTCAGGGCTGAAGGCCATTCGCTCGAGGCTGCCCAGCGCCTGATCGATCCCGAGGAGGACATAAGCCAGCGGGTTGTTCAGCTCGTGCACGATGCCGGCGAGCAGCGTCCCGAGCGCCGCCAGACGCTCCGACCGGGCCAGCCGGGTCTCCATCTCCTTACGCGCGGTCACGTCGCGGGCAATCCCGAGCAACGCCTTGCGCCCGTCCCACTCGATCGGCATGGACTGCACCTCGGTCACGAGGATCGTGCCGTCACGGCGACACGTGCGATATTCGTGAGACGGCAGCGGCCGGTTGGTGGCCATCATCTCGCGGGTCCGCGCGATCATCGAAGCATGATCGTCAGGGTGCACGATGCGGCGCGGATCGATCGCCAGCAACTCTTCCACCGTCTCGTAGCCGAGCATCTTCACGGCGCCCGGGTTGGCGTACAGCAGCCGCGTGCCGTCGTTGATCCACACGGCGTCCGGGGCCAGCTCGAAGAGCAGCCGAAACCGCTCCTGCGATCGCCGGGCCGCCTCGAGGGCGTCCACGCGGGCGGTGATGTCGCGAAAGAAGACCACGATGATCGATTCCCCGTCGAGCTCGATCGGGGCAAGTGTCACCTCGACGGGGACGCGCCTGCCGTCCGCCGTGACGACGGCGGTCTCGATCGTACGGGTGAGCCGGGGTCTCGGCGCCCCCCCCTCCGAGGGCGGCGGCCGGATGGCCTGCTCCTCGGGCGTGAGGAACCCGCGCGCGACGCGATTGACGATCTGCTCCCTGGGATGCCCCAGGATCTCGGCGCCCACGTCGGTGACATAAACGATTCGCGGCTCGGGCGACTCCATGCGTACGATGGCGAGTCCCATGCGGGCGGTGTTGGCGGCCGTCACCAGGGCCGCGCCCAACGTCTCCACGCGCCTGTCGTCCCACGGCCGCCGAGGCGCTCCTGTGTCCTCCGAGGCGTCGATTCCGCTCATGAAACGCTCTCGCAGCTTACAACACCTCGCACCGGCAGCGGGACAACGGCGCTCGCGGGCGGCGAAGTCAGTCCGACGTGCGCAGCCCCAGCTTGGTCGCGGTGGCCCGGAACAACCGTTGAATCGCGGCGGCGTAAGGCCCCTCGCCCTGACCGCGCACCCCGAAGCGGGAGTCATACAAGGCACCCCCGCGCGTCTCGCGGACCCGATGGAGGATCCTGTCGGCCCGCAGCGGCATGGAAGCCCGAATCCGCTCCTCGAACACCTGCGCGACCGGCCCCGGGAGCCGCAACAATACGCAGCCGGCGCTGGTCGCGCCCGCGTCGCGCGCGGCAGTGAGCACGCGCGGAATGTCCTCGTCGTTCAACCCGGGAATGATGGGCGCGACGTTGACGCCCACCGAGATCCCTGCCTCCGCGAGTCGCTTGATCGTGCGCAGCCGGCGCACGGGCGTGGCGACGAACGGCTCGACAGCGCGGGCCCTTTGCTCGTCCCAGAACGGGATGCTCACCACCACGTGCGCGGACGCGGCACGGGCTATCTCCTGCAGCACGTCGATGTCGCGCTCGACGAGGGGCGCCTTCGTGATGACGCCCACCGGGTTGGACAGCTCCGCGCAGACTTCGAGACACTGGCGCGTGAGCCGATAGGACGCTTCGAGCGGCTGGAAGCAGTCCGTGACCCCGCTGAACACCACCAGCTCTCGCCTCCAGGTCTGCTTTCGAAACGCCTCCCGCAGCAGCTCGGCCGCCCGAACCTTCACCACGATCTTCCGATCGAAGTCCGTGCCGGCCCCGAAGCTCAGGTACTCGTGCCCCGGCCGCGCGTAGCAGTAAGCGCATGCATGAAAACACCCGCGATAGGGGTTCACGCTGTAGTTGAAGCCCACGTCGGGACTGTCGTTCTTGGCCAGGATCGAGCGCGTCCGGTCCTCGTAGACCTCCAGCCTGACCCCGGGTGCGTCCTCGAGGTATTCGACCGACGTCGACGCCCACGGGTTGGGAGGGTTCGCGATCGGCACCGGCCGCACACCCCGAGGATGAAGCTGATCATTCGTTCAGTCAAGCGACCTCGGTCGCGGGGCGCGATTCACAGCGTGGGTCCGCCCAAACGGCGCCGGCTCGCGGGAGCGAGGCCGTACGAAGGGGACATCGCTCATTGTCGGAAGGCGAGGAGCGAGCGGAGCGGGTGACGCGAAGACGGGGACCCGATGGGCTCGGCGGTCGGGGCGGGCAAGTGTCACTTGCCGATCGCGTGTGCGCCATGCAGGTCCCCGCTCGGATGGCCTGGGCGCCCGAGAGACGGGCCCAGCTGGGAGGAGTCCCACAGCGCAGGACCCGCGCAGCGAGCGCAACGCCGCCCCGCTTGGAACCAAGAAACGGAGATGTGACGAATCATGAGGCCCGACGCCCGAGGCCTGTCAACCGCGCGCGGCCGTTGCGCACCCGCGAGCGAGCCACTAATGTGGCGCCCCCACCATGGCCGGGTCACCTGCAACCTCGCGAAGTACGGGGCGCCTCGCGGCCCTTCCCCCCTATGTCCTCGCCGCTGTCGACGAGCTCAAGTCGCGGCTGCGCGCCGAAGGCCATGACGTCTACGACTTCGGCCTCGGTAACCCCGATGGTCCCAGCCCAGCGGCCGCCGTCGACCGACTCATCGTCGAGGCCCGGCGGCCCGGCAACCAGCGGTACATGCCGTCGAAGGGTTTGCCGGAGCCTAGGCAGGCGATCTGTGCCTGGTATCTGCGTCGCTTTGGCCAGATGTTCGATCCCGATCGGGAAGCGGTCATCACCATCGGGTCGAAGGAGGGAATCGCCCACCTGCTGCTCGCGCTCGTGAGCCCAGGCGATTGCGTGCTGGCGCCCGATCCCTGCTACCCCATCCATCGCTTCGGCGTGATCATCGCGGGCGGCGAGCCCGTCCCTGTCCGTTGCGGGCCGGACCTCGATCACTTTGCCGAGATCGAGTCAGCCTACGCGCGGTCGCCACGACCACCCGCGGGGTTGATCGTCAACTTCCCCCACAACCCGACCGCCGCGACCGCCGACCTGCGCTTCTACGAGAAGGTCGTGGCGTTCGCCAAGCAGAAGCGGCTCTGGGTCATCTCCGATCTCGCCTACGCGGACCTGTGCTTCGACCCGACGAGTCCCACGCCCAGCATCTTTCAGGTGCCAGGCGCGCGCGACGTCGCCGTCGAGTTCTTCACGGTGTCGAAGAGCTACTCCATGCCGGGGTGGCGCGTCGGCTTCTGCGTGGGCAACCCCGAGCTGGTTGGCAGCCTCGCCACCATCAAGGGCTACCTCGATTATGGGATCTTCGCGCCGGCACAGCTGGCGGCGGCCACGGCGCTGACCGCCTGTGACGCCGACGTCGAGGAAAATCGTCTCCGGTACCAGCACCGCGCCCGGTTGCTGGTTGATGGCCTCGCGGCCGCCGGGTGGACCGTGCCCAGCCCCAAGGCGTCGATGTTCGTCTGGGCTCCCCTGCCCCCGTCCCATCGAACCATGGGCGCGGTCGCCTTCGCCGCGGCCTTGCTGCAGGAATCTCGCGTCGCCGTCTCGCCCGGAGAGGGGTTCGGACCAGGCGGCGCCGGCTTCGTCCGCTTCTCCCTCGTCGAGGACGACGAGCGGACCCGCCGCGCCTGCGCCGCCATCGGCGCCTTCCTGCGAAAACCCCTCTGATTCCCCACGAGTTGCAGGCAATTGCGTCGTGCGGGTTCGGTTTGACATCCCACGCGTCATCGGGTATTAACCCGCCTCCCATGCCCGCCACAGCGCCACGAAGTCGCAGCACTTTTCAAGCAAAAGCCGATACGGCACACGGCTGGTTCGTCGCCGATGTCGGGGGCAAGACGCTCGGCCGCGCGGCGACCAAGATCGCCGACGTGCTGCGGGGCAAGCACCGCCCGACCTACACGCACCACGCCGACGCGGGCGACTTCGTCGTCGTCGTCAACGCCGACAAGGTGAAGCTGTCGAAGGACAAGTGGCAGACCAAGCTCTACCGCGACCACTCCCTCTTCCCCGGCGGTCTGCGCACGCAGACGGCGGAGCAGCTCAACAAGCGGCACCCGGGTGATCTGGTGAAGCGCGCCGTGTGGGGGATGCTGCCCAAGGGTCCCCTCGGTCGTCGCATCTACAAGAAGCTGAAAGTCTATGCCGGCGCGACCCACCCTCACGCCGCGCAAGAGCCACAAGTCCTGAAGTTGGATTGAAGGAGCCGCACGCGATGCCCGATCACAAAGCTACCTATGCCACCGGTCGACGCAAGCACGCGGTCGCCCGCGTCTGGTTGCAGCCCGGCAACGGCAAAGTCGAGATCAACCAGCGCTCCCTGGAGGAGTACTTCGGTCGTGAGACGTCGCGCATGGTGTTCAGGCAGGCGCTGGAGCTGACCGAGACGACCGGCCGCTTCGACATCTTCGTGAACGTGGCGGGCGGCGGACTGTCAGGCCAGGCGGACGCGATTCGCCACGGCATCTCGCGCGCGCTGACGCGGATTGATCCGGCCTTTCGGCCCCCACTCAAGAAGGCGGGGTACCTGACCCGCGACGCTCGGGCCAAGGAGCGCAAGAAGTACGGACAGCGAGGCGCCCGCGCCCGCTTCCAGTTCTCCAAGCGTTAGAGAGCGGCGCCAGACGGCTCGAGCCCTCGGGCTCGAGCCGCTCTTGGTGCGGCGCAGCCGCGCTCAGGCGCCGAACGCCACCGCCCGCATCGACAGCGAGCCGAGGTCGAAGCCCGTGATCGGAAACGTGATGCGATCGCGTTCGTCGGCCGCCCCGGCGGCGTAGAGCAACGGCAGGTAGTGGTCGAGGGTCGGATGCGACATGCGGCCCGCGTCGCTGGCCGCCGCCTCGGACAAGAACTTCCCGTCGTGCTGGGTGATTGCTCGAGCGACGTCCGCGTCGAACTTCGACGCCCAATCGGGCGTGGACACATCACCAGAGAATGCGTGGGTCATCGCGTAGCGCAGGTTGTGGGTGATGTTTCCGCTGCCCAAGATGAGCACGCCCTCCTCGCGCAAGGGTGCGAGCGCGCGGCCGAGGTCGAGGTGCCCGCGCGGAGCCATGCGGCCATCGATGCTGAGTTGAACGACCGGAACATCCGCGGCTGGCCGCAGGTGGTGCAACACTGACCAGGTTCCGTGGTCCAGACCCCAGTCCAGGCGGACGGCAGAGCGCGAGGGTCCGAGCAGGTGGACGACCCGCTCGGCGAGGACGGCGCTCCCCGGCGCCGGATACTGCATCGCGAACAGCTCGTCGGGGAAACCGCCGAAGTCATGGATGGTCTTTGGGCGGTCGTTGCCCGTGAGAAAAGTTCCGCCCACGAACCAGTGCGCGGAAACGCAAAGGATCGCCTTCGGCGGCGGCACCAGGCTGGCCAGGGCGCGAAAGCCCTGACTCCACGTGTTGTCCTCGATGGCATTCATCGGTGAGCCGTGACCCACGAACAGCACGGGCATGCGGGCCTTGGTCGCGGCGGAGGTAGTAGGCTCGTTCATCTCGGGGCTCCTCGTGGCTTGGGTGCCGACGGCGTTCCCGCGGCAACCGGCGGCCAGCCAGCCGCCGGTCATCAGGCCCGTCGCGCTGGCGGCGAGAAGATTCCGGCGCGTGAGCGACATGGCGCGATTCAAGCTAGCACGAGGTCGCCAAGCCGCCGATTCCCCGGCTCCGAACGGATGACAGGGCCTCCGTCCTCGCTTTCGTCGAGGCCGCACGCGTAGACTCACCCCGGATGCGACGGACGCCCGTACGACGGCTGCTGACGCGCCTCTTGATGGGGACGTTGATTCCCACCATGCTGGCGCTCGGGGCGTTCGGCTTCCTGGCCCACGAGGTCGCGCGCCGGGTCCTGGAGGACGAGCTCGGACGCCGCCTGGGGCTCGCGGCCGCCGGGGCGGCGGGCATGATCCTTCCCGAACAAATGGGGGCGCTGGCCGCCGAGGAGGGCGAGTCCCTCACCCTGGAAAATGTGCGGCGCAAGCTGGCCATCGCTCGCGAGCGCTTCGACGTTCGGCGGGTCCTGCTCGTCTCGGTGAAACCCGACACGCTCGACCTCGTGGCTCGCGTCGACACCGAAGCGCGGATTCCCCCGGGTGCCGTCGCCTACGAGCTCGGGGCCGATCGGCTCGAGGTGGCGCGGGCGGCCGCCGGCCACCCCGCCGCCTCACCCTTGTTCTTCGGGCACGATCAGCTGCCCTACAAGCGCGGCTACGGCGCGATCCGCGGCGACTCGGCGGTGTTGGGGTTCGCGGTCGTCGAGGCCAACGCCGACTACCTGATCCCGCTGGCGGCCTTCCGACGACGGCTGTGGTTGGCGGGGACGACCGCCCTCGCGGCCGTCGTGGGCATCACCATCCTGATGGCGCGCCGGGTGGCCCAGCCGGTCGTACGCCTGGCGGGGGCTGCCGAGCGAATCGGCCGCGGAAACCTCGACAGTCCGGTCCCCATCGAGACCAACGATGAGGTGGGCCTCCTCGCCGAGGCCATCGATCAGATGCGGGTCGCCCTCAAGGCACGCGACGAACGAATGCAAATGATGCTGGCCGGCATCGCTCACGAGGTGCGCAACCCCCTCGGCGGCCTCGAGCTATATGCCGGGCTGTTGCGCGAGGCCCTGCGAGACTACCCCGAACGCCTCGACGAGGTACGGCGGATCGAGCGGGAGGTGCACTACCTGAAGCGGGTCGTGGCGGAGTTTCTCGACTACGCCCGCCGGCCCCCGCCCGAGCTCGCCCCCGTCGAGATTCGCGGGCTGTTGAACGAGGTCAAGGAGCTCGTCTCCGACTCCCCCGTGCGGGTCGAGGTCGAGGTCGAGGGCGAGGCCGGCCTTTGCGTGCGCGCCGACGCGGGCCAGCTCCGCAGGGCACTCCTGAACCTCGCCCGCAACGCCGTGACGGCCGTGCAGCGAATCCACGCCGAAGGCGACGACGGCGGCCTCGTGCGGTTGGGCGCGCGCCGCGAGGGCCAGCGGGTACGCGTGGAGATCGAGGACAACGGGGCCGGGGTGGCACCCGAATTGCGCGAGAAGATCTTCACGCCGTTCTTCACGACCCGCGAGAAGGGAACCGGACTGGGCCTGGCGTTCGTACGTGAGATCGTCGCCGATCACGGCGGCGACATCCGCATCGAGCCACGCCCGGGCGGCGGTGCCCGCTTCTTCTTCGACCTCGAGCTGCCATCCCCGACGGAGCAGGTGTCATGACGACCACCACGCTGATAACGGATCCGATGTTCCTGAGCCACGACCCGGGCCCTCTTCACCCCGAGTCACCCGCTCGGCTGCGCGCGATTCTCGGGGCGCTGGAGGCCGACCCTGTCGCGGGCGCGACCTGGGTGAAGCCTCGCCCGGCGACATTCGCGGAGCTCACGGCGGTGCACACGGCCGAGCACGTGAGCCAGCTGATGTCCCTCGACGGCCACGAGGTCGCGCTCGATCCCGACACGGCGGTGTCTGCCGGCTCCTGGAAGGCGACCGCCCTGGCCGCGGGAGCCGGCATCGTAGCCGTCGAGGAGGTGTGGAGCGGCCGGGCACAGAACGCCTTCGCGCTCGTCAGGCCGCCCGGGCATCACGCCGAGGCCGCACAGGCCATGGGCTTCTGCCTCATCAACAACGCGGCGGTCACGGCGGAGGCCGCGTTGCGCCTGGGAGCGCGGCGGGTTGCAATCCTCGATTGGGACGTCCACCACGGCAACGGAACGCAGCATCTGTTCGAGGAGCGCAGCGACATCCTGTACCTGTCGAGTCACCAGTATCCCTTCTACCCGGGCACGGGGGCCCCCGATGAGATCGGGCGCGGCGCTGGGCGGGGTTACACCATCAACTGCGCCTTGCCAGCGGAGCAGGGAGACGCCGACTACGGGGCCGTCTTTCAGGACCTGTTCTTGCCCGCCCTCGACGCTTTTGCCGCCGACCTGATCATCGTATCCGCGGGGTTCGACGCGCACGCCCGCGATCCCCTCGCCGACATGCGCGTCACCGAGCGCGGCTTCGCGGCGATGTGTACCGCCGTTCGGGACATCGCCCCGATGGGCAGGCTGGTCTTGCTGCTGGAGGGCGGCTACGACCTCGGCGCGCTGGCGGCCAGCGTACGCGCGTCCGTCGAGGTCCTTCGCGGCGCGACCGAAGGCTTCCCCGCTGGCGTGGGCGCCCACGCGCCGGAGGCCATCCGGGCCACGCGGGCCGCGCTGGCACGGGCCGGACATCCGCTGTCGACATGACGGGCATGGCCGCGTGTCTGGCTTGGTCGGCTCACCTCCCCGCGAGAACGTTCAGGCTGTACGTGGCGGCTTTTGGGACTATCGTTCCACACCCTCTGTGATGCGCAAAGCCTCCCTCGGAACGATCTTCCTCACCGTCTTCCTCGATCTGCTCGGCTTCGGGATGGTGATCCCGTTCCTTCCGGGGGTCGCCCGACACCTTGGCGCCAGCGATCTGGTGGCGTCGTTGACGGGGTCGGTGTACTCGCTGATGCAGTTCCTGTTGGTCCCCGTGTGGGGACGCCTGTCGGATCGCATCGGCCGCCGCCCCATCCTGCTAGCCAGCATCGCCGCCACCGCGATGGGGATGGCGCTGCTGGGCGTCGCGGACAGCCTGGCCCTGTTGTTCGCGGCCCGCATCTTCACCGGCATGGCCACCGCCAACATCGCCGTCGCCCAGGCCTACATCGCGGACGTGACACCGCCCGAAGGGCGGGCGCGCGGGATGGGGCTCATCGGGCTCGCGTTCGGGCTGGGATTCATCTTCGGCCCCTTCTTCGGGGGCGAGCTGGCGCGCCTGCCGATCCACGGGCGTCCGGGCGCGCTGCCCGCCTTCGCGGCCGCGGGGTTGTCGCTCATCAACCTCGTCATGGCGACCGTCACGCTGCCCGAGTCCCTGGCCCCCGAGCAACGGGGCAAGGTGAAGAGTCACCGCTCCTCGCCGTTCGACTTCGGTGGCGTGAGGCGGGCGCTCGCCACGCCCGAGGTTGGGCGTGCCCTGATGATCAACTTCCTCGTCGTGTTCTGGTTCGCCGGGATGGAGCAAACTTTTCGTCTGTTCACGGACGACGCGTTTCACATGTCCGACGCGGCGACCGGGGGGATGTTCGGCTTCGTCGGCATCGTCGCCGCCATTGTTCAAGGCGGGCTCATCGGTAGGTTGACCCGCCGGTTCGGCGAGATTCGGCTGCTGACCGCTGGGCTGCTGATCGAGGCGGCGGGGTTCGCCCTGCTGGGCGCCGCCCCGCGGCTGTCGTTCGCCGCGCACCTCGCGCTCGCGCTCGCGTGCATGCTCATCGCGGCGGGGAGCGGCCTCGCGACCCCCAGCGTCTCGTCCTACGTCTCGCGGCGAGCCGGCAGCGACGTGCAGGGGCTGATGCTGGGGACGCTGCAGTCGCTATCGGCGCTGGCGCGGGTGCTGGGACCGGCGGTCGGCGGACTGTTGTACCAGACCATCGCCGCCCCCGCGCCGTACTTCGCCGGGGCCGTTGGCATGGCCATCGCGGCATGGCTTTCGCTGTCGTTGTCGCCGCTCGCGCGATCGCGCCCGGCCTCCGACGGTTAGCACCACGACCTCGCGGTGTCAGCCGCCTGGCGGCGCGACCACGACGCGGTTGCGCCCCGCCCGCTTGGCCTCGTAGAGGGCCTTGTCGGCCGCGGCCAACAGGGCCGTCGACTGGGTCATCGTCGAATCGGGCATCGCCGCAACCCCGACGCTGATGGTCACGGGGATGACCTTCGTCCCGTAGACCAGTCGTCGCTGCTCGATCTCCACCCTCAGACGCTCGGCCAGCTCGCGGGCGCCGTCGGCGTCGGTCCCTCGACAGAGGACGCAGAACTCCTCGCCACCAAATCGCGCGACGACATCCTCCGAGCGCACCGCGCTGGCCAGGATGCTCGAAACCTCCGTGAGGACGAAATCGCCCGCTGGGTGTCCGAAGGTGTCGTTCACCCTCTTGAAGAAATCGAGATCGATGAACAACAGCGCCAGGGGGGCCGCGTGGCGAGCCGCGTAGGCGAACTCCTTGCCGATCAGATCGTCGAAGTGCTTTCGGTTGTAGACGCGGGTGAGGCCGTCCCTCAGGGCCGACTCGTACATCTGCTGCTGAAATTGCTCGTCCAGGCGATCGTGGTACGTGAACTTCAGGATCGTGGTCGACCCGAGCATGATCTTGTCACCGTCGGCCAGCTCGCGCGTGCCGATGCGCATGCCGTTGCAGAAAGTCCCGTTGGTCGAACCAAGGTCCTCGACCAACACCTTGTCGGCCGCGATGTGGACGACAGCGTGCTCCCGGGAGATGCCCTCGTCGGCAAGGCGAATCTCGACCTCGCCCCCTCGGCCGATCACCGATCGCGCCTTCTCGAGCTTGAACATCTGTCCGCGGCTCATCCCCGCCAGGACGATCAAGTACGCCCGATCCCGCCCCACGGGCCCCGAATCGACGGGGGCGGGGCGAATCCTCGTTTGACCTGCCTCGCCGTCGTTGTCCTGCGCGCTCGCCATGCTTCCTTGCGTGTTCCTTGGGCCGGATTCCTCGGCCAGCGGTGGGGGTGCGTCTGTCCTCTGCGCCTTCCGTGCTCGGTTCTTCGCCTGGCATCCGACCCACGGTGGTTGGGTGCTAGCCTCGGAATCGTAGCGCGAAATCGCCGCCATGACCCAACGAGCCGCCCATGTTTCGCATCGACAGGATCTCGGCCCGGCTCAAGCCGGAAACGGGTTTTCCCAGTAGTAACGCGCACGCGGACGACAGGATCGGCTCGTGCGCCACCAACACCACGTGTCGCCGGTAGGATAGCCGGGCCAGCAACTCCCAAACTCCCGCCGGCGGTGCGTCCGGGACCAGCGCCTCGTCGAGCTCGATCTCGCCGACCAGGCCTACCCGCGCCGCCACCGCCTGCGCGGTCTGCCGCGCCCGAAGATAGGGGCTCGACACGATGGCATCCGGAGGCGGATCCAACCCGGCCACGCGCTCCCCCGCGCGAACGCTCTCCAATCGGCCGGCTGGCGTCAGCGCTCGGTCAGCGTCACTGGAGGCGTGATCCTCGGCGGTTCCATGCCGGATGACCGTCACGTCCATGACGCCGCATCGCCATCAGTGGTGCGAATCGGCCGCGCTGGAACCAGCCGGCGACGCGCTGGGCGTCGCCCCATCGGCGCCTCCGGCAGGGGCGGGCGCGTCGGCCTCCGCGGACAAGGCGGACGAGTCCGAGGCATCGACGCGGGCCACCCCGGCGGACGGCGCGGGCGGCGGGCCCGGATCGATTCCGCGCGAGCGAAGGGCCGCCAGGTAGTGGTCTCGCTCGGAGATCGCGACGAGCAGGCGCTGCCGCATGACATCGTTGTTCTGCTTCAGGCGCCCGATCTCCGACAGGTCCCGCTGTCGTGTCGAATCGACCTTCGAGGCTCGCGCATACGCCTTCACGAACTCGGCCTGGTTCATTTCCGCCATGGCCGTGGCGCGGTAGCGGCCTCCGTCGGCCCGCTCGAGGTAACCCTCCGCCGCCAGCCCCAACAGCGCCTTCGCGACATGTGGCTCGGCTGCTCCGACCGCCAGCGCCACCGTCACCGCCGTGAAGGGCTCACCGACGCCAGCCAATCGCTTCAATTCGTCGAAGAGCTCCTGGCGATCGATCTTTCCACCCGCATCACCGCCCCCACCGAAGGATTTCCCAGCAGCGTGGCTCCGTTTGAGGCTCATCGATCTCCCTCGTTGTTCGTTCGAAAAATCGAGCTTATACCACCGAAGCGTGGCATCTCAGCGCCGCTTCCTGCGTTTGGGTCTGGCGGCGGCCGGCGGCGCCTGCGACACGCTCGGTCCCCCGGCCGTCGCGGGCCTCAGCCACAGCCGCGTGGCTTCGGGATCCTGCCGGTACCGGCGGATGAGCTGGACCAGCAGGGCGCCGGCCAGCAAGACCGACACGATGCCGATGAACTGCGAGGTCGACAGCGGCCCCACATTTCCCCGCTGATCGTCGTCTCGCAGGATTTCGATCAACGGTCGCAAGATGCCGTAGCCGAGCACCCAGCCCACGAACACCTGCCCCGAGAAACGGCGATATCGCCTCAGCAGCATCAGCAAGCAGAACAGCCCCACGCCAACGAGCGTCTCATAGACCTGGGTGGGGTGCACGGGGAAGGACTTCACCGCGTCCGGAGCGAGGCCGTAGAGCTCGACGTGGCGGTGCCAGGCTGGGCTCCCCTTCGGAAAGCGGATTGCCCATGGCAACTCCGATCGCGCCCCGAAGTCGCAGCCGAACAAGAGACAGCCGACGCGGGTGATGCCGGTGCCCAGCACCACCGACGGAGCGGCCACGTCGGCCCACTGCAAGAGGGGAATCTTCCGCTTGCGGCACTCGAAGACGCTACACAAGAACCCTCCGATCATGCCCCCATAGGCCACCAGGCCGCCGTTGTTGACCTTGATGATCTCGATCGGATCCGCCGCGAACGTCGGCAGATTGGTCAACACGTACAGCACCCGCGCCCCGACGATCGCCCACACGGCCGTCCACATGTAGATCGCGCCCGCGTCTTCCGTCTTGATGCCGTCCTGCTTGGCGAAGCGCATCGCCAGGAACCAACCCACGATCATGGACGTCCCCAACATCACCCCGTAGGAGTAGATCGGCACCGGCAGCCAGGGCTGCGAGAAGGTGCCGGCCTCGGGGACGAAGCTGGCGGTGGGTGATCGGAACCGGACCAGCGCCAGCGCGGCGGCCACCAGAATCAGCGGGTTTGCGCTGAGCGGCGGGCGGTTGCCCTGTCTGCGTCGAAGCAGGTCGCGGCCGAACAGCAGGGCCGCCAAGGCCAACGCAACGAAGAACAGCGGCTTCGAGGGGATCGATAGCAGGATGGGGCGCATGGCCGGGGAAAACCTACATATCCTCCGACGGAGAAAGGGTCAACTGCCGCCGAATTCAACCGAAGCGTGATCTGGTCCAAGAATTATGAGCCCAAACTGTAGTAGTCTGACACACGGTTCGCGGCGCAGAGCTGGAGGCGATGGGGACGGCGGCGTGGAGGTCAGGTCCCCCGAAGAGCACGCTGATTTGCCACCAAGCCTGTCCCTTGGTCGTCCCCTGGACCCGAGGTTCGGCGAAAGAGGTGACTTGATGCCGAGCGAACACCGATCAGATCGCACGACGCCCCCGCGTCGCTCGACGCGACTCGGTGTACCGCGGCCCCTCTCCTCGGTTCTTCTTCTCCCCGTTCTCCTCGCGACCGGCTGCGTCGGCGACGTCGGAAGCGCCGCCGATGCTGGCGCGAGGCAGCCAGGCTCGGGAGGCAAGTCGGGCAGCGGCGGGCGGGCCGGCACCGGGAGCGCGAGCGGGTCGACCGGTGGAAGCGGCTCGGGCGGGTCCAGCGGTGCCGGCGCGGCGGTCGGCGCGGGCTCCGGAGGAGCGGCCGGCTCGGGGGGCGCGGGCTCGGGAGGGGCGACCGGCTCGGGGGGAACCGCCGCGAGCGGGGCGGGAGGTGACACGATCCCCGCCCCACCATCGGCGCTCCCCGCGCCGAGCGCCTGCACCGCGAACAGCCCGGGCCCCCGGATGCTGCGCCGCCTGAGCGCGACCGAGCTCGCAGCCACGCTGCCCGATCTCTTCGGAGATCCAACGGTGAGCGTGGCGGCGGTCTTCCAGGATCCCTCGGTGCTGGGCTTCCACGTGGACGCCAACTCGCTCCTCGTGCAGGACCTGAACGCCGACCAGTTGATGAGCAACGCCGAGGCCATCGCGCAATGGGCCGTCACGACCCCCTCGGTGCTGTCGCGCATCGCCCCCTGCACCACCACCGACGACGCTTGCCAGACGAAGTTCATCACGACGTTCGGGAAGCGCGCCTTCCGCGCGCCGGTCTCCGCCGATCGCTTGGCCGCCTACAAGCAGCTCTTCGCCGCCGAGGCGTCGTTCTCTGCGGGCGCCCAGGCGGTGATCGCGGCGATGCTCCAGTCGCCCTACTTCCTCTACAAGACCGAGCTCGGGACCGCGAGCAGCGGAACGTTTCCCCTCACGCCCTATGAAGTCGCCACCAGCCTCTCCTACCTGCTGACGGGCAGCATGCCCGACGCGACGTTGATCGCGGCGGCGGACACCTGGAGCACGCCGCCCACCCAGGCCCAGGTGGATGTCCAGCTGAACCGGCTGATCGGCGGGAACAGCGTGCAAACGGCCTTGATGAACTTCATGACCGGATGGCTCGGGCTCGACCGGCTGTATTCTAACGCGAAGGACAACACCGTCTACACGCTGACGGACGGGCAGCGGAGCGACATGATGGGGGAGACGACGAACCTCGTCGTCGACACGTTCAACAGCAACGGCACCGTCGGGGATCTGCTGAACGCCGATCACTCCTTCTTGAACCAGAGCCTGGCGCAGTTCTACGGAATCAGCAGCGCCGGCCTCGGCGCCACGTCGTTCACGAAGGTGCCCTACCCGCTCGGGGGCCCGCGCGATCGCGGCATCCTGGCCCACGCCAGCGTCCTCAACGGCTACTCGCGGCCCGACATCTCCTCGCCGACGCAGCGGGGACATCTCGTCCGCAGTCGCCTGCTGTGCCAGAACGTGTCGCCGCCACCACCCAACCTCGACACCAAGCTGCAGGATCCCACCGCGAACACGCCCACCACCCGCGCGCTCTACGAACAGCATGTTCACCCGACCGATCCCAACTCCCCCTGTCCCGCCTGTCACACGCTGATGGATCCCATCGGCTTCGGCTTCGAGAGCTATGACGGCTTTGGGCGCCACCGCAGCAGCGAGAACGGCTCGCCGATCGATCCTAGCGCCACGATCGTTCAGGCGGGCACCAGCGGGATGGCCATTCAAACCGCCGACCTCACCGCCCTGGGGAACTACCTGGCGGGCAGCGATGACGTGAAGACGTGCAACGCAAGATACTGGGCCTACTTCGCGTACGGCAGCGTGTCGTGGGACCAGGACGGGTGCACCTACGACTCCATTCGTCAGTCCGCCACCGCCGGCGCGTACTCGCTGAAGAGCGTCCTCACCGCGATCGTCCACGCTCCCCACTTCACGACCCGCGTGCAGGACCAGTAGGGCCCGAGGAGGTGACGATGTTGAACCGCAGAAAGTTCGTCGGGAGCGTGGGGGCCGGGGTGCTGCTCGCGCCCTTCATCTCGCTGTTGAACGGTGACAAGCCGGCCCGCGCCGCGGGCAAGAAAGCCAAGCGGCTGCTGCTCTTCTGCTCGATGGGGACAAACCCCGTGCTCTGGAGCCCGACGGCGGTAACCGCGGAGAACAGCTTCACCTTCAGCCCGATGACGCAGCCCTTGTCTGCGATCAAGGCCAACACCATCTTGATCGAGGGATGTCCCAGCATGAACACCGGGGACGGCCATGGCGCGCCCGATGGCCTCACCGGGCTCGGCTACGGGCAGGTGGGCCAGGTTCCGGTCATCTCCGTGGATCAGTTCATCGCCACCGGGCTCACCGCTTCGGGGATCAACGTCCCCATCCCGTCGCTGTTGCTCGGCGCCGACACGACCGCGTTGGGCGGCAAGAACATGTTCTACAACGGAAAGAACGGCGGCAATTGCATGTCGACGATCGGCTCGCCGATGTCGGCGTTCACCACGGCGTTCGGCGGTGCGCTCCCCTCGGGGATGACGATGGACGTGGTGATGAAGCGGCGCAAGAGCATCCTGGACCTCGTCACGACGGAAATCACGGGGCTGCAGTCGACCCTCGGCAGCGTGGAGAAAGCGAAGCTCGACCTCCACCTCGCCTCCATCCGCCAGCTGGAGAACAAGCTGACTCAGATGAGCAGCGCCGGAGCCGGGGCCTGCAGCAAGCCCGGCATGCCCCCGGCCGATTCCATGTTCACCCCAGCGGAGACGCAGACCATCGCCGCCAACGTCGCCCTGCAGAACATCATCCTCGCGGCGTTCGCGTGCGACATCACGCGCGTGGCCGCCATTCACTACGGCTCCGACCAGAAGCTTCAGGTCAACCTCCCGGCTCAGTCACTCAACGACGACCAGCACGGCGGCTTCATTCACAGCGGCGCCGCCTCGAACTACAAGAACCTGGTGACGTTCGAGCAGTACCTCGCGCAGCAGTTCGCGTCGCTCGTGACCACGCTCGGCACGATGCCGGAGGCGGACGGCTCGGGCATGCTCCTCGACAACACCATCGTGGCGTGGTGCCGCGACATGGGCGACTCGGTGGCCCACAACCAACAGTCCATGCGCTTCGTCTTGGCGAGCGGAACGAACGGCTACCTGAAGACCGATCCGAACGGCCGCTACCTGGACATGCGCAAGATGACGGCACCGGCGAGCCGACATGAACGCGTGCTGCTCAGCCTCTGCGACGCCATGGGGTTGACCAGCTTCAAGGGCTTCGGAGATGCCAGCCTGGGCGTGAACAAGACGCCCCTCCCCGGAATCGCAAGCTGAGGCGGCGGGCCCAAAACCGAAAGCGCCCGGTCGGTTCGCTTTCGAACCTCCGAGCGCCCTCGCCGTGATGATGTGTCGACCGGGTCGTCGACCGATTCTACTTGGGTCCTTCGGTGTACTCCGCGTCGATCACGTCGTCCTTGCCGTCCCCGCCGCCCGCCTTGGCGGGTCCACCGTCCGACGGCGGGGAGGTCGACTGATTCTCCGACGACGCGGTCGAGGCCGCCTGGTAGAGCGCTTCGGCCATCTTGTGCGACGCCTTCTGCAGGCGCTCGTGGGACGACTTGAAGACCTCACCGTCCTTGGGCTCCTTGTTTGCCTCCAGGACCTCCCGCGCATCCTTCAGCGCCGCCTCGAGATCGCCGCGATCGCCCTCGGGAATCTTGTCCTTGTTCTCGTCAAAGTGCTTGCCGACGCCGAGCACCAGCGACTCGAGCTGATTCTTCGCGTCGATCGCTTCCCGCCGCTTCTTGTCCTCGGCCTCGTGATCCTGTGCCTCCTTGACCATCCGCTGGATGTCGGCTTCGGACATCCCGGACGACGCCGTGATGGTGATGTGCTGCGCCTTGTTCGTCGCCTTGTCCTTGGCGGATACGTTGACGATGCCGTTCGCGTCGATGTCGAACGTGACCTCGATCTGCGGCACTCCGCGGGGCGCCGGCGGCAACCCGTCGAGCCCGAACTTACCGAGCAGCCGATTGTCGGCCGCCATCGGGCGCTCGCCCTGGAACACCTTCACTTCGACCGAGCTCTGGTTGTCGGCCGCGGTCGAGAACGACTCCGACTTCTTCGTGGGGATGGTGGTGTTGCGCGGAATCAACACGGTCATGACGCCGCCCAGCGTCTCGATACCAAGGGACAGTGGCGTCACGTCGAGGAGCAACATGTCCTTGACCTCGCCCGAGAGGACGCCCGCCTGAACCGCGGCGCCGAGCGCAACCACCTCGTCCGGGTTTACGCCCTTGTGCGGCTCCTTTCCGAAGAACTCCTTGACCACCTTCTGGACCATTGGAATTCGGGTCGAGCCTCCAACCAGCACCACCTCCGCGATGTCCGAGATCTTCTTCCCGGAGTCCGCCAGTGCCTTCTTCGTGGGCTCGATGGTCTTCTGGACCAGATCACCCATCAACGACTCCAGCTTGGCCCGCGACAGCTTGATTTGCATGTGCTTCGGGCCGGAGGCGTCAGCCGTGAGAAAAGGCAGGTTGATCTCTGTCTCCATCACGGACGACAGTTCAATCTTCGCCTTCTCGGCGGCCTCGCGCAGACGCTGGATGACCATCTTGTCCTTGGACACGTCGATGCCCTGGTCCTTCTTGAACTCGGCCATCAACCAGTCCATGACTCGCTGGTCGATGTCATCGCCGCCCAGGTGGGTGTCGCCGTTCGTGGACACGACCTCGACGACGTTTTGCCCGACCTCGAGGATCGAGATGTCGAACGTGCCGCCGCCGAAGTCGTAGACCGCGATCAGGTGGTCCTTGGCCTTGTCGAGACCGTAGGCCAACGCCGCCGCCGTCGGTTCATTGACGATACGCTTCACCTCGAGGCCGGCCACCCGCCCCGCGTCCTTCGTCGCCTGGCGCTGGGAATCGTTGAAGTAAGCCGGCACCGTGATGACGGCCTCGGTGACCTTCTCACCCAGGTAGTCCTCGGCCGCCTTCTTCAGCTTCCCGAGCACGCGCGCCGAAATCTCGGGCGGCGTCAGCTTCTTTCCGCGAATCTCGATGGCCGCCTCGCCGTTCGCCCCGCGGACCACCTTGTACGGCACGCGCTTGGCCTCGTCGGCGACCTCATCCTGGCGCCGACCCATGAAGCGCTTCACGGAGTACACCGTGTTCTCTGGGTTGGTGATCGACTGGCGGCGAGCGATCTGTCCGACGAGGACCTCGCCCTTGTCGTCCCACGCCACGACGGACGGCGTCAGCCGGCTGCCCTCTTCGTTGGCGATCACCTTGGGTTCTTTCCCTTCCATGATCGCAACGACTGAATTCGTGGTCCCGAGATCGATGCCGATGATCTTGCCCATGTTCGTATTGTCCTCTTTTCGGATTTTCTCGAGCGCAAGCCCACACGCTCGGCAGCCGCGACAGTACCCACCATCCCGGGCCCGTCAAGCGGAATTGGCGCTTCACCACGGGCACCCGAGGGCCTTCGGACCCCCTCGATTCGTGCTGCCTTTTCGGCGCTCGAAAACTGCGCTCGCTGGCGTATACTGAACGGCCGCGCAGCCGACATGACGCCCCTGTTTCACTCGTCTGTCCAGACCTGGCTCGAGCGGCGCTTCACCGCGCCGACGCCGGCGCAGGCGCAGGCCTGGCCGCTGATTGCTGCGGGTGGTGATGTGCTCATCACGGCCCCGACCGGCTCGGGCAAGACGCTGGCGGCGTTTCTGGCTTGTCTGGATCGGCTGATCCGAGACGCCATCGCGGGAACGCTGGAAGACAGAACCCGGGTGCTGTACGTGTCGCCGCTCAAGGCGCTGTCCAATGACATTCGCATCAACCTCGACGAACCACTGAGTGAGATAGCCCAGCTGGCAGAGGAGCTCGGGTTCCCGCGGCCGGCCGTGCGTACGGCCGTCCGCACGGGCGACACGACCGCGCGGGAGCGCCGTCAAGCCGTCAAACACCCGCCCCACGTTCTCGTGACCACGCCCGAGTCGCTGTACATCTTGCTGACGAGCGAGTCGGGGCGCCGGGCGCTGGCGGACGTGCGCACGGTGATCCTCGATGAGATCCACGCCGTGGCGCGTGACAAGCGCGGGGCTCACCTGGCGCTTTCTCTCGAGCGGTTGGAGGAGCTGTGTCGCCAACCGTCGGGCGCGGGGCCCCCACGTCTTCCCTTGCAACGAATCGGTCTGTCCGCGACCGTCAATCCAATCGAGGTCGCCGGAAGACTGCTCTGTGGCGCCGCCCGGCCAGCGCCTCGGCGAGTCGAGGTGCCGGCCCGTCGCGATCTCGACCTCGGAATCGAGCTGCCAAAGGACGAGCTCGGCGCGGTTTGCACGAACGAGCAGTGGGGCGAGATCTACGATCGCATCACCGCGCTCGTGGAGACCCACCGGTCGACCCTGGTGTTCGTGAACACGCGGCGGCTGGTCGAGCGCGTGGCCCACCGCCTGGGTGAACGACTGGGCGAGAGTCAGGTGGCCGCCCACCACGGCAGCCTGTCACGGGAACGACGCCACAAGGCCGAACGCCGCCTGAAGGCCGGGGAGCTGCGCGTGGTCGTCGCCACCGCGTCGCTCGAGCTCGGCATCGACGTGGGTGCCGTCGACCTCGTGTGCCTGGTGGGCTCGCCACGCTCGATCTCGACGGGATTGCAGCGCATTGGACGCTCGGGACACATCGTGGGAGGGACCCCGAAAGGCCGCCTCTTCCCCCTGACCCGCGACCAGTTGATCGAGACCGTGGCGCTGGTGCGGGCGGCTCGGCGCGGCGTCATCGACGCGGTGGCCTTGCGGGACGCGCCGCTCGACGTCCTGGGCCAACAGATCGTGGCGGCGTGCGCGTGCGAGGAGTGGGATGAGGACGCGCTCTTCGACCTGTGCCGGCGCGCGGCCCCGTACGAGGCGCTCTCCCGCACGGACTTCGACGCCGTGGTGGACATGCTGTCGGAGGGAATCGCGACCAGTCGGGGGCGCGCGGGGGCGCTGCTCCACCGGGACGCCGTGAACCGCAAGCTGAGAGGGCGCCGGGGGGCTCGGCTGGGGGCGTTGACTTCCGGGGGCGCGATCCCCGACAACGCGAACTACGACGTCGTGGTCGAGCCGGAAGGAACCCTGGTCGGCAACATCGACGAGGACTTCGCCATCGAGTCGATGGCCGGCGACATCATCTTGCTCGGCAACAATTCGTGGCGGATCCGGCGCGTCGAGGCCGGTCGCGTGCGCGTCGAGGACGCCCACGGGGCGCCGCCCACCATCCCGTTCTGGCTCGGGGAGGGGCCGGCGCGGACGCGGGAACTGTCGGCGGAGGTCGCGGCGGTTCGGGTGGCCGCCGTCGAAGACCCGGCCGAGACGGGTTCGCCGCCGGACGGCACGTCTCTGGCCGGCGTCCTCGACGATCCCGCCTTCGACGCGCCGGTGAGGCGCCTGGTACGGGACTACTTGCGGGCGGGAGCCGCAGCCCTCGGTGGTGTGCCGTCCGACCGGCTGGTCATCGCCGAGCGCTTCTTCGACGAGGCGGGGGGAATGCAGCTCGTCGTCCACGCGCCGTTCGGGGGGCGCATCAACCGCGCGTGGGGGACGGCGTTGCGCAAGCGCTTCTGTCGCTCATTCGACTTCGAGCTGCAGGCGGCCGCCACCGATGACGGGCTGGTGTTGTCGCTCGGCGCGCAGCACAGCTTTCCCCTCGAGACCATCTTCCAGATGCTGCGACCGGAGGACATCGACGAGCTGCTGACGCAGGCGGCGGTCCAGGCCCCCATGTTCGAGACACGGTGGCGGTGGAACGCGATGCGATCGCTCGCCCTGCTCCGCCACACCGGCGGGCGGCGAGTCCCCCCGCAGATTCAGCGCATGCGCGCCCAGGATCTGATCGCGGCCGTCTTCCCCGCCCAGACCGCCTGTCAGGACAACCACGGCGGGGGAGCGGTGGAGATTCCGGAGCATCCGCTCGTTCGCGAGACCATCCGCGACTGCTTGACGGAGGCCATGGACGCCGAGGGCCTGCGGACGGTCCTTTCTGATCTTCGTGCCGGACGGATCAAGACCCTGGCGCGCGAGCTGCCCGAACCATCGGTGTTCGCACACGAGATCCTGAACGCGAACCCGTACGCCTTCCTCGACGACGCGCCCTTGGAGGAGAGGCGCACGCGCGCCGTGACGTTGCGGCGCGGGTTGCCGGCGGAGGTGGTGGAGCGCCTCGGGACGCTGGCGCCGGAGCGCATCGACGAGGTCGTCGCGGAGGCGCAGCCGGACCCGCGCACCCCCGACGAGCTTCACGATCTGTTGCTCGATCTGGGGGCGCTGCCTGCGTCATCCGTCGCGAACCGAGGTTGGACCGCGCTCGCCGATGAGCTCCGGGCCGGCCGACGCGCGGGGTGGTTGCCACCGGCGGCCCTGAACGGCGGGGAGAGCTTCCTCGTCGCCGCCGAACGGCGGACGCTGGCCGAGACCATCTGGCCCGGCCGTCGTCTCGATCCCGAGATCGTCGAGCCGCCCGCCAGGCGGCCGCGCGCGTGGAACGACCGTGACGGGGCCCTTGCAGAGTTGATCCGGGGACACCTCGTCCTCGTGGGGCCAACCACGGCGGTGCGACTGGCGAAGGCGCTGGAGCTGACCCCGGCCGACGTGGACGGCGCCTTGGCGCGCGTCGAGCTCGAGGGCAATGTGCTGCGGGGAGCGTTCGACGCTCGCCTCGACCCTCGGCGCAACGAGCCGCGGGGCGACGTGGGCCAGGGCGGCGCCCCAGCCGCGAACGAACCAGGAGACCTCCAGTGGTGCGATCGACGTCTGCTGGCGCGCATCAACCGGCGGACGCTCGATGGGCTGCGCCGCGAGATCGAGCCCGCGTCAGCTGCCGACTACATGCGTTTTCTGTTGGCGTGGCAGCACGTGGCGCCGGGCACGCAGGTGGTCGGGCGGGCGGGCTTGTTGCGGGTCATCGAACAGCTACAAGGCTTCGAGGCGGCCGCAGGCGCGTGGGAGCGGGACATCCTGCCCGTGCGCGTCGGGCGATACGATCCGAGCTGGCTGGATGGGCTCTGCCTGTCGGGGGAGGTGACTTGGGGTCGGCTGGCCGCGCGCGAGGCCGCGGGGGCGCCCAACCGCACGGCGACGATTGCCCTCGTGCGGCGGCGCGACCTGGGGTGGCTGCTCGCACCCCGAGAGGGGATGGAGGACGCACAGCTGTCGGCAGCCGCTCGAGACGTGCTCGGCTTTCTTCGCGACGGGGGCGCCAGCTTCGTCGACGACATCGTGCACGGTGCCCGTCGCTTGCGCGCCGAGGTGGAGGACGCCCTCTGGGAGCTGGTCGGCGCCGGGCGGGTGACCGGCGACGGATTCGCAGGACTGCGGGCACTGGTGTCGGCGAGCGGAGCGCGGGGCTCGGCGCGCGCGCGATGGCACGGCCGCTGGGCGCGGCGCCTCGGTGGTGGAGCCGGTGATGGAGGCGGAGCAGGCCGGTGGTCCGTCCTCAGACCGCCCGTGACCTCGCTGGACGAAGACGACCTTTGCGAGGCGCTGGCCCGGCAGTACCTGCGGCGCTACGGCGTCGTCATCCGAGAAGTGCTGGCACGCGAGCCCCAGGCGCCGCCGTGGCGAGAGCTCCTGCGCGCGCTGCGGCGCCTCGAGATGCGAGGCGAGATTCGGGGCGGCCGGCTGGTCGCCGGTTTCGTAGGTGAGCAGTTCGCGACCCCCGAAGCCCTGGAATCACTGCGCGCCCTGCGCCGCGAAACGGACACCGGCCGCGCCCGGCGCGGCGACATCGTCCAACTCTCCGCGTGCGATCCCCTCAACCTCGCCGGCATCCTCACGCCGGGCGATCGCATCAGCGCCACGCTCGGCCATCACCTCGTCCTGCGCGACGGTGTCCCCGATGGGGCGCGGATGGCCGCGAATGACCACCCCAGGTTGGCGCCAGCCCGCGTGTCCAGGGTCCAGCCGTCGAACAGCGTCCCGGCGCCTCTGCGCCTCGATTGAGCCAGCACGCGCGGTGCCCGGCTGGTCGCTCGCGACGCGGCCCCGTCGCTAACCCTCGTCTTTGAGCCCGTGCAGGAGACGCGCCTTTACGCGGGCCGCCTGTCGCTCCTTGTAACGCTCGTGGCTGTTCTCGCCCTGCTCGTTCGCTTCGGCGGTCCGCGCGTCGACGATCTGGAACTCGGTCAGGACGAACACCACTGTGCCGTGTTCCGCGAACAGGGGATCGTCGGGAGTTCGGCAGAGAAACTTGTCTATCCGCACGGGCAGGTCCGCTACGAAATTGATCACCCGGTATCCAGGCCCCGAGAACTCGTTCTGAACCGGGGCCTTCCTGTCCGCCGCGACCGCGGCCAGCTCTTGCAGGTCAGGAAGGAAGCGCGCCAGCGTCGCCGAGGACTCGAGGGCCGCCCGGAAGTCCAACACGTTGTTCTGGGACTGTCCCGGAATGACGTAGTTGAACGGGATGAGGCGCTGCGTGAGCTCGCGTAGCACGAACAGGATCTGATCCTCGGAGGCCGTGATCATCCTGAACCGAAGTTGATCGTAGACGTCCGCGGCGATTGTTTCGCGCTTCGCCAGCAACTTGGTGATGAGGCTGTCGGCGTGCTTGCGGCTCCACTGGAACTCCGCGATGCCGCAGCCTGCCCCCCTCAACTCCTCCACGGTGCGCAGCACCTTGTCCTCGACCAGGTGGAAGATCTGGTCACCTGACACCGGTAGCTTCGTCAACAGCTCGCGCCCGGCCAGGTGGTGAAGGACATGCATGACCTTGAGGACCACGCACGCGTACGCGCGCCGTCGACCCTTCTGCGAGGCGACCAGGAACAGATCGCGGGCCGGAATGCCGTCCTCGACCTCCACCGGAATCTTGAACGCCAGATGGCGCTCGCAGTATTCGACGGCGCTATCGCGGAGATCTTCCAGACGCGCCATGTCCAGCTCGTTGCGCGGATCGAATTCGTTCACACGCAGGAAGCGATCGACCTCGTCGCGGCCGGTGAAATAGAGGTGGTGCCAGTCGATTACGGAGCCGCTCCGCAAGACGTTGCGGATGGCGGCCAGGTCGGCCAGCGATATGTCCTCGTTCCGGGGGCGCCGAACGGCGGGCGCGCCGGCCGCGGGAGCGGCGGGTCTGGCCGGCGGGTGGCCCGCGGGGTCAGAAACCGAGAGAAGCCCAGGCGAAACCGACGGCAGCGACCCTAACGGGTCGGAAACCGGGGCCTCTTCGACGGGAATGACTGAACGTCCCAAGCTGAGTCGTCTCCAACCGGCGCAAGGCCAGCCATCGCGCGCGAAGCTTAGGCGGCAAGCCCATGGTCCTCAAGGAGAAATCTCGGCTCAATTATTTGCCGCGAATGTCGTTGCTATCTTGACGCGGATGCGTTGATTTCGACGGAGCGCCCGTCCGGACTACGACCGAGCCGGGTGGTCGCCCAGTAGAGAAGCCCCGAGAAAAATCCCATTGCGACGCTGCCAATGACGGGAACCATGGTTGCCTACACTATCCTACATTGGCCCCAACGTCAATCCCTTGCAGCCCAAGCTGATACGATGGCCTGGTGACGGAAAGCATCGTCGTGACCCGCGCGCGCAGACCTAGTCCTCGCATCGCCGTCGGCGCGTCGATCGCGGCTTGCCTCATCGTGGGGTTCGGCAGCCCGGCGTTGGCGCAGAAGTCACCGACGGCGCAAGCGGCGTTCCTTCGGGCCCAGCACGACCTCGTCAAGGAGGACGTGACGGACGCGGCGGCGGAGATGGAGACCGCGGTTCGCTTCGAGCCCCGCTTCGCGTTCGGCTGGTACCTGCTGGCATCGACGAGTCGCCGGGCCGGAGATTACGATCGCGCGGTCGCTGCTTACCGGCGGTACCTCGAGTTGCGTCCGCAAGAGCCGGATCCTCTGTTTGGAATCGGGCTGTGCCTCGAAGCAATCGGGGATCGCGACGGTGCCGTCGCGGCGCTGAAACGATACGCCGAGCTGGATACCCGTCCCGCGTCGGCGGAGTTCGTGACGCAGGCGGGCCAGCGAATCGCGGCCCTGCAGCAACCGCCGACTCACGACGGGGACGGCGCTCCGCGTGTCGCGCCAGTTTCCAGTGGGGGCGGGGGCGCGGGCGCGGGAGGCGCTGGCGGCGGCGCGCCCACTCCGGCCGCCGCTAACGCGACGGCTGCCGCGCCAACCGATTCTGCCGCCGTCCACGCGTCGCTCGCCGGGAAGCTCGTGTCCGAGCACAAGTTCAATGAGGCCATCGAAGAGCTGAGGATGACCGTAAAGCTGGCGCCCGCGGGCGCGGACGCCTGGTACAAGCTCGCCTTCGCCCTACGCCAGGCAGGCCAGCCGGCTGAGGCGGTCAAGGCCTATCGGCGCTACATCACGCTCAGGCCCGACGATCCCGACACCTATTACAGCCTGGGGCAGGTCCTGCTGGCCTCGGGGCGGCCCGACGAAGCGTTGCTGACCTTGCGCGCCTATGTCAAGGCGGAGCGCCGCAAGACAGAGTCGCGCTGGGTGGCCAAGGCGCGCGCGGAGATCGCCAAGCTCGAGGCGGCTCGCCAGTCTGCTGGACCGAAGGAGCCGAAGCCGCTGGCCGAATCGGCGCCGGCAAAAGGTTCACCGGCGGCGACGCAGCCACCGGCGCCCGTTGAGACGCGACAGCAATAGCAGGACTCCGAAGAATCCTGCGACGATTGCAGCCCCCAGCACCACCGGCGACGACCGCCTGACTTCGTGAAACACGAGCGCGACGATCGCGGCGGTCGCGCCCAAGGTTCCCCACAACCGCTGCTCGGACGCCGTGTAGAGCAGGCGCGCGTGGTCGTCGAGGTTGGCGACCCGGATGTCCAGCTCGCCACGAAGGGCGCGGCTCATGAAGCGCTGCAGTTGCCCCGGCAGCGACAGCGCGGACAGTACGGTCTCACGACCGGCGTCGATGGCCAGCTCGGACCATTGGCGCTTCTCGCCCAGCAAGAATCGCTCGACATAGGGTTCGATGATGGGCCCGGGGTTCAAGTCGGGATCGAGCGTCGTGCATACGCCGAGCAGCAAGAGCAGCGCCCGCTCGAGCAGGATCCACTCCTTCGGCACCTGGAAAGCATCCTTCAAGTCGGCCAGGCTCACGTTCAGCGCGCGCAGATCCAGCAGCGCCCCGAGGTTGTCCTTGGCGTCGAACTTCAAGTCCTTCAGCGTCCATCCCTCCACGCGCACCTGCCCCCGAAGCTTCTCGTGGAAGTACTCGACCACGCGATCAAACACCTCGGGATCGGCGCGACGGGAGATGAAGCCCATCTCCTTCATCGCGGCGACGATCTTCCCCGTGTCGCGCGCCATCGCGCCCTGAAGAAACGAGACCATGCCCCGGCGCATGGCCTCGGAGACCCGGGCCGTGGCCCCGAAGTCGAGGAAGACGATGGTCGGCGCGCGGTCGAGCGCGGACGTGGCCTGCACGAACAGGTTCCCCGGGTGAGGATCGGCGTGATAGTCGCCATCGACGAAGATCTGTTCGCAGTACGCCTCGACGCACGCCCTCGCGATCTGGCGGCGGTCCAACTTCTCGGCCTCGATTGCGGCGAGGTTGGCGATGCGAATCCCACTGACCCACTCCGTCGTCAGCACCCGCTCGGTCGATAGCTCGCGGATGACGCGGGGGATGCGGATGCGGGCCTGGCTCGCCCTGCGCTTGAAGTTGCCGGCAATGCGCTCGAGCGCGTCCGCCTCCGAGCGGTAGTCGAGCTCCGCCAGCACCATCCCCCGAATCTCCTCGTAGATCGTGTCGAATCCGTAGTCGGGCATCACCCAGCGCAGCAAGCCGAAGATGCGACGCATGGCGCGGAGGTCGACGCGCACGGTGCCTTCGATGTCGAAGTACTGCACCTTGACCGCCACCTCTTCCCCGCTGTGCAGGCGCGCCCGGTGGACCTGTCCGATGGAGGCCGACGCCACGGGCGCCACGGAGAACTCCGCGAACAGCTCGGCCGGGCCACGACCACCGAACTCTTGCCGCAATCGATCTTGTATGTCGTCGTAGGGTCGCGGAGGGACCTGATCCTGCAGCGCCGCCAGCTCGTCTCGAAACGCGTCGGGGAGAAAGTTGGCCATGATGCTGATGAGCTGGCCGACCTTGATGAACAGGCCCCGCAGGTTCACGATCGCGGCCTCGATGCGCAGGGCGTTGCGCCGATGCTTCTCGCGGGTCAAGCGCGCGATCGCTTCGTCGCTGCGGAAACGGCGCGCGATCGCCAGACCCGCATACGACACCATGACACGCAACGCGACCCAGTAGACGGTGAGGAGGCGCGAGCGACCAGACACGGGCGGAAGACTAGTGCGGCTTCGCCGCTCGCGGAAGGGGCTCGCTGCACCGTGGCCACGCCGAGGGACCGCCCGCTGGACGCGACCCCGGCCGCTGGCGTAGACGGATCTCATGCCGCGTCCCCTGCCGCCCCCGCGCCCGAGGAGTGTCTGCTGGTACCGATTCCGGGACGTCGCGCTGGTGTTCGGCGGTGCGGCGCTGCTGTCCGGGTGCGGTGCCGAAGCCCCGCCCGCGCAGACGGCGCGCGCGGCGCGAGGGAACGCGGCGGCCGCGCGGCACGCCGAGGGCGCCTCATCGGCCTCGCTGTCGGATTCCGCCCTCGAGCCCGCCGCGAAGGAAGCCATCGACGCCGAGGACTGGTCGCGTGCCGAGTCGCTGTACCGCGAGCTCGCGCGCCGCCAACCCCGAAATCCGGCTGGAAAGCGCGGCCTCGGAGTGGCCTTGATCAAGCAGGGCAAGAACGATGAAGCGGTGGAGGTGCTGCAAGGCAGCCTGGAGCTCGCCGACGACGCGTGCGCCCGCCTCGATCTCGCGACCGCCTTCGCGGGGCTCGGCCGGTACCCTTCTGCGCTGCCGCACCTCCGGAGGGCCGTGAAGCTGCAGCCCACCGATCCTGCGGGATGGTCCCAGCTGGCTGACGCCCTCGTCAAGGTCGAGAAGCCCGAGGGCGCGGCGGAGGTGCTGAACGAATCGCGAGAGGCCTGTCACCGGTGCGCGGCGGACAGCGGCTGGGGGAGCGTCGCCGACGAGGTCGCCGAGGCCCTCGACGCCAAGGCCGAGAAGCAGCTGGCGGGGAAGGACGCCGTCGGCGCTCGGAAGAGCGTGGACGCGGCCGCGGCGCTGCGGCCCGATCTCCCCGCGCTCCATCTGACGCAGGCGAAGCTCGCCCGCGCTGATGGCGACGCGACGCTGGCAAAGTCGGAGCTCCGCAAGGCGATTGAGGGCATGCCCGACGCCAAGACGGCCCCCGGGACGTATGCGCGCCTGGAGCTGGCGACCCTGCTGATCGCCGACGGTGGGGGAGCGGAAGCCGCGAAGCTGGCGCGCGAGGTGGTTGCGGCCCGCGGGGACCATCCTGGGGCCCTCGATGCGTTGGGCCGCGCGTGCGACGCGACCAAGGACGTCCCGTGCGCCAGGCAGGCCTACGAGAAGGTCGCCAACCTCCCGCCAACCGCCGAGCTCTCGGAGGATGCCCTGGATCACGCGCGGCTCCGGATGAAGGAGCTCAAGGGCGGCAAGCACCGCGGACGCCGCACCGACCGGCGTCACCCGCACCGGCGACGCGGCGCCGCGCGAACGTAGCGCGATTCGCTGAGCGTGGTACTTTTGCCTCATGCCCGACAGCGCCGGTCGAGATCCGGGTGACACGCGCGACGCCCAGGCCCCAGCCGACGCCGCCGAGGACCGCCCCTCCGAGCGCATCGACCGGGGCATCGCAGACTTCGTCCGGCGCGCCGTCTCTGCCGGCGTGGGGGCGGCTTCGCGGTCGAAGGAAGACATCATGCGCACGGCCGCCGGCGAGGTGCGCTCGTGGCTCGAACACATGAACTTGAGCGACGAGCTCGCCAAGGCGTTGTCGACCCTGGTCATCGAGATGAAGACCGAGATCCGCTTCCGCCCCGCGGATGGCGGAAAGCTGGTTCCCCAGACGACCAGCGACGTGAAGATCAAGAGCTCGGAGCCATGACGGGTCGGACGACCGGTCGGACGACGGGTCGGCTGACGGGGTGGACGACGCCCTCGACGTCATCTGTGCGCCGGCCCGCGCGCGCGCGGGGCGCGGCGATCGTGTGCGCGATGTCCCTAGCGACCGTCACCGCCGGCTGCGCCAAGGATCCCACCGAGCTGCTCCTGACCGTTTCGGTCGACTCCACGGTGACGCAACAGATCACGTCGATCCTCGTCACCGTGAACGGCGCCACCGGTGGCACCTCGCACATCTTTCAGTCGCTGGCAGCGCCCGCCGCGGACGCATTCATTCCCGCCTTCTACTTCCCGACCTCGCTGGACCTTCTGATCACGAAGGACGGGGTCGCCGGCGACGCGCAGATCGTCGTCGACGCGAGCGATCCGACGATCAGCGACACGGTCCTCGCCCGCGGTGCCCTGGCTGCCACCATCACGGCAGCGAAGACCACCACGGCCAGCGTCGTGCTCACGGCTGTGCCGCCCTAGTGTCCCGTCCCGCTGGCTAGTGCACCGCCGTCGAAATAGCATCACGTTCGGCCGACGCTATTTCGACGGTGCACTAGCGAACAGCCTGCAAGGGCTTGTTCTGGCGGTTGATGTCCGCGAAGCAAACGGTCCGGTTGCGGCCGCCGTGCTTCGCGCTGTAGAGCGCCTTGTCCGCGTGAGAAATGATGTCCGCCTTGACGGTCGCGTCGTCGGGGTAGCTGGCGACGCCGAGCGACAGCGTGGCCTTGAACGGCCCCTTGCTCGATTGAAACGTCTGTTGTTCGACCTCGGCGCGGATTCGTTCGGCCAGGTTCTGAGCGCCCGCGCGATCGGTGGCCTCGAGCACGATGGCGAACTCCTCGCCGCCGTAGCGGGCCCCGATGTCGATCTTTCGCGCCCGCGCCCCGAGAATCGCGGCGATGCGGCGCAGGACGTCGTCTCCCGTGGGATGCCCGTAGTTGTCGTTGATCTTCTTGAAGTGATCGATGTCGGTCAGGATCAGGGAAACCGGGAAGTGGTGCCGCTCGGCCCGCCCCAGCATCGCCTGGAACCGCTCCTGGAACGTGCGGTGGTTCACCAAGCCGGTCAATCCGTCCGTCGTCGCTTGCTCCTCCACCACCTGATACATGCGCGCGTTCTGCATGGAGATCGCCACCTGATTGGCGATGACCCCCAGCATCTCGCGCTTGTCCCCGGGGAACGCCCCGGGCCGCTTGGCCGCGATGGTGAACGTGCCAATCACCTCGTCCTTCACCAGCAACGGTAGCACCAGCAAGGAATCGCCCTTGATGCGCATGGGCGCCGAGAACACCGGGACGTCGCGCTCGCGCCACTCCCCGCCCGCCGGCAGCGCCAGCTTGTTCTTCACCACCATCGACGCGATCGCCGCAGGATCCCGGTGCGTGGTGCCCTCCAGGCCCTCAGCCCACTCGCCGACCGCACGGTGGATGGTGTGGGCGCGCCGGCGCGATTCGTAGGTCGCGATCGCGGCGAAGTCGAAGTCGCACACGCCGCGCGCTCCCGCGATGGCCGCGTCGTACACCTGCTCGAGCGTGAGCGCGCGATTCAGCTCGGCGGAGGCCCGGTAGAAGCGCTCGTGCTCGTGCTTGCTGCGCTCGACGGCGTGAAACACCCGCTCGGACTGGATCACGCGGACCACCTGGCGGGCGGCGCGCGACAACGTCTCGGCGTCGGCGGGCGAGAAAGGCCGGCCCTGGTGCTGGGGGTCGGGACAGCGGCTCCTCGCTCCCCCGATGGCCATCGCTTGCGCGCACAGCGGGCAGGCGCCGGGACGTCCGGCGCGGCGATCCGCGACCAACACGCCACGCGGGGTCAGCCCCTCGCACACCGGAACCCCCAGGAAGCTGGAGACATCGACCGGCGCGGCGTAGTACGGAAGCAGCGAAGGTCGAGGCGCCTCCAAGATGACGGGGCGCTGATCCTTGAGGATGGCACCCAAGACGCCGGTCCGGGCCGGGATGGGCTCCTCCGTCACGGCCGGCGCCTCCGTGCAAAGCTCCTTGACCTTCAAGCGTTCGCCCGTCTCGTCCAGCCACAGCAGGGCCACCGTGTGCAGGTCCATCACCTGCTTCAAGAGGTCGAGTGTGTCGAAGAGTTGCTCGTGAATGGTCTCGACCGAGCCTTGCGCGATCTTGCGGATCTCCTCGTCGCGGGATCGCACCCGATTGTCCGGCGACAGGGCCGTCGCGATCAGGCGAAACTCGCGCGCCTCCTGGTGCATGGACGACAGCTCGTCCTCGAGGCGGCGCTTGCGCTCTCGCCGCTGGCGCGCAACCTCCGCGTGCAGGAACACGACGTTCAGGAGCGCGAAGATCGCGATGAAGCCGGCGTGCTCCGGGAAGGTCGTGGCCGCGGATCTCGCGACCGCCGGCGAGAACGACAGCACCGCCTCGAACCCGATCGTCGCCGCCGCAAGCGGCAGACCCACCGCCAGGCGATGAAAGGTGACCAGGAAGCTGACGATTGCGTAGACCAGAGGGTAGACCGGCGACGCCGAGCCCCCCGAGATGGCCAGCAGGACATATACGACCGTCAGCAGCAGGAGGCCGATCTCGACGTCCGACAGCGCCTCACGCCGGGGCGTGCGACGTCGTTCGCTCGTCCGCACCCGGGCGGCGACCTTGGTGGCCAGGACGACCGTGAGGATCGCCGCGGCCGCCGCGTGCAAGAGCTCGCCCCCGGGGCGGCGCAGATCCGGAAACCAGCCTCGCCACAGCAAGACGACGAAGGTCCCGGACACGGCGAACCCCAGCCCGCCCCGCGTCAGCCGGCGCGCCTCGAACGCCACGCGGGCTCGGGTGCGTGTGATTCGCTTCAAGGGCGTCCTCGGGGGCGGGGCCGAGCGGCCGTCGCGTCATCCAGGCCAGCACCAGCGTTCGCCCCCCGCGAAAGATCCAGGATGACTTCGCCGGGCCTGACCCAGCCGAGCTCGGCGCGAGCCACGCGCTCGATGGCGTCGCGATCATCGCGCAGCGCCTCCGCCTGCCGGCCCAACCTGTCGGTCTCATCCTTCAGTTGCAGGTTCCGCAACTTGACCAGCGCCAGCTCCTGGCGCAGCCGGAGCGTGCGCGCAAGGCCCGAGCGGGCATACACATGATAGGGCACATAAGACAGCGCCCCAGCGACCAGCACGGCGGCGGCGCCTCGACCGAGCCATGTCTTGGTTGCGCGGCGCATGGAAGCAAGAGGCTCCAGTATCGGGGCCCCGCCCCCACGGGGCAATTTTTTGCCTGGTTCGACGCCTCACGCCGCGGGGTGCAGCAAGGCGCTCACGCGGAAGGCAGCGCTCGCGGGGCGGCACCGGCCACCCCCGCGAGCGTGCTCCTGGCACCTCAGATGCTGAGGGTTCCGGTCCGAATCAGGTACGCGAGCTTCGCGCGCTGCTCGGCATCGAGGATGGCGTGAATCTGCTGCAACGCCTTCATCACCGCGTCGCGCAGTCGTTCCGCGCTCGTCACCCTCAACTTGGCGCCCTCGCTCGCCTTGCCTTCGTCGAAGGTCTCGCCGGCGACAGCGTCCGCCAGCGCCGAGACCGTCCGCCGCCGGTCGACCTCCGCCTGAGCGCGCTCGGTCTTCAAGACGTCGAGGATCCGCGCCAGCTCGGCCACCTGCTTCTCGTCCAGCTCGAGCTTGTAGGCGAGGAACCGGAGGGGCCGGCGCACCCCGAAGTTCCCACCACCCCCGTCACCGTCCCCGAACTCAGGCCCCCCCGCGGATCGATCCTCACCAGATCGCCCATGCCCCCCCCATCCCCGGTGACCTCCGCCGGGACCGCAGCTGCTTGCGGCCCAATCTCCGCACGCCGCCGCTCGCTGAGCCCGCCACCAATCGATAATTGCAGGATGCATTCTGATTCTCCTTCTGCCGGGGCGTTCGCTCCCGGCGGGACACAACGCGTGGGCACCATGCCTCACGCACGAAGCAAAGCATTAGGCGCGAAAGCGCGAGCGTCAAGGCGGCTTGGGCTGCCAGGTGCGGATCTGCTCACCGGCGCGCCTCTCGCCGGGCTCAGGTGCGCCCGGCGATGCCCCGCCCGTCGAGCGGCGCCCCGCAAACCTCGCGCAGCCGGCATCCCGCGCACCCCGCCCCGCGCCAGAGACCATCGAACATCCCCTGCACCTGATCGAGCAGGCTGTGGTCGTCGGTCACCAGGCCGAGCTCGAAGTTGCGTCGACCTGTGCCTTTCGCCCCCAGGCCGGCGCCCGTCCAGTTCGCGCTGCCGAGGTACAGCAGCGCCCCGTCCACGATGACCGCCTTGAAGTGAACCCGAGGGCAGGCGCGGAGCTGCAGGCCGCCTCGAAACAGGCGCGGATGCCGATCGAACTCCTCCCGAAACGGACCCGACGGGGGGCCCGCGTGAAGAATGCGCAGCTCCACCTTCTTGCGGGCGAGCTCGTCGAAGACCTTCAGGACCGAACGGTAGCCCGTCTGGGTTGCGGTGCGCGCCCGCCCCGGGACGGCGCGGCCGTCCTCCACCATCAACTCCTTCAAGTTCGCCGTCGCGATCCAGACGCTCCTGGTCGCTTCGATGACGGCCCGCACGACGGTTTCATAGTGCCCGCGCCCGGCCACCAGCCGAAGCGGCACCGACTGCCGCGGGCGCGTGTAGTCGAAGTCCACCGCGCCATTGTCGCGAGGCTCACCGGCAAGCGCCAGTTTCCCTCATCTCGCTCATTCATGCCGCGTTGGGCGGAGCCTCCTCACCGCGGCTTCACGAGGCCCTCCCCTGCCCCGAGGTCAGGCGTCGGGTGGACCGAGGTCGATCGTTTCAGCGAGCGCGCGTGGCCGGGTGTCGACGGGCTCGATCTCGGGGAGCACCTTCTTGCCGCTCGCGCTCAAGTCCTCGAGGCGCCGGGCGCCTGGCAGCACGCGCGTGTCGAACGATCCGACGGTGTGGTTGAAGGCATCGACGGTCCTGCCGAGCGCGGAGCCGACCCGCCCCAGGTGCTCGGCGAACGTCGCGAGCCGCTCATGCAAGTCGCGTCCGGCTCGGCTTATCTCCTCGGCGTTCGCCGCGAGCCGCTCTTGCCTCCAACCTGCGTGAATCGCCTGAAGCATGCCGATCAGGGTCGTCGGTGTCGCGACCAGGACCCGGTTCGCGAACGCCTCCTCGATCAACCCAGGCATCTGCTCCAGCGCCGCCGCATAGAAGCGGTCGCCGGGCAAGAACATGACCACGAGCTCGGGCGAGGACGCGAACTGTTCCCAGTAGTTCTTCGCGCCCAGCTTCTGAAAGTGGACGCGAACCTGGGCGGCATGCTGCATCAGGTGCTGCTGCTGCTCGGCCTCGGACTTTGCTTCATGCGCGCTGAGATACGCGGCCATCGGAGCCTTGGCGTCAACGACGATCGACTTGCCGCCGGGCAGGTGGACCACAACGTCGGGACGCAACCGGCCATCTGGTGTAGCCAGGCTCTCTTGCTCGGCGAAGTCGCAGTGCTCGACCATGCCGGCGATCTCGAGCACCCGGCGGAGCTGTATCTCTCCCCACCGTCCGCGCACCGAGGGCGCGCGCAACGCATTCACGAGGTTGCCGGTCTCCGCGCGCAGGCGATCCTGGCCCTGCATCAGAAAGCCGACCTGAGCCTTGAGGTCGACATATGCCTCGCCACGGGACCGTTCCAGCGCCTGGGTCTGCTGATCGATCTTCTCCAGCGACTGGCGGAGCGGGGCCACCAGCGAGGAGATCGCCTGCTCGCGCGCCGCGAGCTCGGTTGCGCCCTCGCGCCCTGCAGCCGCAAATTTTTCGCTTGCGATCTGCAGGAATCCTTCGTTGCTTCGTTGCAGCGCCTCCGCCGCCAATGCCTGGAAGGTCGTTCCCATCTGATTCTTGGCGTCTTCGATCAGCCGCCGTTGCTCCGCCATCCCTCGCTCGAGCTCCCCCGCCCGCGAAGCCAACGCCGCGCGATCGCCCTCCCCGCGCCGGAGTTGAAGCTCGAGCTCTTCGGCGCGCGCGCGATTTGCGTCGCCGGACCTGCGCAATTCGTCAGCGGTTGCTGACGCCGCCCGGGATCGGCCCTCCAGCTCCCGGAGCATCCGCTCGGCCTCCGCCCGCACCCGGGCGCCCCCCAGCAGCCATCCGAACAATCCGCCCAAGGCGACACCGGCCAAGATTCCGGCCAGAACCGCGATTCCATCCATGACTCTGAAGACTATCCACTTGTTCAGTGGAAGGCAAGATCATGGGCCCTGCCACGAGGCCGGACCCCCTAGCGCAGACAGCGCGTCATTGCAGTTTGCGGGGTTGGCCAGGGTCAGGCGGTTAGCGCCTGGAGACGCTGCTTCACGACGTCCGGCAGGCGTTCGCCACGATGGAAGCCCTGGCAGTTGATGAAGACGCGCGAGCCGTCGTGGCGCACGAGCAGCAAATCCACGCGATCCGCGTGGCGCCAGGACGATGCCTCCAGAAAGTCGGTGAACATCAACGTACGAAGTCCGCGACCGTCGCGGATCACAATCCCCGTGGGTGTTACGACGACGACACTACGCTTGATCTGGCGGGACTTCGCTTCCGACATCGTCGGCGTGGCGAGGACAGCGAAGATCCCGGCCGCCAGCGCGAAGAGGGCCACCGATGCTCGCCCTGTCCGGCAGAAGGCGCATACCGCGGCGGCGCAAGCGAAAACGATACAGACGGCCAGCCGGCGATGGCGCTGCTCTACCTCGAGGTCGCGCATGAAGAAAGCCACGGTTCCCTCGGGAACTCGACCCGCGTCGACACTGAGCAGCGCCTCGATGTCGGTCATGACGATTCATATCGACATGCATGTTACGGACCTGAAGCACCTGGCAGCCGCGGTCAGCCCATCGCCTACGGTGTCGGCCTAATCAGCTCCTGGGGACTGAAACTTCCAGTGCCCGGCCGCCATCGACCGTCCGAGCCGAGGGTCTCGTAGTGTGAAAATTTCATCGGCCGGGTCGCGATGGGATCGACCGAGCCCAGGAAGCCGATGTGCAGGTGTGGCGTCCCGGCGTTCCCCGAGTTTCCGCAGGCCGCGATGACCTGGCCCTGAGTGATCATGTCGCCGACGCGAACCTTGACCGACCCGCGCCGCAGATGGCGGAGCTCGGTGTACTCCCCGCGAGCGTGCTCGAGGATCACGAAGTTCCCGGCTTCGTGCCTGCCTTCGTAATACGGAACATGGTCGACCGCACCGTCGATCGCCCACACCACCCTGCCCGCCGCCGGCGCGAGCACGGCCTGGCCGAAGCAGGGAAAATCCACCAGCCGATGGCGTGGTTCGTGGACCTTCCGTGTCAGCCTCTCGGCCGGGACGAAGTCGACGGCGAAGGCCGCATAGCCGACATGGGTGTCGCCGCTGTCGAATCCCTGGATGACGCCCCAGATGCCGTTGAACGGCAGCCGCAACTCGACGGTCTGGGGCGGAGCGGAGGCGAGCGCCACGGCGCCCGCCGGCGGCTCGTTTTCGGGCTTCCCGCTCGCGCCGGCAGCCGCCAAAGCGACCCACCCCGCGAGCGCCCACCCGGTGATGATGTTCATCAAAATCGACAACTTACCCTGTTTCCGCGGCCAGTGCGGGCGTGTATGGTAGTCGTCCTCATCGTCGGACCGGCGGGCGGGTCATGGGATCTCATCAACGGACGCGTCTCCTCAGTCAAACATGGTCATCCGCAGGCAGGTACTGGCATGGTGGGTTGCCGCCATATTCGCTGTTGCCTTCGTCACGGCGGCGAGCAGGGCCGCAGCGGATCCCCTGACGGACTCGTTCCTCGGTGGCAAGCCGGCGGCGCACACCGTCAAGAAGAAGCCCGCTCCCAAACCCGCCGCGAAGCCGGCGATAGCGCCCAGGAAGAAGCCCGCCACGAGGGCCAAGCCGAGACCCGCGAGGGCGGCCTCGCCAGCGGTGGGAGACGACTTCACCTCCGGGACCGAGAGCCCACCGGTCAAGGCCAAGCCGGCGGCGACACGACGGCAGGACGCGCCGGCCGAAAGGACGGATTCGTCCAGTTCCAAGGAGACCGCGCGCGCGAACGACGACAGCGGCGACACCGAGGACGAGGACGAGGCGCGGGCGCGACGGAAGCGGGTCGCTGCCAAGAAAGCCAAAGCCCGGACGAGCAGGCGGGGTAGCGACGACAGCGAGGAGGAAGCCCGCGGGGCAGACGAGACGGCCCGGGATGAAAGCGACGACTCGGGTGAGGCCGACGCCGCCTTCACCAGCCTGCCGGTCGTCATCCCACGGGTCTTCTCCTTTCAGGGCGGCGGGACGCTGATGGGCCGCAGCTTCCGGTTCAATGTTCCCCTGCAGCAGGAGAGCTCGTTCCCGCGCGCGGGTTACCTGGCGGGGCTCGAGCTCTATCCGCTGCTGCTGCTGTCCGAGGGATGGTACCGAGCCTTCGGAGTGGTCGCGTCTTACGAAGCCGAGGTGATCGGTCAGGCCTCGGTCGCGCAAGCCAACGGGTCGTCGAGCAACACGCCGGTGAAGCAAGCGCGTTGGGTCATCGAGACCCGGTATGTTCTTCGCGTGGGGGATCGCCTGGCGCTGGCACCCGCGGTCGGCCTGGAGGGCTCATCTTTCATCTTGTCGACCAACGCTCCCATCATGGCCTCGTCCTGCACGACGACCCAGACGGTCGCGTGTGTGCCCGACACCGAGTCGCTGTACTTTTCGCTCGGCCTGCACATGCGAGTGGCGGTGACGTCCTCCCTGGGGCTCTCGCTCGATGGCGCCTATCTGCTGTCGCTCTCCATCAAGAACCGGCCCGCCAACGAGATCGGGTACGAGGCCCGCACGTCGGCGAGCGGGATCGACGTCGAGGTCGGGGTGATCTACATGCTCACCGACTGGCTCGCCGTTCGACTGGGCGCGCCCATCCGGCGCTACACCTATGCCTTCCATACCCCGCCTGCGTCGCCTTACCAGAGCGCGACCGAGACCTACTACGGGGCGAACGCATCGGTCCTCTTGTTCACGAAGTGACATAGTGCCCCCAGACTTCGTTGGCCTCCGCGACTCGGGCGAGCGTAGCCCAGCTCCGCTGGGCTGCGCTCGGCGGGCCCGCGGGTGTGCGAGCGGTAGCGAGCCACTCCCCCGCAAGACAACCCGGCACTGGTCATTTATTCAGTCAAGGCAGATCCCCGAAGCCCGCATATCCTATGGTCGCACAACGCTCATGCCTGACGGGGACATCTCACAACGGAAGGCCGACCACTTGGCGATAGCCGCCTCCGGCGAAGCCAACTTCCATCGCGCGACGTTGCTCGATGACGTTCACCTGATCCACGAGGCCCTCCCGGAGCGCGCGGCAGCGGAGATCGATCTCTCGACCTCGTTGTTCGGCCGATCGTTCCGCGCACCGTTCATGGTGACCGGCATGACCGGGGGCACCGATGAGGCGCGAGAGATCAACCGGATGCTCGCAAGCGCCGCCGAGCAGGCCGGGATCCCCTTTGGCCTGGGAAGCCAGCGCGCCATGGTCGAGCGTCCCGAGACGACCCGCACCTACGAGGTTCGAGACGCCGCCCCCTCGGTCTTCCTGTGCGCGAACCTTGGAGTGGTCCAGCTTGGGCGCATGACCACCGTCGGGATCCGGGAGCTCATGCATCGCGTATCCGCGGACGCGCTGTGCGTTCACCTCAACCCAGCGCAAGAGCTCGCCCAGCCAGGTGGGGACCGCGACTTTCGCGGGGCGCTGTCCGCGATTCGCCGCGTGACCGAGGAGCTGGGGCTCCCGGTCATGGTGAAGGAGACGGGCTGCGGAATTTCACCCAGCGTCGCGCGCCTGCTGCGCGGAGCAGGCGTGCGGTCGCTCGACATCTCGGGCGCGGGCGGCACGTCCTGGACCGCGGTGGAGTCGCACCGCGCCGAGGGGGATGCCCGGGCGCTGGCGCGCGATCTTTGGGACTGGGGAATTCCCACCGCCGCGGCGGTGGCGTGGGCGGCGGCTGCCGTCCCCGAGCTGGAGATCGTCGCCTCCGGGGGCATCCGCAATGGCATCGACGCGGCTCGGGCCCTGGCGCTCGGCGCCCGGGCTGCCGGCGTCGCGCAGCCGATTCTCCGCGCGGTCCGCGAGGGCGGCCGCGAAGGCGCGATTGCCTACCTGACCCGGCTGTCGGACGGGGTCCGCGCCGCCGCGCTGCTGTCCGGCGTCGCCCGGACGAGCGACCTGGCGCGTGCGCCCCGGGTGATCGGCGGCGAGCTGCGTGACTGGATCGCCCAGAGGCCAGCGTGATCGCCCACAAGGTCAAGGCCGCGTACGGACCGTTTGGGCATGGGAAGGTCATCCTCTTCGGCGAGCACGCGGTGGTCTTCGACCAGCCGGCGTTGGCCGCTGGATTGTCTCGTGGCCTCGAGGCGTCGCTCGGCCCGGGCACCGGCCGGCTGACGATTCCAGCATGGAATCTGGAGCTCGCAGTGGGCGACGACTCGCCGGTCGCGCGGGCCTTCGGCGCGATCCTGGCGCGCCTCGGCGTCCCAGACGTCGACATCGACGTCGACGTTCGCGCCGAGCTTCCCGCGCGCGCCGGGCTCGGCAGCTCGGCCGCGTTCTCGATCGCCATCGCCCGCGCCGTCGCGGGCGCGCGGGGCCACGATCATGCGGCCGTGATGGCTGCCGCCACCGACGCCGAGACAATCTTCCACGGCACCCCATCCGGGATCGATCTGGCGGCCGCGGCCACCGGCGAGGTCGGACGGTTCCAGCGTTCGACCGGCTGGCAAGCCGTGACCGTGCTGCAACCCATGGCCTTGTGCGTGGGCCTATCGGGGCGGCCCCGAGACACACGGACCCAGGTGGAGGCCGTGCGACGCCTGCGCGAGCGAACGCCCGTCGTCCGCACGGTCATCGAAACGTTGGGCGCGCTGGCAGGCGACGGAGAGCGCGCCCTCGCGAGCGGGGACATCGACGAGCTGGGGCGGCTGTTCGACGTCGCCCACGGGCTGCTGGCCGCGCTTCGTGTGTCCACCCCCGAGCTCGACGCGCTGGTTCACGCTGCGCGCGCCGCCGGCGCGATCGGCGCCAAGTTGACGGGCGCCGGCGGCGGCGGCGCGGTCATCGCGCTGGCGCCAGGACATGAACGCGACGTGATACAACGCTGGAGCGAAGCGGGCTTTCAAGGCTTCGTGGCGACCATCGGTGCGCCGAGGGAGATTGGCCCATCTTGAACCTCACCTCATGCACGGCGATCGCGGGCACGAACATCGCCCTCGTCAAGTACTGGGGGAAGCGCGACAGCGTGTTGAACCTGCCCGCCGCCGGCAGTCTTTCGCTCACCCTCCGAGAGCTCGACACGCGCACCACGGTCCGCTTCGGCGCCCATCTTGGGCCGACGGACCGGGTGCGCCTGAACGGACAAGACGCCGACGAGGACGTCCGCCTTCGGGTGGTGGCGTTCCTGGATCTGGTGCGCGCGCAGGCGGGCATCTCGACGCCCGCGGAGGTGGTCACGGAGAACAGCGTCCCCACCGCGGCGGGGCTGGCTTCGTCGGCATCGGGCTTCGCCGCCCTGGCGCTGGCGGCCTCGCGCGCCGCGGGGCTGTCCCTTGAGCCGTCAGCGCTCTCGGCCTTGGCGCGTCGAGGCTCGGGATCCGCTGCTCGATCGATCTTCGGCGGCCTGGTGGAGATGCAGGCCGGCAGCAACCCGGACGGCTCCGACGCGTTCGCGCGGCCGCTGCCGGAGGCCGACTCGTGGCCACTGCGGCTGGTGGTGGCGGTCACCAGCGAGAATCGCAAGGCCATCGGCTCGACCGAGGCCATGCGGCGGACGGAGCAGACCTCGCCCTTCTACAAGGGCTGGATCGATTCCGTTGACGGCGACCTGCGCGATGCGCGCGCCGCGATCGCCGAGCGCGATCTGGGTCGCCTGGGCCTGGTCGCGGAGCGAAGCGCGCTGCGGATGCACGCGAGCGCGCTGGCGGCCGATCCCCCCATCCTGTATTGGTCCACGGCGACCCTCGCGGCCATGGAGACCGTCCGACAGCTGCGCGCCCGCCATGTCGAGGCGTACTTCACCATCGACGCCGGGCCGCACGTGAAGGTCCTCTGCGACCTGCGCCATGTCATCGCCGTCGAGGCGGCGCTGGCGAAGACCCCGGGGGTCCTGCGCACCATCGTCGCGTCGCCCGGACGCGGCGCGCGCGTTCTGCAGGAGACCACGGCGTGAGCTCGGATCTCCGCAATACGCTGCGTGGAAGTCCGGTGGTGGTGGCGCCAGGGAAGATCTTCATCATGGGCGAGTATGCGGTGCTCGAGGGCGCGCCCGCCGTCGTCGCCGCGGTGGGGCGCTTCGCCATCGGTCAATTCGTCCCGGGATACGAACCGGATTCCAACTTCGTCGCCGAGGCGGTGCGCGCCACCCTGCTGGGAATCGGCGATCGCTCGGCGGCGTTGCCCGCGGGCTCGGTCATGGTCGACAGCACGGCGTTCTCGGCCGACGGGCGCAAGCTCGGCATCGGCTCGAGCGCCGCGGTCACGGCGGCCAGCGTGGCGGCGGTCCTGGAGCTGGCGGGGCTCCCGGTGGCGTCGAATCGAGATCTTTGTTTCTCGCTCGCGGAGACGGCCCACCGGCAAGCCCAGGGCGGCCTCGGCTCGGGCGCCGACGTGGCGGCCGCGGTGCACGGAGGCCTGCTTCAGTACAGGCGGCCCCCGGGCGGCTATCCCATCACGGAGCGCCTCAAGCGGCCCGCGGGCCTGCACGTGGTGGTGTTCGCCGAGGACCAGTCGGCGTCGACGCCGGATCTCGTGCGGGGCGTGCGCGCGTTCGCCGAGCGGGCCCCGACCGCGTACGCATCCGCGATGCGGCCCCTGCGAGAGCAGGCGGAGCTGTTCGTGGAGGCCTTCGCCGCCGGCAATGTGCCCGAGTTGCTGGCGACCGCCCGGGCGTTCTCGACCGCCATGGGAGAGCTCGGCGCCCAATCCGGTGTGCCCATCGTCACCTCCCGCTTCGAGATCGCCGCGAATTTGGCCATCAACCTCGGCGGGGCCGCGAAGCCATCGGGGGCGGGCGGCGGAGACATCGGCGTCGGTTTGTTCGGGGACGAGCAGACGGCGGCGACGTTCGCTTCACGGGTCGCACAGCTGGGACTGCGCGTGATTGACGCGCCGCTAGAATCCAAAGGCGTGCACCGGCGGCAACCGTCGGCCAATCTTTAGGCGCTCATGGCTTACGCGACCTCTCGAATACCCGGCTTTTACCAACTCTCGATCGCCGAGCGACGCGAGATTCTGCGGCTCCGCGCGGATCTCACCGCGGCAGATCTGACGGCGCTGGACGGCGGCGGGATCGATCCCGCGACCGCCGATCGGGTGATCGAAAACGTCATCGGGATCTATGCGCTCCCGCTCGGCCTCGGCCTCAACTTCGTGGTCAACGGCGAGGAGACGCTGGTGCCGATGGCCGTCGAGGAGCCCTCGGTGGTCGCTGCGGCGTCGAACGCCGCGCGCATGGTGCGAGAGGGCGGCGGGTTCGAGGCCGACGCCGACGAGCCCATCATGACCGCGCAAATCGAGCTGCTGGGCGTCCGCGACGCCGTGGCGGCGCGCGCCGCGATCGAGGGTGCGCGGGAGGAGCTGCTGGCCGTGGCGTGCGCGACCCTCCCGCGCCTGGTCGAGCGCGGTGGGGGACCACGCGGCCTGGAGGTTCGTGCGGGCGCGCACCCGGCGCGGGTGATCGTTCACGTCCACATCGACTGCAGGAACGCCATGGGCGCGAACATGGTCAACACCATCGCCGAATCGCTGGCCGACCGGCTGGCGGTCCTCGCCGGGGGCCGGTCCGGCCTGCGGATCCTCACGAACCTGTGCGATCGCCGCCTGGTCCGTGTACGGGCGCGCATCCCCGTCGCGGCGCTGGCCATGAAGACGGGCGAGTTCTCGGGCGCGGAGGTGCGTGACGGGGTCGTCGCGGCGTCACAGTTCGCCGAGGATGACCCGTACCGTGCCGCGACTCACAACAAGGGGATCATGAACGGGGTCGACGCCGTGGTGATCGCCACCGGGAACGACTGGCGGGGCGTGGAGGCGGGCGCCCACGCGTTCGCCACTTCGACCGGGCGCTACCGGCCCCTGGCGATATGGCGGCCCGCCGAGGACGGCAGCCTCGTGGGCCGGCTGGAGATGCCCATGCCCGTCGGGGTTGTCGGCGGGACCTTGCGAACGCACGCGGGCGCCCGGCTGGCGCAGCGTGTCCTCGGCAACGCCGGCACCTCCGCCACCGGGCTGGCGATGGTCATCGGCAGCGTGGGGTTGGCGTCGAACCTGGCTGCCCTGCGCGCGCTCGCCACGGACGGCATTCAACGCGGGCACATGGCGCTGCACCAGAGATCCGTGGACCTGACGCGCACCCTGGCAGATGAGCAAGCGCGGCAGGGGCAAGCCAAGGGCGAGGGCAAGGGCAAGGGCGAAGGAGGGCAAGCATGATCAGGCAAGTCTTGAAGGGCGGACGCGCGGAGGAATCGTCCAGGCGCGAGTTCGGACCGACGGGGAACGGCAAGGCGATGCCGTGGCTCGATCCGCCTCCTGGACCGTGGACGACCGAGCGCGCCTACGCCTATTGCGAGGACTTCGTGCAAGCGCACCACGAGATCTATCCGGTCGCCTCGCGCTTCGTTCCCGCGGAGATTCGTCCGCACCTGATGGCCGTCTACGCGTTCGCGCGCAGCGCCGACGATTTCGCCGACGAGCCCGCGTACGAGGGCCGGCGCTCCGAGGCCCTGGCCCGATGGGAGGACGAGCTCAACCTCGCGGCGCACGGCGAGGCCACCCATCCAGTGTTCATCGCGCTCGGCGACACGCTGGAGAAGCGCGCGCTCGCCATCCCGCCGTTCGAGGACTTGTTGTCCTCGTTCCGCACGGACATGGAGGTGCGCCGCTACTCGACGTTCAGCGCGTTGCGGTCGTACACCGCGCGCTCCGCCGATCCCGTGGGGCGGCTGTTGCTGGCGCTGTTTGGTTACCGCGAGCCCGAGCTGGTCAAGTTCGCCGACGAGATCTCGACGGCCCTGCAGTTGACGAACTTCTGGCAAGACGTCGCCAGCGACGCCGCGCGCGATCACATCTACCTCCCCGCCGAGGATCTGCACTTCTTCGGGGTGACGGAGGCCGACATCAAGGCCCTGAAGCCCACCAAGCCGATTCGCGATCTGCTGCGCTACCAGGTTGCCCGCACGCGCGCCTTGTACGAGCGTGGCCGGCCGCTGCTGGGCAAGCTGGGCAACGATCTCAAGCTCGAGCTGGCGCTGATCTGGCTGGTCGGCACCACCATCCTCGAGAAGATCGAGAGCGCGGACTACGACGTGTTCACCCAGCGACCCGCCATCGGTCGCCGCGACAAGGCCCGGATCATGGCCAGGGCCGCGAAGCACTGGGCCACACATTTCGATCTGGACGCGTTGAAGCGACTCTGGCCCTGAATCATCGCGTTGGCGCGCCGCCGAAGCTTGCCTTTTCGCGAACGACCGGTTAAACACCGTCGAGCCGAGGGCAGGACTCGTTCCCCATGCATCGTTCCCCGACCGACGCATGCCCCACCGAGGCATGAACCATCTGTCGCAGGAAATAGCCGGGAATTTGAATTCGCCTCGCAGCTTGCACGTCCCACGCACGCCCCCGCGGTCATGGGCCCATGCCGGGCCCGGCCCCGCTCGCATGCAGACCACAAAAAACGGAGGACCCATGAGCTCGATTAACAGGTTTATCGCCGTCGTCGTCATCACCAGCAGCACCCTGCTGTTGGGCTGCGACCAATCGAAGGCCGAGCTGGACACGACGAAGCAGCAACTGCAGACCGTCACGTCCGAGCGCGACGGCTTGAAGACCCAGCTCGACGGCGCGAACGCGCAGATCACGGGCCTGAAGCAACAGGTGGCCGACCTCCAGGCGAAGGCCGCTGCCGCGGCCGCGGCAGCAGCCGCCGCCGCCGCTCCCCCTGCCCCTCCGGTCGAGGAGAAGAAGGAAAAGAAGGGCGCGAAGCACGTCGCCGCGAAGCCCGAAGCGCCCGCGGCGCCCGCGGCTGCTCCAGCGGTCGCCCCGTCATCGGGCCCGGCCACCGAAACCCGCAAGGGCCGCGGCCACTTCTAGGATCCGGCATCACCTCGACTCAGGGAGAACACTATGACTACGACAAAATATCTGATGGTCTTGACCGCGCTTGGGCTCGGGCTCACGGCGGTGGGATGTAGCAGCAGCAGCTCCAGCTGCAGCGACGGAGGCGCGTGCGCGGGCGCGGGCGGCCATGGCGGAGCGGCCGGCGGAACCACCGGCGCGGCGGGCGCGAGCGGATTGGGCGGGGCGGGCGGCGGACCAGTCTTGTACGCGCTATCACCCGGCAACTTCTGCTTCGACGTCGTCAGCGTCGCGCCGGGCACCGTCGACGGATGCGACAACGGGGCCGCCGACTTCGTCACCACGGCGACGACGCGAGCCGCCTTGTCAGTCATCTACTACGACACCGCCACCACCGTGGGCGGGGTCGCGATCCCCGCGGGCACCGTCGAGGTGGGCACCGACGGGTCGCTCGGCCGCGGCGTCATCAATCAGAACCAGGCGACCTTGCTGCGGGACAGCACGGTGCCGGCCCCCGCCCCGAATCAGGCGTGCACGTGGCATCAGACGGACACCTCGCAGTTCCAGCTGACGGCCACCAACCAGTTCACCATCTCGGTGACGGAGACGCAATCGACGTTCACGGCGGCGTGCACGACCGCCCAGCTGGCGCCCGCAACGGATCCCTGCACGTCCACCTGGACGTGGACCCTGGCGATCGAGGACCCCCAGGTCCTGACGGCGCCCGGTTGCGGGAACAACTGAGGCAACTCCCGCCTCGCCCCGGCTCGAGAGTGACCACTTCCTCTCGGGCCGTTTTTATTTTGTCAGCGGATCAGCATCCTCGGAGACGAAGCCCATGACGAACCGACGATCAGCTCCTCCTTCTCCTTCCGCGTCCCTGCTGGCTGGCGCGCTCGCCCTGGCCTCCTGCGCGACGGCCACCACGCGCGCGGTCGAGGGCGACGTGGCGAAGGTGCTCGTCACCAGCGACCAGGAGAATCAGCTGGGCCTGCAGCTGAAGACCGATCTGGAGACCAAGCAAGGCGTCGTCTACCTCAGCGATCCCGAGGTCGTCGGATACGTGCGCGGCGTGGCCGACAAGGTGATCCAGCTCGGCAAGCGAGACCGGCCGGACGTGACCTGGCAGGTTTACGTCATCGACGATCGCAAGACCGTCAACGCGTTCGCTACGCCGGGCGGATATCTCTACGTCTATCGGGGCCTGCTGGAGATGGCGCAGAACGAGGCCGAGCTGGCGGGGGTGATGGCCCACGAGACCGGCCACGTGGTCGCGCGACACGCCGCCCGATCACTGGTCGCCACCTATGGACTGGAGGCGGTGGTGGGGATGGCGACCGGCGACAACCCCGGCCTCGTGACGCAGCTGGCGGCCGGCATCGCCACCAAGGGTCTGTTGCTGGCACACTCGCGCGAGGACGAGACCGAGGCCGACGAGTACGGCGCGCGCTACGCGGCCGGCGCCGGCTACGACCCGCACGGCCTGGTCACGTTCTTTCAGCGGCTGATGCAGCAGAGCGGTGACACGACCGGCGTGCTGGCCTATCTCTCCGATCACCCGGCGACCCAGGATCGCATCGGGCACGTGAACGCCTACATTGCTCAGCAAGGGCTGTCCGGCGGCACGCTCGGGGACGCGTCCTACGCCCACATTCGCCAGCGCCTGGCGGCGCTGCCGACGGCCGTCGCGGGACCGGTCCCGGTGGCGGGCGCCGCGCCTGCTGCTTCGCTCCCACCTGCGGCCGCGCCGCCCCCGGCTGCGCCGCCCCCGGCCGCGCCCCGACCGTCGACGCACTGACCAAGCAAGGCGCGGCCTCGATCAGCGCGGCAGCAGGTCCTGCACGGGGAGGACGAAGGTTCCGCTGACGGGGCCGTATCCGACAGCGATGCGCCCGAGCGAGCCGGCGTCGAACCAGATCGTGCCTTCCGCGTGGAACGGGATCGTGAAGCTGATCGCGCGCCCCGCCTCGAGCTCGTTGATCGACTGCACCGCGAGCTGTCGCAGCGCCGCCAGCATCGGTCCCGGCCCGAAGCCGAACCGCACGATCACGTCCAGCTCGGACGCTGCCGAGACCTGAGGCGCCGTGAAGGACAGCGGCTGCCCGGTCGCCGCGGCGATCCCCTTCGCGATGATCACGTCGACGGCGGCGGTTTCGAAGTCGGAGCGCGAGCGTACGTCATGCGAGGACGCCTGGCACGATGTCGCGTCCGTGGCGGGGCTGCAGCCCACTTGCCCCGGCGCGCACAGGTGAACGCAGGCGGCGCCGAGTCGCTGGTTCGTCGCGTCCGGGAACACGGTCACGGCGGTCAACACGTCGCCGAGCGGCAGCGGGACATTGTTCGGGTTCTTGACCTTGAACGAGAGATCGAACGCGACCTCCATCGCGGCGGGCGGCGGCGGGGCTCCGAAGAAGCCCTGGCACACGAGGGCCGAGCCGCCCTTGAAACCGAAGGGCGCGGGCACGATCTCCGGACAGTAATACGCCGCCAGCTTGCGCTGGGCCGGGGATTGCACGAGGGTCGCCCCCTGGTACACGACCGTGGGCGGGGTCATCGCGGTAGGAAAGGTCGCGGAGGCGAGGTTATTGAGGGCAGCGCAGCCGTGTCCTGACGCCCCACACGCGAGCAGCAGAACCGGGAGCGCGGCTGGGCACGATCGTCGCGCGAGGTGGCTCATGCCGCGTCATCCTGGCTTGGCTCCTCCCGCTTGGCAACCATCGACGGCGCCCTATAAAACGACCCGATCCGCGTCGATGGCGGTTGACTCTCTCGACCTTGCGCCAGTATCGTCTCCCCCGACCGGCCCGATGAAACACGGGCTGGCAGAGATCCGGAACGTCGTGCCGATCTGTATGCCCTACCCTCAACCAGGATTCGAGCCATGGCACACTCTGTGACCCGTTCCACCCTCCTTGCCGGACTCATCGCGAGCGCGATCCTCGTGCTCGCACCGCCGGCCGAGGCAAAGAAGAAGAAGGCGGAGCCGACCGCCGACGATCAGGCGGCTGAACCGGGCGCGGGTGGCGAAGAGAAGAAGGCAGGTCCGGCGGCCGCCCAGGCCGGGGACACCGAGCGTCCGAAGCCGATCCTCGACGGAACGGAAGAGGGCCCGAAGGCCGACGCGCAGGGCAACGTGGCCTTCGCCGGGACGCGCAAGGGCAAGGGCCGCATCACCGTTCAGGCGCCAGCGAAGGAGAAGGTGAAGGTCTATCTCGAGGGTCGCTATTTCGGGACCGCGCCCCGCTCAATCAACAACATCCCTCCGGGCGACTACATCGTCGAGGTCGTGTTCCCGAACGGGAAGAGCTTGTCGAAGCCGGTGTCCGTCTCGGGCGACGAAGAGTCCATCGTCCAGGTGGGTGCCGCCGACGCCAAGCCCGCCGTTCCCATGGAAAAGTCGATGACCACCGAGCAGATGGACAAGCGATGGAGCATCGCGAGGACCCTGGGCATCGGCGCCGTGTCGGCCGTCGTGATCGGGCTCGGGCTGTCGTACTGGGAGCACACGGTGCAGAACGACTACAACAACAAGGTCGCGCAAGGACCGGCGAGCAACACGAACACCGACAAGGCCGCCCACCAGGCCGATCTGGACGCGCTGAGCAGCAAGGGTGACAAGCTCGCCCTCGGCGCCAACATCTGTTACATCGTCGGCGGCGTGGCGTTCGTGACCGCGGTGGTCATCGGATACCCCGCGTACAAGGCCCGGAACAACAGCGAGCGCAAGGCCCCGTCGCCCGACGCCGGCACGAACATGTCGTTCATGTTCGCCCCCACGCCCACCGGCGCCGCCGCCGGCCTCACCCTCCGATTCTGATAGCGCCGGGCATCCGGCGATCGCCTGACTTCTCCAATCCGTCCAGCTTTGCTGGAGCGGCCACGCCGTAGAGCAACTCCCTGGGGGGGCTCGCAGGGGGCCGTCCGCGGGCCCTTGCGCGGTTCTTACCGCATCTTGCCGGTGTCGACCACGCGGACGCCGGGCGGCGGGGAGAAGTGGAACGTCCCATCCGGAATGCGCGTGTTGATCTTGATGTCTCCGAAGAGGATGTCGTTCGTGTTCCCCTGCGAGTCGGTGATGAAGGTCTCGCGGACAAAGAAGGTCTCGGGATCGACGACGAAGATGACGGCCTTGATCTGCGCCTGCGCCTGCTTCGGCGACAGCGCGAGGACATAGTCGCGCGGACCTCCCACGGGGGCGTCCTTCGCGAACGTGATGTCGAACTGGTCCGCGAGCTTGCCCTTGCCCGTCAGGAAGGCGAGCGACGCCGGTAGCTGTGAGCCCCTCAGGTCCTGCTTGAACGCTTGCTTGTCCTCCGGCTCGTAGAGCCAGAGCAAGTCGCCATCCGCGACGTACGCCTTGGGTTCGGGCGTCTGGTAGTTCCACCGCATGCGACCGGGCTTCTTGAGCAGGACCTCCCCCGCCGACGGCGTTCGGCGCTTGAAGGCCGCGTTGGTCAGCGTTTGATTGAACGTCGCGCGAAAATCCTGGGCGGCGTCGTAGCGCTTTTGCACGCGCTCCACGACGGCCCCCACATCGAGGCGGGCGGGAGATGGCGCCGGCGCACCGCCAGCGCCCGCGAGCGCCAGCGTGAGCATCAAGATGGGCGTGTACATGGGGTGGTCATTCTATTCTCGGGCGGGACGGCGCGTGCGAGCAAAGCTCCCACGCGCCAACGCGACTACTGGTTGGACGCGGGCGCGAACGGAAGATTCACAGGCGTCTCAACCGGCCTGCTGCAGGTATTCGCCCGGAGGCGCCAGCACCTCGCGCGGCTTCACGCCGTTGCCGGGGCCCACGATGCCGTCACGCTCCATCTGCTCGACCATTCGCGCCGAGCGGTTGTAGCCGATCTGGAGCCGCCGCTGGATGTACGAGACCGACGCCTGCCTGGTCTCGCACACGATCGCCACGGCCTGATCGTAGAGCTCATCGTGAAAGTCGTCCGCCGGGGCTCCCCCCTCCTCCCCGTCCTCGTCGCGCGGCTTCAGGATGTCCAGGTCGTAGACGGGCTTGGCCTGCGTCTTCAGATGATCCACGACCCGGTGGACCTCGTCGTCGCTCAGGAAGGCGCCGTGGACGCGCCGCAGTTTCAGGCCACGGTCGGAGAACAACATGTCGCCGTTCCCCAGCAGCGTGTCGGCGCCCGGTTGATCCAGGATGGTGCGCGAGTCGATGCGCGACGCCACCTGCAGGGCGATGCGGCTGGGAAAGTTCGCCTTGATGAGGCCCGTGATCACGTCGACCGAGGGCCGCTGGGTGGCCAGGATGAGATGCAAGCCCGCGGCCCTCGCCTTCTGCGCGATGCGCGCCACGGACGTCTCGACGTCCTTCGGCGCCACCATCATCAGGTCCGCGAACTCGTCGATGACGATGACGATGTAGGGCAACTTCTTCGGGGGTCCGGCCGCCGGGCCCTCCGCGGGACCGTGGTGAACAGGCTCCGCGGCGGCTTGCGCGGCGGCGGCCTGCGCCGAGACATCCTCCGGATCCATGGGATCCTGAACGACACCCTCGGCGGCGGAGAGCCCGCGCATCGACTCGCTGACCGTCGTGGTCTCGTCGTCGGGCGACAGCTCGAGCTCCTTGTCCGTCCCGTCGGGGCCGGTGATCATCACCTTGAGCTTCTTCTTCCCGGACGCGCTCGCGGTGGCGGACGACGGCGCCGCGACGCCGACGCCCTTGCCCTTCGCAGCCTCGGTCTCGAGGCGCGCGTTGTAGCTGGTTATGTCCCGAACGCCCGCCTTGGCCAGCAGCTCGTAGCGGCGCTCCATCTCGTCGACGGCCCAGCGCAACGCCAGGTTCGCCTTCTTCGGATCCGTCACCACGGGCAGCAGCAGGTGGGGAATGCCTTCGTAGATCGACAGCTCCAGCATCTTCGGGTCGACCATGATGAAGCGAACTTCCTCGGGCGAAGTGTTGTAGAGCAGGCTGGTGATCATGCCGTTCACGGCCACGGACTTGCCCGAGCCCGTCGTTCCGGCGACCAGCAGGTGGGGCATCTTGGCCAGGTTCACGCTGACTGGCGCGCCCTTGATGTCCTTGCCGAGCGCCATCTGCAGCTTCGAGTTCGCCTTGGTGAAGCAGTCGTCTTCGAGGATCTCGCGCAGGTACACCATCTCGCGGGTCTTGTTGGGAACCTCGACGCCGACCACGGCCTTGCCCGGGATGGGCGCGACGATGCGCACGGCCTGTGCCTCGAGGGCCATCGCCAGATCCTTCTCCAGGTTCGCGATCTTGCCGGTGCGGGTGCCGGGGGCGGGCGCGAACTCGAACATGGTGACCACCGGCCCCATGTGGATCTCCTTGACCTTGCCCCGCACGCCGTAGTTGGCCATCGCCTGCTCCAACCGCTCCGCCATCTCGTACAGCGCCTGCTTGTCGGTGTCGTTGCCCTGCGGTGGCAGATACTCGAGCAGCTCCGTGCCCGGCAGCTGGTACGCGCCGTCCTTCAGCTTGATGAACGACGGTCCTTCGGCCACCTCGTTCTTTCGAGCGGCCGCGTCCCTGTCCGCGTCCTCGCGCGCCTGCTCGCGCTCTCGCAACCGTGTCCGCCACGCCGGCTCGACGATGATGGGCCCGGCCGCGCCGTCCGCACCCGTGCCGGATGCCACGACGTTGTTGACGGCCACCACCGGCACCAGGCTCTCTTCGATGACATACGGCTCGGCCTCCTCGTCGGGAGCCGCGGCCGTCCTGTCCGCGACCAGCCCCGCCGCGCTCTCGTCGTCACCGCCCCCGTCGTGGTCATCGCGCTGTGCGGCGGCCCACTCGGGCTCCGGGATCTCCTCGACGGCCGCCACCTCGGCGACGACCGCTGCCATGGCCGCGCGCGGGTTCTCGATTTCGCTCGAATAGCCCCGAGGATCGCCGATCCGCACGCCGTCGGTGTCCGCCGCCCTGATCGCGACGGGCACGGCCAGCGCCCCATGCCGGCCCGGGCGGAGGTCGCCATCCATGCGCGGGTCAGCGGCCGGCTCCTCGAGCAGGGCGCGCGCCTCATGATGGCTCTCGAGCGCATCGTCTTGCTCTTCGGCCGCGAGCCTCTCCGAGGCGTGCCGCTCCGGGAACATCGCGACCGCCATCCGTGCCAGCGCCCGCAGCCCCAACCAGAGCCCGCGACGGGCCGACCGCGTGGCCCACCCGAGCACGACCACGACCTCGGACATGCGGATGTCAGTGACCAGCAGCAAGGTGACGAAGAGCAGGGCGGTGGCGGCCAGGGCCGCGCCGATCGGGCCGATGAAGCTGGCGGTGAGCTCCCCCAACCACTCCCCCATCAGCCCTCCCGGTCCGCGCAACCCCTGCGGCCGCCCCGAGAACGGCAGGTGCAAGAGCACCGTCACGGACCCCAGCAAGAACGTGAAACCAAGCGCCTCGGTGATCCCCACGAGCGATCGCGCCTGGAACGAGCGCAGCGAAACCGCGAGGACCCCGACGACCAGGAGGTACGCGGCCATCCCGAACAGGGCGTACAGTCCGGAGGCCGTCGCCGCGCCGCCCGGACCCATCATCCCCGTGCGCCCCGCGTGCATCGCGACCAACGAAAGGCCCGAGAAGATTCCGAACGCCAGCAGGAAGATCCCCAGGATCTCGTGCCGCCGGCCCGATCGGACGCGACCCTGCGACCCAGAATGTCCTTTGGATGCCATGGTTTGAGAGGTCCTTCCGTCGCTCGTTGCCGGTTCGATTTCCCCGATCCCGTCGCCACATGCTGAATTATCCTACATAGGCTACCTAGACCTATATAGGTGTCAACTTTCGTACATGTATCCGGCTCCTCCCCGGGTCGCCTATACTCGCAGGCCCATGATCAGGGACGGCCGCGAAGACGACCTGCCGGCGATCGTGGCCATCTACAACGACGCGATCCCCGGGCGGCTCGCGACGGCGGATCTGGAGCCTGTCACGGTCGAATCACGCCGGTCCTGGCTCGTCGATCGGGATGATCGCCACCCGATCTGGGTGTTCGAGCGCGCTCGAGCGGTGGTGGGCTGGATGACCCTGGGCAAGTTCTATGGTCGTCCCGCCTACGCGGCCACCGTGGAGGTCAGCGTCTACGTCGCGCCCGGCGCTCGCGGCTTGGGGATCGCGACCGCGTTGATGAACCACGCGCTCGCGCGTGCGCCCTCGCTGGGCATCTCGACGTTCCTGGGCTTCGTCTTTGCCCACAACCGACCCAGCGTCGCCCTGTGCGAGAAATTCGGCTTCACGCAATGGGGCCATCTCCCTCGCGTCGCCGTCCTCGACGGCGTCGAGCGGGATCTCCTGATCCTCGGCAAGCGCCTGGACGATCCCCGCGCCGTCAGCCCCACGTCATCGAGTTGAAGCGGGCGGCGCCTCGACCCCGAGCACGTCGCCCCCGAGCGCATCGCCACCGGGAGAATCGCCGTTGGCGGCTTCGTCCTCGAGGTCGGCGAACGCGTTCTCCAGAACCTCCTCTTCCGCGTCGTCCGGTGCCGGGGCCTCGGCAGCGTCTGCCGGGGAGGAGCTGGCCGGGGCCAGCCCCGCTCCAAGCTGGCCGAAGACCGCGGCGGCGGCGGAGGCGGTCATTCCGGCAACGGCCGACAGCTCGTCCACGGTGGCGTCGCGAATCTTCTTCAAGCTGCCGAAGTGTCTCAGCAGCGATCTCTGCCGGCTGGGGCCGATCCCGGGGACGTCCGCCAGCGCAGAGCGCAAGGTGAGGCTACCGCGACGGCGGCGGTGGAAGCTCACCGCGAAACGATGGGCCTCATCGCGGAGGTGCTGCAGGACGAACATCTCCGCGCTGCTCGGGCGAATCGGAATCGCGTCCTTCGCGTAGGGCAGGAAGATGCGATCCGGGCGGCGGGCGTCGCGGCTCGTCGTGCCCTCCGTCGGCGCGCCGCCGCCTCGGCGCCGCCGCCCCGGGGGAGTGGCGGCCTCGGCGACTGGAGCGGTCGCCGCTGGTGCCACCGGTGCCGCCGCCTCGGCGGGGGCCTCGTCGGTCCCCGCGGCCGTCGCCTCCGGAGCGTCGCCAACCACCGACACCGCGGGGGCGTCCGCGGTCGCCGGGTCGGCGGTTGGCCCGGGGGCAGCTTCGCCGGAGAATTCTCGCTCCTTTGCCAGGCCGACGATGGTTAGCCCCTGCCCCGGCTGCACGTCGATGCCGACGTCCCGCGCCGCCGCCAGCGCCATGCCCAGCTGGCCCTTGCCGCCGTCGATGACGATGAGGTCTGGCAGCTCCCATCCCGCGTCGCCTTCGCGCGCCCGCCGAAATCGCCGCGACAGGATCTCGTACATCGACGCGAAATCGTCGTTACCGGGGCGCCGCGAGGCACCCGCCGCCTCCGCGCCGCGCACCCGGTAGGTGCGGTAGCGTGCGCGCTCGGGGCGACCGTCGACGAACACGACCATCGACGCCACCGGGGCGAAACCCTGAATGTGCGAGATGTCGTAGCACTCGATGACGCGCGGGAGCTTGGTGAGCCGCAGCCGCTTCTGTAGCTTCGCCAGCATGATCTCCGTGTCCTCGCGCGCGTTCCGCCGGCTGCTGAAGCTGACCTCGGCGTTCTTCTGCGCCAGATCCGCAAGGCGTCTGCGATCACCGCGCTGGGGGACGAGCACCTCGACACGACGCCGGCGCGGGGGGCGGCGCTCGCTCAACCACTCCGCCTTCAGGGCCGCGTCATCGATGGCGAACGGCAACAGGAGCTCGTCGGGGATCGAGGCCGTGGGGCTGTCGTAGAACAGGCCCACGAACGACGACAGCAGCTCCGCGTCGGGGAACTCCTGCCCGCCGAAGGAGAACGCACGGCTCCCCACCAGCTTCCCTTGCCGGATCGCCATCACCACGATCTCCAGCGCCATGCCGTCGCGGTGAAATCCCACCACGTCCTGATCCACGAAGTCGGTCGACACCACGCGCTGCGATTCCAGCGTCACCTGCAGCGCCCGCAGCTGGTCGCGGATGGCGGCGGCCCGCTCGAACTCGGTGCTCGCGGCGGCGTCCTTCATGCGCGAGGTCAGGCGCGCCACCAGCTCGTCGTCCTTGCCGTCCAGAAACAGGCGGACGTCGCGGACCTGATCGCCGTATTCGTCGCGGCTGACCGGTAGCACGCACGGCGCCGGGCAGCGCTTGATCTGGTACTGCAGACAGGGGCGGCGGCGGTTGTGCAGGACGTGGTCGGTGCAGGTGCGCAGCTGAAAGTGACGATTCACCACCCGCAGCGCCTCGCGACACGACGTCGCGGAATGATACGGACCAAAATACGAGGCGCCGTCGTCGGCGATCTTGCGGACGACCTCGAGGCGCGGCCACTCGGCGGTCGGATCCAGGCGCAACACGAGGTAGTTCTTGTCGTCGCGCAGGTTCACGTTGAAGCGCGGTTGATGGCGCTTGATCAGCGTGTTCTCCAGCAGCAAGGCCTCCTTCTCGTTCGTCGTGATCATCGTCTCGATGTCGCCGACGATGCCCTCCAGCAACGGGACGAACTGGCGCGTGTCCCCCGAATTGGGCTGGAAGTACTGACGAACGCGGTTGCGGAGGTTGCCCGCCTTGCCGATGTAGATCGCCTTGCCCCGCCGATCCTTCATCACGTAGACGCCGGGCTCCGTCGGCAGACGGTCCAGGATCTCGGCGAGGGTCTGCCGGGGGGGAGCGACCTCGGACTCGCGCAGCCGCGTGGGTCCGGTTTCGTCCCGCGGCCCCTCGTCCCCTGCGCGGGGCGGCTCTTCGGACATCCCCTCAGCATAGCGGATCGAACGTCGCGGTCACGCGGGGGGAGCGACCGGCGGACCGAGCACGCACCGAGCGCTCACAAGCACTCAGCGAGCATCAGCTGGCCAATCGGCCGCCGATTCCCGTCAAATCCGGCCGGCGCCTGCCGGTGAGTCGGGTATGGTGGCGCCGGTTGCCTCCGTTGTCCTTCACAGACTCTCCCTGGACGCCCTCGCCATCCTTGCCCTCGCGGCGGGCGGCCGTCCGTCTCGTGCTCTCCTCCTCCCTGTTCGCGGTGATGGCGGTCGGAACGAAGGTGGTCACGCACCGTTTGCCCGGCGCCGAGGTTGCGCTGGTGCGCTTCGTCGCGGGCGTCCTGGCGGTGGCGTTCGCGGTGGGGATCGGGCGGGCACACGTACGGCCGCGACGCTGGCGCTGGCTGATCACCCGCGGGCTCTTCGGCGGGAGCGCCGTGGTCGCCTACTTCGCGTCCATCAAGCTGGCGCCGGTGGGCGTGGCGACGTTGCTGAACCAGACCCAACCGGTGTTCACGATGCTGTTCTCGTGGGCGCTGCTGACCGAGCGGCCGAGACGGGTCGCGCTCGGCGCGCTGGTCCTGACGGTCTGCGGGGTCGCCCTCATCGTCGGGGTCCGTCAGCTGACGTTTCACGCCTGGCGGGGAGAGGTCCTGGGGGTGGCGTCCGCGATCGCGTCGGGCATCGCCGTGACCGCCATTCGCGCGTCCCGGCGCACCGGCAGCGACGGCACGCCCCCCGAGACGGCGTGGAGCGTCTTCTTCTCTTTCTCCTTGCTCGGCGCGCTCGTCTCGGTGCCCTTGACGTTCTTCCCGCAGGGGTCCTGGCTCTCTCCCACGGTCGCCGAGTGGGGGTTGCTGGCGGTGGTCGCCGCGGCCAGCGTGGCGGCGCAGCTGATCATGACCGAGGCGATCGGTCACCTGACGGCCGTCCAGAGCGGGATCATCTCGCAGCTGACCGTCCCCATGACGGTGGCCCTCGGCATCCTGCTCCTCGGCGAGGACCTGACGCCCAGCTTTCTGGCCGGGGCCGCCTTGATCCTGTCGGGCGTGGCGTTCACGATCGTCGCGACCACCCCCGTCTCGCGAGGCGCGGCGCGCTCCGCGCTGACTCGAGCCAGGAGCAAGGACACCCTATGACCCGCGTGCCCCCTCTGCCCCCTCCGATCCGGTCGCAGACGCCAACCAAGCGGCCGGCACGGCCAACGACAGCGGCGCGTCCGACACGGCAACCGAGGCAGCCGCGCTTCCGGTGGCTCGGGGTCCTGACTGTTCTCCTGGCGGCTGGACCGGTGGGCCCGCTCCCCGCCTCGAGCCTTCGGGACGCGGCCGGCGCCCTGCCCGCGAAGCTGACCCTCACCTGGTTCGGGCAGTCCTGTTTCTTGATCGAGACAGTGGCCGGGACCCGCATCGTCACCGACCCCATTCCGAAGGGCATCGGCTACGAGCTGCCCGTCGGGCTGCGCGCCGACGCGGTGACCGTCAGCCACGAACATCCCGACCACAACAACGTCGGCCTCGTCACGGGGCGGCCGCGCCTCTTTCGCGGCTTGACCGCCGACAAGAAGGGCTGGGCCAAGATCGACGACAAGGTCAAGGACGTGACCATTCGTTCGGTGGGCGTGTATCACGACGACAAGCGCGGCGCGGAGCGAGGTCTCAACGCCGTGTTCATCTTCGAGAGCGGCGGCCTTCGCATCGCCCACCTGGGCGATCTGGGGCACACGCTCGATGACGATCAGCTCTCGGCCATCGGGTCGGTCGACGTGGTGCTCATCCCGGTGGGAGGCCACTTCACGATCGACGCGCGGCAGGCCACCCGTGTCATCGACCAGCTGCACCCGCGGCTCGTGATCGTGCCCATGCACTACCGCACCGCCGCGTCCACGATCTCGCAACTGGCGACCGTCGACGAATTCCTGGTGGGCAAGTCCAACGTGAGGCACCACGAGGGCAACACCTTGCCGCTGACCGCGATCAAGTCGCGGCCCGGCGCCGAGATCGTCGTGATGGGCTTCCGCTAGGCTACGGCGGCGCGCATGGGCCGTGCTGACCTTGCTTCGCGGTAGGCGCGGATCGCGTCGTGCAGGCGGTGGCTCTCGTGTTCGAGCGCCTTGAAGAGCTCGTCGAGCTCGTCCGGCCTTCCCGCGGCGGCCGCCGCCTCCAACCTCGAGGCGCAGGCGGACGCCGGCGCGGCGCAGATCGCCAGCAGGGCCCCCCGCAGCTTGTGGGCCGCCTGCTGCACGGCCGCCTGCTGACCGGTCGCCAACGCCGTCCCGACATCAGCCAGCTGGCCCGGACCGTTCTCGACGGCGAGAGCGAGGATCGCGTCGCGGAGGGATTCGTCACCTCCGGTCATCGTCAGGAGTCGTTCAGGATCGAACGCGGCCTCCGCGACGGCCGCGAGCCGCGGGGGCGGCGCTCGGGGCAGCTCGGGGGCAGCGGCGGGGGCCTGCTCGGCGTGGACCGGCTTGGGGGCCCAGGCGGCGGTCACCGCGCGCAGGGTGCGAATCAGGTCGTCCCGCGACACGGGCTTGCCGAGGAACTCGGCGCACCCGGCCTGAAAGCACTGCGCCTGGTCCTCCTTGAAGACGCTGGCGGTCAGGGCGACGACCGGGATGTCGACCCCGGCCGCGCGGATCGCCGCGATGGCCTCCGGGCCACCCATCTCGGGCATCTGGAAGTCCATCAGGATGGCGGCGAACGGCCTTCCCGCGCGCGCGCTGGCGACGGCGGCCTCGACGGCGCGCTTGCCATTCACGGCGACCTCGACCGTCGCGCCCGCGGATTCGAGCATCTTCGATACGAGGAACAGGTTATCGGGTGAGTCGTCGGCCACCAGGATCGGTAGGCCGGGACGCAATCGGTGCTGGCCGCCGTCAGGCGCCTGGCCTGGATCCTCCTTCCGGGGACGAATCGCGGGCGCCGTGGCGACCGCGGGGAGCGCCACGGTGAAGGTCGACCCCGCGCCGAGCTGGGACTCCACCTTGATGGTGCCGCCCATCGCGGCCACGAGGCGCCTGCAGATGGCCAGGCCCAGTCCGGTTCCACCGAAGCGCCTGCCGATCGACGAGTCCCCCTGGAGAAAGTCTTGAAACAGATTCCTCCGCTGCTCCTCGTTCATGCCAATCCCCGTGTCGGACACCGCGATGAGCAGTCGGCCTCCGCGGGCGGACCCGTCGTAGCTCAGCGAAACGGCCACCACGCCCTGGGAGGTGAACTTGATCGCGTTACCGATCAAGTTGATGAGGATCTGGCGCAGGCGGGTGGGGTCGGAGCGCAGCGTGTGCGGGAACGGACCCTGGTCGGCGATCGTGACGTCGAGCCTCAGCCCCTTCACCTCGGCCCGTTGCTGCAACCACACGCAGACCTCTTCCGCCAGCTCGCGGGGCGCGCAGTCGACGGCTTCGAGGTGCAGGCCCCGGGCGTCGATCTTCGTGATGTCGAGGATGTGGTTGATGATGGCCAGCAGGTGCTCGCCGTTGCGCCGGATGAGGCCGACGAACTTGGCGCGCGGCACGACCTCGATGCGAGGATCCTCGAGCAGCTCCGCGTAGCCCAGGATGGCCGCGAGCGGCGTCCTGATCTCGTGGCTCATGTTCGCCAGGAACGTGGTCTTCGTGCGGTTCGCGCGGTTGAGCGACATGTTCGACGCGACCAGCTCCTGGGTGCGCTCCGCGACGCGCGTCTCGAGGCGGCGCCGCAGGCGACGCTGCTCGAAGAACAGCGACATGGCCAGGACGGCCAGCGCCGCGGAGACCCCGATGAGCGCCACCTCGACGCCGGTCCGCAAGCGCTGGATGGCGCCGAGCGCGCGCTCGTGCCACGCCCCGATGTCCGCGAGCCGCTCTACCACTGGCGTGGTGACCAGCGCTCCGATCGTCGCGTCCATCCGGATGCGGTACGTCGACACGACGTCGGCGTGCAGCAACACCTCCTTGACCGTGGCAGCCTGGTCGGCGTTCAGCTGGCCGAGCTGAACGTCGAGCGCGCGGCGCAGCTTTTCCGCCGTGACCTCGAGGCGAGGTGACTGGTCCAACGCTAGCCGCAACAAGGTTCGCAGCAGCTCCTCGACGTTGGCTCGTGTTCCCGCGTCGGCGTCCGAGGCGGGAGGTTGGCCGCGCAGCCCGGCCACCAGGGTCGGCAGGACCGTCAGCGAGTTCCGCACGATCGCCGAGCCGGTCTTGAAATCCTCGATGAGCTGATCCTTCCGATGAACCACCAGCACCACCGCGGCGCGGTCCGCCAGCAGCGCGCTGTCGTCGCTGCCGAGCTCGTCCTCGACGCGGTCCAGCTCCGCCCGCGTGCCCTCGAACGTCCGCGTCGCCCGCACGACCTCGTCGTAGTTCCTGAGCAGACGGTAGCGGACGCCCATCACCGCCAGGCTGCGCTCCAGATCCTGGCGCATCAATCGCTGCACCAGCTCGTCGGCCTGTTCGTGGCGCCGGATGCGCGGGTTCAAGCCACCCAGGATGACAGCCACGAGCGCGCCGAAGGCGAGCGCGCCCCAGGCGAGGGCCCAGTTCCTAGCGCGGCGCCGCACCGAAGCTCCCCTCGGGCACGCCCGGCAGGGTTTGAAGAAACAGCTCGAGCAAGCGGGCCTCGGCGTCGCTGATGCGGCGACCCAGTTGATGGCGGGCCATCGCCGTGACGGTCTCTCGTAGCGTGGCGATGCTGCCGTCGTGCAGGTAGGGCGCCGTCAACGACACGAGGCGGAGGCTCGGCACCCTGAAGACGAAGCGGTCTTCGGGGCGTCCGGTGACCGAGAAGCGCCCGAGATCCGAGTCCGAAGGATCACCGCGCCCGGCGAAGAAGTCGCCGATGACGCCCATGCGTTCGAACATGTTGCCACCGACGTTCGCGCCCTGGTGACAGCTCGCGCAGCCGAACTCCTGGAACAGCTCGAAGCCCTGCTTCTCTTCCATCGTCATCGCCGCGGTGTCGCCGGCGAGGAAGAGATCGAAGCGCGAGCGTCGGTAGATCAGCGTTCGTTCGAACGTGGCGATCGCGTCCCGCACGCCCTCCGGTGTCACGGGCCGGCCATACACGGCCGCGAAGGCCGTGACGTAGGACGGATCGCGACCCAGCTTCTGCACGACCTCGGCCCAGCTCGACCCCAGCTCATCGGGGTTGTTGACGGGCCCGTCGATCTGCCTCTCGAGCGAGTCGGCGCGCCCATCCCAGAATTGCCGAAAATTGAGCGCGGCGTTGAAGACGGTCGGCGTGTTCCGCGGGCTCAGCACCCCGTTGGCCCCGGGCGATCGGGCCCGGCCATCCATGCCCCCGCGATCGAGGGGATGACAGCCGGCGCACGCGAGCGAGTCATCGTGCGAGAGGCGCGGCTCGAGGAACAGGCGCCTCCCGAGCTCGACCCGGGCGGGAGCGAACTTGGCCTGAGCGGGCACGGGCGTGATGGGACCGCCGGCCGACAGCTCGTCGACGGGATCGGCGACCGGCGGCGGGCCCGACACGGGTCGCGCGGAGCACCCATGGAGGACGGGCAGCAGCACTCCGAGGACCAGCGTTCGCGAGAGCAGTCGATTCATGAATTCAAGAGGCTGCATCGGACCCGAGGTCCAGCGCTTGAGTTACGGCTCCCAACACCGCGCGTCCTCGCGCAGCCTCCGAGCCGGCTGCCCGGCGAGGCCCCGCGCCGATCAGCCGTTGCGCGGCGGGAGCTGCCGGGCGGCGAGGGCCGCGACGAGCTCGGGCGTATGGGTCAGCCCCACGAAGGTCACGTCGTCCTCGGCGTCGAGCGGCCCGCGAAACGCGTCGTGAGCGGTCCAAAGCGCCCGCGACCAGTCTCGTTCCACCACCGGACCGCTGAGGGCCTGCTCGATGCGCTCCATGCCGAACATGTCTCCGTCGGGGGCGCGGGATTCAGCGAGGCCGTCGGTGAAGATCGCGAAGCGAGCGCCGGCGGGAAACGGCACCGCCACGAGCGTCGTGTCCACCTGGCTCGCCGGCAGGATGCCCATCGGCGGGTGCCGGGAGGCGAGGCGGTGGCTGACGGCGCCGTCGCGCCCGAAGACCAGGCCGTCGGGCAAGCCGCCGTTCCAGACCAGCAGCCGCTCCCCGGCGAGATCGATGTCCACGAGGCACACCGACAGGAAGAGGTCCCGAGGGAACATGCGGTGAAGCTTGCCGTTCAGCTCGCGGGCCACCTCCTGCAGGGAAGCCCCTTGCTCGCTCATCGTGTAGAAGACGTCCGACGCCGGCAAGGCGCCCACGGCCGCCGAGAGGCCATGCCCCGCGAAGTCCCCCACCAGCATCCGCAGCGTCGAGCCGGCGGTGGCGGTCAGCACGACGTCGCCGTTGAAGCTGTCGAGCGACACCGTATGCATCAGCAGATCGGGCAGGTCGAAGCGGCCGCGCTTCGCCACCCGGTTGAACACGCCCTTGGCGATCTGATAGTCGCGCTCGGCCTCGGCCCTACGCACGGTGAGCTCGCGGTTCTGGTCGCGCAGCACGCGAAACACCTCGGCCATGCGCAGCAGGGCCCCCACCTTGGCCTCGAGCAAGACGCGGCTTATCGGCTTGAGCAGGAAGTCGTCCGCGCCCCGCACGAGCCCCTCGCCGAGCAGCCTGTCCTCGTTGCTCGCGGTCATCATGATGACCGGGAGGAACCGCTCGTCCGCGTCTCCCTTGATCCGTCGGGTGGCCTCGAACCCGTTCATGCCGGGCATCTGGATGTCCATCACCACCAGGTCCACGAGCTCGTTCTGACAGCGCTCGACGGCCTCGGCGCCTCCGGAGGCGTCGACCACCTCGAAGCTGTCCTGCAACAGTCCCTTGATGAGCGCGCGATTGATCGGCTCGTCGTCGACCACCAGGACGACGGGTCGCCGCCCCGGGCCGGCGATCGCGGGCGATACCGCCACCGCTTCGGGCAAGAACTGTCTATTCATCGATCACGTCAGGACGAACAGCGACCCGAAGTTGGCGATCTCGAGGATCCTCCTGACCGCGGGCCGACAGTTCACGATGCGCACGTTGGCGCTGCCGACCTGATCGCGGAGGACCAACAACATCCCCAGGGCGGAGCTGTCCAGATACTCCGTGCCCGAGAGATCGACGACGTAGTCCTGCGCCTCGCCGAACATTTCGCAGGCGTCCCTGAAGCCCGGATGACAGTTGAAGTCGAAGCGGCCCATCACGTGGACCGTGACGGTCGAGCCCTTCATCATGGCGTTGACGTGGCTACCGGCGCGCGAGTCCGATGGTCTGGGATGATTCATTAGAATAGCTCCACATCTCCGGGATTCATGTTGTGTTGGTGAACGGGGTCCGAAACGGGCGCGCCGCCGCCGGCGAACGAATCCTCTGCGGTCGACGTCGACGACCCGCTGTCGTGAACGGGGCCTGACCCGGCGAGCAGCGGGAGCTCGCCGATACGGTCGGCGTGCTTGACGATGCTGCCGATCAGCTGGCTCATGATGTCCTCGAACTGCAGCGCCGTGATCGCCGTGGAGGTCGCGGCCGCGATCCGCTGCCCCGCCGCGCTCGCCGAATCGACGCCCGCGGTGACGGAGCATTGGAACGCCTCGAGGTTGGGCAGCATCGCTTGCACGCGCTCCTTGCCGTTCAGCGCGACGTTGAGGTCACGCGACGCCATCTCGGCGACGATGTTCCGCACCTCGTTGATCGTGGACTGCGCCTTACCGATGTGGGTGCCGATCTCGGCGTTGAACTTCTTGGTCCGCTGGCTCAGATCGCGGACGTTGCTGGCGATCACCGCGAAGGTGCGGCCCGCCTGACCCGCGTGCGCCGCCTCGATGGTTGCGTTGACGGCGAGGATGAACGTCTCCTGCGAGATCTCGTTGATGCTGGCGACCAGCTTGAAGACGTTGTCCATCTGGCGGGCCATGTCGTCGATGCGGTACACGGTCCGCATGCTCTGGGCGCTGACCGACGCCAGCAGATCCGTGAACTGCCGCATGACGTCCGTGGTCTCGACGATGAACTGCCGGATGCTGATGCGCTCGATCGCGGGGTCGCCGCCCGCTTCCCCTGGCTTCGACTCGGCCAGGCTGCCCAGCAGGTCCGACATGATGGCGTGCTGAGACGAGGTGTCCGTCTGCATCGTGCTGAAGCTGTTGCCCAGCTTGGTGATGGCGTCGGTGAGGATCAAGCGCGCCTGATCGGCTTGAGCGCGGATCGCCCTCAGCTCCTCTTCCACGAGCTGTGAGACGGCGCCGGCCGCGGGACTGAGCGCGTCGTCGCCGCCAGCGTCGGCGGTGGCGGCGCCGGTCAGGTGATCGTTGAAATGATTCGACATGGGCGACAATCCATCAGCGGGTCTTTCGGGGCTTCCCCGGCATCGACCCACCCCCGATCAACTTGAGGATTCGCCGCGAAGGCTCGACTTTTCGCGCGGCCGCGGCGGACGACTTCACCTCGCGCGAGCGTCGGCGGCGACGCCCGCTCGCGCCAGCGCGGTATGGCGGCGGCGCCATGCCTCTGGTCCCGGCACCCATGTCTACCTGCCAACGGCCGCGCCGTCGGCTGCCAACACCCCGTGATCACACGCTTCGTCGGCTGGCACGACCCTCGCAGAACGCCCCGCCATGCATGAGACCATCGGCAACACCTGGGAGACGAGCACCCTCCACGTCGACGCCGTCCGCGCGCGCCTGACCGGTCACCGCGCCCTCATAATAGAGGAAGACGCGGAGTCGTTCGGACGAATGTTCATGAGCCTCGGCGCCGCGGGCTGCCGGGCGATCCTCGCGCGGCGCCCGGTTCAGGCGTTCCAGATCGCGGCGCGGACGCCCCCCACGCTCATCATCTTCTCGACCTCGGTGACCAGCGACGTGACCGGGCTCGTCGGGGACCTCCGGCGGGAGGCGGCCTGCGCGCCGGCCACGCTGGTGGCGCTGGGCGACGGGATGGCGAAGCGCGAGCGCCGAAAGCTCCTCGAGCTCGGCTGTGACGGCTACGTGGCCAAGCCCGCCGATCGCTTCCTGTTCGCGACGGAATTGCTGCTGCGGACGCCCCGGCTGCTGAACCCGACGGGGGAGTCGCCGTTGCAGCGCGCGCCCGAGCGCGCCGCGGGCGGCATTCGGCGGGCAACATCAAGTTTTGAGCTTCCGTGTCGACGGAGTAGTCCGTGAAAACGGGGTCCCGATACGACGCGAGCGAGAGCGACGCCACCCTGACGGCGCTGATCTTTGCCAGCGTTCTGTCGGGATCCGTGCTGATTCCGTCGGTGCGTCCGTTCTTCGCGACGGTGGCCCCTGGTCACGAGGGCGGCATGCACGCCTTCATGGCCCTCAACATGTTGGGTGCCATCGTGGGCGCGCCCTTCCTCGCGGCGTTCGCCGACCGCAGCGGCGCCCGCAAGCCGCTGGCGGTGGCGCTCACGCTCGCCGACGCCGCCTTGCTGCTGGCGATGGCCCGGGGACCGCGCCTCTCCATCCTGCTCTCCGTTCGTCTCGTTCAGGGCGCCGCAAACGTGGGGGCGCTGTCGCTGCTGCTGGGCGGAATTCGCGGGCGACGCCAGCAGCGCCATGGACGGGCGTTCGGCGCGGCGGCGGCCGCCATGATCGCCGCCGTAGCGGCAGGCGGGCCGGCGGGCACGTTGCTGTTGACGGCGGGCCCACGCGCGCCCCTGTTCGCGGCCGCCATGATTCAGCTCCTCGTCTGTGGCGTGCTGGCGACGCGGGTCGAGCTCAGCGCGGCGCCGACCCCGGGAGCGGGGTTTGCGGCGCTGGCGCGGATGGTTCCCGCGGTGAGGGGACCGGCGCTGTGGGTCGCGATCGAGCGGTTCGCCGTCGGGACGTTCGTCGTCACGTTCTCCCTGTACGCGCATCGCGAGCTCGGCCTCGGCGACAGGCATGTGGGGGCGCTCATGAGCTGCTTCCTCGTGCCCTTCGCGCTGGCGAGCTATCCCATGGGCCGGCTCGGCGATCGCCTCGATCGCGGGGCGCTGCTGTTCATGGGCATGGCGACCTACGGCGTGTGCTTCGTCCTGCTCGGGTTCGTGCGGCCGGCGGGATTGCCGGTCATCCTGATCCTGACGGGGGTGGCATCGGCCGCGATCTACTCACCGAGCCTGTGCCTGGCCGCGGCGCTTCCGCCCGAAGCCCTGCGCGCGACCTCCATGGCGCTGGTCAACGTGACCGGCAGCCTGGGGATGATGGCTGGAACGGTCATCGCCGGGGCCCTCTCCGCCGCGCTGAGATCGGCGGGATGGGGCGGTCGGGCGTACACCGCCGTCTTCGTCGCTGCCGGCTGCTTGCAGATCGCGTGCGTGCTGTTCTCGTGGAGCGACCTCGCCCGTCTGGGGAACGCGGACGCGCTCAACCTGGGCGCGATAGCCGCCGCGCGTGAGGAGGCGTCACGATGACTCCCGCCGCTCCATCGTCATTGACGGGGCCCGTCGACGCCGTCGTCTGCCCGGCGGTGCTGGACCACGCCTACGCCCCCGATCTGCGAGACGGGCTCTTGCGCGCGATGGCAGACGGCGGCGACGTGGAGGTGCTGGCGGACGCGGTGACCCAGGCCGACACGGCGAACCTCCAGGTGCTGTGCGCGGCCGCCCTCGACCTCGGCCGCTCCGGACGAACCCTTCGCCTCGTGACGCCATCGGCGGCGCTGCTTCGGGTCATCGAGCGGCTCGGCCTGGCGGCCGTCCTCGGCGTGACTCCGGCGGCGCGCACCGGCGCGGCGCTCGAGGCGCCTCTCAGCACGAACACCGGGACATAGGGAGCACAGGCATGGCACGTATCCTGGCAGTCGACGATTCGGTCTCCTTGCGGCGAATGTTGGTTCACACGCTCACCCAGGCGGGCCATCAGGTCACCGAGGCGCAGGACGGCGTGGAGGCCGTCGGGATCGCGGGGACTGGCGCGGCGGTGCAGTTGGTGATCACCGACGTCAACATGCCCAACATGGATGGCCTGACGTTGGTCAAGCGGCTGCGTGGCCTGCCCAGCTACAAGCACGTCCCCATCCTGGTGCTGACGACGGAGATGGACCCGGCCAAGAAGAAGGAAGCCAAGGACGCCGGCGCGACCGGGTGGATCGTCAAGCCGTTCGTGCCCGAGCAGCTCCTGAACACCATCCGGAAAGTGCTGGACTGAGGATGTCAGATCTAGGGACCCTGCAACTCCAGCTGATGGGGACCTTCTTCGAGGAGAGCTTCGAGGGTCTCGATCATCTCGAGACCGGTCTGTTGAAGCTCGAGGAAGGCTTCGACGCCGGTACCGTCAACGATATCTTTCGCGCCGCCCACTCGATCAAGGGGGCCGCGGGTACGTTCGGGTTCGGCGCGATCACCGAATTCGCGCACGACATGGAGACGCTGCTCGACGCGGTCCGCGGCGGCGCGATGGCGCCGAGCGCCGAGCTCACGGCGATGCTGCTGGAGTCGGTGGACATCTTGCGGCGGGTGTTGACGGCCCATCGTGACGGCTCCGATCCGGCGGCGCACGACGTCGGCCCCTTGCGGCGCCGGCTTCAGGCCGCGGTGAAGGGCGGCGCTGGCGGTCCCAAGGCCCCCGCCCCGCCCGCGGTCATCCATGCGCCCACGGCAGAGAAGGCCGGCGGGTGGAACATCGACTTCAGGCCCCACAGGGTCCTGCTCGAGTCCGGCAACGAACCCTGGCGCCTGGTTCGCGAGCTGGAGCAGATGGGCACGCTCGCGATCACGTCGGACCTGACGGGGCTGCCGCCGCTGGCCGACCTGGTGCCTGCCTGCTGCTATCTGTCCTGGCGTTACCGGCTCGAAGGCGCCGTCACGAGAGCCCAGATCGAGGACGTCTTCGCCTGGGTCATCGACGACTGCGACCTCGTCATCGCCCCGCTCGGCGAGCAGCCCGCCGTCGCGGCCCCCACCGCCGCCAACGAGGCGCCGGCGGCACGCGCGCCGGTGGCGCAGGCGGCCCGCAAGGACGAGCCCGACAGCCCGCTCGCCTCGCTGCGGGTGGGCATCGACAAGATCGACTTCCTCATGAACATGGTGGGCGAGCTGGTCATCACCCAGTCGATGCTGGGCGAGCTGGACGACGACGGTCCCATCGACGAACGCCGCCTGGGCCGGATCCGCGACGGCCTGTCGCAGCTGGCCCGCAACTCGCGCGCGCTGCAGGAGAGCGTGATGCGCCTGCGCAGCATGCCGATCAGCGTCGTGTTCAACCGATTTCCGCGGCTGGTGCACGATCTCTCGAAGCAACTCGGGAAGCAGGTCGAGCTGGCCGTGACCGGACAGGGCACCGAGCTCGACAAGACAATCCTGGAAAAGCTCGGCGATCCCATCGTTCACCTGGTTCGCAACAGCCTCGACCATGGCCTCGAGCCGCCGGAGGAGCGGCTCGCCGCCGGCAAGTCCGCGGGCGGCACCCTGTTCCTGGCGGCGTTCCATCGCGGGGGCGACATCGTCATCGAAGTCCGTGACGATGGTCGGGGCCTGGATCTCGACCGCATCCTGGCCAAGGCGCGCGAGCGCGGCCTGGTGACCGCCGAGCAGGCGCTCACGGAATCCGAGATCACGAACCTCATCTTCGCCCCCGGCTTCTCGACCGCGGCCGCCGTCACCGATGTCTCTGGGCGCGGGGTCGGCATGGACGTGGTCCGCCGAAACGTGAAGTCCCTCGGGGGCAACATCAGCGTCCACTCGACTCCGGGGCGGGGCACCACCATCTCGTTGCGCCTGCCGCTGACGCTGGCGATCATCGACGGGCAGCTGATCCGCGTGGCCGAGCGTCCCTACGTCGTGCCGCTGCTGTCGATCGTCGAGTCGGTTCAGATCGAGCGGACCCTGGTGAAGCGCCTGGCCGGACAGTGGGACGTCTACCGGCTGCGCGACCAGCTGATCCCCATCGTCGACCTGGGGCTGCTGCTCGGCGTCACGGAAGGCCAGGACGCGGCGGACGCGAGCCTGCTGATGGTCGTGGAGGGCGACGGCCAGCGTCTGGGTCTGCTCGTCGACCACCTCGACGGCCAGCAGCAGGTCGTCGTCAAGAGCCTGGAAGCGAACTTCGGGCGGGTCCCGGGGCTGGCTGGCGCGACGATTCTCGGCGACGGGAGCGTCGCCTTCATCCTCGACGTCCAGGGGCTCTCCAAGCTCGCCAAACACAAGTCCACGGGTGGCCACCGATCGGCGGCGCCTGCATCACCGGCCCCGGTCCCTGGCGCCGGCGCCACCGCATGAAAGGAATGACCATGAACGAAGGCAGCGCAACCCCGGCCAGCAAGCAGTCGAGCACCCACGAGCAACTGCTCACGTTCGTCGTGAACGGCGAGGAGTACGGCGTGGACATCCTGCGCGTGCAGGAGATCCGGGGGTGGAGCACCCCGATGCCGATCCCGAACACCCCCGTTTACGTCAAGGGCGTCATCAACATTCGCGGTGACATCGTGCCGATCGCCGACCTTCGCGAGCGCCTGGGCCTCGAGCACCGGGACTACGGCGCGACGACGGCGGTGGTGGTGCTGCGGGTGTTGAACGGTAGCCGCCACCGGATCATGGGAATCGTCGTCGACGCGATGTCGGACGTCACGAACGTCCCGTCGACTGACATCAAGCCGCCCCCCGACTTTGGCGGCGGGAACGGTCCCAGCCTCGCCAAGGGCATCGCCACTCTCAGCGACAAGATGGTGACCATCCTGGACGTCGACCAGATCTTCTCTCTCCCCGGCGGCGACCCCGTCGCGCAGGAGGCGGCCGCCTAGGCCGAACCATGAACATGAAACCGCGCACCCAAGTTACACAGAAGGAGATCGTGATGGCCAGCAACGGAACAGCTCGAGGACGAAAGAAGACCGTGACGGCCGCATCGCCGGGGCAGGCGCAGCAGGCGAAGACCGACGCCATTCGCCTTGCCGCGGCCATCGACGGCGCCAAGAGCGCCATCATGATGATCGATCGCGACCTCATGGTGACGTACGCAAACAAGGCCACGTTCGCCCTGATGAAGGGATACGAGGCGGAGTTCAAGGCGGTGTACCCGACCTTCGCCATCGATAGCCTGGTGGGGACCTGCATCGACGTCTTTCACAAGCACCCGGAGCACCAGCGGAAGATGCTCGCCGATCCAGGCAACCTGCCCCACACCGTCGACATCCACGTCGGACGCCTGACGTTCTCGATCAACGTCACCGCCACCGTGGATCCGAGCGGCAACTACCTCGGCAACACCCTGGAGTGGTACGACGTGACCGACGTCCGGGCCAAGGAGAACGAGGTGGTTCGCCTCCAGGCGGCGGTCGACGGCGCCACCGTCCCGATGATGATGATCAACCGCGACCTGGTGATCACCTGGGCGAACCAGGCGACGTTCAACCTGCTCAAGAGGCGCGAGGCCGACCTGCGCCTCGTCTACCCGCGCTTCGACGCCACCCGGCTGATCGGGACCTGCATCGACGACTTCCACAAGCACCCCGCCCATCAGCGCAAGATGCTCGACAACCCGGCCAACCTCCCCCACGTCGCCGACATCAAGGTCGGACCGATGACCTTCACGATCAAGGTCTCGGCGATGCGGGACGCGAAGGGCAACTACATCGGCAACGGCCTCGAGTGGGAGGACGTGACCGAGCAACGGGACGCGCAACTGCAGGTCGATCGTCTGATCGCGAGCGCCATCGACGGCGAGCTCGACACCCGGATCGACACGACCCGGTACGACGGCTTCATGAAGGGCCTCGGCGATGGCGTCAACCGGCTCATGGAGACTGTCGTGGGCCCCGTGCGCGCCGCGACGCGCGTGGTCGAGGCGCTGTCCCAGGGCGACCTCACCGCCGAGATGACCGGGCAGTTCAAGGGCGAGTTCGCTCGGTTGCAAGACGCGAGCAACCAATCGACCACCCGCCTACGCGAGATGGTCATCGACATCAACCAGTCCGCCAGCACCATCACCTCGGGCGCGTCCGACATCGCTGAAGGCAACAGCAACCTCAACAAGCGCACCCAGGACCAGTCCTCCGCGCTCGAGGAGACGGCCTCCAGCCTGGAGGAGATGACGGCGACCGTGAAGCAGAACGCGAACAACGCGACGCAGGCGAACCAGCTGGCGTCGAGCGCGCGGGAGTCGGCCGAGAAGGGTGGCCAGGTGGTCAGCGACGCCGTCAACGCGATGGGCGCCATCACCGAGTCGTCCAAGAAGGTCGCCGACATCATCGGCGTCATCGAGCAGATCGCGTTTCAGACGAACATGCTCGCGCTCAACGCCGCGGTCGAGGCGGCTCGCGCGGGGGACCAGGGGCGAGGCTTCGCGGTCGTCGCGGCCGAGGTGCGGAGCCTGGCGCAACGGAGCGCCGCCGCCGCCAAGGAGATCAAGGGCCTGATCCAGGACAGCGCCGAGAAGGTCGAGCAGGGCGCGAAGTTGGTCAACCGGTCAGGCGAGACCCTGCAGGAGATCGTCGGGTCCGTGAAGAAGGTCTCGGACATCATCGCGGAGATCAACGCCGCCAGCGAAGAGCAGGCCTCCGGGATCGATCAGATCAACTCGGCGGTGGCTCAGATGGACAAGAACACCCAGCAGAACGCGGCCATGGTCGAGGAGGCAGCCTCCGCGGCCGAATCGATGACGGAGCAGGCGCGGGCCATGGTGGAGCTGGTCGGCTTCTTCCGGATCGGCGACGGCGCGGCGTCGGCGCCGTCACGGACGCCGTCCCGCACTGGCGGCCGCGCGGGCCACGCACGGGCGGCCGAGCCCAGACCGACCGAGTCCGAGCGCCCCGCCCGGCGCGCGTCCATGGAGACGACGGTCTCCCCGGGCACGAACGGCACCAACGGCAAGCTGAACGGCAAGCACGACGCCGAGTGGAAGGAGTTCTAGGAGAGTCGGCGGCGCGGGCCGCCGCTTACTCTCGCTTCTCTCTCGAAGCCGGAATGAGGCCCAGATGACCTACGAAGCCGTCCGCGAGTTCGATTTTTCCGAGAACGATTTTCGGCGCATCAAGGACCTCATCAAGGTTCGCGCCGGGATCGATCTGGGCAGCAACAAGCAGTCCCTGGTTTACGGCCGCCTGGCCCGCCGCATCCGTGCGCTCGGCCTGGCGTCCTTCTCCGAGTACCTGACGTCGATCGAGGACGAGGGCTCGGACGAGGCGCGGCGGTTCGTGAACGCGATCACCACGAACGTCACGGAGTTCTTCCGCGAGAACCATCACTTCGAATTTCTCGCCCGAACGGTCCTGCCCGCGTTGTGGTCGCGCTTCGAGCACGCGGGCAAGCGGGTGCGCTTCTGGTCGGCCGGCTGTTCCAGCGGAGAGGAGCCGTATTCCCTGGCGATGGTCGTGCGCGAGAACATGCCGGCTTCCCCCGGGTGGGACATCAAGATCCTCGCCACGGACCTCGACACGGATGTGCTGGCGCACGCGAGCGCCGGTCTCTACGTCGCGGACCGCATCGAGAAGATTGGACCGGCCCGTCTGGGGCGCTTCTTCGAGCCGGTCGACGGCGGGGCGGCGTACCAGGCCCGGGAGACCATTCGTTCCCTCATCACGTTCAAGCAGTTGAACCTGATGGCGCCGTGGCCGATGCAGGGGCCCTTCGACGTGATCTTCTGCCGGAACGTGGTCATCTATTTCGACGAGCCCACCAAGGTCAAGCTGATCGGCAGATATCGCGAGCTGCTGCGGCCCGACGGCCACCTGTTCCTCGGCCACTCCGAATCCATCGCCAGCGCCGTGTTCGGGCTCGCCTCGTGCGGGAAGACCATTCATCGCAGACTCTCCGCCCCGGCCGCGAGCACGACGTGAGGTTCGCCGCGCACGCGACCAAGCCGCCGCACCGGGACGCAGCGCTACCCGGCTTCGAGAACGTCAACACCTACTACGAAGGCGTGACCGGCTTCTGGGTCGTGCAGATCCTCCCCGGGGAGTTCTACGTGACGAAGTCGAACGAGATGATCACCACGGTGCTGGGCTCGTGCGTGTCCACGTGCATTCGCGATCCCGAATCGGGCGTCGCGGGAATGAACCACTTCATGCTTCCCGAGGACCCGTCAGGCGGCAACGGCGCCTCGGCCCGCTACGGTGTATTCGCCATGGAGCAACTGGTGAACGGCATCCTCCGTTTCGGCGGGCGGCGCGCCTCGCTGGAGATCAAGATCTTCGGCGGCGGACGGGTGATCCCCGGCATGGGCGACGTGGGCCGCTCCAACGTGGACTTCGTACGCGAGTTCCTCGAAGCCGAGAAGATGCCGATCCTGGTCCAGGACGTGGGCCTCACGGTGGCACGCCGGGTCCGCTTCGAAGCCGCGACGGGGAAGGTTCGCGTGCTGCATCTGCCGATGTCCGAGAACCGGAACGTCGCCGAGCGCGAGGTCGCCCTGGCGTCGAAGATTCAGAGCGGAGCCAGCCGCGGTGGCGACATCGAGCTGTTCTAGCGGGGGGGACCATGAGCGAAGAGACTGCTGCTCAGCGACGGATACGGGTTCTGGTGATCGACGACTCGGCGTTGATGCGCAAGCTGCTCGCGCGGATCCTGGGCGAGGATCCGGACATCGACGTCGTGGGGACGGCGTCCGATCCCTTCGACGCGCGGGAGAAGATCAAGCTCCTGCACCCGGACGTGCTGACCCTCGACATCGAGATGCCGAAGATGGACGGCCTGACCTTCCTGCGAAACGTGATGCGCCTGCGGCCCATGCCGGTGGTCATGATCTCCTCGCTGACCGAGCTGGGCGCGGACGCCACGCTGGCCGCGCTGGAGATCGGGGCCGTGGATTTCGTGTCGAAGCCCAAGCTCGACCTGAAACAAGGGCTCGAGCTCATCGCCGAGGCCATCGTCGAGAAGGTCAAGTCGGCCGCCTCCGCCCGCGTGACGGCGCTCCACGGGCCCAGCGGGGGCGGCGGCGCGCGGAGCCGCGCATCCGAGCGCTCGATCACGGCGCTGGGAACGACCGATCGGCTCATCGCGATCGGGGCGTCGACGGGCGGCACCGAGGCGATCGCGGCGATCCTGGCGGCGTTTCCCCCCGACGCGCCCGGCGTCGTGATCGCCCAGCACATCCCCGAGGTGTTCAGTCAACGTTGGGCGTTGCGGATGGATCGCGAATCGGCGATCTCGGTGGCGGAGGCCAAGGACGGCGACCAGATCCTGATCGGCCACGCCTACATCGCCCCCGGAGGGACCCACCTGCGGGTCGAACGCAGCGGCGCGAAGTACTTTTGCCGGATCGGCGACGACCCTCCCGTGAATCGGCATCGGCCGTCGGTGGACGTGCTGTTCGAGTCGGTCGCCGACCAGGTCGGGCGAAACGCCGTGGGCGCCATCCTCACCGGCATGGGCGCCGACGGCGCCGAGGGGTTGTTGCAGATGGCGCGCGGCGGCTGTCCGACGGTGGCCCAGGATCGGGAGTCCAGCGTGGTCTGGGGTATGCCCGGGGAGGCCGTCAAGCGGGGTGCGGCGCGCGAGGTCCTGCCGCTCGGGGCCATCGCCGGCCGGCTTCTGGACCTGGCCCGCGCGCTGTGAGGCGCCGCGACCCGGGCGACAGGCCAGCGGCCCCGGCGACTGGCGCCTCGCCCACAAGTCTGGCCACGGCACCCAGGAGGGATCGCCCGGGTGAGCTGCCCCGCCTACGCCAGGGCGGGCAGCCGCGGGAGGTTGGGCGCCCCGTCAGCTCACGAAGTCCCGGCACGGAACTGGCATTCGCTTCGACGCGAAGCTCACGTGGACCGGGAACGTACGGCCTTCGCACAGGTGGAACAGGACAAAGACATGACGACGACAGTGCTCCCCGATGAGGCGACGATCGCGCAGATGGTGTCGAACGTGTCCGAGGTCATGTTCGGCGTGAAGTTCGTTCGCTCCGATGGGTTGACGCGGGGCGAGTCGATCTGCGGTCGGATGTTTCGTCTGCACCTGCAAGGGGTCCGTGACGTCAACGTGATCGCGTCCTCCGATCGGGCAGGCTGCCAGGCGCTGGCCTCGGCGTTCTACAGCTGTCCGAGCCACGCTCTCACCGATACGATGCTGGACAACGCCATCTCGGAGCTCTTGAAGATGGTGGCGCTGCAGATTCAGAACGCGATGGGAATCGACAAGGCCCCCGGATCGCCGCGGCGGGCCACCTTGGCCGACCTGGCGACGGGCGGCGGCGAGGGCTGGAAGGATGCGGTGCTGCTGCGGAGCGACGGCCTCGGTGATCTGAAGCTGTGGGTCGTCGACGGGCGTGGGCTGCCGACGAACAGCGGCGCCGCGCAGCCGCCTCGCGGCCGGCTGCGCGGCTTGCTGCAGCGGTTGCTGCCGCACTGGCCTTGAAGGGCGAGACTTCAGACACCGGGGTTTTGTCCGATGAGCCCAACGTCAGCACACACACCCAGAGGAGTGGCGAGAATCGTGGGAACGGCAGACAGCGCCAACAACGTCGAGGACTTCGAGCAGGTGGTCTCGCTCAACGAGGCCGCGAAGCGTCTCCTGCGGCGCTCGTTCGAGATCAATCTCCACGCCCTGAACGCGATCGTGCAGAGCAAGCAGAGCGGCGACCGGCTGCGCGGCTTCAACGAGGCGGCGTCACAAATTCGGGCGTGGAGCGGCGAGCTGCATACCCAGCTCGAGCGCCTCGGCTCACTGGTGCGTGAGGCCGTCGTGCAAGCCAGCCGGTTCGTGAAGCGCAAGCACACCGCCGGGCTCTTGCTCTCGGCCGTCCGGCGCAGCGGCAAACAACACGGCACCGCCGTGGTGGCGGGCTGCGAGGCGTCGCTGTCCGCGCACCGGAGCGAGCTGCGCGCGCTGTGGCGTCGAATCGTCGACGCGGTCGACGATCTCAACCAGCTCGGGCTGATGGCCTGCGTGCTGTCGCGTTCGGCGATCATCGAGGCCACGGCGGCCGAGCCCGAACAGCGTGCCCAGCTCGAGGAGGTCACGAAGGACTTCTACGCCAAGTCGGAGGAGGTCGTCGTCATCGTTCGTGGGTTGGGAAAGACCGCAAGGAGCAAGCTCGCATGAAGAAAGCAGTCGTGTTGTCCGAGGGGAGCGGGTGTCGGTGGTCGGTGATCGCGCGTGATCCGGAGCGGCCATCCCATCTCATCGACACGAACGAGTACCTGATCAACGCCGGAGAGATGACGATGCTCACCGATCCCGGGGGCCAGGAGATCTTCCCCGCCGTCTTCTCGGCGCTGAGCGAGATCTGCGATCCCCGCACCATCACCCATATCTTTGCCTCGCACCAGGACCCCGATGTCATCTCGTCGCTCGGGTTGTGGCTGGCGTTCAATCCGGCCATACGGTGCTACGCGAGCTGGCTGTGGTGCACGTTCATCCCGCACTTCGGGGGCGACGCCCACACCCTGATTCCGCTGCCCGACGAGGGGATGCCGATCGAGCTCGGCGGCCGGCCGCTGCAGGCGATCCCCGCGCACTACCTGCACTCGTCCGGAAACCTTCACCTCTACGACCCTGGCGCGCGGATCCTCTTCAGCGGTGACATCGGAGCGGCGCTGATGCCCCCCGACGACGCCTCCCTGTTCGTGACCGACTTCGACCGCCACATCAAGCTCGCCGACGGATTTCACCGGCGCTGGATGGGCTCGCGCGAGGCACGCGACGCCTGGTGTGAACGGGCCGCCCAGCTCCCCATCGAGATGCTCTGTCCCCAGCACGGCGCGATCTACCGCGGCCCGGACGTGGGGCGCTTCATCAACTGGTTCGCCGGCCTGCCCATCGGCGTGCTTCGGGCCGGCCCGCGCTGATCCGCCGCCACCGTGGCTTCGGCTGCTACGCGCTAGCGCCGAATTCGCGGACCCCTGAGCGCGTGGACACGTCCCCTCGCCCGGCCCGCTGGAAGCGCTTGTCCTCGTACATAGCCGCGTCAGCGACCGCCAGGATCTTCGCCTGGCTCTCCGAGACCTCCGGCCAGCTCGCTGCCCCGATGCTGAGCGACAGGGGGATGACCAGGCTGGCGTTGGCGCGCGCCAGGTGTTCGCGCAGACGGCCAATCACCTGCCGGCAATCGTCCCCGGACAGGTCGGGAAGCAGGACCATGAACTCGTCACCTCCCGTTCGGCAGGGGACGTCGTGGGTGCGCAGATGGGTCACCAGGAACTCGCCAACCCACTTCAGCGCCGAGTCGCCGGCCTGATGGCCATGCACGTCGTTGATCTCCTTGAACCAGTTGACGTCGATGATCATGACCGAGAATCGCCGCCCGGCGCCCGCCCGGCGCGAGCGGCTGAACTCTTCTTTCAGGCGTGACTCGAAGAAGCGCCTGTTCCACAGACCCGTCAGCGGATCGCGATAGGCCATCGAGCGATAGACGCGCAAGCGAGAGACCGCACGGCGCAACCTGGCGTTCTCCCTGGCGAGCCGCGCGAGCTCGTCCTCCATCGCCGATGGGGGTGCCTCCTCGGGGGAGCTGGTTTCGCTTGCAACGGCGAGCTTCATGGCGAGCCTTCCTCGGGTTTGAGCGACAAACCTGGCTACGCTGTCGAAGCAACGAACGTGCCGTTTGACCGCACCCGAGAGGAGACGCCGGGCTGCGCAGAAGGACGGGGAACCTTCAGCGGGGGAACCTGGCGCCGCGTTCGAATCGCCCGTCTTTGACCCTGGGCTGTGTTCCAGAGCTCTGGTCGCCGCACCAGGGGTCGGCCCCCCGCTCTCCGACGGGGCGTGCTCCGGGACCGCGGGGCGCGGTGAACTGGGGCTTTCGACGCCAACGTTCAAGCGATCGCCCGACGGTCCGATGCTGTTTTCCGTGGTCGGCGACGCGGCACGTGGGGTGACGATTGGACAAGCGAGGAGAAGCCGTGCGGTCCGGCGCGGCTTCGCGCGAACCGCCGGCTTCGCCCGGACACCAGGTGACAGATGAACTTTGGCCGTTTCACGTTCCGCAGCGCTGACGAGGGACGAGACCTCGCCCACGTCCTGGCCGAGGTCTGCGCGATGCCCGAGCAGGTCTCGTTCGGGCTGAACGAGATGATGATGAACGCCGTCGAGCACGGCAATCTCGAGATCACCTACGAACAGAAGACCGCGCTCGTGCGCGCAGGCACCTGGTCCGCCGAGATCGAGCGGCGCCTCGCCACCGAGCCGTATCGCGATCGGTGCGTCGTGGTCGAGCTCGCGAGGTCGGGGAACGAAGCCGTCTTCACCATTCGGGACGAGGGAAAGGGATTCGATTGGACCGGCTACCTGTCCCTCACGGCGAAGCGCGCGGCCGATCCGCACGGCCGCGGCATCGCGCTCTCCGCCATGATGTCGTTCTCCTCATTGACGTATCTCGGGTGCGGCAACGTCGTCGTGTGCAAGGCCCCGCTGGCAGCCCGCGGCTAGTGCACCGGCGGTGCACTAGGACGGAGGACAAGGCGGCCTTGCTCAGACGCGGTCGTCGGGCGACAGGGCGCAAGGATTCGTGAGGTTGGCGGACTCGACCTGAATCGTCGCGTGCTCGATGCGAAAGCGATCGTGCAGCTCCTTGCAGGTGTCGTGAAGAAACGACGGACCGCAGCCCCCGGGCGGCAGGACGAGGTGGGCGGTGAGGGCCGTCTCGACCGAGCTGAGCGGCCAGATGTGAAGGTCGTGAACCTCGGTCACGTTGGGAAGCTGGCGCAGAAAGTCACGCACGGCACCGTAATCGACGTGCCCGGGGACGGCGTCGATCACCGAGCCGAACGCATCCCGCAGCAGGGACCAGGTCATCGTGATCACCAGCGCCGAGACCGCGATGCTGGTCAGGGGATCGAGCCACAGCCAACCCGTCCGCAAGACGAGCGCGCCCGAGGCGACGACCCCCAGCGCGATCACGGCATCGCCCGCGAGGTGCGAGAAGGCCGCGCGCAGGTTCGTGTCGTGGTCTCGCCCCCGCCGGAACATGAGGGCGGAGGCCCCGTTGACCACGACGCCGACGCCCGCGACCAGCATGACGACCGTCGCGTCGACGGGCGCCGGATTGCGAAGCCGCTGCACGGCCTCCCAGACGACCGATCCCACGGCGACCAGCAGCAAGACGGCGTTGGCCAGCGTGGCCAGCAGCGTCGTCTTTCGCAGACCGTAGGTGTGCGTGCTGGAGGGTAGCCGGCGCGCCAGCACCGTCGCTCCCCACGCCAGCAACAGCCCCAGCACATCGGTGAGGTTGTGAGCCGCGTCGGCGACCAGCGCCATGGAGTGCGCCGCGAAGCCAAAGAACACCTCGGCGACGACGAACGCGGCGTTGACCCCGACGCCTATCGCATAGCGCGTGTCGGGGACCGGCCCGCTCGCGTGCTCGTGCTCATGGGAGTGAGACATCCCTGCAGTTTCCCACATCCGGCGCCGCGATGTTTCGAGGGCCCCGTGCCGCCCGAAGAACGGTCATTTCGTGGAGGTGTTCAACCGGTACCCGAGGCCTGCCGCGTTGAGCAGGAACCTCGGCTTGGCGGGATCCGGCTCCAGCTTCGCCCGCAGGGCGTGGATGTACACCCGAATGTATCCATTCCTCGTCTGGTAACCCGCGCCCCAGGTCTCCTTGAGGAGGACGTCGGTGGTCACGACGCGATCGTGATGTCGCGCCAGCGTCATCAGGAGCTTTAGTTCGATGAGCGATAGACGAACCTCGGTCGTGCCACGCACCAGGCGACGCGCAGAGAAGCTGAGCGTGTGTTCACCGAAGGAGATGGCAGGCTCGGCGTCGTCGTCCGCGCGCGCCTGCTTGCGCAGCGCGACGCGGACGCGCGCCAGAAGCTCCGGAACCGAGAAGGGCTTGGTGAGATAGTCGTCCGCCCCGGTGTCGAGCGCCCTCACCTTCTCGGCTTCGCGAACACGGCCCGACACCACGATGATCGGCGCGGCGCTGTTGGCGCGGATCGTGGGGAGCAAGGCGAGGCCATCACCGTCGGGCAGGCCGAGATCCAGCAGCACGAGATCCGGGTTGCGGGTCCTGATCTCCGCGATCGCGGCTCGCCCGGTGTCCACGTCGATCGTTCGGTAGCCCTCCGCTTCGAGGGTCTTCGCGAACACCCGCGCCAGGTTGTGATCGTCTTCGACAACTAAGATGGCCGCTGTATGCGTCATTCAGGTTTCTCGGATGAAGCTCCCTCCGCGTCACGAAGCCCGCTCGTCCTTCGCGTATCGACCAGCAAGAAGGGGGCCGCCCGGCAAGCAGTCCCACCCTCACCATTCCCACGTCCCGAACGGGTCACCTGGGACGATCCGCGCCGGCGGGCCTCCCCGCGCCCTGCGAATTGCAGATCTGCGATTGCCGGCCCGCGGCCCCGACACGGGTCCACGATTCGCGTGGACAAATCAATCTGCGGTACGCTCCGCCCCCTTCGACGCGGTCGCCCATGAAGCTCGCCCTCATCTATCCGCCCACCTGCGACCCGACGGCGCCCTACCTGGCGGTGCCGACGCTCACGGGCTTTCTGCGCCAGCACGGGGTCGACGTGCTTCCGATCGATTCGAACGTCGAGGCCTACGACGCGCTCCTGCGGCGCGGCCCCATGACCGTGCTGGCCGATCGGATCGAGGAGCGCCTCTCGAACCTCGATCGGCGCGCTTCGCTCGACCACGCCGCGCAGCTGGAGTACCACGCGCTCTGGCAGGCCCGTGGTGACGCGCGGGCGGTGCCCGGCGGGATCGACGATGCAGTGGCGATCCTGCGCGACCCCGTTCGGTTCTTCGAGCCCGAGCTCTACGCGCGCGCGGTCGATACCGTGGATGCCGCCCTGCGCGTGATCTCCGCCGCACACGCACCGCTGCAGCTCGATTTCAGCGGGTACCGAACGCCATTCGCCTTCACGACGCCCCAGGAGATCGCGCGGGACGCGGAGCCCGAGCGGGACCCCTTCGATTCCTATGTCGTCGGGGACCTGGCGCCGAGGCTGCGCGCGGCGCGGGTCGACGCCGTCGGGATCTCGCTTTGTTTCCCCGGCCAGTTGCAGCCCGCGTTCGCCTTCGGCCTGAAGTTGAGGCGCGAGCTGCCCGGTGTGCACCTGACCATCGGCGGCCCGGCCATCACACAGCTCCTCATCCGCCTGCGCGGCCCGGCGCTGCGGGCGGCCCTCGGGCCCTTCGACACCGCCGTCGTCTACGAAGGCGAGCACGCGCTGCTGGCGCTACTGCGGGCCCTGGAAGCAGGTGGCGGCGATCCGCGGGCGCTGGCGGCGATCCCCAACGTGGTCCACCGTGACCGGATGCTCGGCGCGCGCTTCACGCCGGGCGAGGCCAGCGAGGACATGCGGCGCCTCCCCGCCCCCGACTTCGACGGGCTCCCACTCGACAGGTACTTTTCGCCCCACCTCACCCTCCCTTACGATCCGACGCGCGGCTGCTACTGGGGAAAGTGCACGTTCTGTCACTACGGCCTCGCCGAGGTCGGCACCGCGAGCTACCGCGAGCGCGAGATCGAAACGGTCGTGGCCCACCTTGCCGCCCTGTCGGCTCGCCACGGGACGCGCCACTTTTACCTGTCACAAGACTCGGTGGCGCCGAAGACCATCGTGAAGCTGGCCGGCGCGCTGGCGGACGCCGGGCTCGATCTGCGCTGGGCGACCGACCTGAAGCCCGAGCGGTATCTCACGGCAGCCCGGGCCGAGACGCTTCGGCGCGGCGGCGCGGTGGCCTGCGCGCTGGGGGTCGAATCGGCGAGCCCGCGGGTCCTCCAGCTCATCGACAAGGGGGCGCCGGTCGCGGTGGTGGGGACGGTGATCGATCACCTCGCGTCCGCGGGCATCGCCGCCGAGGCCATGTGCTTCACGGGATTTCCGACCGAGACCTTCGACGACGCGCTGGCCACCCTGCGGTTCCTCGACACGCGCCGCGACCAGGTGGCGGCCTTCCTCGTGGGCGAGTTCGATCTCACGCACGGCGCGCTGGTGGCGCAATCACCCGAGCGCTTCGGCCTCCGAGAGGTGTGGCAAGTCGAGGGGGACACCCTCGGGACGGGCCTGTTCTACGAGGAGGAGGTCCCCTCCAAGCACGGCGACGAGCCGGCGCGCCTCGATCGCGCCCTCGACGAGCTGTCCTCCGGGTGGTTGCTGCGGCGCTATCCGTGGGCCGGCTCGCTGTCCACAGCGCATACGGTGCTCTACTACGACCGTCACGGCAGCGACGTTTTCCGCCGGCTGGCCGCCACCACCCGAGGCGGCGTGATCGGCGCGCGGGCGAAGGTGCTGCCCGGGCGCTTCGACCTGTCCGCCGCCGCTCGCGCGCTCGCGCGCGAGGCGGAGATCTGGCATCGGCTGGTTCACGTCGAGCGCAACGTCTCGCGCGCGGCTTACGGCGTGCTCATCGCTGAGGCGCCCGCGCTGCGCCCGCGGCCGCGAACCTACCGGGTCGTCGCCGGGGCGGCGCCGAGCGACGTGCGCGCGCGTCCCCGGGGACGGCGTCCGCCGAATTCGCCGAACGCCCTCGGCTGAACGACGAGCCCGGCGGCCGCGGCCCGACGCGCGCACCAACCCCTGGGGCCCGAGCCGAGGCCCGGTTCGTGCAGCCGGTGCGGCCCCAGGGGAGGCACGCAATGAACGAGGTCGCCAACGTCATCCCTCTCGAATCGCGACGACGGTCGAAGCGAGTCAGCTCTTCGCCACCCCCGCCGGGCCAGGCCCCACATGCGGCCATCGCGGACGCGGCTCGCCGCCGTGGGTCGACCGCATTTTGCGTCGGCCTGTTCGCGATCTGCACGACCCTCGTGATGGTCGATCGGAGCTCCGTGGCTCATCAGAGGCCGAGCCAGGCTGGTCCGGTTGCAGCCTTGTTGGCCAGCGAGAGCGCGGGGTTGTACGAGCGAACCGTCACCGACATCACGGCGACCTGCGCGCTGCGCGCCGCGCGATCTGGGGTCCTTCGCCAGCATTGCGTGCAGCAAGCTCTCTTCGTCCAGAGGCTCCCCCAATGCACGGGGGAGTGCGCGCGGCTGGCGCGCGCGGTCCTCGGCAGCGATCGCTGAGCCGGGCGCACGCCTCCCCGCAGGCGTCGCCCGCTTCGTTGGTGTGGTGGATGCAACTTCCGCCGTCGCTGGATCCTGCACAATGCGGCGACGGCAGCCGCCGTTTCGTCACGCCCGAACATCCTCTCATAACGACGAGAATGCGGCGGGGTCGGAATACCTCCAGATCCGCGCGATCTTGGCGTCGTGGATTTCGACCACGTCAACGTACTGAGTGTGCAAGGGACGCAGACCCCCGCCTCCTGCAAGAGCGATTCGCGGCAGGGGAGCGATCTGCAGCCCCGTGATCGAGTACTCGACGATCGCGAATGCCCCGACGCCCCATGCGTTCTCGACCACCGTGTCGACCTGCCGGACGGCCTTTCGCAGATTCCTGAAGTAGGAGCGGGCGGCGTCCTTGCCTCGAAGAGGCTGGGCGGCGTCGATCGTCGTAACGCTGACGTCGTCGCTCATCGTCCCAAGGAAGACGGGCTCCTCGTTCTTTTCGAGGGCGTCCAGCATCCTGCGAAAGGTGGCGACGTTCGCGCCTTCTTCCGGCCGGCCGGTTCGCTCGAACACCTGCGACGGCGCGGCCGGGGCGGCCGGCGTCACGAGACCTCGCAGATCGACGGGGCCGGCGCCGAGCTGCGCCTTGACGACATCCTCGTCAAAATAGGCGTGGAGCTCGGTGATGACGCCGTCGTCGGTCGCCCAGAGGAGCGTGAGCCCCTTGATGGTGACGTGCTTGCCGGTCGGCGCCACGCCCATCCATGCGCGCGCCTGAACACCGGTCATCGACCACTCGATGGCTTGCGAGTTGATCTCATGGGTGCTGTCCGTGAGCCAGGCGCGGCTCGTCAGAAAGCGCCTATCGTCGAACGCGCCGAACATCTCGTCGTGCTGCTTGATGACCTTGTCGCGCCCGCGCGTGGTGCGGGCGCCGAAGGCGAAGAGCACCTCGTCGTCGAGCAACGAGCCCAGCGCGGCGAATCGCGGCGAAACGAGGGCCTTCGCATAGGTCTCCGCCACGGCGCGCTCGTTCTGCGTCGGTTCGACGGGGCTCGCGGGCCTCTGGGTCTGGGCTTGCCAATGCACCGGGGCCGGCGGCGGGAGCTCGACGGTCTCGCTCGCGCACGCCGGCGCGAGCCCGCAGAGGAGGGCGGAGACCTTCGCGAAGTGGCGCCTCCTCACAGCGACCACCCGATCGACACGAGCAACCGGGGAAGCAGGATGGGGTTCGCGTAGTACTTCGCCTGGAACCCCTGCCTCGGGATGTCCTTGCTCGGTCGTCCGTACTGCAGTCCTGCGCCGAATCCGACGGAAATACTGTCGGTGATCAGGGCCTGGTAGCCGACATCGGCCGCGAGCCCGTAGTAGATGTACTTGGTCTTGGACCCGTCTTGGGCCTCCACGGTCATCCAATCGGCAAACAGCGACGGCCCCACGAAGAGACCGCGCAGGCCGCCGCGCCCGGCGTAGTAGCGGTAGCCGAGCTCGGCCCCCCACCCGTTGAATGTCTGCACGGGGAGCAGGATGGGGTTCCCGTTATCATCGTAGAGGTTGATCGGGAAGGTTCGCGCGAAGGTATGGAAAGGGCTCAAGATGATGGCGTGATGCTCGAGCGGCGCGACGATGATGTTGCCCCCCCACCGGTGCAGGGCGAACCCCGCGAGGGGGTTGAGCTCGAGGGCGAGGGTGCGGCGCGCCGGCACTGGCGGCCGAAGCGCCACGTCCACGGCTCCCGTCGACGTCACCGGCAAAGGCGCCTCCGATGTCGGCGGAGCCACGCTGACGGATCCCTCGGCGAGAGCGGCGCGCGAGCCGGCCCCCACGACCACGAAGGCCACGAACAGCACCCGTTGCAGTGACTTCATAGCAGATCCCTTCCGACGGCTGCTTCGACCTGGAACACCGAGGTCCAGTAGGTCGTGAGGTCGCCGAAGTACTCGTTCTTCGTCGCAATGTAGGTTCGGAGCGCGTCGAGGTACTCCGTGAGGCTGGCCGCGCCCTTGTCGTACTGGGCCGCAGTGATGTCGAAGACCCCCTTAGCGCTCTCGAGCAGTCCCCCGTTTGGGCGACGCCATCCCTCCATGCGCTCGATGAGCCATTTCGACGCGCCATACGCCGCGTAGGCGTTGGCGACGTCGCTCGCGATCTGGGTGGTGGTCTTCGCTTGTTGCACCGTAGCGGTTTCACGCAGCGCCTCAGCCTGACGCTCTTCGCCTTGCCGCTGATAAAAGGCCGGAATGGGCGCGGAGATCGACAACATGATCTGCGGCCCGACGGGCGCGTTGTTGACCGACCATCCGCCGGCCCCGCCCCACTGATAGTTGATGCCGAGCGTGATGGGGGGGATTTTCTGCAGCCGCACGACCTCCCGCTGCGCGTCCGCCGCGGCCCGCGCATACGCGGAAGAAAGCAGGTCCGGGCGACTATCGAACGCGCTCCTGACCAGCATCAGCGGGGTGACGTCGCGGATCCTGGCGGGCTCCGCGTAGTCCAGCACCTTGGTATCGACCTCGAATTCGGGGACGTCGCCCCGCACCCCTACAAGGAACGCCAGCGCGGCGCGCGCCTGGCGCAACGTGGCCATTGCGCTCGTTTCGGCCTGGTCCGCCTCGAGCTTCGCGACCTCGATGCGTTCGAGGTCCCCCTCGCTGATGGCCCCGGCCCTGAAGCGATCCTGGAACTTCTTGAGCGTCTTGGCCTCCGACAGCGCGACATCCTTCGCGAATCCGTAGGCGAGCTGCGCCTGGGCGACCTGAACGTAGGCCGCCTTGACCTGGAACCCGACCGTCCTTCCCGCGTCCACGCGCGCCATCTTCACGGCGGCAAGCGCGTTCCGTGCCGCTTTCAACCTGAGCGCCCGTTTCCCGGACAGCGCGTCCGCGATCCCGGCGGAGTCGCTGAGGTTGAAGGTGTATCCCCACGGCGTGCACACGGCGCCGGTGGAATTGCAGTCGAAGTCGCTGGCGTGGGTCCACTGATACGTGAAGAGGTTGATGATCGAAGCGCTCGCCACGGGGTTCGCAACGGCGCCGGCGATGAGGACCGCACCCTCCGACGTCTTGATCGCCGCGTCGGCGAGCCGGACGTCGAGCCCGTGCCGCCGCCAGATGCCGAGCGCATCCTCGAACGTGAGAAAGGGCGGCAGGTCGGGGCCGGGTGAGACGACGTCCGCCCGCGCCGGCCGATCCCCGGCGAGCGCGGCCCCCGCGATGACGGTGACGCTGGCGACGAAGACCACGACGAGCCGAGAGATCCCGAGGCGCGGGAACGCCGTCATGACGAACGCCTCGCCTTCGGGCGGCTTCGCTTCCGCGCGATGGCCAACCCAGCGACGACCACCAGCACCGAGAGCGGGCCGCCCGCTCCGCTCCCCGCTGGCCCGACCGCGATGTTGCAAAGCGAGTAGTTGTCCGTGTTGCAAAGGCCGCCGTCGCAGCGGAGCGGGACCAGCCCGTAGGTCGCCTGGATTCCGCCTGCGCCGGACATCCCCGTGTCTCCCGGGATCGATGCGTCCGTCGCGGCGTCGTCATCCGGACCACCGTCGTTCGAACCACCGTCGTCCACGGCGGCGTCGTCATCGGTCGCGGTCGTGTAAGGCCAAGGGGGGACGCTCACGGGTTCGCAGGCCGACAAGACGAGCGCCAGCGCAAGGACGGAAGAAAACAACACGCCTTCGAATGACTTCATTGCAGATCCCTTCCGGTCGCCGCTTCGAGCTGAAACAGCGCCGTCCAATAATTCGCGAGGTCGCCGATGTATTCATTCTTGGTCGCGATGAAGGTTCTGAGGGCGTCGAGGTAGTCGGTGAGGCTGGCCGCGCCTTTGTCGTACTGGACCGCGGCGACTTCGAACGCCCCCTTGGCGCTTTCGAGGAGGCCTCCATCCGAGCGACGTGGCCCCTCCATGCGCTCGACCAGCTTGGTCGCCGCGTCGAGCGCCGCATACCCCGTTGCGACGTCACTGGCGACTTGAGCCGTGTTCTTAGCGTGCTGAAGCATCGCGATCTCACTCTGCGCCTGCGCCTGAAGCTCCTCGCCTTGTAGCTGGTAGAACACGGGGAGTGGCGCGGACAACGACGCCGTGAGCACGGGTCCGATGATGGCGAGATCGACCGACCACCCTGCCGCGCCCCCCCATTGATAGTTGAGCCCCAGCGTGATGTCGGGGAACTTCTGCCGCCGCACGAGCTGGAGCTGCCAGTCCGCCGAGGCACGAGCGTACGCAGAGGAGAGCAGGTCCGGGCGTCGCTCGAACGCGGTGTGGACGAGCGTCAAGGGGGTGACGCCGCGAAGCTTCGCGGGCGGCGCGTAGTCCAGCGCATTCGGGTCCACGTCGAAGTCGGACACGTTGCCGCGCACCCCGAGGAGAAACGCCAGCGCCGCCCGTGCCTGGCGCAAGGCAGACTCCGCGCTGTCCACGGCCTGGTCCGCTTCGAGCTTCGTGACCTCGATACGCTGAAGGTCTCCTTCGCTGATCGCCCCCGCCTTGTAGCGATCCTGGAACTTCTTCTGCGTCGTGGCCTCAGACGCCGCGACGTCCTTGGCGAATCGGTAGGCGAGCTGCGCCTGGGCGACCTGGACGTAGGTCGCCTTCACCTGAGACTCGATCGTCCGCGTCGCGTCCAGCCGCGACATTTTCGCGGCGGCGAGCGCGTTGCGCGCCACCTTCAACCTCAGATCGCGCTTCCCGGACACGGCATCCTCGATCGCCGCGGCATCGTTGAGCCCGACGCTGTAGCCCCACGGCGTGCATACCGCCCCGAAAGAGTTGCAGTCGAAGCTGCCGGCTTTCGTCCATGAATACGTGAAAGCGTTCGCGACGGTGGCGGTCGCCACCGGGTTTTGAATGGCGCCGGCGATCAGGACGGCACCTTCCGACGTCTTCACCGCCGCCTCGGCGAGCAGGACGTCGAGCCCGTGCGCGCGCCAGATGCCGAGCGCATCCTCCAAAGTCAGCAGCTGCGGCAGCTCAGCGCCCGGTGGCACCACGTCCTCGGCGCGGGCGTCGCGCGCCGTCAGGAGCCACGCCCAGAGAAGGAAACACACCGTCGAGACGCGGAGCATGTCTCAGGACTCCTCCAGCGCTGGTCCCACCGAGGCCGCCCTGCGCTCCCGACGGGCGTCGAGCCAGCGATGGGCCACGACCAGCAAGGGTGGCTGCAGCACGCGGGTCAGGATCGCCAGCACCAGCGAACCGCCGATGACGACGATCGCGAGCGGCTTCTGCGCCTGCGCGCCGATACCGTTCGACAGCGCGGCTGGCAGCAGGCCTAGCGTCGCCACCAGGGTGGTCATGAGCACCGGTCGGAAGCGCTTCTCCGCGGCCTCGCGCGCCGCCTGCTCGAGGCTCTGCCCCTGGTGGTAGCGCTGGCGCTGGAAGTACGTGACCACCAGGATCGCGTCCTGGATGGCGATCCCGAAGATGGAGATGAAGCCCATCGCCGCCGACACCGAGAAGTTCTGGTGGCTGATGAGGAGCGCGAGCACACCTCCCGTGCACGCCACCGGTATGTTCACGAGCACGATGAGCGTATCGACCCAGTTCTTGACCGCGCTGAAGGTGAGGAACGTGATCAGGAGCAGCGTCAGGGGGATGATGATCAGCAGCCGGTCCTCGGCTTTGTGCATCTCGTTGATCTCGCCAGCCCATTCGAGGTGCGTGTCGTACGGGAGCTTGACCTTCTCGGCGACCAGCCGCTGGGCCTCGGTGACGGTGCTCGCGAGATCGCGTCCCCTCACCGAGAACTTGACCGGCGTGAAGCGCCAGCCGTCCTGCCGGTAAGTGATCGCCGGGCCGTCGACCTTCGTGATGGTCGCAAGCTGGCCGAGCGCGATCTGGGTGCCGTCGGGCGCGGCCGCGGTGATTTGACGTATCTCGTCGAGGCTCTCCCGATACCGCTCCTGCCAACGCACGGTGAGCGCGAACAGCTTCTCTCCCTCGAACACCTGGGTCACGGCGGTGCCGCCGATGGCGGCGGCCACGATCTCGCCGATGTCGCCGGTGTTGAACCCGTAGCGCGAGCAGGCCACGCGGTCCGCGACGATCCTGATGCTCGGCTGGCCCAGCGTCCTGATCATTCCGAGGTCCTGGACGCCGGGCACGTTCGACATAGCGTCGATGATCTCCATGGCCTTGGCCTCGTTCACCTTGAGATCGGGACCCGCGACCTTCACGCTGTTCTCGCCCTTGACGCCGGCGACCGCTTCCTGGACGTTGTCGCTGATGTATTGCGAGAAGTTGAAGTCCACGCCGGGGAACGCGTCCCGCAGCTCTTTCCCGAGGATCTCGGTCAGCTTCGGCTTGGTCAGCCCGCGCGGCCACTCGTCGAATGGCTTGAGTGGAGCATAGAGCTCGATGGTGTAGAACCCGGTGACGTCGGTACCGTCATCGGGCCTGCCGACCTGGGAGATCACCGTGTCCACCTCGGGATGACTGCGGAGAATGGCGCGCATGGGCGTGGCGTACTTCGCCGATTGCTCCATGGAGATCGACATGGGCAACGTGGCGCGGATCCAGAAGTTCCCCTCCTCGAGCTGGGGCATGAACTCCCGCCCGAGCACGGGGAACAGCGCCGCGCACAGGACGATCGGAAGCAGGCCGACGGGGATCGCCCATTTCGGGAACCTGAGCGCGAGGTCGAAGAACGGCTCGTAGATCCGGTGCAGGACGCGCATGACCGCGCCATCCTTCTCCTCGGTCCCGACCTTCATCAGCTTCGACGACAGCACGGGCGTCAGCGTCAGCGCGAGCAGCGTAGCCCCGCCGATCGCGAAGGCGTAGGTGTGGGCCATCGGCCCGAAGATGACGCCAGAGACGCCGGTCATCGTGAACAGCGGCAGGAACGCGACCCCGATGATCATCGTGGAGAACATCATCGGGCCGCCGATCTCGCCGGCCGAGGCCACGATCCGATCGCGGAGCTTTCCCGTGCCGTGGCCGAGGTGGCGAAAGATGTTCTCCATCATGATGACGGACGAATCGACGACGATGCCGAAGTCGACCGCACCCAGCGAGATCAGGTTCGCGGACGTCCCGGTCGCGACCATGCCGATGAACGCGATCAGAAGCGCGATCGGGATGTTCAGCGCCGTGATCAGCGCCGCGCGTGTGTTGCCGAGGAACAGCAGCAGAACCAGCACCACCAGCCCCATTCCGACCAGCAGGTTCTCGAGGACGGTATGGGTGGTGAGCTTGACCAGGTTGGCCCGGATGTAGAACGGCTCGATCTCCATCCCGGGCGGCAAGAGCTTGTACCTCCGGATGTATTCGATGCGGTCGTATATGCCCTGCAGCGTGGGCGCCGTTTCCGCGCCGTAGCGCATCAGGATGATCGCCAGGACCACGTCGGGCCGATCGGCCACCTCCTTCTCGACACAGCCGTCCAGGTCAGGTGGATTGTCGAGCCGCTCCCGCTCCGCCCGCTCGGCCTTCGATTCCCACAGCCCGTCCCACCAGGTCTTCGTGTGCAGCCGAAGCGGGCATCCGCCGTCCTTGCCGATCTGGCCCAACCGCGGCGCGTGACCGATGGAGACGGTGGCGATGTCGCGCACGCGAATCGGCGTCCCCTTCTGCGCGGTGATCACCACGTCGCCGACGTCGGTGGTGCTGGTGATGATGCCGATGCTGCGAACATCGAACGACTGTTCGCCGATCGGCATGCGGTTGCCGCCGATGTTGATGTTCGAGTTCGTGAGGGCCGCCGTGAGCTGATCGAGGGTCACTCCGCGCCCGCGCATCCGCACCGGGTCGACCTCGACGTGGTACTCCTTGGTTTCGCCGCCGAACGTGGTCACGTCGATGACGCCCGGAACCCGTCTGAACTGGCGTTCGAGGATCCACTCCTGGGCCGTCTTCAGATCCTTCAGCGAGTAGCCCTTGCCCCTGAGCGTGTAGCGGAACACCTCGCCGATGGCGTTCGCGGGTGACAGTGAGGCCTGGACGTTGTTCGGGAGCGTGATGAGCTGCAGGCGGTTGATCACCTCCTGGCGCGCGGCCCAGTAGTCCGTCCCCCACTTGAAATACGCCTTGACGTCGGAGAGCTGGAACAGCGACTGGGAGTGGACGTGGTCGAGCCCGGGCATCCCCGCCAGGCCGACCTCGAGCGGGATGGTGATGTAACGTTCGACCTCCTCCGCGGTCCAGCCCGGCGGCTGGGCGATTACCTCGACCATCGGCGGCACTGGGTTGGGATACGCCTCTACATTCAGCTGCTTGAATGCGTACAAGCCGCCGACGACCAGGAAGCCGACCAAGAGCAAGACTCTCCCGTAGGCGCCGAGCGCCAGGGACACGAGACGCGGGATCATTTTGCCTCGAAGCTCAGATCATGCCGAGGAGCAGGATGCCGCCGTCGGTGATGACCCGCTCATTGCGTTCGAGGCCTTGCTTGATCGGTAGCAGGTCCCCGCCAGTCGTTTCTTCGACCGCGATCACGCGCCGCTCGAAGCGCAGCTCTCCGCGCGGGGTCGTCCCCTTCTGCACGAACACCACCGAGGTGTCGCCTAGGGTAAGGACTGCGGAGCGCTTCACCGCCAGCTTCTGGTCGGAGTCGACCGTGATGACGGCGGTTCCGTACATCTCCGGCTTGAGCTTCAGCGCGCGGTTGTCGATCGAGCAGCGCACCTTCGCGGTCCGCGACGCCGGATCGAGGGTCCCCGAGATCCACTCCACGTTGCCCGGGAAGGTCTCGCCCGGATAGCCGATCACGCTGACGTTCACCGGGCTGCCGGTCTTGATCCGCGGTAGATCCATCTCGAAGACGTCGGCCAGGACCCACACCCGGTCGAGCTTTCCGATCGTGAACAACTCCACGGTCGCGCCGCCCGTGTACTGCCCTTGCACCTCGAGCCCCGGGTTGGCGCCCCGCATGATGATCTCACCATCGATGGGAGACTGCAGCGTGAACTCCTGCGTGACCGTATCGAGGTTGCCCTGCCGCAACAGCTTCGCCTTGCGCTGGGCCCGCGACACCTCGGCCTTTGCGTTGAAATAGACGGCCTGTGCGCTCTCGTAGTCGCGCCGCGACGCCGCCTTCTGCTCGATGAGCTCCTTCTGGCGCTGCCAGTCTTTCTCCGCCTGCAGGAGCGTGGCCTCGGCCTTCGCGACGTCCGACATCGCGCTGCCGAGATCGGGCGACTGAATCGCGCAGAGCGCCTGTCCCCTCTTCACCTGCTGCCCCGGCTGGGTCAATATCTTCGTGATGCGACCGGTCACCGGCGAGAATACGTGCGCCACCCGCAGATCGTCGAACGTGACGCGCGCAACCGCGCGCAGCGTGCCGCCGACCGGCTGATCGGTCACCGCCTCGATCTTGACCTCCAAATCCTTGACCTGCTTCGGCGTCAACCAGGCCTCGCCGGCCGGAGCCGAGGGGGGAGTGTTTGCCGCCGCCGGCGAACTGCAACCCGAGACCCCACTCACCGCTGCAATCAGCAGGGGCAGAATGAAGACATACACGACCAGGATACCTTTGGCTTTACCTGTGTTGAGCTTCATTGTTATTCCATCCGCTCTCTTCCTGATGTTTCTCGATTCCTCACTCGCGTCACACCCGAATACAAATCACAAGACACGCAAGCTTCGCGCCGCGATTGAAGAGGGCGCGGGCGCGGCCTCTCCAATCGCGCAAGCTATTTTGGCTAAATCCTAACCAGCATGTTGACGGTGACCCGGTCCTCGCTCTGTTTCAGGTCGGGCTTGAACGGGGTGACCACCGCCGAATCGGGAACCATGCTGCCGGGTGCGCCCACGTTGCTGTAGATGCCCGGCGCGGTTTGCGGGGTGACCCCGCCGTGGCCAGCGAAGTAGGGCACATCGGCCCACCGGTGGACGTACTCGAACCGGAGGGTGAAGGTCTCCGTCGGCATGTAGTCGAACGTTTCGGTGGTGTCCCAGGCCTTGTACTTGTCGCCGGGCGCCTGGCTGAAGTACGGGCTCAGCGTGAAGTTCGTCGCGCCGTTGATCGGCGGGGTCAGCACCAGGTACCGACCCGGATTCGTGATGACGCCGCCCCCGAAGTTGAAAGCAAACAGGTTGTGATCGAACCAGAAGCGGTTGTAGAGCATCGAGGCAATGAAGTACTGCGACGGCTCCATCATGGTGCCACCCGCGCACTTCACCCCGCCGCCGTCTTCGCAGCCGGCGTCGAAGGTCAGCGAAACCGCGGCCTTGCTCAAGAATCCATTCGGGTTGTCCAAGTACTTGACCAGCACGCTGTTGTCGGTATGGAACCGGGTGCGATGCGGGATGCCCATCGCGTCCTTGCCGAAGTAGCCGCTGAACACCATGGCGAGCCAGTCAGTCGGCCGGTACGCGACCTGGAAGCCGAGCCCCGGCATGTTGTTCATCATGCCGTACGTCTGCCAGCCGTTGATGATCCAGGGCTCGATCTTCAGCTTGTCGGTCGGAAACCACTGAATGCGAATACCGTTGAAGAACCAAGGCGTGTTCGACGACACGTAGGACGACTGGTTGAGCCAGTTCTCGTAGTTGTAGTAGCTAGAGAGGCCAACGTAGGAGAGGAAGATCCCGCCGTCGACGTTGATCCCGCTGTTGACGTCCCAGTGGTAGCCGCCGTAGCCCTCGGTGATGTACTTGTAGGCGTCGCGGAGCTGCCATTGACCGCGGTCCGGGCTGCCGTCATTGCGCGGCGTCATGGTGGCGTAGAGGCCGAGCTGGGTCATGAGGCGGCCGCGGGCGCCCTTGTAGTTGACGTCGGTGCCGAGACCGAGGTGCATGATCTGCCACTCGTTGTGGCGCCCCGACGACGTCGACCCGGAGATGGTGTGATCGACGGGATTCGAGAACTCGTAGTTGTAACCGGTGTCGACGGTGAACATCGGATTCAGCACCTTACCCGCCAACGGAAAGTCGGTCTGCCGGCTCTGGCCGTTCATCCACCCGAAGTCCGCGAAGGCGAAGGGTGCCGGTGCGGCTGGGGGCTCGGCCGGTGCGGCTGGCGTCGGCGCTGTCGTCGGTGCCGTCGCCGGTGCCGCTGGCGGGGACGGTATCGTTGCCAGCTGAGGAGATGACGCCGCCGGGGGGGCAGGCGGGGACGCTTCGCCCGGGTTCGCCTGCGCGCGGACTGGTCCACTGGTCAGTTCGATTGCGCCTACGACAATCAATCCCTGATACATGACGCTTAAATGCCTTGACCTCACATTGTCCTCCCTTAGTCACGCCGTGATGTTTTGGAGCGCCGTGCCCCGTATTGATGAGGGCACCGTAACAAGCGAGGAGTTAAAAGAGCGTTAAAACGCGGGCGCGCCAATTCATTGAACGAGATGGTTTCATTGCGGAAATTCGGCCGCAACACAACGGAAACACGCTGCTGCGTTGGCGGGCTCCTCAACGATTCCGGGCGAGCGCACTATATGAAGGTCGCGCGTTCGCTGACCTTGATTGGCGACGCTCGAACGCCGATCGTTACCTCAGGGACGACGCCCGCAGCCAGGCCCCATCCTCAGGGCACTCCAGCGTTCAGCCCGCCTGGACGATCGCCCGAACGTCGAGACCGTAGTGCGAGATCTTCCTGAGGACCGTCGGATATGACACGGCCATGACCCGCGCGATCTCGGTGCGCCGACCCTTCAACTCTCGAATCAGAGCGACGAGATAGTCGCGCTCCACGTCGGCCAGGGTCGGGAGGTGAACCGCGCCGGCGGCGCCCGCCGGCGAGCGCCGGAGCCGAAGGGTGCGCTCCGCGACGGCGGGTAGCGGCTCGTCGAAGACCATGATCTCGTCTTCCCCGATCTCGTCCGAGGTCGACAGGGCGCTCGCCCGCTCGACGATATTGCGCAGCTCTCTCACATTCGCGGGGTAGGCCAGGCCGAGTAGCTTTCGCTCGGCCGCCTGCGAAAACCGGAGTGAGACGATGCCACGCGATCCGGCGTTGTGTGCGAGAAAGCGGCGCGCCAGCTTGAGGATGTCGTCGGGCCGGCTCCGCAACGGTGGAACGATCAGCCGGCCGACGTCCAGCGCGTGAACGAGCTCCTGATTGAGGCCGGGGTGGCCCAGGAGCGCGCGGGCGCTCATCCGGGAGCCCGCGATGACTCGCAGCGGTTTGGCCGCGTCGATGCGCCCGGCCAGCAACTCCGCGAGCCACGCCTGCGCAGCCGGACGAAGCGTCTCGATGTCGTCGACGAACAGGGTTCCCGACGGAGCCCGCGCCAGGGTCTCGGACGGCCCGATCAAGGAAGCGGTCGCCGTCTGGAAGCGACCCGTTCGGGCGATCGGATCCGCGTCGTGAATCAGGCGCGCCAGCTCCGGGAGCCCCGAACCCCGCTCTCCTTCGATCAAGACAGGCACTCCCGGCGCACGCGCCAACCGCCGGGCCGTTGCCACGACCGAGGCGAGGCCCGGTGAGTCGAGCAGCCAGCTCCCTGTCGCCTCTCGGGTGGCGGTGGTCGCCCGCCTCGCCTCGAGGAGGCGCGCGACGTGCTCCCGAGCGGGTGGGGCCTGAAGGTCGAGCTCGGGCGTGAGCGCCTGCTGCATGGGCACGGCCACAGAACGATTCATTGTGCTTCTGGCTTCCACGACTTTGTCGTCTTCTCGAGACTGCCCCGGTCTTATCCGCTTGCCTGGGGCCGAACGCGACACTACCAAGACCGGCGTTAAAACCCCGTTAAATCGGCGTACACGCGCAGGACGGCGAGGCGCCGTTTTAACACCTCTTTAACGACGAGTGGCCTAATGCTTTAGACGCAAAGGAGGCCGTTGCATGAATCTCAGGAGGTCCATTGTGTCCGTTCACTCATCAATGTCTCGAAATGAAGGAGTAGCTGTCATGGGAACCATCAAATCGAATCGGGCGTGGTACTTGGTCGTGGCGAGTCTGGGTGGGGCGCTGCTATCGGCAACGGGGGGCTGCGCGACCACCGCGACGAGCCCGTCGGCGATGACGCCGGCCGAGACCGCGCAGGTCGCCGAGCGGGAGTGCGCAGGTGTCCCCACCAAGGAGCGCGAGCTCGGGATCCTCGCCTATCGTGACGTCATCGGCGGTGCGGGGACGCTGAAGGAGACCTCGCAGGTCGGCAAGGTCCAGTTCTCGCACGACCGGGGCGTCGACATCACGGTGCGCGCCCAGCCAGGGATGACCGCCCCGTGGCTGGAGCGCGTCGCTTCCTGCCACATCGCCGCGGCCGCCAGTGGCCGGGGGACGCCCGCCACGGGCGCGATGGACCCCCTGCTCGTCCCAGGTGCGTCCGTCCGGGTCCAGGAGACCAGCATGGGCTACATCGTCTCGGTGCGCGTACGCGATGACGCGTCCGCCTCCGAGGTCTCGCACCGGACCCAGGCGCTCTTGTCGGGTCCATCCGGACCGGCGATGGCTCAGGCGCTCTCCGAGAGATAGTTGTCACGGGAGCTCGCTGTGCGGCTAGCGCGAAGGGGCGGGCGTTGGGGGGATCGACTCCGATTGTGGCGTGGACCGGGCCGGGCGAGAGCGCAGGCTCTCGACGGCCCGTCGGCGGGCTCGGGCGCGACCGTTGCGACGTTGGCGCGGGTTGCGTCTGCGCCCTGGGCCTGGCTTCGCGCGCTCGGTGGCCTGGGGCTCATCGGGGCGGTGACCCTCGTGGGCCTCGGCGTGTTGGGCAGGGCCGACGTCACCAACATCACGTTGCTGTACCTCTTTGCCATCGCGGCGGCCTCGGTCTGGCTCGGCTACCGTCCGTCCTTGCTCGCGGCGGTGGGGAGCGCGCTCTGCCTCGACTACTACTTCCTGCCGCCCTACGGCACACTGATAATTGGCAGCGGGCGCGAGATCCTGACCTTCGCGAGCATGTTCGGAACCGCGGTGTTCATCAGCGCCCTCAACGAAAGACTCCGCAAGGAGGCGCGCATCGCCCGTCAGAGCGAGCGGCGCATGGAGGCGCTCTACGGGTTGGCCCGCGAGCTCGTCGACGCCGCGTCGGTCGACGAGCTCTGCATGCGGTCGGCCAGACAGATCGAGGTGGCGGGCAACCTGATCGCGTGCGTCCTCATCCGGCAGCGTGACGGCTTCTCGCGGGCGGTTCGCGCCGCGGGCGCCGTGGCGCTCGAGACCGAGGATCTCGGCGTCGCCGGCTGGGCGGCCTCCCACCTCGAGGCGGCGGGGCTCGGCACCCGCAACTTGGCCAAGGCCACCGCTTGCTACATCCCGCTCGTCGCCGCGCGCGGCTGCATCGGCGTCCTGTCGTTGCGTCCCCGCGATCCCGACGGCGCGCCGCCGCGGCCCTCTTCGCTCGTCGTCTCGATGGCGCGCCAGATCGCGCTGGCCGTCGAGCGGGCCCTGTTGTCGGAGGAGAAGCAGGCCGCGCAGATCGAGGCCGAGACCGAGCGTATTCGCAGCGCCGTGCTGAGCTCCGTCTCCCACGACCTGCGGTCGCCGCTCGCCGTGATCGGGTCGGCGGCGAGCACCCTGGTCGAGCACGGGGACCGCCTGGGAGAGCCGGCGCGCGCCGAGATGTCCCGCATCATCAACGAGGAAGCCCGGCGCCTGAACGAGCTCTTGAAGAGTCTCCTCGACGTCACCAGGCTCCAGGCGGGCGGCCTGAAGGTGAGCCGCGAATGGGAGAGCCTCGAGGAGGTCATCGGCAGCGTCCTTCGTCGCGTCAACGAGCGAACCAAGGGCCACCACCTGCGCATCAACATGCCCAGCGACCTTCCGCTGCTTCAGCTCGACGCCATCCTGGTGGAGCAGGCGCTGCTCAACCTGGTGGACAACTCCTTCAAGCACGCCTTCTCGCAACAGGCCGTCGAGATCGACGTCTCGGTGCTGGTCGAGGAGGTGCTCGTGTCCGTGACCGATCACGGCAAGGGCGTCGGCGAGGACGAGGTCACCAAGATCTTCGACAAGTTCTACCGCAAGGAGGACGCCCCCGGGGGCGGGCTCGGCCTGGGCCTGACCATCGCGCGCGGCATCGTTCAGGTGCACGGCGGACGCATCTGGGCTCAGCACACGCCAGGCGGAGGCCTGACCGTCAAGCTCACGTTGCCGCTCAGCCCCACGCCGCCCCGCATGGCGGGCTTCGAGCCGTTCGACACGGTCGCCACCCAGGGGAGAGTGTGACACCGAACCCCACCATACTCATCGTGGAGGACGACAGGAAAATGATTCGGGTGTTCGCGACCAGCCTCGAAACCGAGGGATACCGGGTCTTCGACGCACCGAGCGGACAGCGCGCCCTCGAGGAGGTGCGGACGCGCAACCCCGATGTCGTCCTGCTGGACCTCGGGTTGCCCGACGTGGATGGATTGTCGCTGGTGCCCCTCATACGCACCCACACCACGGCGCCGATCATCGTCGTCTCGGCGCGGGAGCAGGAGAGCGACAAGGTCAGGGCCCTCGACGCTGGCGCCAACGACTACCTGACCAAGCCGTTCTCGGTGCCGGAGCTCCTCGCGCGCGTGCGCGTGGCCCTGCGCAGCCGCGCCCATGTCGGGGACAGCGCCGCCACGGTCGTCACGTTCGGGGACTTCACCTTCGACCTCGAGGGACGCCGGCTCATGCGCGGCGACCGGCCCGTGCACCTCTCCCCGACCGAGTTCAAGTTGCTCGCGACGCTGGCGCGTCACGCCGACGAGGTGGTCACGACGAACACCTTGCTCAAGGAAGCGTGGGGCTCCGCCTACCGGACACGGAGCGGATACGTCCGGGTGTACATGCACTCGCTCCGTCACAAGATCGAAGACACCCCCACGACACCCAGGTACCTGGTCAACGAGAGCGGGCTCGGCTACCGCCTGCGCACGTCCAGCGACGACAGCGCGCGGTGACGGCGCCCGGCGTCACCGCGTGGCCGTGAAGGACTCCTTCTCGAGCGCGTCGACGAGGACGCCGAGGCTGTGGTCGCACGCGGCGACCAGGGCCGGTTTTTGTCGGAGCGACAGCGCCAGCGAGCGAACGTTGCTGTTGCGGCGGGACAGCTTCACGAGATCGCCCGAGATGTCCCTGAATCGCGCCAGGGCGCCCGTCGCGCCGGTCAGCGCGGGCGCCGCCTTCGGGTCGGCCGCCCGCAGCTTGGACAGCGCGTCCACGGCGTCCTTGGCCGTCGCGGCCAGGGCATCCATCTGCTTCTCGAGACGCGACATCACGGCGTCCTCGCTCTCCGCGATGTGGGGCGCCTGCAGCACCTGGATCTCACGCACCGCCAGCACCGCCTTGGCGACGAGCGCGTCCACCCGGCAGCGGTCCTTCGCCGGGGTGCTGGCGGCCAGGGCGTCGAGCGAATCGCGGAGGCTGTCCGCCGCCTCCCGCGCGGGGCCGAACGACAGACGCTGCGCCTTCAGGTTCGTGTTCTCGACCGCGAGCTCGAGGATGCTGCGATCGAGCTGCTCGTACTCCGCGAAGTGGCGTTCGAACTCCTGCAGCGCGCTGATTTCGGACGCGTAGCGCAGCTTCTCCAGGTGCGGCAGGAGGGCGCGAATGTCGGACCGCACCAGCCCCTTCAGCTGATCGGCTTCGCGGGCGAACGCCACGGAGGCTTCGTCCGTGTCGGCCATGACCGCCCGATCCGCGTCATCCGCCGCCTTGTTGAATTGAAGCCGGAGGTCCGCACCGAGCCGGCGCGCCTCGGTGAGGCCCGTCATCTCGGCGTCGGGGGGCTGGTGACAGCCCGCGGCCAACGTCAGCAAAGTCAGGCCGAACAGCCCTGCCGCCAGGGGCCGCCACCCCCGCCCTCGTCGAAGATCCGGTTCGGAACCAGGCACGCGGTCACGGTACCACGGGTCCTGACCCGCTACGACAGCGGCCGTCCGCGCGCCCGGACGAGGCGATCCTCAAGCTGCTTCCGATCTTGCCGATGCGGCCCATTGGGATTTGACGGCGGGAATCAGGGCCTGAAGAACCGGGAGATCAACACCATGCAAGATGGATTCATAGTCTCGCCCGGTGCGGGGCCAAGCGCGCCGGGAGCTATGCCTGACGCGGCGACGTTGGCTCGCCTCGTTTCGAACGTGACCGAAACGCTCGCGGGGACGACGTTCTCGCCCGCCCATGACCGGGACCGCGGCCACTCGATCTGCGGCCGGATGGTCATCCTGCCCATCCCGGGCGCGCGCGACATCAGCGTGGTCCTGTGCTGCGACTCCTCGGGCGGCCGCGCCCTCGCCGCTGCGCTCCGCCACTGTCCCCCTGAGCACATCACGCCGACGATGATCAACGACGGCATCGCCGAGCTGCTGAACATGGTCGCCGGCCAGATCCAGAGCGAGCTGCAGATCGATCAGCAACTCGGCTTGCCGAGGAGCACCTCGCTCGCCGAGCTGTCCGACAACGGGGGCGTTTCGTTCCACGACTCGATCCTGCTGACGAGCGACTCGTTGGGGGATCTGAAGCTGTGGGTCTTCGAGCGAATTACTCCGACCGACGATGGCAAGCCGCGCGCCCTTTTCAAGAACGGGGTCCGGTCTCTCATCCGGAAGCTGCTCCCCGCGGCTTGATTGCCGAGACCCGATCCAGACGAATTTGTCAGGGTGATCGGTTGGAAGCCTGACGGTCATCCGGGGGACAGACGCGCTCCCCGGCCCCTGCCGCGGGCTCTTCGCAGAGCGCCACACCCCCCCCGCGCCTGGAAACGGCCACCGGACACACGATCCCAGGCGAGGTTCTCTGGCCGGCGCCGGCGAGCGCGGGCCGCGCCGCCGCCGCCGCGATGACCCTGACGCTCGCCTCGACGGCAGCCCGGTGCCTCGCCTCCACGAACGCCCTGTACGCCTCGGGGCGCACCTCGATCTTGACGGACTTGAAGAGCGAGAAGCGGCACTTGAACGTCTCCTCCCCGAACACGTTGCCCCCGCACCCATAGTCGGCGAACCCGTCTTCGTGTCGTCGCAGGTCCCAGAACAATGCCCAGCTGCGCTCGACGCGCGGCAGGAGTTGCGGGTCACCCTCCATCGTGATCATCGCCGGCGGTATCGCTTGCTTCACCGCGGCCAGCGTGGCCGCCGCGGTCTGATTCAATATTGTCGGAAACGGTGACGGCGCCCCGCCCTCACCATCCAGCAACCGTGCGCACGTGGCCTCGTCCTCGCCGGGCGTCGCAGGCGTGAAGGCGGCGCCGTCGACCTTGTCCCCGTAGATGACCCGCGGCACCCCGAAGATGGGGTGGAAGATGGGGACGACGTGGGCCGGCACCGCCACGTCCTGCACATAGTGAAGCATGGCGCCCGCCGTCCCCACCACGGTGTCAGGATCCTGGGCGCTCTCCAGGCGATCGGTCAGGCGCGAGAAGAAGCGGTCCAACGACGTATCGCCGTTCAGCCAGTTGGCCTCCCAGAACGAGCCCTCGATATGAACGTCGGGGCTGTAGAAATGCCATAGCGCGAATTTTCGGAGCACGTCGTCCTGCTTGAGGTCGCACCCCACGAGCGCCGCCTCCTTCGCGTCGATCGCCTCCAGCGACCGCCACCGCCCGGGGTGCTTCACGACGCAAGCGCGAATCTGAGCCAGCGCGGCCGTGGTGATCTCGCGGTGAACCCCGATGTCGAACGCGCGCGCCGTGCCGACCTGGGGGCCGACGACCAGCGCCAGGACAACGGGGACGACGGCACCCATTCTGCTGAAACCCATGGAACCTCCCCCTTCGCTGAAAAGAATTGCTCGCGACTTGTGAAGTTTTTGCGCGGATGCACAATCGATGCCGCATGGACGGGGGGGCCTTCTCGTTTCGCGGCACCGAACGATTCCAGCTCGTCAGGCTGATCGGACACGGTGGAATGGGGGTCGTGTACGAGGCATTTGACACCGTCAACGGGGCCGCCGTCGCGCTGAAGCTGCTTCCCCTCGTCAGCCCCGACTCTCTGTCGCGGTTCAAGCGCGAGTTCAGGGGCGTGGCCGATATTCGCCACCGAAACCTGGTGCGCCTCGGCGAGCTGGTCGCGCACGACGCGCAGTGGTTCTTCACGATGGAGCTGGTCGACGGCATCGATCTGGTCAGCTACGTGCGGGGGATGGAGTCGTCGCCGCCGATGACGCCCGTGTACCAGCTGTCTCCAGGGGCCACAGCTTCGACCGTGGCCGGACCGACCGCCCCGACCGCGCCGCCCGTCGCGCCCGTCTCGGCCACGGACGCACGCCTGCGCCAGGCGATGGCGCAGCTCGCGCGAGGCCTGACGGCCCTGCACGAGGCTGGTTGCGTGCATCGCGACGTCAAGCCATCGAACGTGTTGATGACGCGCGAGGGACGCGGCGTCTTGCTGGACTTCGGACTGACCAGCACGTCTTCCGACGAGACGACCCTGGTCGGCGCGGGAACGCCCATCTACATGGCACCCGAGCAGGCGCTGGCGGGGCCCGTGACCCAGGCGGCCGACTGGTACGCGTTCGGGGTCATCCTCTTCGAGCTGCTCACGGGCAGGCTGCCGTTCGAGGGCCGCCCGCACGAGATCCTCTATCGCAAGCAACATGGCCGCGCCCCGCGCGTGGCGACGCTGGTCATGGATCCGCCGGCGGATCTGGCGGCGCTGTGTGATCGGCTGCTCGATCCCGATCCCGCGCGCCGGGCCACCGGCGCGGAGGTGGTGGCGCTGTTCTCCATCCCGGCCCCGGCCGAGGAGCGGCGCGCCCCGCTGGCGGACGAGATCGAGGTGGCGGTCGTGGGACGGGCGCGCGAGCTCGCGGCCCTGACCGCCGCGCTCGAGGATGTGCGCGCCGGACGCGGTCCCCGCGCCGTGATCCTGCGCGGCGAATCCGGCGTCGGAAAGTCGTCGCTGGTGCGGGCGTTCCTGGAATCGTCGTCGCTGGGCGACACCTTTCTGTTCACCGCGCGTTGCTACGAGCGCGAGCTCGTCCCCTTCAAGGCCATCGACGGTCTGGTCGACGCGCTCACGCGCGAGCTGCGGCGCCTGGACGCGGACGCCGTGGCCAGCTTGGTCCCGCGCCGCGCCGATCTCCTCCTGCAGGCGTTCCCGGTGCTGGGCCGCGTGCCAGCCTTCGCGGGCGCGCGCCGGGTGCCGCTGGCCCTCGATCCCGCCGAGGTCCGCGGGTCGATGTTCGGCGCATTTCGGGAGCTCGTGACCGCCATGGGAAGGCGCGCCCCCATCGTGGCCTTCATCGACGATCTGCAGTGGACCGACCGTGACTCGGTCGCGCTCCTCGGCGACCTCCTCGCCGCGCGCGAGGACGCGCCGCGACTCCTGCTGGTGGGGACGGTGCGAACGGCCACCACCGTCGAGACAGGCGCCGCGCCCGCGCGGCTCTTCCCCGCGGAGACGCACGAACAGAGCCTGGCGGTGGCGAACCTCGACCCGGACGCCGCGCGCGCGCTCGCGCACGAGCTGCTGGTCGCGCTCGGCGTGCCTCACGCGGAGCAGGAGATGGCGCGGCTGGCGCAGGAGTCGGCCGGCCACCCCCTGTTTCTGCGCGAGCTGACGCGGCGGGCGCGCGCCGCTCCCGGCGACGGCTTGCCGGTCACGCTGGAGAGCGTGCTGCGGACCCGTATCTCGGAGCTCCCGGCGGCGGCGGTGAAGCTGCTGCGCGTCCTGGCGATCGCCGGTGCGCCGGTGCCGCTGCGCCTGGTTCGCCGGGCGGCCGCCCTCGACGGCGCCGATACGGCGCGGATGCTCGACGACCTGCGGGCTTCCCGGCTCGTTCACTCGGGGTCGGAGCGCGGCGACGAATTCGTCGACATCGCCCACGATCGCGTGCGGCAGGTCGTGGTGCGCACCCTCACCTCGGCGGAGGAGGCGAAGCAGGTCCACCAGCGCCTGGCCGAGAGCTTCGAGCACAGCGGTGACGTCCTGGGGGCGGGCGAGCACTGGCGGGAGGCCGGCGCGCCCGAGCGCGCGGCGGTGCACTTCGCCACCGCCGCCCGGCGCGCCGCGGAGGCGCTGGCGTTCGATCGCGCGGCCAGCCATTACACCAGCGCCCTGGCCATGGGGGTCTGGTCGGACGAACGAAGAAACGAGCTGCTCGTCAGCCTGGCCGACGCGCTGTCGAACGCCGGGCGCGGTCCCGCGGCGGCAGGCCACTACCTCGCCGCCGCGGAACGCTCCACCGGCGCGCGCGCGCTCGATCTCCGCCGCCGCGCTGTCGAGGAGTTGCTGCGCGCGGGCAACGTCGACGAGGGATTGGCGGCCGCCGCGACCGCCGTCGAGGCGGCCGGGCTCGCGTTCGCGCGCTCGCCCCTGCGCGCGTTGCTGTGGTTGCGGGCGGTGCTGCGTGCCCGCGGGCTTCGTTTCCGTCGCCGAGGCCCCGACGACATCACGGCGCGCGACCTGGCGCGGATCGATCTCTGCTGGTCGCTGTCGTCGGGGCTCGGCCTCACCGATCACTTCCAGGGCGCGTACTTCCAGGCGCGCGGCCTGTTGCTGGCCCTGCGCAGCGGAGATCCGTCGCGCGTCGCGCGGGGCATCGCCGCCGAGGCGGCCTACGCGGCGGCCGTGGGACGCCACCACCGCGCGTCCTTCCACCTCGAGCGCGCCACGCGGCTGGCCGACGAGACCGGGCTTCCCCACACCGTCGGCATCGTCGCGCTGATGAAGGGGTTGAGCAACCACCTGAACGGTATGTTCGCGCGCGGCCTTGAGCACCTGGCGGTGGCCGAGCGGCTGTTCCGCGAGCGCTGCGTGGGGACGCACTGGGAGCTGTCGGCGGTCCGTCAATATTCGCTGGAGTGCCTCTACTACCTGGGCGAGCTGCCGCGCTTCGAGAGCGCGACGACCGACGGGATCAAGGAGGCGCACGATCGGGGGTCGCTGTACGCGGCGACAACCCTGCGCACGGGGCTGACCAACGCCGTCTGGCTGCTCCGGGACGAGCCCGGCCGCGCCCGCACGGAGCTGGACGAAGCCATGAAGCTGTGGTCGTCGCAGGGCTATCACGTCCAGCACTGGTACGAGCTGATCGCGCGCACGCAGATCGATCTTTACACCGGCAGCAGCGAGGAGGCCTGGAGCCGCATCGCGCGCACGTGGCCGGCGCTGGCGCGCTCGGGCCTCCTGCACCTGCAGCACGCGCGGATCGTCGCCGCGCACCTGAAGGCACGCGCGGCCATCGCGCTTGCCGGCGCCGGTGCCGGTGACCGCGCGGGACGAGGACGGGATCGCCTGCTGGCCGTCGCGCGCCGCTGCGCGCGCCAGATCTGGCGCGAGGGCGAGGGCTGGAACCGCGCCCTGGCTTCGGGCGCCTATGCGGGGATCGAGCAGGTCGCGGGACGACCGGAACGCGCGCGCGTCTGGTTGGTGAGCGCCGTCGCCATCGCGAAGGCACACGGGCTCGCGCTCCACGCGGCCGCGGCCGAAGTCGCGGCGGGCGAGCGGCAGGGCGCCGCGTGGATGGCGGAGCGGGGTGTCCGCGATCCCGCGGCCCTGGCAAGCATGCTGCTGCCCGGCTTCGAAGCGGTGGCCTCGCCGTAAATGGCCTCCGTTTTGCGTGGTTTTGCGCTAAATTGTTGTCCCGGGGGGGCGATGTCCGAGCAGGCGACAATCGAACTAGAGCATGGGAGCGGAGGCGGATCCGGGCCTTCGCTGGAGCTGGTCGTGATGGCGAACGAGGTCTTCGTGCGCTATCCGATGCCCGCCCGCGGCGTGATGGTCCTGGGACGAGGCTCGGGCGCCGACGTGCAGGTCGAGGACCCGCACGTGTCCCGCCGTCACGCACGCGTGCACGTCGGCGCCACCGTCGAGGTGGAGGACCTTGGCGGTCCGAACGGCACGTTCGTGAGCGGGCGTCGTCTGGCGCGAAGCGAGCGGACCTCCATCGAACCGGGTGCCGTGATCGGCGTGGGGCAGGCGTTCCTGGTGGTCCAACCCCAGTCCGCCTCGGCCGGGCGCTGGTCGACCGCCGCCGGACCCGGGAGCGACGCCGGCAGCTCGGCCCTGAGGCACGTTCCCGCCCATATCGTCATCGCCGACGAGCGCATGCGCCAGCTCTACGCGCTGGCGGCCCTCGCCGCGCGCAGCCCCATCAACGTGCTCATCCTGGGCGAGACGGGAGCCGGCAAGGAGATGCTGGCCCAGACGATCCATTCCTGCTCCGACCGTGCCCGGGGGCCCTTCCTCGCGCTCAACTGCTCGGGCCTCTCCGAGGCGCTGCTCGAGAGCGAGCTGTTCGGCCACGAAAAGGGCGCCTTCTCGGGCGCGGTGCAGACCAAGCCGGGGTTGCTCGAGACGGCGTCGGGTGGAACGGTCTTCCTCGACGAGGTCGGTGACATGGCGCCCGCCATCCAGGCGCGCCTGCTGCGCGTCCTCGAGGTGCCAGAGGTGCGAAGGGTGGGCGGAGTGAAGAGCCATCGCATCGACGTGCGCTTCGTGTCGGCCACGAACCGCGACCTCGCGGCGGCGGTGCGCGCGGACCAGTTCCGGCAGGATCTCTATTTCAGGCTCAACGTGCTGACGCTGCGGCTGCCCCCGTTGCGTGACCGGCGAAGCGAGATCCAGCCCCTTGCCCGGGGTTTCCTGACGCAGGCGAGCCGGACGATGGGTCGGGGGCGCGAGCCCGTCCTGACGACGGAGGCGCTGGCGCGGCTGCGAGCCCACGATTGGCCGGGCAACGTGCGTGAGCTTCGCAACGTGATCGACCGGGCAGTCTTGTTCTCGAGGGGCCGCGACATCGAGGCCGAGCACATCCAGTTCGACGACGCGCCCGCCGCGTCAAAGCCGGTCGCGCCCGAATCCGCGGCGACCGACGCGGCAGTTCCATCCGCCGCGCGGCGCCCTCCCCCGCATGCGGAGGCTGCGGATCCGGAGCGGGAGCGCATCGTCGGCGTGCTGGAGGCGAACGCGGGAAACCAGTCGCGGGCCGCGATCAACCTCGGAATCTCGCGACGGACCCTGCTGAATCGCCTCGACAAGTACGGGGTGCCGCGCCCCCGCAAGGCGCGCCCTGGTTAGCGGCCGTGGGATAGGCCTCGGACCTCGGGCCTCGGAGGTCCCGCGAGCCAGGGACCCTGCGCGAATTGCGCAACGAGCTCACAATCTGCGCTGCGCGCCTTGCGCCGCGCCGCCGGCCCACCGCGGGCCGCCTCACAGGGCACCGGGCACGGGATTTGAAGTGGCGGGCCGGGCGGATTTCCGCGAGGAGCGACAACGATGGCATTCACGTCATTTGACACGCAACCTGGAATCCAGAAGGGCCTGCGCCGTTCGCCGGACGCCGCGATGGCGGCCGGCGACCCCGCACCGCTCGCCAATGGCAAGCGCCACAGCAAGCGCTGGCAGGTTCCCGACGCGCCGATGGATCGGGCGAACTATCAGGACCTGCGGTCGCAGATCCGCACGGGTGACCTGTTGCTGTTCAGGGGCGACTACACGCTGTCGCACGTGATCGAGCGCCTGTCGGATTCACCCTATTCTCACATCGGGATCCTGGCGCGCTGGAAGGACCGCGTGATCGCTTTCCAGGCGGATACGCGCGGCGTGGAGATCCTGCCAGCCAGCAGGATGGTCTGCCGCTACAAGGGCAAGGTCGACTGGTGGTCGTGCAAGCCCGAGCTCAGGGAGGGCCCGGGATTCGAGGAGAAGCTGCTCAACACGGCCGTGTCGCTGCTGGGGGTCAAGTACGGCTACCTGCCGCTCATCCGTCTCGGCCTGCGGATCCTGTTCGGGCGAACCCTCGACCCCAGCGACGCCCACAGCACGCCCGACAGCCTCTTCTGTTCGCAGTTCGTTTCCCGCTGCTACCGCGAGGCTTCGAACGGCAAGCTGGATCCGAACCCCAAATTGAGCGACGCCTGCACCAGCCCGTCGGACTTCGTCAAGTCCGGCTATTTCGAGCCCAAGTTCCAGCTCTTCGACGGGAGCAACGGCGCCGCTTGCATGGGCGCCCTCGGCCTCGGGCCCACCGAGGGCCGCGGCCCTCGGCGCCGGCGGATACCCACCTGGAACGGAACCGAGGTGCTTCACGCGCCCGAGGGGCAGGCCCACGCGCCCACCTCGCTCCCTCCCGCCCCTTGAAACCGGCCCCGGCCCATCGCGGCGCCGCGATGGAAGCCGCCCGGCTCGGGCGCCTTGCGCGCGCGGTTTGGACGCCGTAGGTACCATTCATGAGCGAACTGGTGACCGAACGGCGCGAGCAGACGTTTCCACGCCTCACCCCTGCGCAGGTCGAGCGGGTGCTGGCCATCGGACAGCGGCGTCAGGTCCGCGCCGGCGAGGTGCTGTTCGACGCCGGGGATCGCAACACCGATTTCTTCGTGGTGCTCTCGGGCGGCATCGAGGTGGTACGACCCACCGAGGGGCACGACCAGCTGATCGTCGTGCATCAGCCCGGCGAGTTCACCGGCGAGGTCAACATGCTGTCGGCGCGGGCGAGCCTCGTCCGCGGCAAGGTCACCACGGACGGCGAGATAGCCGTCGTCGACCGCGACCGCTTTCGTACCCTGGTCCAGCGGGACGCGGAGCTGAGCGAGATCATCATGCGGGCGTTCATCCTGCGGCGGGTGGGCCTGGTCGCGAGCGGTGGAGGCGACATGGTGCTGATCGGCTCGCAGCACTCCGCCGCCACGCTGCAAATCAAGGAGTTCCTGACCCGCAACGCCCACCCGTACACCTATCGCGACGTCGAGACCGACCCCGACATCCAGACGTTGCTGGACCGGTTCCAGATCGGTGTCGGCGACGTCCCGGTGATCGTCTGCAAGGCCGGCCAGCTGCTGCGCAACCCTTCGATCGAGGGGCTCGCCGCGGCGCTGGGCCTCAGCCCGTCGCTCGAGGACGGCGCCGTCAGGGACGTGGTGGTCATCGGGGGAGGGCCGGCGGGGCTCGCGGCGGCCGTGTACGCGGCGTCGGAGGGACTCGACGTGCTCGTCCTCGAGGACACCGCCCCGGGCGGGCAGGCCGGCACCAGCTCGCGCATCGAGAACTATCTCGGCTTCCCGACGGGGATCTCGGGCGCCGCCCTCGCGGGACGCGCGCTGACCCAGGCCGAGAAGTTCGGCGCCGAGATCGCGATCGCGAAGCGGGCCGTACGCCTCGACTGCGACGCGCGCCCCTACAAGGTGAGGCTCGCGAGCGGTGAGGTGCTGCGGACCAGGACCATCGTCATCGCGAGCGGTGTCCGGTACCGCCGCCCGGAGATCCCCGAGCTCGGCCGATTCGAGGGCAACGGCGTCCTGTACGCCGCGACCCACCTGGAGGCGCAGCTGTGCAAGGGCGAGGAGATCGCGATCGTGGGCGGCGGCAACTCGGCCGGACAGGCCGCCGTCTACCTGTCAGGCATCACGCCGCGTGTCCGTGTGCTGGTGCGCGGCAAGGGGCTGGCGGAGAGCATGTCCCGCTACCTCATCGCCCGGATCGAGAGCAGCCCGAACATCGTCCTGCGGACGAGGACCGAGGTCGACGCGCTCGAAGGCAGCGATCGGCTGGAGCGCATCCGGCTCCGGAGCGCTGACGCCGCGCCGGAGACCGCGCCCATCCGCCACCTGTTCATGATGACGGGCGCCGACCCCAACACGTCGTGGCTCGACGGCTGTCTGCTGCTCGACGAAAAGCGCTTCGTGAAGACCGGCGCGGAGCTGCTCCCGAACGAGTTGCGGCAGGCGGGGTGGCGACTGCCCCGGCCACCCCACCTGCTCGAGACCAGCATCCCAGGCGTGTTCGCCGTCGGCGACGTGCGCGCGGGCAGCGTCAAGCGCGTCGCCTCGGCGGTCGGCGAGGGCTCGGTCGTGGTGCCGCTCGTCCACCGCGCGCTCCAGGAGCTGTGACGAGTCAGATTCGCGCGACCCCGCTATTGGCAGTCGAAGCCCGATCCAGAGGCTTCTTTCCCCATAAGTCAGTTCCCTCTCCCTGACATTCGTGGGAGAGGGGACCGGAAACGGTGTCGGCCGACTTGGTGACAAATTCCGTCAAATGCCCTACAGACACGGGATGCTCACGGCCTGACCCCCGGCGGCGCCGCAGCCGGGCAAGCGTCGTAGTCGAGCCGGAAGAAGACCACGTCCGCCGGGCCGATGATCTCGGCCGCCTCGGCCCCGTCCACCAACCCGTATTCCGCGACGACGGAATGCCGTTCGACGATCGCGCAGCTCGGGAACAGCGCGCGCCGCCGCGCCTCGTCCTCGCCGTCCTGCACGTTCGCCATCAACCAACGCACGTGGCGCGCGCGCAGCACGTCCGCCTCGCGGCCCGCGCGCAGCGCCTCGAAGTACGCGCGATCGTTGACCAGCCCTTCGGTGTGGATGATCCCCCGGTCGGTCATGTACGAGACGAGGCCGACCGAGTGACCGCACAGGACCTCGTCACGTGGTATGCGCTCCTCGACGAAGCGAATCGCGTGGTCCATCAGCGTCGTGGCCAGCGACCAATCGTAGAGGCGCGACCGCGCTGCGGGGCGGCCGGCGCGAACCAGCGTCACCCCCACCGTGAACGCGCACACCAGCGCAGCGAGCGCGAGCTCCGCGCGCGGAGCGGCGCGCGGGTGCGCGCGCGCCAGGCGCCCGAGCGCACCGTCGACCAGCGCGAACGTGGCCAGCGTCCCCAGAAACAGCGCTGGCCAGCAGTACCACTCGAAGCCACCGCCCTTGTCGATGACCAACAACGTGTAACCGAGACACGGCGCCCCGAGGACGAGCGCGATCTCCCGCAGCGCCCTCCGGCGCGCGAGCCCAGCCACCAGCGCGGTCAGCAACAGCAGTCCGAGCGCCGCTTCGACGAGCGGCCGCTGCATCACCTGATGGATGCGCAGCGGCGCCACGAAGGCACGAAGGTGGCGCTGGGCGGTCATCAACTTGTCCTGCCGAGACAGCGCGGCCGCCCACCTCACCGCGCCCGAGATCGGGACCGGCCAGCGGGCGACGACGTAGTTGAACGCGAGGTATCCGCAGGCGAGCGCGCCGAGGCCCCCCAGCACCAGCAGCGCGCGCAGGCGCGCCACCCGCATCGCCGGGTCGCCGCTCGCCCGGCAGCGCCAGAGCGACACGCCGAGAAACACGGCGGCCGCGAGGCCCATCTCCAGTCGCGCGAGCGCCAGCGCCGCGAGCAGGCCGAAGCTCGCGGCGGCGTAGCCGGTCGTGTCGAGGAGCACGAAGCTCGAAGGGCGCGCGACCGCCACACGGAGCAACACCGCCATGATCGCGAAGGCGAGCGTGCTCTCCATCCCGTTCGTCAGCGTGCCCTGCATGGCCGCGCTCGCCAGCAAGAGCGCGACGGCGACGGCGGCCGCCAGCTCGTGCAGTCGCCGCAGCGCCGCGTAGAGCATCCACGCGGCGAAGGCATTCAACCCCGCCTGCAGCGCGACGATCACGGCTATCTGCACCTCGCTCGCCGCCCGGAACAACGGGGCGAGCGCGATGCAGACCAGCTCCCACAGGGGGTGGTATCCGTTCGTGACCGCCACGCCATCGAACGTGCTGCCCCGGCCGGCGGCCACGTTGTGAGCGATCCGCAGGTAGTAGAAAGCATCGTCGGCGAGCAGGAACTTGCCGAGCTCATACCCGTCGTAGCGGAGCAGCAGCGCGAGCATGCGACCGGCATAGGCGGCAAAGGCCACGACGACGATCACCGTGGCCCGCTTCCCCGCAACGTCCCTCGTCATCGGCGGCAGCAGCCTGCGCACCGAGCCCAGCCTAACCCACTTTCCGAGCGCCACTATCGTGGCGTTTGGGGATCCCGCGGGCTACGATTCGGCGGCCGTCCAGGCGCGACGGCAGACCTTCCACGGCAACCGGTCGGGGATCCTGAAGCAGCGACGAGGGGGATGACATGGGGATGAAGCTCGACGTGAACGGCGAAGTCCGCGAGGTGGACGCCAGCGGTGACATGCCGCTGTTGTGGGTCCTGCGCGACCTGCTTCAGCTGACGGGGACGAAGTATGGCTGCGGAATGGCGCAGTGTGGGGCGTGTACGGTGCACCTCGACGGCGCTCCGGTCCGCGCCTGCGTCACACCGGTCTCCAGCGTCGGCGCGCGCAGGGTCACGACGATCGAAGGGCTGTCGGCGAACGGGTCGCACCCCGTGCAGCGCGCCTGGGCCGAGGCCGATGTCGTGCAATGCGGCTACTGCCAGTCCGGGCAGATCATGACGGCGGTGGCGCTGCTCGAGCAGAAGCCTGCTCCGACGGACGCCGACATCGACGCCGCGCTGTCGGGCAACATCTGTCGCTGTGGAACCTACGTGCGCGTTCGAGAAGCGATCCACCTCGCATCGCGGTTGAACCGAGGTGGCAAGTGACCGTCTCTCGCCGAGACTTCCTGGCGGGCGCGGCGACGGGCACCGCGGGGCTGGTGATCACCTTCTACGTGCCGCACGGCGTGCGCGCCGCGCCCAACGCCGCCCCGCCGGCGCCGGGCCCGAACGCCTTCCTGCGCATCGGCGCTGATGACTCCGTCACGGTGCTGCTCGCGCACTCCGAGATGGGCCAGGGCATATGGACGGGCCTCGCGATGCTGATCGCGGAGGAGCTTGATTGCGACTGGTCGAAGGTGCGCTGCGAACATGCGCCAGCGGCGCCGGTCTACGGTCATCCCGCCATGGGCATGCAGATGACCGGCGGCTCGTCGACGACGCGCGGCGAGTTTGATCGCTACCGCAACGTGGGCGCGACCGCGAAGGCGCTGCTCCTCGGCGCGGCCGCGACGCGCTGGAAGACCACGCCAGCGAAGCTCGCCGTGACGAAGGGCGTGATCAGGTTCGGCGGCAAGACACTCACCTACGGAGAGGTCGCCGAGGAGGCGATGAAGCTGCCGTCTCCGATGACGGTGAAGCTGAAAGCGTCCAAGGAGTGGAAGCTGATCGGCACCACGGTACGCCGCCTGGACACGCCCGAGAAGATCACCGGCAAGGCGCAGTTCGGGATCGACGTGGCGTTCCCCGGCCTGCGCACCGCGGTCGTGCTCCGGCCGCCGGCGTTCGGCGCAAAGCTCATGACGTTCGACGGTGCCGATGCGCTGAAGGTCCCAGGCGTCGAGCAGGTGGTGCGGACCGCGAACGGTGTCGCCGTCATCGCCAGGCACTTCTGGGCGGCCAAGCTCGGCCGCGACGCCGTCCGCGCGGAGTGGTCGTCGCCGGAGGGCGGCGGCGCCAGCACCGAGAAGCTCCTCGCCGGGTTCCGCGAGCTGTCACGCGACGAGGGCACGATCGTGGCCGACACCGGCAACGTGAAGGAGGCCATCAAGCTCGCCGCCAGCAACCTCGAGGTGTCGTACGAGGTGCCGTATCTCGCGCACGCCACCATGGAGCCGCTCAACTGCACTGTGAAGATCGATGGTGATCGCTGCGAGATATGGACCGGCACCCAGTTCCAGACCGTCGATCAGGGCGTCGCGGCCCACATCCTGGGCACGACGCCCGACAAGGTCACCATCCACACCACGTTCCTCGGCGGCGGATTCGGGCGCCGCGCGAACCCTGCATCGGACTTCGTGTCCGAGGCGGTGATCGTGGCGAAGGCGGCCGGCGTTCCGGTCAAGGTGGTGTGGACGCGCGAGGACGACATGCGCGGCGGGTACTACCGCCCCGCGTACGTCCACCGCGTCCGGGTCGGCATCGACCAGGCCGGCATGCCCGCGGCGTGGCATCACGTCGTCGTCGGGCAGTCGATCCTCGGTGGCACTCCGTTCGAGAAGTTTGCGGTGCACAACGGCGTCGATGGGACGTCGGTCGAAGGCATCGCCGACTCGCCTTATCTCGAAAACGTCAAGTCGAAGCACGTCTCGCTGCACTCCCCGAAGACACCGATCACCGTGCTGTGGTGGCGCTCCGTCGGCCACACCCACACCGCCTTCGCGATGGAGAGCATGATTGACGAGCTGGCGCACGCCGCCGGCAAGGATCCGCTCGCGTATCGCTTGAAGCTCCTCGAGGGGAAGCCGCGGTTCGCGCGCGCGCTCGAGACCGCCGCGACGAGGGCCGGTTGGGGAACGCCGGCGCCGGCGGGTCGGGCGCGTGGCCTCGCCGTGCACGAGGCGTTCGGCTCGATCGTCGCCGAGGTCGCGGAGGTGTCGGTCGAGGGTGGACGGATCAAGGTGCATGCGGTGACGGCGGTGGTCGACTGCGGAACCGCGGTCAACCCACTCGGGATCGAGGCCCAGGTCCAGGGCTCGATCGCGTTCGGGCTCACCGCCGCGCTCCACGGCAAGCTGACCGTCGAGGGCGGCAAGGTGATGGAGAGCAACTTCCATGACTATCCCGTCCTCCGCATGTTCGAGATGCCGGCGATCAGCGTTCACGTGATGCCGAGCGACGCGAAGATGGGCGGCATCGGCGAGCCGGCCACCGCGCCGATCGCGCCTGCTGTCGCGAACGCCGTGTTTGCGCTCACCAAGCAACGACTGCGCGCGCTGCCGCTGCGCCTCGCCTAGGACACCCGATGATGATGCGCGCCTTCGTGACGATGGTTCTCGTTCTCGCCGCCTGCGGCGGCCAGTCGCCGCGGCCCGCCGGCCCCGTGCGCCAGCAACCGGACCGCGCGACCGGCGTGGCCGCGTTCGCAACCGTGCGCGCGGTCCTGCAGCACCCACGCTGCCAGAACTGCCACCCTGGCGGCGACGCGCCCCTGCAGGGCGACGAGGGCCGCGTGCATGCCATGAACGTGCTCCGCGGGCCCACGGGACAGGGCATGGCGGCTGCCGCGTGCACGACCTGCCACGGCCCCGCGAATCCCCCGAGCAACTATGGCCTCCATGTACCGCCGGGCACGGTCGTGGGCTGGCACATGCCGACGCCCGAGCAGAAGCTGGTGTTCGTCGGCGAAGAGCCGCGCGCCTTGTGCGAGCAGCTCAAGGACCCGGCGCGCAACGGCGGCAGGGACATGGCCGCGCTACGGGCGCACCTCGACACTCCGCTCGTGACGTGGGGATGGCAGCCAGGCTTCGGGCGGGCGCCGGTGTCCACGCCGTACGCGACGTTCATTTCCGCGTGGGAGACCTGGGCAGCCGCCGGCGCCCCCTGCCCCAACTGACATGAACGAGCTCGAACGGATCGTTCGCGAGGCAGCGCGGCTCGAGGCGGAGGGCTCGGCGTTCCTGCTCGCCACGGTGGTGCGCGTCGCCGGGTCTTCCTACCGAAGGCCGGGCGCCCGGATGCTCGTGGCGGGAGACCGCTGGGTCGCTGGCTGCGTCAGCGGCGGCTGCCTCGAGGGCGACGTGATGCTGCGCGGAGCGCATCGCTGCCGCGCGGGCGCCGCCGTCGTCACCTATGATTCGGCCAGCGAGGACGGCGCGGCCTGGGGGGTCGGGCTCGGCTGCAACGGGATCGTCGACGTGCTGCTCGAGCACATCGAGCCTGGCGCGCGGCACGAGGCGCTGGCGTTCGCGCAGGCGTGTTTCGCCGCAGGATTGCCTGGCGTGCTGGTCACGGTGATTCAGTCAGGGCACGTGGCCGTACCGCCTGGCGCGCGGCTGGCGCGCGGCCCGGGTGGCGACCTCGTCCGCCCGATCGCCGATCCGGCGGTCCAGCGGGCGCTGGAGCACGCGGCACGAGGACCGACGGGGCTCGTCGCGCTCCCCGAACATGGCATCACGGCGCTGGTCGAGCGGATCGCGCCATCGCCGATGCTGTTCGTGCTCGGCAGTGGACACGACGCTGCGCCGATCGTCGCGCTCGGGCAGTCGATCGGGATGCGGGTCACCGTCGCGGATCGCGCGATCCGCGAGCCTTCGCGGTTCCTCGCCGCCGATCGCGTTGTCTCGACCGCCGGCGCCTGGGACCGGCTCGCTGCACTCCTCGACGCGGAGGCGGAGTCGTACGTCGTGATCATGCACCACCAGCGCGACGCCGATCGCGAGGCGCTCGCGGCGGCGCTCGCCTCGCGGGCGCGGTACATCGGGGTCCTCGGGCCCGCGCGGCGCACCCACGCGCTCCTCGGCGACCTCGGGCGGCGGCCCGGCGCGGATACCCGCGTCCATGCGCCGGTCGGTCTGGATGTCGGCGCCGAGACGCCCGAGCAGATCGCGCTCGCCATCGTGGCCGAGCTGCAGGCCGTGCAACGGCGCCGCCCGGGAGGGATGCTGCGCGACCGAGCGCGTGCGCTGCACGCCGAGGTCGCGATCGCCGTCCTGGCGGCAGGTGGCTCGCGCCGCCTCGGTCGGCCCAAGCAGCTCGTCGAGGTCGATGGCGCTCCCCTCGTGCGAAGTGTGGCCGCGACGTGCGTGGCCGCCGACGCCGGCCCGGTTTGCGTGGTCCTTGGCGCACACGCCCCTCTCGTGGCAGCGGCCCTCGGCGGTCTGTCCCTCACGTTGACCACGAATGATGCCTGGCAAGACGGCATCGCGTCCTCGATCCGCGCCGCCGTGCGCTGGGCCGAGACGACGGCGGCGGGCGCCCTGGCGATCGTCCTCGGCGATCAGCCGCTGCTGACCGTTTCGCACCTGACCGCCCTGCGCGACGCCTGGCTGGCGGGCGCGGCGCGCGCGGCCTCACGGTTCTCCGGCGTCATGGGCGCTCCCGCCGTGTTCGATCGCTCGCGGTGGGGCGAGCTCGCGCAGCTGGAGGGCGATCAGGGCGCGGGACGCCTGCTGCGCGCCGACGACGTCGTCGCGGTCGACTGGCCTGGCGGCGCGGTCGACGTCGACACCGACGAAGACGTGGCCGGGCTCGACGCGCGCGGCCGGACGGACGTGGGCCTCACCTCGTGAGCCAGGTGATCACCCAGCTCGAGTCGATTCACGCCGCTGCGCAGCTTGCTTCGGCCCGGCTCTCGTTGGCCGCACGGGCGTTGGATATCGCTCGGGCGACCTCTTCTCCGTCGATGGTCTCGCGCTCCACCAGCTTCTCGGTCAGCTCCACCAGGGCGCCGCGCAGCTCCCTCAGGGTTGCCAGGGAGCGTTCGTTCTGGGCCGTGAGGATGGCCTCGGCCTCTGCCACGGCGCCGGTGGGATCAGGCTTGATGTTGAGCGCGGTAAGCGCGTCGAGGCTGAACAACGTGCCCGTGTCGCTCAGCCCCAGGGTTGCGACCATGGACAGCGCCAGCCTCGACGCCTCCTTCAGGTCGCTCGCCGCACCGCTGGAGGCATCGTTGTACGTGATGAGCTCGGCGGCACGACCCGCCAGAAGCATCTGAATCCGACCTTGCAGCTCCGACTTCAGATGTAATTGCTTGTCCTCGGATTGCGTGACGAGGGTGACGCCAAGCGCCCCCCCGCGCGACAGGATGGTGACCTTCTCGACGCGGCCCACGTTCATGACCTGGGCAACGATCGCGTGTCCTGCTTCGTGTACCGCCACGCGCTCTCGCTCGCCTTCGGTCAGCGCCGAGGCTGAACCGTTGACCTCACCCATGCGACAGACTTCGATGGCCTCGACGAAGTTGGCCATGGGGACATCCCGCTGCCCGTGGCGCGCGGAGATCAACGCGGCGTGGTTCACGACGTAGGCGATCGCCGCCGGTGTCAACCCGGTGGTGAGACGCGCCAGCTGACAGTAGTTCGGCGCGCCGCCGGTCTTCACCCCTTTCGCGAAGAGGCGGAACAGCGCCTCTCTATCGCGGAGGTCGGGAAGCGTGAGCTGGATCTTTCGGTCGAATCGGCCTTCGCGGACCAGCGCTGGATCCACGGCGTCTGGGAAGTTGGTCGCGCCGATCACGATCACGCCGCTCGACGAGTTGAACCCATCCAGCTCCGTCAGAATCTGGTTGATGATGCGATTCCCTTCCGCCTCGGACGTGCCGCCTGTCTCGGTGTTTGTCCGTCGGCCGACGCCATCCATCTCGTCGATGAAGATGATGCACGGCGCATGCTTGCGAGCCTTGCGAAACAGAGACTTCACGCGCATGGCGCCCAACCCGACGAACATGGCCGTGAAGTCGCCGCCGGTGGCGGGTATGAAGTGCACGTTGCACTCGCCGGCCAATGCCTTCGCGAGCCGCGTCTTTCCCGTCCCGGGAGGCCCCGAAAGCAGAACGCCCTTCGGAGGCCGCGCTCCCAGCGCCGTGAAGCCCTTGGGGTCCTTGAGGTACGACTTGATGTCCATGAGCGCCGATTTGGCTTCCGCGGCGCCAATGACGTCGTCGAAGGTGACGACCGACTGGTTCTTCGAGAACTTGAAACCGTTGCCGCGATAGACGCGGGCGCCCTGTAGGCCCACGGCCGACAGGAGGCCAATCGTGATCAGGAGGCCCAGATCCAGGTGCCGACGGTTGGGAGGGATGTCCTCCCCCACGACTGCCAGTGGAAATGCGGCCGTCTGCGTTCTTTCATAGGACGTGAGGATCAGGCCAGCGAGCTTTCCCGCGCTGTCGCCAACAAAGTACCTCTGCCCAGCTCGTGTGGATACGAACATGCCCGCCGGAGCCAGCACCACGCCGGCGACGTTGTTCTCCCGCATGTCCAGCAACAGGACTGAGACGTCGCGCTCGGTAGCCGTCCACAAGCCCGGCTCGCTGCGCATCTGTTGCAGCATCGGGTTCAGCGCCGTCGGTGGGCTGGCAAGCGACGACCGTCGACTCGCGACCACCGCCCCGCCCGCCGTCACGAGCAAGGCGCCGACAAGGAGGTAGCGCCACTGCTTCTTCGGTATCAATTTGTTCATCGAGGGCCAGCTCCGCGGGAATGTCGGGGACGCGAACCTGGCGCGGCACACCCGGCGGGTAGGCCGCCAACGTCGCACAAGGCGCTCGCGACAGCGCGCTGCTAGGTATCGGCAGGGTCCACGCGGACCTGAGGTCCCTCGCGGTCAGGCATGCCGCCTTGGGTGCTCGGGCGCCCCGGCCCGCTCACCCCGGTCCCAGGTCGGAACTGGCCGTCACGAACCCGGTTGACCTGGCCCGAGGAATTAAGCAGGCTGGCCTCGACAAAATCAGGCAAGCCGATGCTGGCGGCGGGTTCGAGGGACATCAATGGCACAGGATCAATTCATCACGGTCAGCCCCCTGGCGGGGAACGAGCTGCACTTCCATTCCATGAGCGGGGACGAGGAGTTGAACCGTCCTTTCCAGTACGTCGTCGACGTGCTGGCGAAGGGCGGTGACATCCGGCTGGTGGATGCGCTGGGCGAGATGATGACGGTCAGCGTCGAACAGAGCGGCTCGGGCAGCCGCTGCTTCAACGGTTACGTGACGCGCTTCACCCAGGTGGGAATGCGCGGGGGCTACTTTCACTACCGCGCGGTGCTGCACCCCTGGCTGTGGTTCCTGGCCCACACCAGCGACTGCCGGATCTTCCAGAACAAGACGGTCCTCGAGATCGTCCAGAAGATCTTCCGCAAGTACCCCAACAACGCCTTCAAGCTGGCGCTGGAGACGCCCCCTCGGGCGAAGCCGGCGGGCGACCCGCCCTCCGGGGACCAGCCGGACGACGAGGCCGAGTATCCGAAGCGCGAGTACACCGTCCAGTATCGAGAGACGGATCTGAGGTTCATCAGCCGGCTGCTCGAAGAGGCGGGCATCTCGTACCACTTCGTGCACGACGCCCAGTCGCACACCATGGTGCTGACCGACTCGATCGCGGGACGGGACCATCGGGATGGCTACGCGACCGTGCCCCTGCGGACGCCTGGCGATACTGGTGCCACTGAGTGTCTGTCCCACTGGAGCGTGGCGCAGGAGATCAAGTCCGCGGCCTATGTCCTGCGCGACTTCGATTACATGAAGCCGCGCGCCCCCCTGCTGTCTTCGCTGATCCCGGCGAGCGACGACACGGATCGCGAGCTCACGGGAGAGGTCTACGACTACCCGGGGCGGTACCAGACGCAGAAACGGGGCGATCGAGCGGTGAAGGTCCGCTTGAACGAGGCGCAGTCCTACTACGAGACGATCACCGCCTCGGGGTCCGTGCGCGGGGTGGGCACCGGAAACACGTTCATGCTGACCGAGGCGCCCTGGAGCGACGGCAAGACCGAGCACCTGATCGTGAGGGCGCGGTACGAGCTGCAGGGACACCAGGCCGAATCCGGTCCGGACGCGGGCCACGATCGTTTCGAGTGCCAGCTGACCCTGGTCGAATCGCACGTGCCGTTTCGCCCCGTCAGCCGCACGCCGAAGCCAGTGGTCCAGGGCCCCCAGACCGCGATCGTGGTGGGGCCGAAGAAGGACGACGACAACAGCGAGGAGATCTGGACCGACGACCTGGGCCGCGTGCTGGTTCGCTTCCACTGGGAGCGCCTGGGTCCCTACAAGCCCCACGATCCCGAGCGCGACGACGACGACAAGGACAACGACAGCGCGCCCTGCTTCGTTCGCGTCGCCTCGCTGTGGGCGGGGCAGCAGTGGGGCATCCAGTTCACGCCGCGCATCGGGCAGGAGGTGATGGTGGAGTTCCTGGAGGGCGATCCAGATCGCCCCGTCGTCACCGGACGCATGTACAACAGCGTCAACAAACCGCCCTACGCCAACGCCAAGAAGACCCAGAGCGGCATCAAGACCCGCAGCAGCAAGGGCGCTGGACCGAACAACTTCAACGAGATCCGCTTCGAGGACAAGAAGGGTGAAGAGGAGCTGTTCGTCCAGGCCGAGAAGACCCACACCGTCAACGTGAAGGGCAGCCGGTCACTGTCGGTGGGAGGGAGCGAGTCCATCTCGGTCGGCGGATCGCGCAGCACCACCGTAACCAAGAAAGACACCGTTCACATCAACGACGATCACGAGACCATCGTCATGGGAGTGACCAGCCATACGTTCAAGGCCGGCCACAACCACAACGTGTTCGGGGACGTGCACAGCATCATCGTCGAGAAGAACAGGGAGGACTACGTCGCGCTCCAGCTGAGCATCGAGAGCGGCGAGGAGATTCTTCTGAAGGTCGGGGGAAGCACCATCAGCATCAAGGACGGCACGATCGATCTGAAGACCACCAACATCACCATCAACGGCAGCTCCGTCGTCGACGTCGTCGGCGGCCTCATCAAGCTGAACAGCCCCTGAGGATCGCGTGGCCGAAGGCGGGGAAGATGATTCTGGCTTCTCGGTTCCCAAACCGGGCGCCAGCATTGGCAAGGAGAAGAAGTTCGGCGCCTCTACCCCGAAGACCGCCGGCAACGAGAAGCCGAAACCGGGCGCACCGCCGGAGCAAGAGAAGAAGGGCCCCAGCAGGAAAGCGTCCCTCGGTCCCATTTACAAGGATGAGACGCGGACGGTCTCATACTGGAGCAGCAAGGACGAGAAGGGGCACGAGCACGACAAGACGTTCGTCAGCGTCCTTCAGGGGAAGGGCTCGATCGAGCTCGGCTCCGCTTCTTACGACCTCGACAAGAAGACGGCGTCGGTGACGCTGGTCAAGGGCTCGCTGGAGGGCAGCGTCGTTCACGGGGAGGTGGATCTGGTCGACAAGATCAAGCACCTGTTCGGGGACGATCCGCCGCCACCGCCGCCACCCGCGCCCACCACACCGATGGCGGCGCGCATCGGCGACCTCACCATGCACCTCGGCCCCCTGGCCCCGGGCCCCGGCAGCCCGAACGTCATCATCGGGGGCAAGCCGGCCTGGCGGATTGGCCTCGACATGCATCTTTGTCCCGCTCCCGGCGCGCCCCACGGCGCCGGCCCCACCTCGCCCGGCGCCACGACCGTCCTCATCAACGGCGCGCCGGCCGCCCGAGCCACCGACTTCGTGGTGGAGGCCAGCGGCGGACCGGACGTGATCGCGCTGGGATTTCCCACGGTCATGATCGGCATCCCGACGCCGCCGCCCCCTCCCCCGCCGAAGCCCGCCGAGGATCTGCCGTGGGTCAAGTTCGAGTCCGTCGGGACGGGCGACGTCGTCGGCGGCGAACTGAAGGGCAACGTGGGTGGCGACATCGATCTGTCCAAGGGTTCGGGGAAGATCGAGGCGTCACTGGAAGGGTTCGTGGCGGTCTTGAAGGGCGAGCTGCCGCTGAAGGTGCGGATCCGCATTCCGTACAGCCCCTACTACGTGGGCCTGGGGGTCAAGGTCGAGGGTAGCTTGTTGAGCGCGGGCGCCTCTGCCAACGTCAGAGGCGTCATCAACGAAGGCGGCAAGCTCTTCGATGGCTCCGCGGGCGCGAAGGCGGGCGTGGGGCTGGCGGGCGTGGGCGTCACTGGCAGCGTGGACATCGCGAAATAGGAACATGTAGGCACACGATGGTCGATTCATCTCTAGAGATCCCGATGATGGCGCCGGACCTGGTGGCCACTCTCGAGCACACCCATGTCAACTTCGAGGCCGTCCCCAAGCAACTGCCGCTGTTTACCTATCGGCTGCTGGTCCCGAAGACGTGGGCGTTTTCGCAGGAGTTCGGCCCGGTGCCCGACGGACCGCTCACCAGCCAAGGTCTGGGCTTCTTTGCCGGCTCGGCCGAGATCGACGCGCCCGTCATCGCAGTGACGGTGACGTCGCTTCCGTTCGAGATAGGCATCGACGAGTGGACGCGGCTGTCGCTCGTCTCAGAGGGCTGGACCATCGTCTCGGCGAAGTGGTTCCCCGGGGCCCACGGGCTGTTCTTCGACGTGACCGGCACGCGGGTTCGCGACGGCGTCGAGGAAGTCCGGCGCACGTCGGCGCGGGTCGACGGGAGCCACCTGTTCTCGGTCAACTGCCTGACCGGCCGGCGAAACTGGGACCAGGCGAAGAAGCTGTTCTGGATCGCGCACGACACGTTCAAGCTGGAGAAGGCGACGGGCATCGATCGAATGGAACCTTGGTTGTCGGCACAGGGCCGCAATCCCGACTTCGAGGTGGCCTATCCCATCAGCTGGTCCGCCACCCCCGTCGAGCCCGCACCCGACGGCGTCTCGGCGGTGGACATCCGTCTCCTCAACTCACGGCGAGACACGCTGCTCGCGTACTCCCAGGTCAAGGTGCAGCGCCTAGACGAGGGCGAGGTGGTTCCGGCGGTCGATCGGCTGACAGGCAGAGCACTGGAGAAACTGGCGGGCTTCGGCTTCGTGGCGTCGGGCGCCCCGGCGCCGCTCACCGACGAGACCGATCCGCGCGCCGCGGCGGTGCCAGGCTGGTTGGGGGGATGCGTGGTTCCCGGTCACGTGCCCGCGTCCGAGGCGACGGCCCGGCTGGGCTTCGCGCGGCGAGACGGGCTGCTCATCACCTGGCTCGTGGTCAGTCCCACGATTCAGGACGATCTGCTGGTGGCGCTGCGCGCCCAGCGTGTGTTCGAGATCGAGCGCGCCACCCTCCGCTTCGACTGAAGAGGACGACGATGCGAAGGACTCTCCCCTCGATCACGACGAGCTGTCTGGGCGTCCTCACGGCGCTGTGGGCGGCGAGCTGTTCGAAGCGCGACGCCGCGCCCGAGCCGGTGTCGGCGCCCGGCCTCGCGCAGGCGACCGGCCCCCTGGACATCCCGATGATGGCGCCCCGCCTCGTCGCCACGCTGGAACAGACGCACTTCAGGTTTCAATACGCCCCCGAGACCGACGCCGGACTCGGGTACGAAGTGCTGGTGCCGAAGGACTGGAAGTTCACGAAGCCGTCCTCGGTCGCCGCGCCTGCGGGCGGTCCACTCGACACCGTCGCGCTCGGTGACTTCACGGGCCCGCCTGCGCTCGGCTCGCCGGCGATCATCATGTCGACGACCATGCCCAGGTTCGAGATCCCCCTCGACACCATGCTGCGAGAATCCTTCTCACGGTCCGGCTACACGATCGTGGCGGGGCACTGGATTCCGGGCGTCCACGGCCTGTACTTCGAAGCGACCGGGACGCGGATTCGGGACGGCGCCCAGCAGGTCCGCCGCACCTCCGCTCGCGCCGACGGCGGCCACATCTTCCTGGTCACGTGCCTCGTGCCGCGCGCTCACTGGGACGAGGTGAAGGACACTTGCTGGGTGGCCCACGACGGCTTCACGGTGCAGAAGGCAACCGGGGAGTCGCAGCTGGAACCCTGGCTGACCGCGCGTGGCAGGCGACCCAACTTTCGCGTGGCATATCCGGCGAGCTGGTCCGCGACGCCGGTGGAGCCCGCCCCCGAGGGCGTGGCGGCGGTGGATCTGCGCCTCACCAACCCGGCGAAGGACAGGCTGCTCGCGTACTGCCAGATCAAGGTGCAACGCCTCGAGAAAGGCGAAGCGGTTCCGCCGCTGGATCGGCTCGCGGGCAGGGCCGTGGAGAAGCTGGCGGCGCTCCGATTTTCGACCTCGGGCGCGCCGGTGCCGCTCACGGGGGATGACGATCCCCGGGCGGCTGCCGTGGCGGGTTGGCTGGGTGGCTTCGTGGTGAACGGTCATCTGGCTTCGTCCGACGCCACGGCGCGGCTGGGCTTCGCGCAGCGAAACGGTTTTCTGACCACCTGGTTGCTCCTCGGCCCAACGGCTCACGACGATCTGGTGGTGGCCCTGCGCGCGCAGCGCGCGTTCGAGATGGCCCGTGCCACGGCGGAGGCAAACTGAGCCATGTTTCCCAATCCCCTTCTGCTCCAGAGGTTTGGCGTCTCCTGGACTCTGGCGAAGGTATTTGCCATCGCCGGGGTGAGCCTGTGGGCGATGTCCGCCCTTCTCTTCTACGTCCTGTTCAAACACATGAACGGAAAGGTCCGCCGTCTCGAACCCTACGAGGCGGGCAGGGTCGCTTTGGGAAGGGGGGCCGACATCCAGCGGCCCGACGACGTGATGGAGGGCAAGGGTGTGGGGGTAGGGGTCCAGACCAGCTTCGGCATCGACGATCTGCGCCAGGCCGCGCGCCGCGGTGACCGGATGATGTTCTGGTTGTGCCCGTTGCTGCTCTCGGGCGCATTCCTCGGATTCAGTTGCATCTCCAACGCCGCCTTCGCCGTCGCGTCGGTTCCCGGCCCGATCGCCGGCATCGTCGACGGGTTTCTGTTGCTGATGGTGTTGTTCCCCTGGTTCCTGGCCTGGGCGGCCATCTACACCAACATCGATGCCGGCACGGCGCGACCGGTACCAGACGATGGGCGCGGCGCACGCGCGGCCATCGTCGACGTTCGCCGTATCGAGGAGGAACGATAGCCATGGCGACGGTGGCGACCTACACGATCGGGCCTCCGGTTCGTCCGCCCATCCACGAGGACAACGGCTTTCTGGATCACTTTCCCAGGCGGCCGCCCACCGCGGGAGATCGGGCCGTCTTCGCGGAATGGGCCGCCCTGCTCGAGGGCGCGGAGGCGGGACAGAACGTGCCCTTCGTGCCGCACAACAACCTGCCGGACGCGCTGCCCGCTTACCGCCATTTCCTCTACGGGCACGGGGCCGATCGCATCTTTTCGTACGACCGCTACGTCGACAGCGACCCGTCCGGGGCGACCACGCTCCACAACGCCGTGCTGGATTTTCGCCGCGGCGTGGAGGAGTTGGCCCCGACGGCGGCAGGGCAGACGACGTTTCGGGTCACCAGCAGCGGCATCGCCTGCGGCAGCCACGACAAGGCGATGGCTTCCCTGTTCCCCTATCCGGCGACGGAGAACTGGCAGAAGGCGATAGGCTCCCACTTCATCTGGTTGAGCGGCACCGTCTCGATGGTGGGGGTGGGCTCGTTTTCGGCGCTATTCACCCTGCACGCCGAGGACCGGTACAACTTCAACCCGGGCATGCACGACATCGCCACGGGAATCCCCGACGACGCGAACGGGCGCTTCGAGGTGTCGGGGCTGGCGCAGCAGTACATGAACTACTCCGTCCTGACCCGGGCCGTCTCCTGGTCCGGCGCGACGCCCGCGTCGACGGTCGTCCAGCACATCTCGGACAGCCGGGATCGGAAACCGCAAGACAACCGCCGCGCCCGGAACAGAACGTGATACAGGCCGCCCGACCCTGCACGAGAGGCGTCAGGACCGCCGCCATCTCGCTCTCCCTCATCACCGCAACCTCGCTGGCGGGCGGCCTCGGCTGCCACTCCCGGAAAGACGACATGAAGCAAGGGCAAGCCTCCTCCGTCAGTCACGATGCGCACGTGCTCGCCATGGCGCTGAAGCTCCCCGCCACTCCCCTCGAAGTGGCCTTCGAGGAGGTCCCGGTCGGGACGCCGGGCGGATTCGGGCCCACCGACTATCGGCTGGTGGCGGTCATCCGCTTCGACGCCGGCATCACCGCAGCGCTGACCCGCGCGGACGCTGGCGCCGCGCCAGAGAGCGTGCCCGTGGCGGATTTGCCCTGGTTTCCGGACGTCGTGAAGGCCAAGCTGGTGCGCGGGGAACAGTCCCGCGTCACCGTGCGCGGGCGCGTGATCGACGGCGAGGCGATGTTCAGGCCCCGGTATTCCACCGGCTCCGCCGTACTGGTCGAGGGCACCGACTACATCCTGCTGATGGCCCAGACCAGCTGAGCGCCCGGCTGAGCCAACGGGCTCTGGCTCGGCGGCTTGGAATCGCCAACAAACATGATATTCTGGTCAGCGTGACTAGATTTATCAAGCCATCGCCTTCGGTGGGCTCGCGAAAATCCACCCGACGGAGGCGTGCGCCGCAGTCCGGGCACTGGCCGCTCCAGGACGCGAAGGCACGTTTCAGCGAGCTCGTCCGACGTGTCCGCGACGAGGGTCCGCAGCACGTCACGGTGCATGGACGAGATGAAGTCGTCGTCATCGCCGCGGAAGAATTTCGCCGCCTCCGGGGCGACCTTACGGGTGCGGCTCTCGTGGCTGCGATGCAAGCCTCCCCGCACCGTGCGGTCGCCATCGAACCGAAGCGAATCCGACCACCCGTTCGTGATGTTGTCCTCCCGTGAACGGCTGGCTGCTCGACACCAACGTCTTGTCCGAACTGCGCCGGCCCAGGCCGGAACCCAAGGTGGTCGCCTTCATCACCGAACAACCGCTCGAGGATCTCTTTGTCAGCGCCGTCACCTTTGCCGAGATCAGGTTCGGCATCGAGACCGTCGCCAGCGTAACCCGACGCGCCGAGCTCAACGACTGGCTCACCCACAAAGTGAGGCCGATGTTCGCGCAGCGCGTTCTCGCCGTCACAGAGGACATCATGTTCAAATGGCGTCTCTTGGTCGAAGACGGCCGAAAGGTCGGGCACACATTCTCGCAGCCAGACCTCATCATTGCCGCGACTGCCCTACGTCACGGATTGACCGTCGTGTCGCGCGATGAAAGCGACTACGAGCAGGCCCGCGTCCCGATCTTCAATCCCTGGGATTGACCTGATTTTGGGGTCTCCTTGAGCTGGTGCTTCAGGCGGGCGACATCACGCACGTGCGAACCTATCCGTTCTGGCGCGTCGAGGGGGCGAAGCGTGTGTTCAACGTCGATCAGCTGGGCAAGCTCTACGGAAAGCTCTTGCCTGCCATTCCCGGCGACTGATTCGAGCGCGGCGCCGAACGCACGAGCGCAGACCGCAAGCGGAAGCACTGTGTGATCGGAACAATCCACAATGCCGCTAGGCCGCGTATACGACCGGGCAGGTTCGTCGAGATCGAAGCGCGGGAACGGCCACCCGGGATTCGCCAGCTCACTTGGGTCACCACGTTCAAGTCAGCCGCGATCGAGCGCTCTCTCAGGACTCCGCGCGCAAGGGTGCCGCGGAGGAGAAGTCGACGCCAGAGACCTTGACGACGGCCTGCCACGCGGCTTCCTGGCTGGCGCGAT